>NZ_JAEVHG010000010.1:0-208111 GCF_018263875.1 Zooshikella ganghwensis
GCACTACAGTAACCGTTGAGGCAACGGCTAATGAACCAGTGTTATCCCCCCCATTGGCGGTGCCACCACTGTCCTGAATACTGGTTAAAGTCACCACCCGGTTACTGGTGCTGGGCGAGTTACTGTTATTCTGATAACTCATGTTATCAATCATCGTTTCAGCGGCTGCGACTGACAGGTTACCGCCCGTCATGGTCACTGTAGCGGTGGTGCCAATCACCATCACACTGTAATTCAGACTATTGCCCGCCGTGCTGCCATTGGTGCCATGGGTCAGCACAATGGTGGTGCCATCAATATTAATCCGCTCATTACTGCCATTAGTCACGTTAGTGATAGTAAAGCTCAGCCCGGTAATATTCTGCCCCGATTCCACGGTATTGATATTGGTACCGGTAAACAGGCTGGCGGCTGCACCACCTTCAGTAAAGGTCGGGTTGCTGGCATTGGCGGTTAAGGTAGGCTCATCGTTCACGCCCACGATGGTTACCGTCGACGCCACGGAAATAGACGCGGTATCATCCCCTCCATTGGCAGTACCACCGCTGTCTTGAATACTGGTTAAGGTCACCACCCGGTTGCTGGTGCTGGGGGTATTGCTGTTGTTCTGATAACTCATGTTATCAATCAGGGTTTGCGTGGTGGCGGTGGACATCGTGCCGCCGGTCAAGGACACAGTAGCGGTGGTACCCACCACGCTGACACTGTAACTCAAGCTATTCCCTGCCGTACTGCCGCTGGTACCGTGGGTCAGCACGATGGCCGTGCCGTCAATATTGATCACTTCATTAATACCATTCGCTACATTGGAAATGGTAAAGGTAAAGCCCTTGATGGTTTGCCCTGCTTCGACGGTACTGATATTAGTGCCACTGAACAGACTAGCGGCGGCGCCACCCTCGGTAAAGGTCGGGTTGCTACCATTAGCGGTTAAGGTGGGCTCGTCATTGTTTTGCACTACAGTAACCGTTGAGGCAACGGCTAATGAACCGGTGTTATCGCCGCCATTAGCGGTGCCGCCACTGTCCTGAATACTGGTTAAGGTCACCACCCGATTGCTGGTGCTGGGCGAGTTACTGTTGTTCTGGTAACTCATGTTATCGATCATAGTCTGTGCTGCTGCGGTAGACATATTGCCACCGGTCATGGTGACTGTGGCAGTGGTACCGATCACCATTACACTGTAATTCAGGCTATTCCCAGCAGTGCTGCCATTGGTGCCGTGGGTCAGCACAATAGTCGTGCCATCGATATTGATGCGCTCATTACTACCATTGGTGACATTGGTGATGGTAAAACTCAGGCCCGTGATATTTTGCCCCGACTCCACCGTACTAATGCTAGTACCACTAAATAGGCTGGCGGCTGCACCGCCTTCAGTAAAGGTCGGGTTACTGGCATTGGCAGTTAAAGTCGGCTCATCATTAACCCCAACCACCGTTACCGTCGAAGCAATAGCCACAGAAGCCGTATCATCTCCACCATTCGCGGTACCACCACTGTCTTGAATACTGGTTAAGGTCACTACCCGGTTACTTGTATTCGGCGTGTTACTGTTATTTTGATAGCTCATATTGTCTATCATGGTTTGCGTCGCTGCAGTTGACAGTGTGCCTCCCGTCAAGGACACGGTAGCGGTTGTGCCAATCACCATCACACTGTAATTCAGACTATTAGTCGCGGTACTGCCACTGGTGCCATGGGTCAGTACAATCGCGGTACCATCAATATTGATAATCTCACTGCTGCCATTAGTCACGTTAGTGATGGTAAAAGTCAGCCCTTTAATGGTTTGGCCTGCTTCCACGGTACTGATACTGGTACCACTATATAGACTGGCCGCAGCGCCACCTTCGGTAAAAGTAGGATTACTGCCATTACTGGTTAAGGTAGGCTCATCATTGTTTTGCACCACCGTGACGGTTGAAGCAATGGCTAATGAGCCAGTGTTATCCCCACCATTAGCTGTACCACCACTATCTTGAATACTGGTTAAGGTCACCACTCGGTTACTGGTATTGGGCGAGTTACTGTTATTCTGGTAGCTCATGTTATCCACCAGCGTCTGAGTAGCTGCCGCCGATAAAGTGCCGCCGGTCAATGATATGGTTGCCGTGGTACCTATGACACTGACACTGTAATTCAAGCTATTACTCGCGGTTGTACCATTTGTGCCATGAGTCAGTACAATGGTGGTGCCATCCACATTGATACGCTCATTACTACCATTAGTGACATTGGTGATAGTAAAAGTTAAACCACTCACTGTTTGCCCTGACTCAATAGTGCTGACACTCGCTCCGCTAAACAAGCTAGCCGCACTCCCTCCTTCTGTATAAGTGGGGTTGCTGGCATTCGCCGTTAAGGTAGGCTCATCGTTGACAGCCGTCATCACAACAGTTCGAGTATCTGAACCACTGGCTGCATTTTTGTCCGTAGCGGTAAACGTAATGGTGCGATTAGAAGTGCCTGGATCTTGAGTCGTAGAGTCATAACGAATGGACTGCAACACTTCCTGGACATTGGCATTGGTAGCATCGCTGTCAAAGGTAATGGTTAGCTTGGTACCACCAGTGACAATACCTCCACTCGCGCTGAGGTCACCAATATCAATACCATTAGCAAAAATATTGGTACCACTAATGGTAATTGCGGTACCGTCACCATCACTGTCAACAATACTGATTCGATCACCCGCTTCTGCATTACCAGTAATTTGCACTGATAAAGAGCCACCATTCCACTCTGCATCTCCATCGGAGTCACTCACGGTACCGGCACTGTCGATCTGAGTCGCTGCATTACCTTCGGTATAAGCTAAATTGGTATTATTAATGGATACTGCAGGTGTCGCATTCGCAGGAATTTCAGCACCAACTTTTAAATTATCCATGAAGATCCAGTGGGTGTTGGCCACGATTTTCACTTCATCAACCGACCCCCAATTTAATGTCCAAGTACCAGAGCTAGTATCTGCCGCATTAAAGCCTTGAGACTCTACTTGTACTCCATTACGAAAACCATAAAAAGTAATAGTGGCATTAGCAGGATTACCTTGAGTATCGATATTGTAATCAATACTGGTGAATTTAAAGTTGGAGCTGTCACTGGTATAAAAGCGTGTACCAGTAGTATTCACATCATTAGTTAAACTACCTTCATGGGCATAAATTCCGGTTTCGCCTCCAAAACCATTAAACCGCCAACCATCATAAGAAATATCATCAATCACTGTGCCATTGGCAATTACTGCGGTATCAGACAGTCCCAATCCGTCATAATTAGTTGTTTGGTCACTGGAAATAGGGAGTGCCATTAAATAGTCATATGATGCAAGCACTTCTGCATCAAAGGGTGAGTCTGTTGACACATCACCCGTTGTATACTCAAAATGCCAGTTTCCACCTAATTCATCACCACCAGTATCATCCGTAGAGGCTGCAATATCAGCATCTGTGAAACCTGCCAAAGCTTGAACAAAAGCTTCACCTATAGAGCCTTTCCCTACGTCACAGCCATACAATAAAATGTCGCCTTGCTGGCTAAGTGCAGCACCAATATCTGACAAGTGCTGTGTATAATCAGCAATATTATCTGACGAAACAGTTATATTGCCTAATTGCAGCTGTCCATCATCACCATGCGAAACAACATGAATAGCATCCAGGTTACTATATTCAGCCAGCGCGTTAGCCATTTGCTCCAGACCATTTTGTTGCGCCTGAATAATGACAACATCAACAGACTCATCTAACCCTTCCACTAAGGACTGATAATCTGAAACTCGACTGTCAATGAAGATAACTGTTTTACTTTTATCTGACGCTTCTTCGCTATTTTCTGTTTCATTATTAGTTGTTACAGGCTGCATCAATGCCTGAGCCAAATCTTCTGATGAAGTATCCTCCCCAGTTGAGTTTGTGGAACCTTCACTAGCACTCGCAGTATCTGCAGCTGTTGCGGCAGCAGCACCATCAAATAAAAACCGCTTTTCTAGTGCAATTAAACATGAGGCCGATGAAACACTATGCAGCAACGAATCTTGAAAAGGCGAAGAGTAAGTCTTTTTTTTGCGCAAGAGCGTATTTACTCTGCCACGTAAACCATGTTTGAAGTATTTATGAAGAAGAGAACGATAGGGAAAACGATGCTGACTTTTAAGTTGCATGGTTTCGTGCTCCTGCAAATTTCGCGAATTAACTAGACAATCCAGTCTATAAAAGTTTCGTGCATAAAAAGGTACAACATGCACATTGGATAACTTTCTCTATTTTTAGAGCCTCTATTTTAAGAGCATTGCAATCTCATCATTATGAGCAACAATAATATAAAATAGAACAAAAACACCAAATGTTATATATTAACCATCAGTTTCACAGAAGCATCCATGCAAAAAATTAAGGTTACATTGAAACCTCTCCTAAATAATAGATAGCAAGTAACACCAAAACTATTAGCCAAGGCCAGTGCGCAAACCAGAAAATTTTTTTTCGGCGTGTTAATGTTAAAACTCAGTCTAAATATTAGTCCAATAAAACACTACAAACAATCACCAAAAAAGCGTATAGCTTTATGACTCTAAGACAAAACGGTGATATTTTTCATTAAAACTTAATACGCTCAACCAAAACTCATTCCCAAAATATAAACTCAAGTAAAAATAGCTTCATATAAGTAAAACGCCTGACCACCTTGATCTTCTGGGCACTCATGACCAATTGGCACCAAAAAAATATCAAGCCGCCCCATTTTTTCATGTTCCAAATGATATGTTTTTTGTGGCAACAGTATTTCGTCTCTGGCTTTAAAGAGTAAGGAAAACTGATCTCGTCCACCTTTTTTAATTGCTCTATATAACTGTTTAACTTCAATAAGTTCTATAAAGAAATCTACACCAACATCCTTAACAATAAACTTCTCTTGAATGTGCTTACCGAAATCATCATGCTTTAGCTGGGCAAGTGTATCAACCTGCATAGTGCTCTCTCGTCCCTTCGTCAAAGGCATACCCTATATGTTAGGTATACATGCTGTTATGTGTAGTTTTTAAGACCGAAATATGAGTAAAAAATTGTCAAGTTTAAATAGGTTAAACCGGGGAAAAGCCTGGATTACACCTTTCGAGCACACCGAGAACCTTTCCCTGTGAGCCTGGTTGCCGCTCCAAACCCCATAAAGTTTATAAGGAATAACTGTACGTTTTTATGACACCCTGTGTTCAATAACACCTAACGTTAAAAAAACAATACTCATAACAAAGGGTTTAAAAATGCATCATAAAGGATATAACACGGCATATAAATTATTATATTTTTTTAACTTCGGTTTGGATAAATCCCCATTAATGCGATACAAAAGTTGACCGCTAAAAATGGCTGTCTGTTTTCATGAGCTTGCCCTAAGCCTGTTTCAGTTAAAGCTGAAGAGGACAATGGCATTAAGTTATCAGGGTTATTATAGGTATCTATAGGATAAAAACGCCCTCCTCGCCCTGGAACACCTCCTTTTGCTAAATAGGCTGCTGTGGTTTGGGTTTCCTCTGCATCAGCATCCTCCGCGTACATTTGGTGTGTATGGGCAGGTATAGTGGCTTGAGTCAACACGACTTGTTCCGTCCCTCCTCGTTCAGCCAATAATCTGGGTGTCAGCCCTGGACCATTTCCGGGATGCATTGGCGCCCTACCTTGTAAATTAGGTAATCCCATCGTAGTACGACCATCCCCACCATATGTAGTACCTATTAAAGAGAATAATGCCGTATTTTCTGCTATTGATAACAACCCACCATCACAATATGCCCAGCCTCGTGGTGAATAATTACAGCCCCATAATTGAATTTGTGCAATAAATGGTTCTGACATAGTTTTAAGCTCCTGCCTTTATAAATTAAGGTGACTCTAAAAATAGTAATTTTGTAGAGCTGCCTTTAGTTGCGCTGGGGGTAAATACCTTGTAATGCAATAATAAAATTGACGCAAAGAAAGGGCATAACATTATTATGTGGCTGGCTGCCTCCAGTATTGCCAACCTGGCTTGCTGACATGGCAACTAAATTGGCATTTGTTGCTGAATAAATGGGTTGACCATTGGCCAAAACCCGACTTTGAGGTTCTATACTATCTGCCGTATTATTACTTGCTTGCAGCTGGTGAGCATGTGCAGGCATCTGGGGAACAGTTAGCGTCACTTCCTCTACCCCCATTCTCTCTCCAATACTACGCGGGGTCAGCCCTGGTCCCGTTCCTTGGTTAACGGGTAGTCGGCCACGCATATCGGGTAATGCAAAAGTACTTCTGCCATCCCCTCCATAACGACTCCCTAGTAGAGAAAATAACGCACCATTTTCAGTTACAGGAATCAGGTTATTATCACAGAATGCCCAATGCACAGGAGCAAAGTTACCAGCAAAAATTCTGATTTCACCAATAAAGGGCTCAGCCATTATTTTTATCCTCTGTTAATTATTGGTCCTAGAGCGTTAATTTCTAGGAGGAAATAATCCGGTTAGCGCAATACAAAAACTTATCACCTGAGATGGCTGCATATTAAAGTGAGCTTCACCACCTCCAGTAGCCATTAACGAATTTCCCATCTCTACTAAGTTGGTTGCAGGCCCATAAATATTTTTACCTGATGGCTCCATGGCTAATACTTGATTACTTGGCTCGTTCGTTGCGCCCGGCTGGCTGTTGGCTTGCATTTGGTGCGTATGCTTAGGTAAGTTTTCAACCATTAACCTGACAGTTTCATTACCTCCACTTTCCCCTATTCGATAGCCATTTCCCATATGAATGGGGACACGACCCTGTAAGTTAGGTAAACCAAAGGTGGTGCGGCCATCCCCACCAAAAGCAATACCTAGTAATGAAAACAAGCTTGGGTTATTCGCTATTGGTAAATTTTGTCCATCACATTTGGCCCATGTTCTGGGGGCAAAATCAAACCCAAACATATTTATTTGGCTAATAAACGGTTCAGACATAAAATGACTTCCTTATTTGTGTTGTTTTAGTATATCCATGAACTGGATATAAACTCTTCACGAATGTATTAAGCCATCATCTCCTTTGTGGTTGGATACCATACCATTCGTTCATACGGTGGGTAAAAACCATCAATTTTAAATCCTAATTTTTTATACAGTTTTTTTGCAGTCCAGTTTGCTTGATGAACACTTAATATCAACGAGGAACAACTTTTAGCCGCGGCAAGCTGCAGTGCTCGTAATACACTCTCCCCATAACCTTTATTCCTTGCTTCTGGGATAAAAGCTATATCAATGAGATGAACTGCATCATCAGAAAAATCAAGCGTTACTCGACCAATAGATTGCTGTTGTTTTTCAACAATAAAATAGAAAGCATGTGGAAACATATTTTCATATCCAAGGGTTTGAGCATGACATTGCTGCTCAATAAGTGTTTCCACAAAGTCTTCATCTCCATCAATGAGTCTTAGATCATCACGTGTAGAGCGATAAAGTGTATTAATGAAGTATTTATCAGAAGAAGTCGCAGGACGGAGTGATATTCCTCTCGCGAGTCCATTCAGGTCCATTGAGTTAACCATTACTACTCCATTTAGCATTCTTATTTTGGAGGTTACGTAGTATACGTAAGTATAGTGCGAATATTTTTTTTGCCTATGCGCTGTTGAAGAAGAGGAGATTATCTCAGAGTAATCGCAGAAATTGTTTGTAAGAAATAATGATTGCGCTAGGGCCTGTTGCACCTAGCCTTGTGCCAATAGCTACCAAAGACAGGATAATGCTCATTGATTTTTTAAAAAAAGTGTCAAAATCAAAAGCTAGTCTCTCTGATAAAAACTTGTAAAACATGATTAATAAATGATTCCATCATGCTATATGAATTTACATCTACGGATACTTGCCCTTTGATGATGTGCGCTAACTTGGTCTGCAATTGCTGTTTTGGTTTCAATGTTATTAGAAAAAGTGCCTCTTCATTGATAAGTGCACCGTTACTTTCAACCCTTACAGGAATATCACCTCCATGAATAGAAGCAAGATACGGGTTATCAAGAGAGTGGCTATGCATCATGCTGACTGATGCTATCTCACAATCAATAGGCTCAAGCTCAGGAATATCTGGATAAAATCTTGCTGAAGCGCCAGTAACGACTTTATTAAGATCCTTCTCGGGTACATAGGCTTCAATCATTCCACTTTGAGGGTCAACTACTAATGCCATCTGCTGTTTTGAGTTAATCCAAGTACCTTCCATTAAACCATCTTTTAACTGTAATATTTCTCCAGCAATTGTAGCCTGTATTGACAGTTTATTTTGCTTTTCTATCAACCCCTGAAGTTTACTTTCTGCTTCTGCTAACTGCTGAGCAATGACGGGAGTCGCATCCAACATTTCTGGCGTTGAGCCACTCCGCTTCAATAAAAGCTGTAGCATATTATGACGAGCTTTTACCCGTTTTATCTCATAAAACAAACCAGGCGTTGATAAATTAAATAACTCATCACCGACTTTAACTTGCTGGCCATGCTTAATAGCAACCTGACGTATTTGTGCATCAACAGGGGGGTAAATACGCTGAAATACGGTAGATGTATATATACCAGGCAGCTCAACAGACGAAAACCAGGGAAAGCAAGCTACAAATAGTCCCAAGCTAACCAACAAAGGTAAAATCACTTTACGACGTCTAGGCAATTGTTCTCTAAGCTTCCACCAAACTTTCATTTCATTCACAATAGGCTTAATCAACAAAACAGCAACTTCAACAATAAAAAGAATGATACCTAATAGTTTAAACGCAATATGATAAAGAAGAAGTGCTATACCTAAAAAAAGGAAAAAACGATAAATCCATGTCAAAAACGCATAAACTATCAAAGTGTAGTGCCGAACTCTAGGAAATATTTCTGGAGGCTCGGCATTTATTCCAAAGAGCCATTCTCGAAGCCACCACTGTGCTAATGCAAATGACCTAGGCTGCAAATTAGGCGTATCCAGCACATCAACTAAAACATAGTACCCATCAAAACGCATAAATGGGTTCAAATTAATTAATAAACTGAAAACCCAGGTCGTCGTTGCTACAATAAACATAACAGACTTTAGCCCCCCTTCAGGAAGGAAGCTCCACAAAAATGTGGCAACACCTGCAATGGCCAGTTCTGTAGCAACACCGGCAATACCAATTTTAATTCTTTGATTTCTTTTTCCTAGCTTCCATGCCTCTGTTGCATCCGTATATAAAACAGGCCAAAGTACCATGAATGCAACGCCCATTGAGGGTACTTTTAAGCCAAAGTGTTTACAGGCATAGGCATGCCCAAATTCATGGGCTACTTTAATACAGCTTAGGGTAATAAAAAAAGTTAGCGCACCAGAAAGACTGTATAAGTGACTAAAACTATGAAAAAAATAGTCCAACTGACGTAATACTAACAAAATACCTAGCAGTGTCAGTATTAAAAAAAACATAAGCACTTTAGTTGTAAATAAGCGACGAATATAAGGGTATGTCGCTGTCAAAAAGCGATCAGGCCTTATAAGTGGAACTCTAAAAAACAAATAATTTCGCAGCAACCAGCTTTTCCAGCCTCTATTGGCTGTCAAGTGCCGATCAATAAGTATTTGATTTGCTTTCTTATCTACAACTTTAAGCAATTCATTTTTAAATAAAAATAAGAGCAGTTTTTCGACATCTTCCAGTTCAAAAAATTTTTTACTATTTTTATTACAATATATTAAAACGTCTGCCACTCGCAGACGTTGCCAATAAGTCAGTAAGATAAACTCTCGCTCACCGATATAATAAAACCGTTGACTGACAGGATCGTGTAAGGTCCAGGAAGGCTCGCCAGTTGGTGCTCGTGGCCCAGGTAGTAGTTGAAGTTCCTGACGTAGTTCGGGCAAGAGGCTGTTTGAGTCTAATATTTTTTCACTCATTATAAGCCAAACCAGCGTCTGGCTTCAGAAAGAGGTCTTCTAAAAATGTAATAAATTAAAGGGACATGATCAGCATAAATTTTCACAACACCTTTCAGACCAAGCCTGGGTAACTGTTCCTCTGCTAAAAAACTTGCTTTTAAGCGATAAGCCAATATATCCCTCGGCGATAATTCAGCCTCATAACTCGTTTGTTCCAGTTTTGCCGGAATTGAGTTTAATGGGTCAATATTTAAAAATAACCTTACTTCCGCCCCTGACTCCAAATTAACCGCATCATCAACAGGTAACCAAATGTCCAACCATGTGTCATGGATATCTGCAATAGTCATAACTTTCTCACCTACAACAACTGGCTTACCAATCCAGTCATTCGGGTCACTAAAAACGACAACACCACTATGTTGAGCCACAATTTTTATTCGCTCCATAAGTGCTTGTTGATAATCCACTTCTGCTTTTTTCTCTGCTAGTATTGCCTTTAAGACTGCCAGTTCAGCTTTACTTTGCATATTGGCAAATGCCTGTTGACTGGCTCGCATATAGTTTGCCTGCGCAACATCATATGCTTTTACTGCCAAACTATGTTGATTACGAATGACCGTGTCATCTAATGTGAAAAGCAAATCACCTTTTGCCACACTCTGATTAGGTTTTACTTTTATTTCTTTTACCACACCTTCCAGAGGTGCAGTGACTAATAATGGTTGACGTGCAACCACTTGGGCAGAGGCTAATACGCTTAAACGCACAGGTATTACACTCATCATTAATAGAGTCAGAGCAACCCACTTTTTCCGCCCCGCAAAAATATGCTTAACCTGTCGTTTAAAAGTGCGTTTGGGGGTTAATACTTGCCAGGTATATGCATATGCTTCCATTAACCTCATCAATATAACTTTATCACTTTGCTCCCATAACGCCCTTCTAATCAACCACACGCCACCTAATAACTGCCTGTCCTTGCCAAGTAAAGGGCACCACAAAACATGCCCTGGACACCAATGACACCATTCACTTCTTAATTCATCAGTTAACATACCTGCTTTTATTTCCAGAATCTCTGTTAAAGAATGGTGATCTGCAATATGTTTAAGAGCAGCTTGTAACCAAATAATAAACGGCGACTCTTTATCAACTGTTGACAATGATGAAGCTGTTACCGCAAGCAATGATTGGGCAGTATTAACTTTGCTTTTTTTTCGGGAATTAGTTTGCTGACACGCAAATAAAACAGACTGATCATAAGGAATAATGCGAATGGTTTCATTGCTAATGGTGAAAAAGAGTTCAACTTCTTTTTCTAAGAGTTTCAACTCACTCTCTAAAGAAAGTAGTTCTAAGAGACGTTGAAACTTAGGGTCATTGTTAGCGTCATTGTTCTGCTTTAACCGTTGACTCTGCTTACTCAATTGAGCTTGCGGGGTATCCATACTCTATCCTTGTAAGAACCCATTGAAAGCCACAAAATCCCCTAAACTTGATTTGAGAAGGGTATATACTTATTGTGAAGTGCGTCTTTTCACCAAAAAACCTTCGCTATAAGAGTATAAGACGACATTAAAGCCCTTGTTTAGTGAAATCAGCTGTACCACTCATTCCTGCAATAAGTTCTGGAGGCTGATTAGCAATATATGCCTTGACTGCGACAGTCTGACTGGCAGAATCAACTTTAGGTATAATTTTTTTTATTACACCTTGATAGCTTTTTCTTGTCTCATCAATTGTAAGTTGAAAGTATTTTCCTACACTAAGCCAGCTTAACCATTCAGAAGGAACAAATAAGTCAAGTTTCAACGGTTCATTATCTATAATCGAAATAAGCGGTGTCCCATAAGTCACATTTTCATACTCATTTGCAATTCGTTCTACCACCCAACCATTAAATGGTGCATAAATAGTACAGTGCTTCACCATCACCTGGTTGTAATCGTACATCGCTTTTGTTTTCTCAACATCAGCCTCAGCAATAGCCAAATCTAAACGACTACCTGCTGATAAATTATTTAATTTTCTTTGTATTTGGTAAGTTGTTTTTGCTATTTCATATTGGGCTTTACTTGACTTCAAATTAGCTAGCGGTTCGTCACAATCAAATGTCACTAAAATATCATTTTTTTTAAAGGACTCTCCTTCTTTAATATTTAACGATGCAATACGGCCATTCATTTGACTGGAGATCTTAGCTTCTTTATTAGGGACAAGCAGCGCCCTCACTTGTTGATTGGTATCTGTTCCATCATTGACACCTTCGGTCGTTTCATAAGCCATACTCTTTTGTAAGAAACTGACTTGCAAAAATAGTGTGATAACCAGCAAAGAAACACCATAAACTTGTATGTCCATATTTTTATTAATAAATATCCTTGCAATATAAGTTTTAGTACTCACCTTCCTTGGAGAGTATCACAACACAACAACCTCTTTGATTTATATCACACTCGTCTTATAACTTTGTCACTATCGTTTATCATAAGTAATGCCTTTTTTTCAATATGATGACTTATTCAAAGAATATCTGACATAACATATTCATAATTAGACAAAATTTATTACATATACCCTTCACTATGGGTATATTTTGTGACTCACTACGGAAAATTTTATATGTCTATAATGACTTATTAGCATAAATGTCAAGTTAGTCGCCTAGTATTATATATATTAACCTGACAACGTGAACGCAACCCCTTCTTCACTCTTAGTTTTTAAATGTGAACGCAACTTTTTTCGCAGCAAATCTTAAGTCAAAAGCAAAACTATACCTATAACGAAGGGTTTTTAGGGCGCGGTCCCCCGGAGCTTATATTAATAAGTGACTGGGGTGGCAGTTAAATGCTCCTGCATAAACTGCATTCCCACCGTCCTTGGTAGTCAAGAGCGCTGACAACAAACCCTAAAAATGATTCGTGAAGGGTATATTTTCTTTAGTTAAGCACATGTGACTTTCGTTTTGCTGTTTTGTAAATAAAAAAATGAGACTTTCCTTATGATCAAGCAACATTCTCTTTTATCGCCACAATTAACGAAAATCGCACTAATCAGTTCACTCTTTATTGCCCAGGGTGTCATGGCACATGGTTATGTTTCCTCTCCTGAATCCAGATCTTACAAGTGTAAACTAGGGCATAATACAAATTGCGGTCCTGTTCAATGGGAGCCCCAAAGTGTGGAAGGCCTTGATCGTTATCCAGAATCAGGCCCTGCTGATGGAAAAATAGCCAGCGCCGGGCTAAGTCAATTTTCCCAGTTAGATGAGCAAACAGCTACTCGTTGGCATAAAAGCAGCGTTAAGCCAGGACCCAATAAGTTCTCCTGGCACTTTACTGCAAACCATGCAACACGTGACTGGCGGTACTTCATTACCAAAAGTGACTGGAACCCTAATCAGGCTTTAACCAGAAGTTCATTTGAAGCAACACCTTTTTGTGCAATTGATGGTAACCAGTCCCGTCCACCCGTTGATGTTACACATGACTGTAATGTGCCTGAACGTAGTGGCTATCATGTTATTCTTGCTGTTTGGGATGTTGGGGATACTGTGAATAGTTTTTATCAAGCCATAGATGTCAATATATCTGGGAAAGGAAATCCTGATCCAGATATTCCTGACGCTCAATGGCAAGATATTGGTGATATTAACCCAACAATGAATCTTCAATCAGGCGACATGGTTAAAGCGCGCTTTTTTAATAAAGATGGAGAGCAAGCCAACTTAACAACATCTATTACCATAAACTCGCCACAAGAAGGACAAAAAAATAACTGGCCTCATTTGCTTGCTACAGAAATCAATAATCAACATAAATCCCTTGCGGCTGGTCAACTGGGTAAAGATGGTAAAGTCGTTCCTGCCATGGGACAAAATAATATTTACGCACTAAAAACAAGTGATATCCGTCGTGCAGAAGTACAAATCGTTAAAGACCAAAAGCCCGATCCACAGGTTAATGTTGGCGGATTAAAAGATAGCTATGTTATTCAAAGCAATGAAGCAAATGTAGACTTTACCCTAACCAGCACAGAAAAACTGACTGTTGACTATATTGTATTTGATAAAAATAATGCACAAGTTGCATTTGGCTCAACTGCTGTTAACAACAGCACAGAAAGCGTCACCATTAATATTAAAAATGCCAAACCCGGTAACTACACCCTTGTTCTCAAAACAAAAGCCTTTTCTTTAGTACAACAAACTTACCAGTTCAAGCTGGTTAATGACTCAACTGATCCAGGCGATGATGGAAAAGATGGTCAATATGATTACTCATTTCCAGAAGGCGTGAGCAACTACAAAGCAGGTACTAAGGTAATTCAGCCTAAAAATGGCAAGATATACCAATGTAAACCTTTTCCCTATAGTGGTTACTGCAAACAATGGACTAGCACCTCAAATAATTTTGAACCGGGGGTTGGTTCTCACTGGAAAATGGCTTGGGATGAAAAATAAACAGCCTTAGCTATTATATGTCTACAACGAAAGGTAAAAAAATGGGGTAGCTAATACCCCATTTTATTTCGTAAAACTTTCAGTTACGCATTAATAGTTTACTGTCATCACTCTTTCAGGCTCAATATTTCTGACATAGTTCTTCCAGTTCTGGTACTCCTGAGAATCCTTATTAACTAGTTTGACTTGCCCATTAACAATGGCCAGAGACTTATCACCTAACTCACTCTTCAATGAGTCATCATCCCAGCGCCACTTCTGATTTGCTGCTGCAGAACAACTTCTAACGGTCAGTGTTCCATCATCTTCAGCGGTTAAGCAGCGATCTGCCGCAACTCGAGATTTATAACGCTGGTACTGATCAAGACCCCATAGCTGATTATTCGCATAATGACAGTCATAGCCAACTACAGCAGCCCCCTCATCAGTCGAGTTACCTGCTACATCCAAACAAATGCCGCTGGCACTGTCATATTTGTAAGCTTCTATTGAAACGTTAATTTCCGGCTCAAATACAGGGGCATCCCAGTTTACTGTAAAGACTTTAGGTAATGTATATTCTGTACCGTAAAAAGACCAAGGAGTATAGCCCTGAAAAAAACCTGCATATTGAACACGACCACCCAGTGCTCCAACATAAATACGATTATTAATTGTAAACCGTGATTGTCCTTGCCTATCTGCTGCTACCCTGAAAGTTGCACTAAAACCAGGTTTATAGTTAGCGTAAGAAGCAGCGGTAAATGCACTGTCTTTAAAGAACCAGTCACTGCACCATAATGCACAGGTATCATGAGTTCGCCAATTCTTACTCTCATCATCAAACTTACGATCCCAAACCCATTTGGCTCGGTCTTGACTTCCTGCCCTTGATTGGTTTTCAACAGTGTATTCATACGCCTTATAAGCGACCCAACGTTGACTGTTATAACTAAAGCTTCCTTTAGCATCGACTCCCACTGTCGGTCCTTTATCACCAACTTCTACTTTGCCACCCGCTTCAACCCCGATGGTTATTCCTGTTATTTCACGAATATCCGACTCTTTTGGCTTATTATTAGGGGTCGAATGATAAAGACGTACATCATTATCATTGGGTATCACTTCAACCCCGTATTTCATAGCAATGGGACCAAACCACGTAATACGATTTGCCCAACTCTCAAACCAAGTATGTTTATGAGTTGGTTTATCTACTAGATGCCAACCTGCACCACCACTTGCAGAGCCACCACCAGAGTCACCATCACCAGGATTTAGAGTAATTCGAACATATTTTGCGTTATCCGCATTACTGTCGCCACCACCATTAAACGGCACTGAACGGACAAAATCGATATTATAAAATAATGAAACACTGGCTTTTCCATCACAGGCATCATCAACCATGCCATTCCAAGTTCCATTATTGGTAAAACCATTTCCATCAAACTCATCACCTACACGACACTTAAAACCAACATGTCTGAACTCTAAAGGAATAGTAACTTCAGGACGATACTGAGTTCCTTCACTACTTGATGCTGCAGCAACACGGCTATAGGCTACGGCTCTCCGTTTTACACGTGTGGACTTTTCCTCATTAAACGATTTAGCATTACTCTCAGAATTATCCCAACCAGCAACAATATTTTTGACTTCAGTAATTAAATATTCTATCTGTTTACTGGCTGAAACTTCATTATTGACAGAAAGGGATTTATATTCTGGCTTACCATTTTTACGATGAACAGCAACAATGGAGTCAGTCAAACCAATACCAATAATCTCCGCAACTGACTGTGAAACATCATTGTTATTAACTGCACTAGTGTTATCAATAATTACAATCTTGCCTTTACGATATGCAGTTCTAGCTAAATTGATTTCATCTTTAGTTAAATAATTTGAGGTATTAATAATAACTAATTGAGATTGTTTTAAATCATCAAAACTATAAGCTGAAATTGTTTGCCAGTTCGTATCTTGAACCAAATTTGAAGTAAAATCACTAGGTGAAGATATTGTCGCAACTTGCTTTTGGGTGATTAAATAACCAGGCAACTCATTCTCTTGACTATATTCTATATTAGCTGTTGCAGGAAGATAGTTAAACAGGGAAACACCTATAATACCAACTTGCAGAGAAGTCCACAGCCTACGCTGTACAGCGCAGACAAGCTGCTTCTTACTTAACATCACAGTCCCCTTAATCATTAATTATTTTTTGTTTCTACTCGATCCTAAAACAACTCCCCCCTCTCTTCCTAATAGTAAATAATTTCTAAAGTTATTTTTTAATTCCATATTATTATACAGTAATATATTAATAAAATACGCAGCCCACTAGTTTCAACAGATCGCTTATTTATTCACAATAATCCTGCCTGCGAAACCCACCTTTACGCCCTCTCCTAGTTACAAAAAAACAAACCATAAGAACAACACTTCAAGTGTATTAAAAATCAGTTCACTTTTTTTCACTTTATCAGCTAAACAATCAACTCATTACAATTGAATACAAAATCGTTAATTCTATAAAATTTAATTAAAAAAACAACTATACCCTTCACGAATGATTTCTAGGTTTTGTTATCTTCTCTCCACACCCCAATCACCTATTAATATAGACTCATGGCGCTTCGTCACTCGATGGCCGCACCTAAAAACCATTCGTATTGGGTATAAAAAATTAATATTCCATTCACAAGTAAATTAAAGTATTGAAAGCCTGCGTTTTGCCGCTCTTTCATTACTTGAAGGCTTCCCTTAAAAATCCTTCGCTCTGAGTATAGAATGACGTATTAGAAAAAATGCAAGGATGACAAATATGCTACAAACCAAGCGTTTAAAACTAAGACAATTCGTCGAAAATGATAAACCAACGGTTATTGGCTTACTAAAAAACCCAGACTTCATGGCATATTCTCCAACAGGTGCAATGACTGATTCACAAGCTGAGCATCGATTTAACCAGCTTATTAAAGCATTTGATGAGGAAGGTATAGGTAAGTTAGCAATTATTGAAAAATCTTCTGGAAACCTAATCAGATACTGTGGAATTGAGTCTTTTGATTATAAAAGCCAGAAGGTAGTAGAGCTGGGTTATCGATTAAAACTTTCTGCTAGAGGTTATGGATATGCCTTTGAGGCTTGCAAAGCTATCTTGTATTTCGCCAAACAACTTGGTTATCTTAACATTCTGGCATTGACCGAAGTAGAAAACGCCCAATCTCAACACATTCTCTCCAAACTTGGCTTTGAAGCACGTGAAAAAGGAACCTTCCAAGGTATGTCCATTCAATACTTTGAGAAAAACATTTAACCAAAGTGTAATATAAAATACCAAGAACTAATTTCCGTGAAGAACCAGTAACCAAGTTTCCAAGGATGGATTTATGGCATCTTCAAAGAGTGTTTTGCCAACTATGGACAAAGCTGTTTCAGAAAATGGCTTCTTTAAAAATTGAAACTGTATGCGACCGTTCTGGAGGATAACCCTGTAACTAATGTGGAACAAACATTGCTGTAAAGAGTACTTTTTTCATTCAACTGATGAAAGAATACTTTAATAAAAAAAAGATTAGATTTTTTTTTGTTTTTCCCTGCAAACCAAAATTTTATTGCTATAGTTCAATCGTGTCATTCAATGTCGTGGAGTATATTGATACCCCCTGTTATACCCTTAGCAACAGCTTAAGGTATATTAATCAATAACTCCTCTGCAGGTAAGTATTACTTACATTTAACTAATGACACTTATCTACTCCTATCTTACGCAAGGATATTGCGTGAGGAATATTTTAATTTGTCATATTTACAACCACAAAGGTTAACGAGGGAATTATGAGCATCAATTGGAATGAAGGACAACTTATTACTTTAGGACAAGGTGAAACTGCCACTTGTAATGGAAACTTAAACAACGGCCAGCTTTACTGCTTGTTCTTCTATAATGCTGCTGGAAATGATGCAGATACTAATGTTAGTGTTGTATGGTCAAACAGCCAACCACCTGTTCAAGTACCCGTTCCAGGTACTACAGGTAATAAAGGTAAAGCAGCACTTTGCTTTCTTGACGGCAGTGAAACAAATACAGTTTCTGCTAATGTATTACAAGGCAGCCCTGGTGCAAAAATTCAGGCTTTTATTGGTAGTGTTAAAATGCCAATAAACACTCATGGTATTGAAAATAGACAGCTACCTTTAGATGGTGACCGCCATAGCTTTAATAAATTCACTCGCTACTATGCAGTTCCTGAGACTCATTGGTATGCAGCTCAAATTCAAAGCAATATTAATCAGTTTATTTCTGTACAGTTTGCAGAGCACCAAGCAGAAGTTAAAGTTGTAAATAGCGTTGTTGATCCAAACTTAGTCATTAAGTATGCAGGCTCTTCTCAAAACCTGGTTAAAGTTGAAAAATCAGACTCACAGTCAATTGCTTGGAACCTACAAGGTAATGGCCAACAGCTTGTATGGATCAATGCTGATAGTGTTCAGGACAGCCAAGGCGCTTCTATCACTGTCCAATCACTAAGCAATGTGTATGCTGAGCAAAGATAATTAGCTTTCCCCATAAGGGTTTACTAACAAATAAACCCTATTTTAGTCAGTTATCCTCATAACGCAGGATAACTGACTTTTTTTGTATTTGGGCCTGTTATATACCCAAAACGAAGGGTTTTTAGGGGCGGCTGTCAAGCGATGAAGCCCCCAGGCAAGTTTACTGCTGTGAAACTTGCGGTAGCCACTTTAACTGATATAACAGTGCTGCTGGGCGGTTATATTAATAAGTGACTGGGGTGGCAGTTAAATGCTCCTGCATAAACTGCATTCCCACCGTCCTTAGTGGTCAAGAGCGCTGACAACAAACCCTACTAATGTGTCGGGAACACATTAGAACAGCTTCGCTGGCCCGTTAGGGTGAGCGCTATGGATAGCGCACATAAAAATGATTCGTGAAGGGTATATCACTGTTAACAGGCCCTAAATAAGTAATCAACGATTAGCCTCTGTGGTCAGCATTGAATAAAAGTAAGCTGGTAGCACTTTCACCAGATGATCATTTAAACGTTGCTCTAAAAGACTCTCATCTTGTGAAGAAACTTTAAAAGGCCAACGTTTCTTTGCTAAGCCATTATCACCATGATAGATAACTAACTCTGCAGAACCTCTTAACCAATACCAGCCTTGCCTATAAGAAACAGGCGCCTTATCAACATTTAACTCTACTGAATAATTTGTCTGATCTGAAATAGAAATTCCTGCACCACTTACCACAGATGTAAGTAAATCAAAGTCCTGCTTCTTATCAGCATCAACCGCAAAACGAAGTGAAGACATCCCCTGTTGTATCTGTTGCTGAATAGTCACTGAGTTGATTTTACTTGTTATACCTCTTCCTGTTAAAACACTCAGCCGCTGGTTATCAGCCTCCCTCTTTAATTGGTAATGTCTTGCCTTTTCCAACGTGGCCAGTGCTACAAGAGGATTTGTTGCCTGCTGCTGTGCATACACAAGTGCATTATTAGTATTTCGATCAGCTGCCAAAATTGATTTTCTTAGCCTTCGCGCAAGGGGTGATTTCTTTAATACTGCCAGACTGTAATAACGCCCATCTTGTGACTTGTAACGCTCAACAACACGAACCCCTTCTAGTACTTGTTTTGTTTCAGTATTTACTTGCCGTGTGAATTTTTGCTCGTTAGCAAAGCGTTTATCATTCGCACTTCCCAACATACTCGTTTGAGAGAAGTCACTTGATACATCTGCAATATTTACTTCGAAAAATTTTGCTAAATTCGCTAACGCTCTACTGTCCGCTAAGTGTTGAGTATCTGCCTCACCCACTGCAATCACATACAGTTTTTCCGGATAGTCTTTTGGTTGAAGTGTAAGCCAATCTGGCCGTTTAAGCGAAGCTACACACCCAGATAGTATAAATATATAGAAAAAAATCGTAAATAAGCGAAAACTATCATTTATTTTCACGATTAAAACCTTAAATAATTTTTAAAGCACACAATAAGTAACCACTACATATAGTGACTATAAACCCGATTTGTCACTCCCGGTATAAAAAGCAGTACTTTCTGCCCCGCTTTTATATCTAACATAAACTCATCAAGCTTTTTCCCTTTCACTATTGATGTGGATAACGATGGCTCTTCAGCTTTATCTTTGAGTCGTGTAATAGAGAATAATTTATCCCAAAGATTATTCTTTTCTGCTGCTATTTTTTCCTTTACTTTACTTGGAAATAATTGATAGCGACCAGGAGCTAACCTAACTCTGGCTACCTGTATTGATGAAGGTAACATATTCCAGCTTCTTACATCAGCTGCTTCGGTTAATACTGAGGCAATATTTAATAATATTGAAAGTCCTTCAGTATTTTGCCCTTGACTCATTTTAATTGCTAAGTGTTTAGTAATCATCCGAGCTAGTGCTGTTGAATATATAACTTTTTGTTGTGCCTCTAGATCTTCTCGTACAATTTTTTCCACATTTTCAATTGGCACTGTGTTATATACTTTATCTCCAGCAGTAAATGTCAGCGGATTAATTAGTTTAGTTTGATCTGGGTAATAAGGTAGAGCCAGAGTAACATTATGCTCTAACTTTGGTACGTACACTGTAATAAAGTTTTGTTTTTTTGCACTTACTATACCATCCCAAAATATAACGGTTAGTTCTCCTTTTTTTGTATCTACTCGATCAGCTTTTTTTCCATACAACTTAACATATTCTTTATATTCGTTTTTTAAACCCAGCGAATAGCTACATCGTAAAAGACTGTTCTGTAACACACTCGGAATATCCATTTCTCTTTTTTTCATAAACCGAGCTGCATTTCGATAACTTATCATTGCGCTATCCACTTCATTGAGCAGCTCGTAAACCAGTCCAGCCAAATACTCCATACTCGCTAAACGACCTGTCATTTCACTGGTCTCCGCAAATTTCTTCGCTTTAACCTGAGCTTGAAGTACTTCTACTCGTGCTTCATTCAACTGCCCCGTAAGTAAATAATTAGTTACCAGAATCTGGTGTATGAGCATCTGTTCACCCGGTGTAGCCACATAACTTTTTAATGTATCATTAACTGTCACTGCACCTATATTTTCACTGACACTTATAGCTTCTACTTGCTGAATAACTTTTTTAGCTGTTTGTATGTCTTTAATAGAAGCCTCAAAATCTCCCGATAAGCTTTTCAGTATTCCATAATTTAAAAGAAACTGTACTCGATCACGCTCTGGAAAAGCTATCTTCTCTAATTTAGATAAAACCTGCTCTGGAGGATCACTTTCCAGTTGTGAGGCAAGAGAGTTTACTCGCATTGACGTTATCGAACATCCCTGTAGTAACGCACATAATAATACCCCTAAAATAAAGGGGTAATTATATCTTATGATTCTCATCAGTAAACTTTAGGGTAGCCTTTAGTGTATAAATAAATGATTTAATAACGAAACTTACTATTTTCAACAAGCTTTTTAATTTTTTTCTGTCCTAACCATACTTTTCTGTTATCCGCCATACTGACTAATGTTAAATCAACTTGGTAATAACGAACTTGTTTATTGTCATTTACATCAATAATCGTATTAATTTGTCCTTGCAACATAAAGTCTGCTCCACGTTCCTGACCAGCTGCATTACGCGTATCTTCACTTGCGTGTAAATCCTGATCCTTACGCTCATCACGAATTTCATTACGATCATTGCGTGAAGCTACAAACTCAACACGACCAGAGTTGACTAACTCTCGTTCCAACTCTGCGACAAATGTTCGTACATTAATATGCTCATGGCTTAAGTTACGTACAGAGCCAACAATAACAGCTGGCGTTTTACTTCTATGTGCTGAAAAATTAGTCAGCCAGGGACGACTAAGTGCATCAGTAATCATTTCCCTGGCTACTAATTGTGAATCAGTATCATTCCAGGCTCCACTGAGGTCTATCGACTCATCTGCTCCCATACGTGTAACTTTGGTCATATTACATGCTGTTAGCAACAAGCTCACTACACCAACCGTTAATACTTTTATTAAATAATTCACTACATATTTCCTTTCATAAAGCGATCAAACTTCAAGTTTGTATTTTTGATAAAACGTCTTTTAAAACTATCGCTTAATTTATCTGCACGCTTAATAGACTTTTCTAACTTTTCCAAATCAAGCTGCACGATTGCATAAATATCTTGAGTACTTTGGTCCCGCCAATGGCCAATAACCTTTACCCCGGTCAAAACAAGCTGCGTTTGTGCATTTATCTCACGTTCGATGTTTGTATCAACATCTTCACCATCACTACCCTGATAATCATTATGTACAGTATCCATTGAAACAGATAGTACTCTGGCGATTTCAGCTCTTGCACGATTTTCAGCTGTTGACTTCTGTAAGGAAAAGTCTCCGATATTTGGAGCCATACCTACACCAAAAATAAAACGGCCATCATCATTTGAGACTGCTTGTGTTCCTTCATTGACCCAATCCGGAGCTCCGTCAACACCAAGGTCACTTTTAACACGAGTTTCACCCGAACAGCCAACCAACAACACTGCACTCAACAACCATATACATATAGAGAAAAATCGCTTTTTCATTACCCACCTTGTTCCTGAAAAATTTGATACGTTATTTCCCAAATCACAACAAGTAAAGTGTGGTGGAAATAAAACGCAATGGTCATTCGACCAACAGCGATAATTATACTAGAAGGCGGATTATAACCATGAAGCTGGAATGGACAAAAGATTTGAAGAGTTTTTTGTATCGAAGGTAGCATTATTGATTAAAAATCAATCACTCATAATATCTGACTGTAGATAATCAACTACGTTTACAAGACTAAACTGTACTCTAGTACGTCGACTTTAGCTGTAAGTGCTAGCTCAAATACCAATCATAAGATTTTTTTAAAAGTTAATCGCGTAAAGCCTCATTTTCTTGTCATAAGAAAATTCATTAGAGCCATCACTATATACTTCATCAGACTTACAATTTTCACCAAGCTCCTCAATGTACTCCAAACCCAGTTTAGTGAGCAAGCGAATACATTGCACATTATCAGGTGTTGTGATAGCAACAACTCGCTTTAATTTCAATATTTGTTTTGCATATTTCAGTACAGCACATGCTGATTCATAAGCATAACCGTACCCACAATACTCTGGTAAAAAACCGTATCCTATATCAATATCATCTAAGATATCTCGTTTAATTAAGCCGCATATGCCCAGAGGTGTCTGCTCATCTTTTGACTCTACAAGATACAGTCCAACGCCCTCCTGCGCATACATTCTTATTGGTCCATCGATAAGGTAGGCTTTTGCATCATTAGTGGATCTAATGTTTTTATCGCCGACAAAAATTAAAAATGGTTTAGTATTATATAGTTTGAAAATAAAATCTGAATCTTTTTCTGTTAAATATCTAATAACTAATCTTTCTGTTTCAAAAATGATCATTAATTCCTCAACTAATAATCAATTACCCATAATACACAAGCCATTTAGCTCATTTAGCCTGTGACGATCTTGCTGCTACCAGGACCAATTATAATCTTCCCATTACTCACCTGACTACCCACAGTTGCAACGGGTCGCCCATCCACTAGCACAGTTGTACTACCAGAAATAATTACACTGCCATCACTTAGTTTATCACCGACCCTAGCCACTGGTAGTCCTTGATCTTTCATGAATGTACTTCCTTCAATAATCATATTCCCTTTACTGTCTTTGTCTCCTACTCTGGCAACCTTAAGCATGATACCACCACTTTTTTATATAAAGTTATAGCGCTCCTTGTTTTTAACTTACATCACTTCGTATTATAAAATTACATTATTCTTGCAGTTTCAAGTTTTTGATAATAGCTAGTCCTTCTTCGAAAACTTCCCCTTCTAGTTCATTCGAAAGATAAGTCACTGAAGCAATGATTGAATCACCTATCGCGAGAACACCACTTGTCACATGTTTGTACTCCCCGGGAGGAGGCTGTTTATCGATCCATACTTTATCTGTAAAAGACGCATAACCACCTCTCGTAAAGATGTTCTGAATTTTATTTATACTGATCTTACCTTGTACAGAATTAGGTACATATTGCATAGATGTTTTATTAATCAAAGCAACCAGCTTTTCATCACTCATATTGAGAGGAACACCACCTTTAGAGCCAATCAACGTCACTAAAATTTTATAATCATCTTTAACAAGATTAATATTTTTTGCGGGTAACTCAGGTGGTGACATCATTCTAATTAATTGCCAGCCACTTGGTAACATAATGATCACTGAACGGCTATCATCCAATTTAACACTTTCACTAGAAAGTGTCACACCTGAGTAAAAAGTAGAAATAAAAAATAGAAGAAAGACTAACAGATCACTAAATATAAATTTATACAATGATGCTATACTTTTCATTATCAGGCTCGTTTATTTCGATTATGTGATAGAAAAAGCATAGCCTAACTACCTTAATAATTACCAAACAAACTCATCTTTTTTTATTCACCCAACCAGTCAATTCGGTATAAATCACGCCGTCGATCCAGAAAATTACGGACTGAACCTTCATTCTGTAAAACCTGTAATTTCTTTAAATCGACATCCACAATCAGTGTCATTTCAGTATTAGGTGTTGTTTCAGCCATAATCGCATCATGAGGAAAAGCAAAGTCTGATGGGGAGAATACAGCTGTATGGCCATATTGAATATCAACACTATCCACTTTGGGTAAATTACCAATGCTTCCAGCAATGGCTACATAACATTCATTTTCGATAGCACGTGCCTGAGCACAACGACGAACACGCAGATATCCATTTTTAGTATCCGTCCAAAAAGGCACGAGTAAAATCTGCATATCTTGATCTGCCAACAAACGTGCTAACTCAGGAAATTCAACATCATAGCAAATCAAAACACCGACTCGTCCAAAGTCAGTATCAAATAAATGAAGATCATTACCTCCTTGCATGATCCAGTCTTTCTTTTCATGAGGCGTAGGATGCAGTTTATATTGCGCTTCATAGGTTCCATCACGTTTACACATATAAGCAACATTATAAAGCTCATCATCTTCAATTAACGGCATGGAACCAGCAATAATATTGATATTATAACTTACTGCCAATTTAGACATTTCTTCCCGAATTTGATCAGTAAACTCAGCCAAAAAACGAATAGCTTCTACTGAGTTTTTATGATGTTGTAACCCCATGAGTGGCGCGTGAAAAAACTCAGGAAACAATGCAACGTCACAACGATAGTCTGATAATGCATCAATAAAGTATTCTGCTTGTTGGAGTAAATCTTCAACACTATGCAGCTCACGCATTTGCCATTGTACACAACCTATCCGCGCCGTATTCTTTTTAGCCCCAAATAATTTACGACGTCTTGGATTATAGTAAATATTGAACCACTCAAGCAGTGTTGCAAAACCTTTGGAGTCTTCATCTTCAGGCAAATAGTCTGTAAGAACTCTTTTCACTTCAAAGTCATTTGACAATTGAAATGTTAAAATTGGGTCATATATTTCTTTCCGCTTAACCGCTTCAATGTACTCTTGTGGTGATAAATCTTTACCATGCTTTCTATAATGAGGAATTCGCCCACCAGCAATAATGGCCCGAAGATTCAAACTTCGACAAAGTTCTTTTCTTGCTTCATATAACCTACGGCCTAATCGCATATCTCTGTACTCAGGATCGACAAATACATCAACACCATAAAGCACATCCCCATTAGGATCATGGGTTGTTAAATAAGCATTACCTGTTATTTCATCATACGTATGCTCATCACCAAATTGGTCATAATCTACAATCACTGAAAAAGCCGCCGCAACAACAACACCATTATCATCAATACAGATTTGTCCCTCGGGAAAAGTTTTTAGCATGGTTCGATACTTCGATTTTGGCCACCCTCCCCCCATTTGAAGATACACTCGATCCATAATATTTTTTATATCATCGTAGTCTTCTAGCTTTAAGTTTCTTAGCTGCAAACGGTGGTCAATATTCTCATCACCATTGTTTGTTGAATTACCCATCTCAAACCTCTGCAACCCTGTTATTTATTTTATAGCTAACTTATTAATAAAAATTATAGTCGTACTTAAATTAATTAAAGCTTATTACAAAAAAGGAGGCGTGAACGCCTCCTTATATAATTACCTACACACTTTGTGTTTTATTAAAGTCACACGCATTTGTTTGCCTGACTAGGTAACAATGGTTGTGTAATCAATGGATACAATACACCTTGCTGAATAAGTTGACTAGCTATTTCAATATCAGGAGAGAAGTATCTATCTTCTTCATAAAACTTCACTTTTTCTCGTAATATATTATATGCCTGCTGTAATGGCTCAGAAGTTAATAATGGCTTCCTAAAGTCTAACCCCTGTACAACACCTAACCACTCAATCGCAATAATACCCGCTGTATTTGCCGCCATAGTTTTCAACCTGCGTGCAGCATAGGTTGCCATTGAAACATGGTCTTCCTGATTGGCAGAGGTCGGTAAACTATCAACACTAGAAGGATGAGCCAGGCTCTTATTCTCACTGGCTAGTGCCGCTGCCGTTACTTGCGCAATCATAAACCCTGAGTTCACACCACTATTAGCGACCAAAAAAGGTGGTAACTGACTCATATGTTTATCGACCAGCAGTGCAATACGACGTTCAGACAAAGCCCCCACCTCTGCAATGGCTAATGCTAAATTATCGGCTGCCATAGCAATAGGTTCTGCATGGAAATTCCCACCTGAAACAATATCGTCTGCAAATACCAAAGGATTGTCAGACACCGCATTCGCTTCTGTAATAATGATTTCTGCGGCATGACGCATCTGTTGTAAACAGGCTCCCATCACTTGAGGCTGACAACGCAGCGAATAAGGATCTTGCACACGATCACAATTGACATGAGAGGCTTCTATTTGGCTTTTATCCAATAAGTCTCTAAACATTGATGCCACATCAATTTGTGCCTGATGCCCCCTCACTTGATGTATTTCAGCCATAAATGGTTTACGACTGCCCAAGGTGGCATCCACACACGTTGCACCAGTCACCATTCCTGCAGCAAACACATCTTCTGTAGCAAATAGTCCTGCCAAAGCAAGTGCGGTTGAGGCTTGTGTGCCATTCAATAACGCTAAGCCCTCTTTAGGGGCCAGAGTAAGCGGCTCCATATTGATTTGCTTTAAGGCCACCTTCGCAGGCATCCGCTCTCCGTTATAAAATGCTTCACCCTCACCTATAAGCGTGGCAGCCATATGCGCTAGAGGCGCTAAATCACCTGAAGCACCGACTGAGCCTTGAGCAGGAATTAACGGATAAACTCCAGTATTAAGTAATTGACAAAGTGCTTGAATAACCTCAAGCCGTACTCCAGAAAAGCCTCGGGCTAAACTGTTAATTTTCAGCAGTAACATCAACCGAACAACAGGCTCATCCAGTGGATCACCGATCCCAGCAGCATGAGATAGCACCAAACAATGCTGTAGTTTTTCCAGTTCATCATCAGCAATACGGGTACTCGCCAAAACGCCAAACCCGGTGTTCACACCATACACTGTCCGCCCTTGAGCCAGCACTTGCGCAATTACATCAGCACTGGCTGAAACAGCTGACCATGCCTGATCATCTAAGGAAACCTGGCAAGGGCTTTGCCACACTTGCCTGAGTTGCGCCAATGTTAATTGGCCCGGTTGCAACTTCATATGATCCATACTCGCTTTCTCCGGTCCTTTGCTAACAGGTCGTTGCAATATAATTAGATTTACACAGTTTTCATTAACTATTGCACGACCTTTTTAGTATTGTTTTATATTGCTTAATTCATATATCGCAATTTCGGATATATAAGCACTTGTATTATTTTTTATGCATCCAACATGGGTAAATCCAGCTGCTGCTCTTGGGCACAATTAATAGCAATGTCATAACCGGCATCAGCGTGACGCATAACCCCTGTCGCCGGATCATTACGTAATACACGCTGTAAACGGCGGTCAGCATCCTCAGAACCATCACACACAATGACAAACCCAGCATGTTGACTGAATCCCATACCAACCCCACCACCATGGTGAATGCTGACCCACGTTGCGCCACTGGCAGTATTTAGCATGGCATTTAATAGTGGCCAGTCGGATACGGCATCTGAACCATCCATCATACCTTCAGTTTCTCTATTAGGACTAGCGACAGAGCCTGAGTCCAGGTGATCACGGCCAATGACAACAGGCGCGCTTAACTCACCGCGACGAACCATCTCATTAAATGCCAGTCCCAGTCTGGCTCTATCTTTTAACCCAACCCAGCAAATACGTGCAGGTAAACCCTGAAATTGGATACGCTCTCGGGCCATGTCTAGCCAATTGTGTAAATGAGGGTTATCGGGAATGAGTGCTTTGACTTTGGCATCGGTTTTATAAATATCGTCAGGATTACCAGAAAGTGCTGCCCAGCGGAAAGGCCCTATACCCTCACAAAACAGGGGTCTGATATAAGCAGGTACAAAACCAGGAAAATCAAACGCATTGGTAACCCCTTCTTCAAGAGCCATCTGCCGAATATTGTTGCCATAATCAAAGGTTTTGGCACCACGGCTTTGCAATGTCAGCATGGCCTGAACCTGCTCAGCCATCGATACTTTAGCTGCTTTAATAACTGCCTGAGGATCACGCTCACGCATCTCGTCAGCATGCGTCAAAGTCCAGCCTTTTGGCAGGTAGCCATTCAGTGGATCATGTGCACTGGTTTGGTCCGTAACTAAGTCAGGTAGCACATTGCGCTCAACCAGGGCAGGAAATACATCTGCTGCATTTCCCAATAAACCGACTGATACCGCTTTACCCTGTGCACAATGCTGTTCAATAAGCGCTAAAGCCTCATCCAAGCTGTATACTTTGTGGTCCAAATAACGGGTTTCCAGGCGTTTATCGATCCGGCTTTCATCGCACTCTACTGCTAAACAGCTTGCTCCAGCCATTGTTGCGGCCAGTGGCTGAGCGCCCCCCATTCCCCCAAGGCCTGCGGTCAGTATCCAACGCCCCGATAAATCACCTTTAAAATGCTGTTTGCCCGCAGCGACAAAGGTTTCATACGTGCCTTGTACAATGCCTTGCGAACCGATGTAGATCCATGAACCCGCCGTCATCTGGCCATACATCATTAAGCCCAGCTTATCGAGCGCATTAAAATGATCCCAGTTTGCCCAGTGTGGCACTAAGTTCGAGTTGGCAATCAACACGCGCGGTGCATCTGCATGGGTTTTAAAAACACCAACTGGTTTACCTGATTGCACTAATAAGGTTTCGTCACCTTCAAGCCGCTGTAGTACTTCAACAATCTTGTCGTAACAAGGCCAGTCCCTAGCAGCACGACCAATGCCACCATACACCACCAACTCCTGGGGTTTCTCTGCAACCTCGGGGTCTAAATTATTCATCAACATGCGCAATGGGGCTTCCGTCAGCCAGCTTTTCGTATGTAACTCAGTGCCTCGATAAGCACGAATCTTACGGCTTGAATCATGACGCTTCATGTTGGCTCTCCTCGCTTACATCCTAACTAATTGGATTTTTTATGAGTTATTTCTAACGATTTATTGCAGTAAATTAGCCACTAATCGAGCAGCCACTTTGGCGCTTATTTGGTCTCGGTCATAGGTAGGGTTTAACTCTGCAACATCGGCCAGCATCAACTTATGGCTATAGTGCTGACGTAAATGACTAATAATGTGCTCAACCACCCAGGGGTGAACGCCCATAGCAGCTGGTGCACTAACCCCAGGAACAAGTGCGGCAGGAAACACATCCATATCAATGGTCAGGTATAACCAGTCGATCTCTGCCACAAAGGCATCAATCCAGCTAAGCGTTTCAGGCAGTTGCCCCTCGGAAAGTTGAGTGTCGAACCGATACTGAACCTGCCATTGATCCGCTCGCTGGAATAACGCCTGGGTATTACTCCAGCGGCTAATGCCCAGACAGCCATAATGAAAAGGCCATTTATGCGCTTCACACCACTGTGCCACTTGATAAAAAGGCGTACCCGATGAAGGTCCATTGGAACCGGGTTTTCGAATATCAAAGTGCGGGTCTACATTAAGAATGCCAATTCGGGGGAGCTGTGGTTGGCATAGTGCCCACTGGGCCAAGCCCAAAAAGCTACCAAAGCTCACTTCATGCCCCCCGCCCAGCACCATCGGCTTGGCACCCGCTTGAAAAATACCTGTAATGGCATCAGCCAAGGTTTGCTGCGCTTGGGTAAGATCAGCTTGAAGTAAACGATCCTCTTCAGCACAAATCACATCACCTCCATCCCAAATTGCAGCTTTAGACAATGTGTGAGTACCCGCTTGTATTGTTTGATCCTGAATATTCAGCATTTCACTGTGGGCAATGATTTCATCATGCCAAGGTAAGTTAGCGAGTGCTTTACGAATAGCCTCCGGTCCCCCAGCAGCACCAACACGCCCTTGGTTACGACGCACACCCTCTTCACAGACAAAGCCCAATAAGACTGTGCCTTGAGTAGGCCAATCAGGCTTGGATAAACATTGCACTTGTTGATGCCAGCGATAGCCTGCTGTTCCTTCTTCAGTATCTTCTCGGCCTTGCCAAATAGTTGCTGGCGTGGGTTTCCAGCATTTCAATGCTATTTTTGATTCCATGCTCCCCTCTACCTATCTTTATTGCCTTACTTATTTTTTGCTACCTTCCAAGGTCATCTCCTCTTTGTGAAGGTTTTTAAGCCGACACCACCTGCCCTCCTAAAACACGAGAACGTAATGAGTGAGTACCGACCATATAGGCAAGCTCTGCAGGATGATCTATATCCCAGCAACAAAAATCCGCTTTCATTCCTACCTTAATCATCCCGCACTCATCGGCGATCCCCAACGCCTGGGCTGCATGACGTGTAACACCCGCCAGTGCTTCAGCTGGTGTTAGCCGAAAAAACGTGCAGGCCATGTTTAACATGAGCTGCAATGAAGCTAGTGGGGATGTTCCAGGGTTAAAATCCGTCGCAAGTGCTATAGGGACTTGATACTGACGCAATAGCTCAATAGGGGGTAATTGCTTTTCACGCAAAAAATAAAAGGCACCAGGTAATAACACAGCGACTGTTCCTGCAGCTTGCATGGCTTTTACACCACCCTCATCCAAATATTCGAGATGGTCTGCCGATAAAGCCCCTAGAGACGCAGCCATAGCAGCACCTTGCTGATTGGAAAGCTGTTCCGCATGGATTTTGACGGATAAACCAAGTTGCTCAGCCGTTAATAAAACACGCTGGCTTTGTGCTTTTGAAAACCCAACCGTTTCACAAAAAACATCGACTGCATCCACTAAGCCTTGGTTAACCGCTGCGGGGAGGATGGTGTGACAAACAAAATCAATGTATGCATCTGCATCGTGTTGATATTCAGGAGGGAGTGCATGTGCTGCTAACAAAGTAGTCTTAACACGGACTGGAAGCGTTCTTGCTAATTGGCGTGCCACCCGCAGTTGTTTCAACTCATCGGCTAGAGTCAGTCCGTAGCCAGATTTGATTTCAATCGTCGTGACCCCTTCACTAAGCCATGACTGCAGTCGCTGCTTGGCAAGCTCATACAATTCTGCCTCGCATAATTCACGGGTCGCTCTAACCGTTGCCTGGATACCACCACCTTGCTGTGCAATGGTTTGATAATCAACACCTTGTAAACGTTGTTCAAACTCATTCGCTCGATTGCCTGCAAAGACAAGGTGAGTATGCGGGTCAATGAGTCCAGGGGTAACCCATTGTTGGTGTAAGTCGGTACAGGAAACAGATGAGTTTAACTCAACCGCTTCAGACATCGGCACAAGCGCATGGATAAAGCCTGCCTTAGTGCCTAAGGCATAGTTTTCAAGGTACCCATATTCCCTATCAACCGCTGGGTCCATGCTAGCAATACGTGCATTAAGCCAAATGTGATCACATACCCTCAGGTTATCATGCATAGCCTGTTACTCGCTCAGGATAAAATGGTTTCTTATATTTATAGAACACCAGTTACATTAATGGCGCCATCAATTGTATATACAATTAAAAGTAAGCGGCCAAAATGTCAACCTTTAAAGCGATATTTGTATATACATTTAGCATTTTATAACAAAGTAGTGAAATTAGTTACCTGACTACACAAAGCCAGCCCAATGCCTGCTGAACACGCCGTGAATCCGTCCCTGGAGGCTCGACTGCCGCATCCATGCGGCAAACAGTTCTGCAGCCATCAGCCAGACTTTGCTAAAGCAGCACCTATTTAGAATACAATCTAGACGTTGAAAAAATGTAAGAGCAGTCCTGTGAAAAGGATTTTAGAGGGGACAAAATAAAAACCAAAAAATTATTCTTGGATAGATATATCTCTTCCAATATTTGAGATATAAAAGCCTGGCGTTGTATCCATGCTGCCTTTCGCTTTAGGGATCTGACCTAAAGCAAACATATAAATATCCCCACCATATGCTCTAAAATATACCTCATCAAACATTGAACCATCCTGTTTACAAAGCAACTGTTTTTTTTGCTTTTCACACTGAACAAAAGTTTGTCTACTCTTATACTTTAAAATAAATCTATCTAAATCATAGCTCAGTGTATTCTCCTTACTGTTTTGCAAATACATAAACCTTTTCACTTGTTGGTCCGCCCTCTTATCACCTGCAACAAATTGAAAAGCAGAAAAATAAGTCTTTCCATCTTTGACATCAAAATAAATGAGCGCATAAACATTATGATATTCTAATGCTTTGCTGAACATCATATTACCGGCATGAATTTCGCTGACATAATGGCTTGCTTGAGCTATTTTGGGCATATCCCCATATTTGAAACTTTTGAGCTTAGAGCACAAATATTCTATCTGCCTAGTACATTTACTTAAAACAAGCGTATTGATATAAAAATCAATTTTTTGTTCATCTGACATTTCTTCTGAGGCAGTGGTATTCTGAGCAGTGATAACCAACCACAACACGAGTAAATAGTACTTATTCATAAATCCCACTCAAAGACTATCAAAACTCACTAATCTTTTCTGCTTTCTATGCAAGGAGTAAAAGCATAGCAACCACTAGGGCCTGTTAACACAATTTGAATATCACTGTTATGATGGTAAAAGCACTCATCTAGGCGCGAAGCGTGAAGTTTAGTGGTTCTAAATGAACAATGAGCAATAACGAGTAGTGTTTTTACCGTCATCCCCCTTCGGGCCGTGATTATTTTTCCACCTAGCGGCGTTACAAGTCATTTATGTAGAATGACTACACGATATTCCTTGTGCCTTGCTAGGTGAAAAAATAGTCTACGGCAGTGGTGATTCAAATAGAGTTAACAGGCCTTAAGAGAGTATAGGCCACAGCATCGAAACACACGGATAGTCTCAGCAGACGGACCCACTAGAAAAGATTTACAGGGTGCTAAAATGGAATTATGTATCCTTGCTTAACAAGTGATTCACTCTGTCCTCTAGCTCAAGGATCAGCTCAGGATCCATATAGTGATACTCATCAGGAATATCAAGCACATAAACAGGCTTATATTCTAGTAATCGGCCAAAGGCAGCTTGAAGTCTATTTTTATGCTTTTTCTCCATCACAAAAATAACATCCGCCCAGCGGATATCCGCTGGGTTAACAGTTCTCCTAGCGCGTGGACTAGTGCCAGCCGATCTGACATAAAACCTTGGATCGTTTTTCCATACAGTTTCAGCGGTAGGACTTCGCCATTGATTACGACTACAAATAAACAATAAGTTAACGGGCTTAGTCATTGATCAACAGTTCTTTATCAAGCAATTGTCGACAACTCAAACGAGGATACGGAAACCCTAACTGTTTTGCTCGAGAAAGTTTTTCTGAACGAAGATATACCATTTTCCAGTTTTTCTCAGGTTTCCATAGGTCTTTAGAACCCATTCCCTTGTTGTGGTTTACGTGATTTTTGAACCTTCTCCAGGCTCTATCTCGAGTATGAAACATTTTTAATCCTCTTACGTTTATCGGGTTCAGCAGCCGCGATAATACGGAGAGGAAGATTCGTAAATGGATACCCAACTACGAGCCATAAATGTCAAGCGAAAATTATACTGTTTTTTTATATAGACTCAACCTTTAGTTTGAGTTGGTTTCACTAAGGGAGTTTTGCCCGCTTTCCCTGTATAGATGTTTAAGTTCTTGCCAACTCACACTTTTTTGTTCTAACTGTTTTTTTTGATAATGATTGATAATTTCTCCCGCGATAGAAACTGCAACTTCCATAGGTCGTTTACCGGGCACTTCACACAAACCTATTGGGCATTGAATACGACTAATAACTTCTTCGCTAAAGTTTTTATACTTTAGCCTTTGTTGAAAACGCCTCCACTTATTTTTTGAGCCAATTAAACCTAAATAGCTGAAATCACTCTTCTTTAAAACTGCTTCACAAATTAAAAAGTCTAGTTGGTGATTATGCGTCATTATCAAGTAATAACTATTAACAGGCATTTCACTCACAGCTGCCTCAGGCTGATCAATATTAATTAGCGTCACATTGCTTGGAATATAAACTGGAAACTCATTTTCTCTACTATCCACCCAATGAACTTTACAAGGCAGTTCACTCAAAATTGAAACTAATGCCTTTCCTACATGGCCCGCCCCAAACAACATGACATAGACATAACTTCCAGTAAATTTCTCAAACAGAACAGCAGTACTTCCTCCACAGCATTGACCAAGTGAAGGCCCTAAAGGAAAGTAACCTATATGCTGATGAACAGTCGAGTCCGCTAATATTTTACGAGCCAATGCAATCACTTGGTACTCTAGATTGCCGCCACCTATTGAGTCAAAGAAATCATCTTGTGTTATCACCATCTTTGTACCCGCATTACGAGGAGTGGATCCTTTGGTAGCAAGTAACGTAACCAGAACAAAATCTTTGTCCACTCTATTGAGTTGAGAAATAGCATCTATCCAGCTTGCAACCATCATAAACCTACTTCACTTGCGGTACATTGTTGCTCGATTGCCTGTAAAACCCTTTCTGGAGTAGCAGGTGTATCAAGCCTAGGGCTAATAGAATAGTTAGCAAGGCTGGAAATAGCATCACGAATAGCAGTCCAAACAGAAATAGCGAGCATTAAAGGCGGTTCTCCCACCGCCTTTGAATGATAAATAGTATTTTCAGGATTCGGAACGTCAGCAAATAATTGGACTCTAAAGTCAATAGGCATGTCGCCTACTGTAGGAATTTTATAAGTGGCAGGACCTGTCGTTAGTAATTGTCCTTGATCATTCCATACTAATTCTTCAGAGGTTAACCAGCCCATACCTTGCACAAACCCACCTTCAATCTGACCAATATCAATCGCTGGATTTATACTCCTACCCACATCGTGTAAAATATCCACTCTAAGTACTTTATATTCACCTGTTAAGCAATCAACAATAACTTCTGAAACTGCAGCTCCATTTGCAAAATAAAAGAAAGGGCGGCCTGCTGATTTTTCACGATCATAATAAATTTTTGGTGTGCGATAATAACCGGTTGCTGAAAGAGAAACTCGGTTAACGTACGCAAGCTGTATTAGCTCAGCAAAAAGAATTAATCTCGAGCCAACTTTCAGGTAATTATCAACAAATTCAATTTCATTTTTATTGACAGAAAAGTATTGATAGGCAAATTCTATCAACCTTTTTTTAATAATTTTTGCTGCATTTTGTGCCGCTTTACCATTAAGATCAGTACCTGAAGAGGCAGCTGTAGCAGAGGTGTTAGGTACTTTATCAGTACGTGTGGCTGAGATATATACATTACTGCTATCAACTTTAAACTCTTCAGCCACAATTTGAGCAACTTTAGTAAGTAGCCCCTGTCCCATCTCAGTACCACCATGATTTAAGTGAATACTTCCATCAGTATAAATATGAATTAATGCTCCTGCTTGATTTAAATGTTTAACATTAAATGATATACCAAATTTAACTGGCGTCAGTGATAATCCTTTTTTCAAAATTTTATTTTCGACATTAAACTTACGTAGTTGTATCCGCCGCCATTGATAATCAGAACTTTGTTCAAGCTGATTTATGAGTGTCGGTAGAATATTTTGTTCTACAACTTGATAATAAGGTGTAATGTTCCTATGAGTTGACTTACTATCATAAAAATTAATTTTACGTATGACTAGTGGATCTTTTCCCAGATAACGCGCAATATCATCAATTGCCGCCTCCATGGTTATCATACCCTGCGGACTACCAAAGCCTCGAAATGCTGTATTTGAAGCTAAATTTGTTTTACAGCGGTTTCCAACTATCTTAACTTGATCAAGATAATATGCATTATCCACATGAAACATAGCACGATCGACAACGGCATCTGATAAGTCAGGTGAGTAACCACAGTTAGCATTAAGCGTAAATTCAGCACCTAAAATACGACCACTATCATCAAAACCAATACGGTAACTGTTTACAAAGCGATGTCGTTTACCCGTCATCTCCATATCATCATGTCGATTTAAACGAAGTTTGACTGGTTGCCGAGTTACTCTAGCTAACAGTGCGGCTAGACAAGCCCAGGGAGCAGCTTGACTTTCTTTTCCTCCAAAGCCTCCGCCTAATCGGCGAACCTCGACAGTAACAAGACTAAATGGAATATTAAGCACCTCAGCTACTACTTTTTGAATTTCGGAAGGATGCTGACTTGATGAATAAACCAGAACCCCCTCATCTTCTGAGGGAATAGCATAGGCAATCTGGCCTTCTAAATAAAAATGCTCTTGCCCTCCAATGTTTATTTGTCCTGTAATTTGATGAGGGGCATCATTAATAGCTAAAGTGGCATTTCCACGTTGCATAACATGCGAAGGACGAATAAAACTTTTTTGTTCTAAAGCATGCCAAACCTCTAGAATCGGTGGTATTGGCTCATATTCTATTTGTGCTAATTTTACTGCCTGCCATGCCTGTTGATGAGAACATGCAGCCACCGCAAATAAAGGTTGGCCGTAGTACTCAACGATATCTTTTGCTAATAGTTTATCCCCATGAAATACAGGTCCAATATCCAGCTGTCCAGGAACATCTTTTGCCGTTACAACAGCAATGACACCTTCCGCTTTATAGACTGCAGTTAAATCAAGCTTCTTAATTCTTCCATGAGCAATTTGACTTATTCCTACTGCCGCATGTAGCTGATTGCTCATTTCTAGTTGGTCATCAATATAAATCGCTTGCCCTTTAACATGCTTAAATACACTTTCGTGATTTTCAGGCTTACCCACTACACAATCAACAGCTGCTGGCTGTTTGACTTTAATAGCAGGCAGTTTACGCATAGTCTGTTACCCTGGTAAGAAAAGCAGGATCATTTGTTTCAATAAAACATTTCCAAAGCAGATTTTTAGCCACTTTCATCCGGTAGCATGCTGTCGCTCTAACATCAGACAATGGGGAGTAATCATAAACTAACTGTTCTGCTGCAACTGCAACTGTTTCTTTTGACCACGGCTGGTTGCGTAATGCTTCCTCACAGCGTATTGCTCGCATGGGTTTAGCGGCCATACCACCAAAAGCGATATATACATCTTTTACATATTTATTTTGAATTTTTAAATAGAATGCAGCTAATACTGCAGATATATCATCTTCAATACGTTTCGATACTTTATAGACTTTTAACTGATAGCCTGACTCCACCAAAGGTATTTCAACTGATTGTATGAACTCACCTTGCTGTAAATCACTCACCTTATAATCAAGAAAAAAGTCAGCCACAGGAATCTGCCGGCTACCGCATGCTTGCCTCAATGTTAATTGCGCATTTAATACCATTAATACAGGTAACATGTCTCCCACTGGCGAGGCATTAGCAATATTACCTACAACAGTACCTTGATGACGAATCTGTTGTGAGCCAAAACGCTCCAATAATTTAGCAAGTTCAGGATACTGTTTCGACAAAATATGTGAACATTCATGATAAGTAACAGCAGCCCCGATACTTAAAACGTTACCATGTATTTTAATAAATTGAAGCGCCTTGATGGATGCAATATAAATCACAGTATTTATATGATGATTCTGCTTTACCTGTAAAACAAGATCAGTCCCTCCGGCTAGGAGGTTAGCATCAGGATACTCTTCTAATAATGTAGTTAACTGTCTAATAGTTTTAGGTGCAAAAAAATGGTTTTGATCTGAGGTCAAGTGTAATACAGTTTTAGAGTCAATTTCCTTCAGTTTGTTAATGATAAAAAATTCATGCTCAGCATTTATCTCATACATCTTTTGCTTTCCAATATTTGCGGCAGCATCTACAACTGCACGATAACCAGTACATCGACATAAATTACCCACTAACGCTGAACAAATTTGTTTTTTTGAAGGCATATAATAATTTTTGGTAAGCGCATACAAGGTCATGACGATACCTGGTGTACAAAAACCACATTGTGATGCGTTAAAATCAACCATTGCTTGTTGAACTGGATGAAGTTGATTATTGTCTCCCAGGTTCTCAACTGTAATTAACTGCTTACCATGGAGCGTTGCTAAAAGAGTAATACATGCATTCACAGATTTATAATGAAGCTGTTCATTAACCAGTTCGCCGATAACTACTGTACAAGCACCACAATCACCTGAACCACAGCCCTCCTTAGTACCAGAAAGCTTAAGGTAATTTCGCACGTAATCTAACACTGTCATATATGGTGCAATATTGACAACAGAGTGTATTTTACCACCTAATAAAAACTGTATTTTTCCTGAGATATTTTCCATTTTTTATTCAATTTTTGCTTCACCAAACTATTTTAGATCTGTATTTATTACGCACTCTTTATTTACTCTTTTCATTCCTCTACTAGCGGCTCTCACTAATGTAACCCCGCCAATAGTAATTAATAATGCACCAATGACACCGCTAACCGAGGGAATTTCACCAAAGCAAAAAAATCCAATAATCCCACCAAATAAAATACCACAATAGTTTATAGGCGCTAAAAATGAGGCATCAGCAAGTCGATAAGCCTGGACTGTACAAAGCTGTGCAGCTATTGCAATTGGCCCTAACAAACTGAAACAAACTAACTCCCAAATCGTTACTGTTTGCCAGTTAGCAATAGCAGGTAAACACAGCACAACTACCCCCAAGCCATTTACATAAAGCAGCATTGTTAAACTTCGTTCATGAATAGCCATCAGTTTTACTAGAATCATCTCTATAGCAATAAGGAGAGCACCTACTAAAGCTATTACCGCAAAAAAGTTCAGTTGAAAAAAACTGTTAATACTTTCTGGCTGGCTAAGAGCAATCAAAAAAGCTCCTGCAGCACAGCATATGATAGAAACCCACCGTAAAAGACTGATGCTCTCCCGCAAAAAAAGCACGGCTAGTAGAACAATAAACATATTCTGTGTTAAACCAATAGCATTTACATCCGCTAATGGCATTCCCATAGCAGCATATAGAAGACAAGTGATTCCAACAACACATACCACAGAACGGGCTAAGTTCATCAATAACCGAGTGGTTTTGAACGCTTTTCGTATTGATATACCTGAATGAGATACCACTAAACAGACAACTGTTAAAAATCCAGTCACATATCGTAAAAAAACTACTTGGAATATTGAAATATCTTCTTCTACAAGTTTCCCTGAAGCTAAGAAAAGAGAGATAAACAACGTGGTAAGTAACATCCAACACGCGCCCATTAGATCCGACTTTTGGTGCCATACTTCAGGTTTTGCTTTTAAAAGCACCATAAGACTAAAATAGCAGTTTTTCTTTGTTTGCATTTGCTACTACCCATTGACCAAGCAGCGCTCTTTCCTCATCAGTAATACCAGTGATGTTTCCTGGAGGCATTGCACTCGATAGAACAGCCACCTTCTCAATTTCTGATGCCCAATATTTCATATCATCATTTGTTTCTAACACAACACCTTTGGGTGGTAGGTGAATACCCACCCAATCTGGGTTTCGAGCATGACACATACTGCAACGGCTGAGTAAAATGGTTTCAGCAGACAAGTTAAATGGTTGGGTAGAGCCAGCTGTTTTATGAATAGACTGACGTACCAACACCGTACCAAGGGCACTCAAAAAGATTACGCTTAATGCTAAACTAACAGTAACAGCCCATGGCCACACAAGCCGCTTGCCTGTCTCATGAAAAGTATCAAAGTAATGTCTTATCACCGCCCCTATCACTATCAAAAGCGGGATAATACTCCAGGAATATTTCCCAGAATGTGCTAATGGAAAGTGCATTGCTAACATCATAAATACGACTGTAAGCACCAGATAGTTATTATGCCTTCCTCTCATTAAAAACCACTGTAGTTTTTCAGGTGATGGCTGGCCGTCAACAGGATATTTTAATAACTTATTAAGTGAAGGAAGAATATTAATAAAAAAGTAAGAAGTAACATATAATCCTAACGTAGCTCCCATTTGCATAAATGTGCCACGACCAGAAAAAAAATTACTATAAAAAAAACTAAGTCCTGTAAGAAAGATAAAATTCACAATAAGAATAGCTTTTTCATTTTGTTTCAAGGCTGAGCGATAAATAGCTTCATGAATACTTAATGCCAATAAAATACCACAGATTGACAGGATAATTGCTTGCCAGGCAGGCATAACAAACACATTAATATCCATTAAGTATAACTCTGCCTGTGAGTAGTAAATCAAAGCTAGTAGTAAAAAACCTGTCGCAATAGTGACGATATTTGGCCACTTATACCAAACCAACGACTTTTCCGAAGGCATATCATCCTGTTTAGATAAATATTTAACTGTTCGATAGATACCAAAACCTCGAATTGACCATGCCTCACCAACAGCATTTGGCTGTGTAGCACTGTGACGCGCCATCGCCCTGTCCAATTCACGAGTATGGAAGAAAAAGCCTAACCAGACGATCCCTGCTATTGCGTGTATCCAGCGCACCGCATATGTAGACCATTCCCAGAAAAATACTTCCATGTATTTTACTCCATAGATAGCAGATAATAGTTTTTGTAAAAATAATCGTTTACTTTTCACACTCAACTTATCAAAAGCTACTTAAGATAAGTATGCAAATACAATACACTTACAGCCAGTTAACTTTGCATTTAAGCTATAAGCATTTTTTTTGACAAAAAACATTTCACACCAAAATAAAACTCTATATTTTTACACTTAATAAATAACTATAACAAAGTTAATAAAGACAGGATTTTATCAATTCGAATAATGTATAGTTATAAAAAAATAGACGCTTTCCAGCTAAAGCTAGATAGTTATAATCGGTTCTTTAAAATAGCTAACTGCAATTGTTGTCAAATTATTGAGTTAATTGGACAGCTTTAGTATTGAAAAGCTAATTCTAAAACCTATTTTTTGATCACTTACAGCAATTGGCTTTTTATTATCTAGCAGTTGAGAAAAAATGACTACAAAACAGCCCACCTGAAATATTTTCTACTTTATGTAGCATAACGAAAAACTTTGTTGTTACTGTAACATTTGACTACTTAAACGTACGGCATTATCGAAGTCATACGCGATAAAAATAATGGTTATATTAAATTTTTTGTAACTCTACAAGGGCCTGTTAACACTATTTTAATATCACTGTTATGGGGGTAAAAGCACTAATCTAGGCACGAAGCGTGAAGTTTAGTTGTTCTAAATGAACAATGAGCAACAACGAGTAGTGCTTTTACCATCATAACCCTTCGGGCCGTGATTATTTTTCCACCTAGCAGCGTTACAAGTCACTTATGTAGAATGACTACACGGCATTCCTTGTGCCTTGCCAGGTGGAAAAATAGTCTACGGCAGTGGTGGTTCAATTAGTGTTAACAGGCCCTAATAACTTCTGCACTACTCGACGAATTAAATGGACCAAGGAACTCAATATGATTGCTCATACGACACTACCTGTCAGTGACTATAAGAAGTCAAAAGCATTTTACACTCAGGCTCTCGCACCACTCGGCTATAAAAACAACATGGAATTCGGTGAGGCTGCTGGTTTCAATGATGGAAAGAATACTGATTTCTGGATAGTGTATATGAATACCGTCATACCGATTCATCTTGCTTTCGAGGCCAATAATCAAAAAGAAGTAGAAGCTTTTTATCATACTGCATTAGCAGCCGGCGCAACTGATAATGGCAGCCCTGGCTACCGTGACTACTGGGCTGGTTATTATGCAGCATTTGTCTATGACCTTGATGGTCACAATATCGAAGCAGTTTGGTACGACTATGGAAAAGTGAATTAATCTTCAAAAAAATAAGTTACACATCCATTGGCATCTAAATGGATGATTGTTAAGGACAGGACCTAGCTTGGCCAGGTCCTGTTTTGTTTGGGACATCTAAATCACCCATCGACCTCACAGAACTAATATTATGCCTAACTAATGACAATTAAGCTGCAGAATTATTACCATATCTATTTAGTATGCTTTTATTCTTTTTATACCCAATAGGAATGGTTTTTAGGTGCGGCCATCGAGTGACGAAGTCTCATGAGCCTATATTAATAGGTGATTGGGGTGAGGAGTGAAGATAACAAAACCTAAAAATCATTCGTGAAGGGTATACATTCATTGTTCAATGTTTAGTTTTATGAAAACCCCTTTACTCATTTACACTTTTGGATCTTAATTTATAACGGCTACCTGGATGTAATAATTTGGCCCAACTAATTAGTTTTTTATCAGACCACGTTCTCCGGTGTAAAAGTAAGCAAGGCTCTGCTGGATCAATTTGCAATAATTTAGCTTCTTCTGCTGAGGGTAGAACAGCCTCAACGGTATGCTCAATGTTAGTTAAAGGGCACTGTATGCTAAGATACTCATTAGGTGTCGTTTGCTCAAAATTCTGCTCTAAATAATAGGGAACACTTGCCGCATTAACATAACGGTATTCCCACTGAATAGGCACTCCTTCTTCGAAATGCACAATCTCAGAATGAAAAACTGGTGTATCAAGCGGAACACCTAACTGAACAGCAACTGTTTCATCTGCTAAAACTTCAGCTAAAGAAAGCACTTGGGCATGATATTGATGTCCTCGCTCTTGCACTTCAACTGCAATATTTCGAACTGTTACTAAAGGGGATTCATGCTTTAAGTCGGTCACGAAAGTCCCCACACCCGCATATCGAACCAAGATACCTTCACCAACAAGTTCTCTAATTGCACGATTTACCGTCATCCTACTTACATTGAATATTGCCATAAGCTCATATTCAGTAGGCACTTTCCCACCACGAGGATAACGTCCTTCACGAATGCCTTGATAGATAGAGTGCTTTATTTTCTGATATTGAGGGATATCACCTTTCATAACATCATTCACACAGTTATTTTGTTACTCACCAAACAGAAGAAAATGCCTTATTGTAACTTACATATCTCGCTACACTGTCAAAACAACGATTGTCGTCAATGCACAACCTAAAGTGAATTGCATACACATTGCGCCAAGTTGTCCAGATTACTACATGATTTTCATAAAACCTATAACAACTGTTATAGGCTACAAAATCAGATAAAGCTTAATCCCTTAAGTTGTGGATAAAACCAAACTGAAAACAATAGTACTTTTCTTCTTAAAGTTTCTGTGAATCTTTTGTGGATAACTTAGAGAGTAGGCTACTGCCATAATGACAATTACACGTCAAGATTGTGACATTACCTGAAAAAATATGTATAAGTGCGTATTTTCATAATACTTTTTTATTAAACAGTTGACCTCAAAGTCGGTTAAGCCTGTCACATTATTCCACAGAACCTGTGGATAACCTTGTGAATTATCGTTGGTTAACCTTGCCAACAACGGTATTCATCAACGGCTCTACAAATCGTATATTTTTTAATCAACCCTAGGCGAAGCACCCCCAAATGCAGTATGCCTAGGTTTATTTCTTTACCTTACTACGGACTTTCTTGATTCCACCTGACAGCAACTTACACATCTGCTTTGAGGTCATTTCTTACATTCTTATTATTTCAAAGTGCAACCAGATGGAGAAAAATTATCCAACTGCTCAATTTTCAGGTACTATTCGCGCCGCAAGATCATGATGGATTTGGCACAGAGCCTAAAGCTCAAAGCAAAGTTATGCATTCGAGGGGAGCTGCTTGGCGCCCAGTTAGCCATTTAGATCGTGAAGTACCGGGGTTTTACCATGTTAGAGGCTTTATTTCGCCTAAAAGAACACAACACAACCGCTCGCCGTGAGTTAGTGGCAGGTTTTACAACCTTCCTGACGATGGCATACATAATCTTTGTTAATCCCAATATGTTAGCTAGCGCCGGAATGGATCAAGGAGCCGTTTTTGTGGCTACCTGCTTAGCTGCAGCACTGGGTTGTTTCATTATGGGCTTTTTTGCGAATTACCCAATCGCACTTGCACCTGGTATGGGGTTAAATGCTTTTTTTACCTACACCGTTGTCGGACAACTTGGCTATAGCTGGCAAGTTGCACTGGGTGCAGTGTTTCTTTCAGGATGCTGTTTCTTTTTACTCAGTGCATTTAGAATTCGCGAATGGATTATCCACAGCATTCCTCACTCACTCCGTGTGGGTATCGCTGCCGGTATTGGCTTATTTCTTGGTTTTATTGCCTTAAAAAATGCAGGCTTTATCGCTGACAACCCAGCTACCTTTGTTACCCTAGGTAATGTTCACGCATCTTCTGTGCTACTAGCAGCAATGGGCTTTATCATGATCATCGCCCTGACTCATCGACAAGTACCTGGTGCAGTTATGCTCAGTATTTTAGTCATCACCTTACTCAGTATTATTATCGGCGAAACAGAATACCAAGGCATTGTTGCGCTTCCCCCCAGCATAATGCCTACGCTACTAGAGTTGAATATTCGTGACGCACTGGATGTTGGACTCTTAAGCATCATCTTTGCATTTGTATTTGTAGATCTATTTGATACATCAGGCACCCTCATCGCTGTTGCTCAAAAAGGTGAATTACTTGATGAAAAAGGTAGATTACCAAGGCTAGGTTGTGCCCTCATGGCCGATTCAAGTGCCACAATGGCCGGTGCAATGCTAGGCACCTCAACAACAACCAGTTACATTGAAAGTATTGCAGGCATTAGTGCTGGAGGCAGAACAGGTCTTACCGCTGTCGTAGTTGGTGTTTTATTTTTGGCCAGCCTGTTCTTTTCTCCTTTAGTGAATACAGTGCCTGCCTACGCTACAGCCCCTGCGTTATTTTTTGTTGCAGTGTTAATGACAGGCGGACTTGCGCATATTGATTGGCAAGACATTACTGAAGCAGCACCGGTTACCATAGCAGCACTCACTATGCCTTTAACCTTTTCTATCTCTAACGGGATTGCACTGGGCTTTATTTCCTATGCTGTTGTCAAATTATGTAGTGGTCATTGGCGCACTATGAGTCCAGCAATGCTTGTATTATCAGGGCTGTTTGTGATTAAGCTGGTTTTATTTAATTAATCGTGGATTAAGTCGTTATGCCAGAGGCAGTATCTCTCAATCAACGTTATCAGGATCAATTGCAAAATAAAGTCGAACGTCTTCGCTCACTATTTGCAGCATTTAATATACCTGAAATTGAGGTGTTTCCTTCAAAGCCTACCCAATATCGAATGCGAGCTGAATTTCGTATCTGGCATAACGAGGACCGCTGTTTTTACGCCATGTTTAAACCAGGGAATAAAAATGAGCCTTACGAGGTTTCAACATTTCCTGCTGGATCGCCAACTATTCAAACATTGATGCCCAAGCTTTTGGCGGAAATCAATCACTCTGAAGCACTACGACGCAAACTATTCCAAATTGAGTTTCTCACTAGCCAGACAGGTGAAAGCTGTATCACCTTGATTTACCATCGCCAGCTTGAACAACAGTGGCAAGAAGAAGCTAAACGATTAAACCAAAAACTCAATAGCCATATTATTGGTCGAGCCCGCAAACAAAAGCTCTGCATAGATTCAGATTACATTGAAGAAACGCTAACGGTTAATGGCCAGCACTATTATTATCAACAAGTCGAAAACTCATTTACGCAACCCAATGCCTTCATTTGTGAAAAAATGCTTGAATGGGCACAAGCATCTGCCAGCTTCTGCTCTGGTGACTTGGTTGAGCTTTATTGCGGTAATGGCAATTTTACAGTTGCATTAGCCCACTTATTTCCCAAAGTATTAGCCACTGAAATATCTAAGGTGTCTGTTAAATCGGCCTTACATAACTTAGCAAGTAATCAAATAAATAACGTTGTCATTGCACGAATGTCCAGTGAAGAATTTACCCAGGCAATGAATCGTGAACGTGCATTCCGTCGTTTAAAAGACATCAGTCTCGATGACTATAATTTAGATACGATTTTTGTTGATCCGCCTCGGGCAGGCTTGGACGCCGAAACGGAAAAACTTGTACAGCGGTTTAAGCATATTATTTATGTTTCTTGTAACCCCGCTACATTACAGCACAATTTAACAACGTTAGCACAAACCCACGAAATACAACGATTGGCCCTATTTGACCAATTCCCTTTCACTGACCACATTGAAACAGGTGTCCTGCTCACTAAAAAAACTGGATAATGTAGGTTGAACTGGATGAATGTATACCCAAAATGAAGGGTTTTTAGGAGCGGCACTGGCATAAACTGCATTCCCACTGTCCTTAGTGGTCAAGAGCGCTGACACAAACCCTACTAATGTGTCGGGAACACATTAGAACAGCTTCGCTGGCCCGTTAGGGTGAGCGCTATGGATAGCGCACATAAAAATGATTCGTGAAGGGTATAGGTTGAAACAGTTGCCGCAAGAATGCGGCAACCAGGCTTACTGTTGTAGCCTTTGCACATAATCGTTATACGCAGGAATAGCCAACGCAGCCGCAACACCAATGCCAAAGGTTAATAGTGGAAATATCAGACCAAACACAATAATAGGAATAGAATTTTTATCTGGCTTTGGCCCAAAACGATTACTTACCGCAGTACCAGGAGCAAATAATAATACCAAATAGAAGATAAACTGAATTAAAGGAATAAAATAGATAATAGCCCACCATGCAGTGCAATCCATATCATGTAATCGTCGCTTAACAGGTACTAAAGCCACCCATATACTCACAATCACAACTAAACCAATAAGGGCGCCTATTATAATTGGCATCTCACCAACTGAAGATTTATCTATAGTGGAGATAATACCTGCAGAGATTCCAAATATAAGCGCAAGTAAAAACTGATACAGCATAGAATAAACTAAAAAGCGCAGCCGTCCGATACGGCCTTCACTCGCAAAAACTTTTGGGCTATAAGTAGCAATCTCTTCAACTGCTGTATCCATAGCTGAAGGGGTTTTATATGGTGTTTCCAACTGCATGTTACTTCCTAAACACAACGTCAATAATACATTTATCGTTGTATACCCTTCGCGAATCAATTTTAGGGTTTGTTGTCAGCGCTCTTCACCACCAAAGACAGTGGGAATGCATTTTACGCATAATGACATGGATGTCATATAGTAGAGCAATGCAGGAGCTATTGCCGAGGAGCATTTAACTGCCACCCCAGTCACTTATTCATATAAGCTCATGGGGCTTCATCGCTTGACAGCCCCCCCCTAAAAATCCTTCGCTTTGGGTATATAAGATTTAAAGTAAGTTATAAAATCATTAATGACTTAACTCTATCTTATACAACAAATCTTCCCAATAAAATCAAAGTGTACACCCCGACCGTGGATATACATTGTCCTTATAATAATCCACTTAACAAATGGTTATTATAAAGTCACTGATTATATACATTGAGCTTTAAGTAAACAATTAGCTTTTAGTCTATACCCAACGCCCAAAATATGAAACGACAGTACCTTTACTGTAGCAAGAAACTCACAGCAGCACTACACAACTAAAAACAACTTAAAAATAATTATTTACTGCACGAAATTATTATCCGAAACCTCGATTTACATATTTTATAATTTTCATCTTGAAAAATCTTTTATTTTCTAGCGGGGTTCTTTCCACAAATGTAATAGGCAATAATAATTAAATATACCCTTCATGAATGATTTCTAGGTTTTGTTATACCCTTCGCGAATCAATTTTATGTGCGCTATCCATAGCGCTCACCCTAACGGGCCAGCGAAGCTGTTCTAATGTGTTCCCGACACATTAGTAGGGTTTGTTGCCTTCGCTCTTCACCCCAGTCACTTATTAATATAACCGCCCAGCAGCGCTGTTATATCAATTAAAGTGGCTACCGCAAGTTTCACAGCAGTAAACTTGCCCAGAGGCTTCATCACTTGACGGCCGTACCTAAAAACCATTCGTATTGGGTATATATAAATAATTATTGAAAAATATAAACCTTACCAATACGCAAAAAGTAGCTATGATATTTGACACTAATCGTATTTAAAAAAGGCTATTAGCAAAACTGTAACTTGAGGAAGATGTGTCGAACCGTTTGCCAAATGGAGGCTACATCTTAGCCTCCAAGGAAGAGTTTACGACATGTTTGCAGGGTGTCATGCAGACTTTGAACAACAACGCTGCCAAAAGTGTTTTTTTAAAATGGAATTATATGCGGTTGCCCTGTGCAAGCAGGAAGCACATGGGAATATTTCTAGAAAGCCTTGCCTAGAAACTAATTTCTTTATTTTAAGCAATTAGTGGTCAGGACGTTTAACACGACTATCGGCTATAGCAACTAATGCTCCAATCAGTAACCCTGCAATAACAATCACAACCATTCCACCAATGGCTAATGTACCACCTACAACAACAGCATCAGTCATTTTAACCTCCTCTTTTTGCTAACACTCTAAGTGCATAAAGACTTCATTTTTTTGATATACATCAACCCCTCTTTCGTCTTATAACAATCACTTTGGCAACCCCAAAAGCATGGCAATACCATATCCACCCTAAAACGCTATAGTCATAACAACAGCTATATATAATCATAGCCTGATTTACTCATTTTCACGTCTTTTCTTTTACCTACACTCAAATCAGCCAATTTCGCTACAGATAAATTTTGAATGAACTAGTTTGTAGGTAGGTCCCTGCGTTTAATTTACCTAAAGCATGACCACAGGATATGTTTTACATGCTTTAGTCTCATACTTGTTGACGTAAAAGGTAAATTAAGTGGTTTCCATTAATACTTTTTTTCAATGGCTTTTTCAGCTGATTGCATGCGACTTAGTCCTTGCCTAATCAGTATAAACACGGAGGTTTACTTAGGTATGTTAATGACGACTATCCACAGCAAAAGATTTTCAGTAGAACCCGTCAGGTATCAAGCGATGAAGTCCCAAAGCATAAATTAGCAGGTAACAATATTACGGTGACCTACCATGTCATTGATTTCTGTTTTCTGTATTGTCAAAATGACAAAACAAGCGGATTTTAATCGTCTGTGGCTGGATCATCGAGCTTTGTGGTGAAAGATAAATAAACCTGCTGCATTTTCTTTTAATTGTTCATGCTTTTCTGTATTAAATGCAGCAAGATCGGACTTTTTATTCATCATTAACTGAAAAATCCATGCCATGTTTAATACCATTCCATTTGGACTCAGCTACAGTCAAACTGAAACTATGTCGGAATATGAGCGCATCTTTGATGAAAGTTATGAGCGAGTACGAAAAATACGCCGAAACCAACAAACCTTTTTTGAGGCATTTTATGAGCATTTCATGGCTACTTCACCAGAGATAGCTGCACGTTTTGTCAATACCGAAATGTCTCACCAGCGCCGTATGTTAGAAAAGTCGTTTTATAAGCTACTCACTTTTTACGCCACCAATAATGCAGCTGACTACTTAGAAAAAATTGCCCAACTCCATGACCATAAGCATCTCAATATCAAGCCTGTTTGGTATGACTTATGGTTAGAAGCACTTATGGCAACTCTACGTAAATTTGATCCTGATTATAGTGATGAAATTGAACTGGCTTGGCGCTTAGTGTTATCTCCAGGCATCACATTTATGAAATATCGTTATAATCACACCTTCACAGAGACATAATTCCTACAATGGATATTCGCTCATTAACGAAGTCCATTTTCCCAGCTTCTCAAGTTGCATTATTGCGTCAGTGAGTTTTACACTGAAAAGATATCTTCGCAAATAATATGCTAACACTATGGCTAATAAAAAAAGTCCTGATCGCTTTAAGCTTCCTGCCAGTGCAATACACACCTTTATTACAGATAAAGACTTCCCTTTTGCTAATACCTCTAAAATCAAGCCATTTGTGGGAATACTCGGTCAAGATCGAGCCATTGCAGCGCTTCATTTTGGTGTAGGTATACCACACTCAGGGTATAATTTATTTGTCATGGGCGAGTCAGGTACCGGCCGTAGTTCTTATGTCCTTGAGTTCTTACAACGAGAAGCAAAACGCAAGCCCGCACCACCCGACCACATTTATGTCAATAACTTCAATGATATACGTAATCCTATTGCGCTTGAACTCCCGCCAGGCGAAGGGCAAATTTTAAAAAAAGATATTGATCAGCTAACGGATAATTTATTAGCGACCTTCCCTGCTGTTTTTGAACACCCGAGTTATCAACAGCAAAAAAGTAATATTGAACTGGAATTTAACCAACGCTATGACAAAGCGATTGACACTGTTGAGCGTGCAGCCCACAAACATAACATTGCTCTTTATCGCGATACCACCACCATTAGTTTTACCCCTATGCGCGAGGGTAAAACATTAGATGAAGTGGAGTTTGCCCAACTACCTGAACTTGAGCGTGAACACTTTCACCAAACCATCGGCCAGCTCGAAGAATTGCTCAATGAGTCGCTGCTCAGCTTGCCTCAATGGAAACGAGAATCAAATGACAAGCTGAGAAAACTCAACCGAAAAACGATTAATCGCGCACTTGCCCCCTTAATCAGGCCACTCAAAGAAAAGTATCGAATAATACCTGGTGTAATTCATTACCTTGAGCAAATGCAGGAACAGCTACATACCATTGTTGTAGAACAACTTGCTGATGAAGAAACACCACGTACTGATGCAGAAAAAAAAGCTGCATTAAATGAGCTGCTGTCTCCTAACCTGCTCGTCACACATATCCCAGAGGCAGGTGCGCCTGTTATTCATGAGTCACACCCCAGCTATAAAAACCTTTTCGGTCGCATTGAGTACATTAATGATCAAGGCACCATGATCACTAACTATCAGCAAATATGCCCTGGTTCATTACATAAAGCGAATGGCGGCTATCTGATTATTGAAGCAGATAAACTGCTCACGGAACCTTTTGTGTGGGAAGCACTTAAACGAGCACTTAAAGATAAACAATTACGTATGGAGTCAGCCTATGCTGACTTAGGGGTTATCAACACGATCACCCTGAGTCCTGCAACACTGCCACTCAATATCAAAGTTATTTTGGTAGGCACACGAGAAATTTACTATTTACTTGAAGAATTGGATGCAGACTTTCGTAAAATGTTTCGCGTGCTGGTCGACTTTGATGAGCGTATTCCACTCAACAGTGATTCATTAGAAGCTTTTGCAGCACTCATGCAAACATTTATTAATCGTGAAGGATACTCTCCACTATCATCGGCTGCTGTCGCTCGACTCGCGAACCACAGCGCCCGACTCATCAGCAGTAAACATCACTTATCTGCACGTTTTCGTGATATTTTTGATTTGTTATGTGAAGCAGAATATATCCGCTCACTGACTGATGAAAAATTAATTGAAGAAAATCATATTGAGCAAGCATTAGCCGCTCAAGAACACCGCACTAACCGTATTAGCTTACTTATTCGTGAGCAAATGTTAGATGATACCATCATCATCAATACAGAAGGTAAATCTGTTGGTAAAGTCAATGGCCTTACGGTATTGGACACCGGTAATACCAGCTTTGGTACCCCTGCCAGAATCACAGCAACGGTATTTCCCGGTTCTCAAGGTGTTGTTGATATTGAACGGGAAGTTAACTTAGGTCAGTCCATTCACTCCAAAGGTGTCATGATCTTGGCAGGTTATTTAGGATATATGTATGCTCGGCATTTTCCTTTAGCCATTTCAGCCAATATTGCTATTGAGCAGTCTTATGGTTTTATTGATGGGGATAGTGCCTCACTTGCAGAACTTTGCTGCTTAATTTCAGCACTGACTCGTATCCCCCTGCGTCAGTGTTTCGCTTTAACCGGTTCAGTCAGCCAATATGGTGACGTACAGGCAGTAGGCGGGGTCAATGAGAAAATTGAAGGCTTTTTTGAATTGTGTAATGCTCGGGGCTTAAGCCATCAACAAGGTGTCATTATTCCTCGTAGCAATGTAAAAAATCTGGTACTTAAAAAGTCAGTCATTAATGCAGTAGAAGACAATAAATTCCATATTTATGCAGTAGAAACTGTAAACCAAGCGCTGGAAATATTAACCGGGCGAGAGGTAGGGCATCAGGATAGTCGAGGTACCTTTCCAGCAAACACCGTCAATGGTATAGCTATTGCGAAGCTTCATGAAATGGCACTGGCCGCTACTTTGAATGGCAACGATAACACCCTTAAAAGTAAATCAAAAAAAATTATTCCTAGTCCTCCTGTGGCAGGGAATGATCATGAATCGCAGGATCAGTAATTAACTTTGGATTACCACGCCCCTGCACCGCAAGGACTTCATCTGCCGATAACAAGTCATGAACATTTAAATCCATCATACCAATCAACGTAAAAAGAATATGTGCCCAGCTGGTTTTATTAGCAAACAACATACCTGGTGTGTCGAGTGTTCCTCCATGGTTAATATAACCCAATGCTCGAGTCCGCTCAGGCCCTAAATCCAAGGTACGTAATACTGCCAGCCAAGGTTCAGGATGACCATGTACCACAAATAACCTATATTCTGGTAATGAGCCAAAAATACGCTGAACATATTCGGCTGACAGTTGGTGTTTTTTCTCCCAGCGATCGCGACCTTCTCTTAAACGTCCTGGTTCAAAAATATAGACCACACTATGCTCTATACTTGCCGTTGCTAATCGCACTGAGGCTTTCATAATTTCAGCCAGCTGAAAGCTACCAATCGCCACCAACTGTAGTGATTCATCAGCATTTCCTTTCAGACAAATTGCTCCGTCACTCACCAGCTGACATGCCTGGTTCATTGATAAATACTGCGGCTGAAGTGTTTTTGCCATAACCATCGTCCAAAGCTGACCATGGCTTTGAAATAGCTGTTCTAGTGTCGCTAAAGCACAATTCCAGTCAAGAGGAAAGACAACACGTGCAATATCAGCTGGCTCATTAATCAGTGCATCAACAAAGGTTGGGTCCTGATGAGAGTGCTCATGCTCACCATTTTCCCAAACCAAAGATGTAAGCAACAAACCCATTGATAACTCATGAATAGGCATATCAGCCTGTTTTTTTCGGCGGTTAAAGGTCAACATCTGCCGTAAAATGCCCAGCATCTTTGTAGCAAATGCCTCATAACTGACCACCAGATTTAACCCCTTCGCATTGGCTAACGCGGCACTAACTACGGCTTCCTCATTCAAAGCCGTAATGACTGAGCCATTCACTGCTTCCGGCTGGCCCGGGTGAGGATCGCACACTCGATGACGAAGGAAATCAAGGGTTTGATAAAGATGGTTTGCTTGTAACTGATCAGGGTTTCCGACTCTAACCCGAAGCTGTGGATTAATTTTAGCTAAGTGGGCAAAGCTTAAATCAAATGCAGCAACTGAAGACTTTTCCGCTTCCAGGTTTTGTAACCAGAAAAGCTCTGGCATGACCACCTTAATAGGCATTTGCAATGTATTACTGTCTGCTTCACGAGGCCGTTCCGTTAACTCATGATTGTTTAATAATGCAATTGACTGTAAAAGTTCAACTAAAGGCACCCATAATCGCCTAGCACTGGTGTTAAATTCACTTACACCTTCAGCATCTTTTGCTGGATTATGCTCTAACGGAGAAGTATGTGCTCTAGACGTGCCGGCTCCCGCAAAGCCATAACCTTTAGTGGTCACTGCAATGGTATAGGGCAGTCGCACGGGGTAACGTCCTTTGCCATGCAGCAATGCTTCTCCTCGTGTGCCTAAGCGCTGCTCCATTTCATACAGTGACCAGGCAAAAGCCGCCGGATCAGTACCATCAATAATGAGTGGGTCATAATGCTGATGCCATAAATACTGCTCTAGCCAACTGCACTCGCCTGACAACGCTGTAGTTGTGCACTGATCAATCCTGCGACCATTGGCAATCATCACAGGCATGACTAACCCAGTATCTTCTGCCCGCCACCAACGGGGTGCCCAATCACTACCTCGTTGCTCTTCAAACGCGCCATCACTTAAAAAAGCAACCAGACGTTCTCCTGGTAATGGCTGATGCATATACTGCAGTCCAGTCACCCCCAAGTATCCACCTTCACTCATACCACCTGCAGTATGAACACTGACTCGGCTGCTGATAGGCAGTTTTTGTATGCCCTCAGGAGTAAGCTCGCAAGCATAAAAATCTGCAGCCAGTTTACTCAAACCTTCTTCTGTCATTTGATAGCGTTCAGCTTGAGCAGGCTTGAGATTACCCAACAGTACATTCACCGCATCAATCGCCGCAACACAATGTCCTTGCTCCATTACCCAACTGCGGGTGATTCCACTGAGGGCGTTAATAGCCATATAACCTACATACGCAGGCACCATATTAAGTGCCCCACCCAAAAAACCTTTCGGTTGCGGCTTAAAATCGAAACTGCGTAAGTCACGGCCATCAAGAAAAATCCGGCGTGTATAAGACATATGCACTACAAGCCACATCGCTGCACTGGCAACACGGTCTGCTGCACTTAATAACTTGTAAGCATGAGATTTATCGGTGATTAAGCCTTCCACGGCCAGCATATCAATCAACTCATACACTCTGACCTGGGTCTGCGCTTGATGCTTAATCACACCATAACCTGCAGCCCAGTGTGCAAACTCTGGTGCTTTGTGCCGATACAAATCAGCTTTATGCTCCAGTTGAATCCGTTGAATATCCTGGTGGCTATCAGTCATTATCCTTGCTCAACTGTAAGGCAATGGCATTCACAAGCAGTGGATAAATATCAATGTGGTTTGTTTCATGAATAACCGTATTACAGGTCACTACCTGAGCAACCAAGTCACTCTGCAGCAGTGCTTCAGCGCCTGGCGCAAAAACACCATGAACCCCCATACACACTGCTTTTCGCATTCCTTGGTCTGTTAGCTGCTGAATAGCTGACAGCATGGTATGGCCTGTTGAAATAATGTCATCAACCAACACTGGGGTAAAATCAGTATAGTCAGCGACTTCTGGTGCGGATACCTGAACATCTCTATCACCAAAACGCTCTTTACTTAAAACTTGCCAGGGTAATTGAAACGCGGTTGCCACCGAACTAACCCACTGTTCGCTTTCACTGTCTGGCCCAATCAGCAAGGGCTTCTCCACCTGTTGATCTATCCATTCAGCCAGACTCTCTGCACTGCTCACCACATTTGTTTCAAGGGAATATATTTCATCCAGGGAATGGTAACGGTGTAAGTGAGGATCAACGGTTATCAGCCAGTCAGCATACTGGCTAAGCAACTTGGCAAAGGTCTTTGAAGTAATCGCTTCACCCGATTTAAAGCGATCATCCTGACGCATATAGGGTAAATAAGGCAGAACAAGCCCAACCTTCAAAGCCCCTAGCTCCTTAAGTGTGCTAAGTAAAAAAAGTAGCGGCAGTAATTTAGTATCAGGCTGGTATAAGTCAGCCAACACAACAACAGCATGCCCCTTGCACTCAGTCATGACACGAACATAGCTTTCGCCATCAGGAAACTGATGTAAAACCAGCTCTCCCGGACTGCAACCAGAAACTTCCAGACAATCCTGAAACAATGCATCAGGTGCTAAAAAGTTATAAACAATCACTGACGTCATAAATACTCCTCTTCAATGCGCACGGCTTCTGGATGTAGCTGCAAAAAATCCAGTGCATACGCTAGTTCGCCAGGTGCGTTTGCATGTAAGGTAAACAGGGGCTGACCTACTTCGACAGCGTCACCCAAGCGAACATGCATTTCTACACCTGCCGCCTTAACTTCAGGCGCGCCAGCCAAACGAGCAAGACGTGCAATAAAACGGTTATCGATATAAGAAATAATGCCATGCTGAGAGGCGGTAATTGTGTGTTGCTGTGCAGCAAGTTCAGGCTCAGTAAAACCTCCCTGAGATTCACAAATAGCCATAAATTTATCCAAAGCCTTACCCGACCATAAGGTTTTTTGAGCTAACTTGAAGCCTTCTCCTGGCTGCGCTTTATGTGCCAATTCTAGTAGTGCTCCTGCCAAAACCAGAGAGCGTTCTGCAAGATCGGTAGGTGCTTCTGGTTCACAGCGTAAAACCGTGAGCACATCTCTTGCTTCCAGTACTGGACCAATTCCTCTGCCAACCGGTTGTGTGCCATCGGAGGTAATCGCATGAACTTTAATGCCTAATGCCTCTCCCGTTGCTACCATCAATTTTTGTAAATGAGCTGCCGCCTCCTGTGTTCTAATTTTAGCGGTTGGCCCAATGGGAATATCAATTAATACCTGAGTTGCACCTGCCGCAATTTTTTTGGAGAGAACGGATGCAACTAGCTGGCCTTCACTATCAATATCAAGTGCCCGTTCAACACGAATGACGACATCATCCGTAGGACTTAAATTGACTGATCCCCCCCAGGCCAAACAGGCGCCATGTTGTTCAACAACTTCTCGCATATGCTCAAAACTAAGTGTAACCGGCGTCATCACTTCCATCGTGTCAGCAGTACCTGCTGGGGAAGTAATCGCACGAGATGATGTTTTAGGCATGATGAGTCCACAGGCACTGGCAATTGCAACCACAATAGGTGTCGTACGATATCCTGGTAAACCACCCACGCAGTGTTTATCAAAAACCTCTTGCCCTGACCACTGAAACCGCTTGCCAGTTGCCACCATGGCTTTAGTAATGGCAATCACTTCGTTAACGTTTAAACCTTGTCCAGCACATGCGGTAATATAAGCCGCCAGCTGAATATCCGAATAGCGGCCCTCACGAATGTCTTGCACAATACTGTAGGCAGACTCATCATTTAATAATTTGCCAAACAGTTTGCCTCGCACAAATGCAGTTGACTCTACGGGTTTTGCATGACCAAAGGTAGCCACCTCACCTTCCTGTGCTTGCAATAAACGCCATGCGGTTTCAGATAATCCCGCTTGCTGATGAGAAATTATTTCACTGTCGACAATATTTAATGTAGCAATGATCGAATGATGATCTGTCATTATTTTTATACGTGATTGCGCATTAAAGCCTTCCGCATGACAAACATGGCAGTCACGCCGCATATATACAACAGGCTCTTGATGTGTATCTACACCTAATCGATGTAAATGCAAAAAGTCACTAGTACTGTCCATAATTACATTCCCTTTAACCTAGTATGGTCTACATTCTGTCGCTACTTTCCAGTAGTTTTAGGGATTCTACAGCGTTATTTAAAATAAAGTTTATAACACGTTACTACAGAGTTTTTGCAAATAAAAATGTAAAGTCTAGTTTAAATTACTGGATATAAACAACAAACAGGGTATAGACTAAAAACAGTTCATAAAAGCTAAACAAAACTGCATTACGCATTTGAGGCAACCTTGTGAAATTAACTTTTTTGGGTGCTACGAATACAGTTACTGGCAGCAAATACTTACTTGAGCACAATCAACAAACCTACCTGATCGACTGTGGCTTATACCAAGGTGTTAAATACCTTCGTGAACGCAACTGGATCGTACCTCCTATATCTGTTTCTAAATTAAATGCCGTTATCCTGACCCATGCTCACATTGATCACTCGGGCTATTTACCGGCTTTAGTTAAAAATGGTTTTACAGGCCCAGTTTTTTGTACTGAAGGAACTCATGAACTTTGTAAAATTCTGCTTCCTGATGCAGGTTTTCTTCAAGAAGAAGATGCTCGCTTTGCCAACAAATACAGTTTTTCTAAACATAAACCCGCACTTCCACTTTATACTGAAAAAGATGCAGAACACAGCCTAAAACAGTTTCGTTCTTGCGCTTACCATTCACCACTTGCACTGCCTGGCGACTTGCAATTAAGTTTTAGTCCAACCGGTCATATATTAGGTGCAAGTGCCGTTCAGCTAACATCAGCTTCAACCAATACAACCCTCACTTTTACGGGAGATCTTGGCCGCTATCAAGACTTAATGATGTATGATCCTGAGCCTATCAATACAACTGACTATTTAGTAACTGAGTCTACTTATGGCGACCGGCTTCACGATCCCATTGATGCACTTGATGTTTTACAAAAAATTATAACAAAGACAACCAACCGTGGCGGGATAGTGCTCATTCCTGCATTTGCAGTTGGCCGTGCCCAATTAATTCTACACCTGGTTGCAGAGCTTATTGAAAAAAACAGAATTAATAAAATCCCGGTTTTTTTAAATAGTCCCATGGCCATTTCAGCAACAGAAATCTATCAACGTTTTCACCATGAGCTGAAGTTGACTGCTACAGATTGCAGTCGAATTGATCAATATACTCACTATGTTAAAACTGTTGCTGAATCTATAGATCTCAATACACGTCAGTTTCCGTGTGTTATTATTTCTGCAAGCGGTATGGCAAGTGGAGGGCGAGTCTTACACCATCTAAAAGCAATTTGTGGAAACTATCGTAACAGTATTGTATTTGTTGGTTTTCAAGCACCTGGCACCCGAGGTGAGTCGATGATTAATGGTGTAGACCAAGTCAAAATTCATGGAAAATACTACCCTATCAAAGCAGAAATACACCACTTAGATAACTTTTCTGCTCATGGTGACTATAAAGACATTTTGGCGTGGTTAAAAATGATAAAATCCCCACCAAAATGTACATTTATTACTCATGGAGAGCCTGCTGCCGCAGATAGTTTACGACTTAAAATCAAAGACCAACTGGGATGGAAGTGCTGTGTCCCAAGCTACCGAGATAGTATTGAGTTAAAGTAGTCGTTTGGTCATCGTAATATCTCTATTGTTTATTAAGCGTGGCCCAAATTCTATTTATCTTTTTTTAAAAATGAGGCTAAATACTATTTCAGTATGAAAAATGGTGACAGTTGTTTTTTCATTGCTCTATATCATACTTATATTTACTCTTGATACCTATAATCCCAGGCTTTTTACTAGATATACAAAAACTAAGGTGTTTTCATTGATACCACTAATACTATGCTCTTATACCCAGAGTAAGGTATGTCAATAAGTTCACCTTAATGGGTAAAGATTAAATGGAATTAATAGGTCATGCGTATTTTACTGTTTGCCACTGCTTTTAACGGACTTACCCAACGCATTTTTGAAGAGTTATTGACCTCAGGCCATGAGGTCAGCTTAGAGCTTGCTTTAAGCAGACGACACATGTTGGATGCGGTTAAGCTTTTCCACCCTGAATTAGTCATCTGTCCTTTTTTGAAACAACGAATCCCTGATGTTATCTGGCAAAATTACTTATGCTGGATAATACATCCCGGTATTCCAGGTGACCGTGGTCCCTCCTCACTCGACTGGGCTATTATTAAGCAGCAGCCACAGTGGGGAGTCACCCTAATTGAAGCTAATGCTGAGTTTGACGCTGGCGCTATTTGGGGGTATGAACTGTTTCCTGCTCGAAAAACCTATAAAGCTTCACTTTACCGTCGCGAAGTTACCAACACAGCCAGCCACCTAATTCATAATGCACTAGTTACCTACCAACAGCATGGCTCTGCCCCTAAAAAATATAATTTATCTTCAGTCAAACAAGGTGAATGGCACCCTCTTATGCGACAGCCCCATCGCCACTTAAACTGGCTGGTTGATGATACTGAAACCCTTCTACGCAAATTATATGCAGGTGATAGTTGTCCAGGGGTTCTTGATGAAATTCAGGGACAGCTCTTTTATCTTTATGGGGCTCATGTCGAGCGTACCCTTAAAGGTGATACGCCAGGCGATATTATTGCCACACGCCACGGAGCCATTTGTCGAGCTACAAGAGATGCAGCGTTATGGATAACTCACTTAAAGCCTGCACCACATGATAACCAATCTTTTTATAAACTACCTGCTACTCAGTGGCTTGACCAACAGCTTCTCTCAGTACCAGATATCCCCCAAGAAACGCTCCCAGCACCTAACCCCAATACATGGCAAGAAATTAGTTATTATGAACAGGATAATATTGGCTATTTAACATTTGATTTTCATAATGGCGCATTTTCAACAGCACAGTGCTTACGCTTATTAAAAGCGTATAAAGCAGCGTGCCAACGTCCAACACAGGTAATTGTTCTTAAAGGTGGCACAGATTTTTGGAGCAATGGTATTCACTTAAACACCATTGAAGCTGCTATCAACCCATCCCATGAAGCTTGGCAAAATATTAAAGCGATCAATCAAGTCACGGAAGCCATCATAACCACGACAGATAAGTTAACTGTTGCAGCGCTTAACTGTAATGCTGGAGCGGGCGGGGCAGTCATGGCTTTTGCCTGCGACTACGTTGCTGCCAGACAAGGCATCATTACCACCCCCTATTACAAACCTATGGGACTCTATGGCTCTGAATATTGGACCTATGTGCTACCAAAGCGCGTTGGTGAAGAGTGTGCACATCATTTAACTGAAGCATGTCTCCCTGTGGGAACACAACGTGGTTTTGCCTTAGGATTATTTGATGCCGTACTTTCTGAACGCTCAGATTTATTTTGGCAACAAGTTCATAACTTTTGCCTGAAGCTATCAGAAGCCAAGTACTGGCAGCACGAACTGCAGCAGAAACAACAGCGTAGGGAATCAGATGAAAGTGATAAACCACTTGCAGTTTACGAAGCAAAAGAACTAAGCCAAATGTGGCAGTGCTTTAACAGTCAAACGTTCCATAACGCACGTCGTGCATTTGTTTATAAAGAAGAACCTCAACAAACACCACCATATTTAGCAACACACCGCCAAGAAACCCAAAACCAAACACACGAACCTATGCCCAAAACAAATACACAGCAAGTTGTGCCAGAAAGGAAAGAAGAAGCAGTGGTGTAAGTAATGTATCAATTATTGAGTAAATGATGCCTAATCTATCTTTAACGACTTGTTGAAAAAAGCAACACTAACGGAGCACACATCATAAGGAGGCCAAGTAATGACCAGCATCCAGCAGTGATGGCACGCTCTCTTGGCGCTATATAATTGCCCATACCAGGTAGTACCATAAACATCAATCCTAGACCGGGAATCCCTGTATAGATTCCTCGATAGGCATAGGCTGAGTAAGCAAATGGCGCTTTTGAGAATAAAATCATCATTATCACCAAAGCTAGACAAGTAGCAATGGTGATTTGAATTTTATTCGCAAGCAGTTCTAAGATAAGACTGTGATCAATTAATCCTAGCACAGCAAAACAACACAATAATGGTGCTAAAAAAAGTATCACAGATACAGCAAGTGACATGCCGCTACTTTTTTAGTGGCGGCTATTTAACCAGTGCATAACCTGACGGGTTTTGGCATCCGCTTGTTCCGGATTACCTTTACAATGGTCAAGCGCAATGTACTTTAATGATTCAACATCCCTAGATGCTACTTCCTTATCCACTAATACTCTAGATAAAAGCGCATATGTCTCTTGCATCATGAAAACTTTTGCTTGAGGTATATCACATACCAAAATCTGCTTACGTTGCTGCTGTACACTCTCACACCATTCACCCAAAACAGAAAGGACTTCAGATGGAACAGAGACTGACTGTGATGTAATTCCGCGAATATCCATGCTTAATACCTGCTTCAATTTCCTACGATCCAACTATGAACGACTCTATGTATACAGCAAAACAACAATTGAAGAGTCTGTTTATCCTCTTCTTTGGGTATACCCTTGATTTGGCATATATAAGATTTGCTGTAATTAAAATAAAAAAAGATAACTGGATTTAATTTTTATTTAGTACCAGTTATGTATGGGTAAATAATAAGCAATTTATTTCAGTAGCGGTATAGTGTCTTTTAATTTGTTTGAAGTGTCCTAATTAATCATTGAGAACTGAAATCAAAAACGCTTATTTTATAGAAGCAATTCTCTATTTTTTTTTGAAGCAAGCCATTACAAAAGCAACCAAAATGGGTCAGATATACCCAATACGAATGGTTTTTAGGTGCGGCCATCGAGTAACGAAGCCCCATGAGCCTATATTAATAGGTGATTGGGGTGAGGAGTGAAAATAACAAAACCTAGAAATCATTCGTGAAGGATATAGACATGGAAATAACTATTTTGGAGGGGTTGTGAAGAGAGCATACTACTCTCTTCACAAAATATAACGAATCAATTAACAAATAATTAAAGAACCATTCCCTGTTTATAATATCTACAAATACCGCTACTGCTTAGTAGCTTTAAAATCACCTCTACTCTTTGAGGCACCCTCTAGTAAAACATCCACCGCTTTTAACAGCTGCTGATCAATCCCTTTAACAAGTTGATCAGGGGTATTTGCCACTGGGTAATCTGGACGTAACTCCTGATTTTCCAATAGCTGTCCATCTATACCTCTCACACCAACCTGAGGTATACCAAACGTAATGTCTTCGGTATAAAGCGTTTTCCACCACACAGCCGTTCCTGTTCCTGGTACAGGTCTCCCAACCAGTTTGCCTAGACCTAGCTCTTTATATACATAAGGAAAGATATGTGCGTCGGAGTAATTTGCTTCATTCATGACCACAATTGACGGCTTTTGCCAACGACGATGAGCATCTGAGCCTACCACTCGGCCACGTGGCACAAACTCCAAGTAACGCTGCCCAGAAAATAGCATCGCAAGATCATCATGTAGCCAGCCTCCTAAATTATAACGAGTATCAATCACCATCGCTTTTCGTGATTGCTGGCGTCCTAGTATCTCCGCATAGGTTTCACGAAAACTAGCATCATTCATACGCAAGATATGGATATATCCTATTTGCCCAGCTGAATGCTTTTCCACCATCTCACGCTGCCGCGTTACCCAACGCTGATAAGCTAAATACTCTTCATCCGCAAGGGACATCGGTCTAACCACATGCTGTTGGGTCTTAGGTGATGGTTTCGACCTGCGATTGTATTTTTTATCATTTGCTGCAGGCCGCCACTCTATTAAAACCCGTTTTCCCACTTGCTGGTTCAGCAGCTGATAAGGGTTTTGGCTTGCTGTTAACATTTGACCATTGATAGCAATGATCAAATCATCGACCTGAATGGGCTTATCTGCTAAGACAAAGGGATTATTAGGTAAAACATCTTTTATGCGTAAACCTTGCGCTGACTCATCCCATTCCCAATACACGCCCAGCGAACCTGTTTGTTCACCTTGCTGCGGGCTTCGATAACTACTGCCGGTATGAGAAGCATTCAGCTCTCCTAACATTTCACTGACAAGCTCACTAAAATCTTGTCCATTATGGATACTTGTCAGCTTTGACTGATAAGCTTGGTAATAAAAATCCCAGTCCACACCATGCATATCTTTACGGTAAAATTTGGTTTTCATTAACCGCCAGATATGCTCAAACAAATACTGATATTCTGCTTGTGGCTGAGTTTTAATTTCAACAAACGTTTCTATTGGAGTCAGTTGTCCGTTGATTAAATCGATTTGAAATAATCGACCATCTAATAATCCTATCGCCACTGTTTCATCGGCTAATACTGTAAATGCAACATCATGTGCATTAAGGTCAATAAATTTATAGGTACTGTCATTTTCAAATTCATGCACCCATAAATCAAAACCATCTTCGAAACGACTTAAGTAAAACAGTTTTGCCCCATCATTGGTTAAATAGCCTCCTGCCAACTCAGATGAGTGCAATGTCAAACGTCGAATTCGGGTATCCAACCCATCTCTTTCGACATGAATTTTTTTTAATTGCTGCTCGTCCTCATTATTTTTTTCTTTTGATTGATCATCCGCATTTTCATTTTCCGCTTCAGTTTCTGACTCCTGTAAGGCTAACTCTCGGTCTTCATCTGATTTGGCAAACTCATTTAAGGTCTGCTGATTCAAGAAAACCGCCATCATATCCATATCAGCTCCCCAGCTGCCATGGTTACGGCGACCATACTTTGCTGTTTCCCAAATGACGGCATTACCCTGCATAGCCCAGGTTGGGTAACTATCAGCATAACCAGAGAGGCTTAAATTAATCGGTGGTTGTTTACCATCTGCTTTAATGAGCCCCACTTCTTTCATCCAACGTGCATCATCATAATGATATGCAAGCCACTGACTATCAGGAGACCATTGAAACCACATGTCACCATCTTCGTAAGAATAAGCAAAATCAGGAGCCAATATCGTCCGTAATTTTTTGGTTTCAAAATGATAGAGCTTTACTTCATTACGGTTGCACAACAGCGCAAGATATTTTCCATCAGGCGAAAAAGCCGGCTGCATTAAATCATCTTTAGTGGCTAAAATTGCTTTTTCTTTTAAAACTGTACTACTAAAAAAGAATGATTCATTGCTACGTTGTTTTGTAACTTGGTAAATATTCCAGCTTCCTTGGCGCTCACTGGCATAAACTAAGCTTTTGCCATCAGGCGAAAAGCTCAATCCTTGTTCTTCTTCAGGTGTTTCAGTAATACGCTTTATCGTAGAGTAATCCAGTGCCGCAACATAAACATCGCCCCGCATAATATAGGCTACTTCTCGGCCATTGGGCGATGGTGCATACTCAGTCACATGATCAATCCCCTGCTGAAATGAACTGTTCCCTCGATCACTTCGAAACTGAACATCAACCGCTTGAGGCGACGGCTCTCCCTCTACTAAACGAAAAAGCTGTCCATGCCATGTGTAAACAAGGTTGCCTGAATTATCCTGCGATAAAAAGCGGACAGGATGTGTCTTATGAAATGTAACTTGCTGGGGAGCTGAATCATCAAATGACTTTCGCCAAACATTAAATGAGCCACTTCCTTCACTCAGATAAAACATGCTTTGCTGATCAATACTCCATATTGGCGAAATATCATTTCCGTCAAACTGTGTCAGTTGCTGCTGAGTATCTCCTGATAATAGCCATATATCTCGAGTTGCAGCAGAACGCTGATGCTTACGCCATGGATTTTCTACACTCTTTTTATCAACATATAACATTCGTTTTTCAGCTTTATCCAACCGTGCTTCGAGTGCGGGTACCGTCAGTAATTGTTTAGGCAACCCTCCCTCAACACTTATTTGATAAAGCTCTGGAAAACGGGTACTGGGGTACTGCGCACTGTCAGGATGATCTAGTCGGGCAGAATTAAATAAAATGGCTTTACCATTTTGTATAAAATCAGTAGGAATATCATCAGCACTGTGAAAAGTAAGTCGTTTTGCAGAGCCACCTTTTACCGGCATCACATAAATATCAAAGTTACCTGCACGATCAGATGCAAAGGCAAGCGTTTGACTGTCAGCTGACCAAACAGGATGAAATTCATAACTATTTGTGACCGTCAGAGGCTGGGCGACACCACCTTCAATCCCTACGGTATAAATATCTCCATAAGCACTAAAAGCAATGGTCTTTCCATCTGGTGATACCTGTGCATAGCGAATCCACTGTGAATTAGTTGGATTTTTCCAAGTATCCTGTTGTGTTGACTCATGCTGAATTGCATTTTGCTCTGCAGTGCTAGTAGCCTCCTCAGCCATAGCAACGTTTAACTGCCCTACCCACAACGGTCCTACTGACACACTACTTATAAATGCCAGCCAGTGCCACAGCCTCATCAACGACTCCTCTTAATAAAAACACGACGAGACTTTCTATACTGTAACGCCATGTTTTAACTGCTAGATGATCAATCCTGCTCTTTTTTCAGGAGTCAGCACCCTAGCGAAAATCCCTTATGACAGCAACAAGCACGCGATGTTTTGCACTATAGTTACAAGAGGCATTGAAGAATGTTCACGACTCAATGCAATGTGACAATGAATTGAGCTATACCCAAGCGAAGGGTTTTTAAGGACGGCCGTCAAGTGATGAAGCCCCATGAGCTTATATGAATAAGTGACTGGGGTGGCAGTTAAATGCTCCTGCATAAACTGCATTCACACTATCTTTAGTGTTTAAGAGCGCCGACAACAAACCTTAACAATGATTCGGGAAGGGTATATAACGGAAAAAACTTCACGAAAACCTATTAAATTACCCAATAGCGTCAACGCTAAATAAACTCAGGGATTGATGTGGAGTTAATTACTATGCGGTTTAAACAATTAAAAGATGTGCTCGATTATCTTATCAATGCACACCAGCAAATGGGTGAATACTATACTCAACTGAGTGATACTGTCTTACAGCAGCGCGTAAAGTTGATTCTCGACTACTTGGCTGAGCATGAAAGTCATATCAGTAACGAGCTGTTACAATACGAAAAAGATGCTCCCTATGGAGTACTAAATGCCTGGTTTCAGGATATTCAGGACGACCCGCTACTCCTTAAGCTAGAGCAGCCCCCCGCACCCGACTTAAGTGAAGAACAAGTGATGCGTATTGCACTTGAGCTGGATGATCGACTAATCAGCCTTTACGAGCAATTAGCCAGTCACTGTAAATCATCAGCAGCAAGAGATGCCCTTGAAAATTTATTAGACCAAGAAAAACAGCGTAAAAAACGCTTTGTATTATCAATGCTTCGAATGCATGACCTTTAATTGTTATTCGCAGTTAGCCTGTAATAATTCACTTCTTGCGAAAATTTACAGGCTTAGCTTGCTTTTAAGCGAACGGGTTGGCGGATAGCCCCCCAATAACCTGGCTGCGCCTCAAACCTGCCAGGAAGAGCAGTACCGCAGCCTAAACAATGACCTGCAGCATCAAGCCGCCACTCACCCAGTTGATACCAGTCCCGTTCTATTAAACACTCGCCACATTGATGACAGTAAGTGCTGCTCCCTCGTAAGTCATGCACATTCCCAGTGTAGGCATAACGTACGCCATTTTGCATCGCAATGCTTCTGGCACGAGTAAGGGTTGCAGCCGGTGTTCTAGGTTTATCCAACATTTTCCAGTCAGGATGGAAAGCAGTGAAGTGCATAGGTACTTCAGAGCCTAAATGCTCAACGACCCATTGCGTCATTTCTTGCAATTCTGCGTCACTATCATTTTCATCAGGAATTAATAGTGTGGTAATTTCAAACCACACGTCTGTTTCATGGTAAAGATACTCAAGCGTTTCCAGTACAGGGGCTAATGCCCCACCACAAATCTTTTTATAGAATCGCTCGGTAAAACCTTTTAAGTCGACATTTGCCGCATCCATGGCAGCAAAAAAAGGAACACGGGGTTCAGGACAAATATACCCTGCTGTAACGGCAACAGAGTGTATTCCTTCCTCCTTACATGCAGCCGCAACATCCAGTGCATACTCCATAAAGATGACAGGATCATTGTAGGTATAAGCAATACTACGACAACCCAAACGCTTCGCAGCCTGAGCAAGCTGGTGAGGTGATGCACTGTCTGCCAGCGTATCCATCTCACGAGATTTACTCATATCCCAGTTTTGGCAAAACTTACAGGCTAAATTACAACCTGCTGTGCCAAATGATAAAACCGGTGTGCCAGGTAAAAAGTGATTGAGTGGTTTTTTCTCTATAGGGTCAATACAAAAACCACTAGAGCGGCCATAACTGACCAGCTTTATTTGGTGGTCTTCGCAAGCTCTAACAAAACATAACCCTCGCTGCCCTTCTCTTACGTGACAGTGTCGGGGGCAAAGATCACACTGAATACGTCCATCTTCCAGTTCATGCCAATATTTGGTAGTAACCGTATTCTGAGTTACCGATGAGGGTGACTCAGCCATCATCCACCTCCCCTGGATTTAATCCAAACGCAAACTAGCGAGGCTATAATGCTGTCTATAATTATAAGTATATACTCGTAGCACTATATGGTTTGGTTACGTCATCAATCATTTTGTATTATGCCTAACCCAATCGATATCGAAGCAAACGAGTTGACCGCCAGCCGAGGAGGGTGCCATGTCTATCCGAGAGCCTGCTGTGGCGGGAATGTTCTACCCTGCGCAAGCAGAGCAGCTACAGCGTAGTATTCACGAAATGCTCGCTGAAGCCTCAGCAGGTAAGGCTGAGTCACCCCCACCTAAAATGATTATTGTCCCTCATGCTGGTTATATATACTCAGGGCCAATTGCTGCATCAGCTTATCAACGGTTAAAACCTTTTGCCGATATCTATCAGCGCATTATTTTATTAGGCCCTTCACATCGTTTTGCATTCCAAGGATTGGCCTTATCTGCAAGCGATGCCTTCAGAACCCCGCTAGGTGTTATTCCAATTGACCAAAAAGCTGTTGAGTTAATTTCCACCTGCGCAGGAGTCATCACCACTGACCAGGCTCATCGCTATGAGCATTCCCTTGAAGTTCAGTTACCCTTTTTACAACTGACACTGAACCAGTTCACATTGGTTCCTATTGTCGTGGGTTTAGCCAGTGCCGATCAGGTTGCCAGTGTGATCAATACGCTTTGGGGAGGGGCTGAAACGCTATTTGTGATCAGCTCTGACTTAAGTCATTACCACGACTATATGACTGCAAAGCAGCTCGACTCTGAGACTACCCATAAAATTCTTAAGCTCGACCATAACCTCAATGGTGAACAGGCTTGTGGCTGTTTCCCCCTCAATGGCGCACTGTTATGTGCAGAGCAACACCACTTGACTGCCACTTCTGTTGATTTGCGAAACTCTGGAGATACTGCAGGCTCAACAGATGCAGTTGTAGGATATGGTGCTTATGTCCTCCATTAGTCCCAACCATCAAGAATTATTGCTCAATCTTGCTTTTCAGAGCATTGAGTATGGCTTGCAGCATCACCATGAAATGCCGGTTGATGAAGCCGACTACCCTGAACCTCTTCAAGCTGTTCGAAGCGCATTTGTGACTTTACTGCGACAACGCCAGCTGCGCGGTTGTATCGGTTCATTAACCCCCTCTCGCCCGTTGGTGATTGAAGTTGCGCATAATGCCTATGCCAGTGCTTTCCATGATTTCCGTTTTGTAAATATCAGCTCTGCGGAACTGCCACTGTTGACTATTGAAATTTCGGTGCTATCCCCCCAACAACCCATGCAATTTATCTCTGAAGATGACCTGCTTAGACAGCTCAGGCCTATGATTGATGGTCTAACCATTGAAGACAATGGCCGCCGGGCAACATTTTTGCCTCAAGTTTGGCAACAGCTCCCAGACCGGCAAACTTTTCTACAGCACTTAAAAGAGAAAGCAGGCCTTCCCTTTGATTATTGGTCCGATACACTTAAAGCCTACCACTACACGGTGGAACACTTTGCCGCCCCACCCCAAGGCTCAGTCAAAGCAACATAATCCTGCAATACAAACATGCCATAAATTTAAGTAGGCTTATTTGCAAGTTCCCGCATAGATTAATGTTCAGTTTTGTCTGACAACAAGCTTCAGCATATTTAATTAGTATTTGCTCACTTGGTCATATTATTCAAGCTGGATAGGCATGATTTATGCTGCCATTTACCAAAGAGGCAAGTAAACGCAGGGATAAATTAGGCTAAAGCCACCAAGTGTAAAATGAGCCTATTTGTGTAATTCATACAGAGTGGAAATGTTTCTCTAGAGTAAGCTTGTTAAGCATAAAGGGTTGGTTTTATTCTTAGCCTCTATGCCAGGTCGTATAATGAAAAGAATAATGCAGTTTTTCACATTGAATTTCACTACAGATGTCACATAAAATCGAGCGCCTTAGATAAATTGTTTTACAACAAAAAACATTGGTTGATATGCTCAGCCAAAAAGGTGATTGTCGCGCAGAGGAGCCCGTTATGAATATCTGCCGGGAAATACTGCCAGTTTATCATACTGATAACCGAGCCTTTGTAAGAGAAATAGTATTTCAAACCGTCAAACACTTTTACAGTCAAGAACTTTGCAAACTAAAGCTAACAGAAGAGTTAGACTTAAATGACTGTAACACCTCTCCAAGCGCTTTATTTGATGCGTTGGAGGCTATATTCTGCCCATGTGAAACCCTTGAAACACCTTGGCCAATGACGCTAGAAAATATCATCGATAACATTATGCCTTACTGGAATGGTGAGCTTCCAACTTCAATAAAAATCAAGAAAGGGCGGCCAACTTTAAGCAAAAAAGCACTCGAACTTTACAGTTAACGATTTTCTCTGCCCAAGATAATTTAAGAACCAGATCACATATGGGCACCCACAAAAAAGCCAGCATGTCGCTGGCTTTTTTTTGAGCACATCTGTACCCCATCACTTTAAACAAATCATGAAGCAACAAGTGTCAATTTCAAGTTACGGCGTTTCATATCCACAGAAGACACCTTAACTTCTATAGACTGGTCCAACATAAATTGCTGTTCGCCATTACTCGTCTGCTGGTACAAAGGATCATATGCAAACTTCGGATCTTTACGACGTAAGTCCACAAATCCGTCGATACCAAAATCATCCAGCCGCGCCAATACCCCAAACGGATTAACCTGCACGACAGTTGCAGTAAATGTCTGCTCTACTTTATCTTCCATAAACTGACACTTCAGCCACTGCTCTACTTCGTTAGCAGAAAAGCGGGCTTTTTGCTGTCCTGCTTGTAGCTCATCCAGTAAACCCGTAGCAACTTCAGGTACAGGCTGCTCATCTAACAGCGCAATAATAATACGATGCAATACCAAGTCATTATACTTGCGAATAGGGGAAGTAAACGTTGTATAACGCTCAAAACCCATTCCACTGTGAAAGCCTGGCTCTAAGGAAAATAAACTACGCTCCAACTGCCGGCTAACAATGGTGCGTAAAGGCACATCAACTGACTTATTATTCAAGCTATGAATTAACTGGCGATATCCTTCTGGCTTGTTTAAAGCCTCTGTATCAAACTCAGGTAATAACTCAGCCACTAACTTTTTGACATCCTCCAAGCGGTCGCTCCTTACCCCGCTGTGAGAAATATAAATAGCTTTAGGTGCTTTTTGCGCGAGGAAGTCTGCTGCTGCACAGTTTGCTGCAATCATACAGGCTTCAACAAGCCGGTTTGCCGTGCTTCTATGCTGGCGATGAATTGCCGCAATTTTACCCTGCTCATCCAACTCAAAGTAATAGTCTGGACGGTTCTCAAAACACACAGCATGTTGCTCACGATAAGCGTTCAATGCTTCCTGAACTTGTTGCAAGCAGTCAATTACAGGCAATAGTTCTGGGTTCTCAGTGGCCACACTATTGTCTTCAACACCGTCTAAGTAGTCACTCACGGCATCATAAGACAGCTTAGCTTGAGAACGAACTTTTGCCTGGTAAAGCTCGCTGGAAACAACTTCACCCTGCTCACTTACTTTTAACTCACATACCAGTGCCAACCGCGCCTCACCAGGAACAAGTGAGCACCAGTTATGAGAAAGGGACTCAGGCAACATCGGGATGGTTTGCTTAGGGAGGTAAACAGAGGTACTGCGCTTACGCGCTTCAACATCTAGTGCAGAGTCTGGTTTTATCCAAAAAGCTGGGTCAGCAATTGCCACCCTCAACAACCAGCCACCATCAGTCAAGGCTTCCGCATACAGAGCATCATCCATATCCTGAGTCGACTCAGCATCAATCGTCAACCAGGACAAACAGGTCATGTCCTTACGATTTGCACTGGCAATCGCTTCTTGAGCTTGTGCTTCTATGGCGTCGACTTCAGCTTGCACTGACTCAGGCCATGCTAAGTCGAGTTTATGCTTATCAATAATGTAGTTATGTTCAATATAAGGCTGATCTGGGTGACCAATAATGCTGATGACCTCAGCCTTAGGTTTACCTGATTTAATCGGGTGCTGGGTAATTCGGCAACGAACGAAATCTCCCGCTTTTGCACCCGATAACTGGTGAGGAGGAATAAAAATCCAGCGGGATAAACGACCAACATCAGGCTCAACGAAAACGGCTTTACCGCGACCAATAATTTGCCCAGTAAACTCACTTAGCGATGAGTCAATCAGCTCTTCGACTTCAGCAAAGTCTTGTCCTTTGCTATCGACACACAGCGTCACTTTTATACGGTCATGAGGAAATACTTTCTGCATTTCTTCTTGAGGAAGAAATATCTGGCGGCCATCGTCCAAAATCACCTGACCAGACTTTGCGCCAGAGTCTTTTACTGTAGCGCTGAAAACTTCTTTTTGGGATTTTAATTGCTGCTTGAGCTGCTTGAGCTGTTGCAGAGCATCATTATTTAACATAAACAGGCTGCCATTTTACTGGAAATCAAACCATCACTGACCCAAAGCTAAGGGCATAAATGAGAACGGATTCTACTCAATGCCGCACTGTTTATAAACCTTTTCCCTATCAAGATGTGCGTTCAACGCTAATCAACTGGGTGATTTCTCTCATAAGCGAGGTGTAGCGAGTCTCTCCCTGCCCCTCTAAAACCAGGACTTTACGGCTTATTTGCTGAGCATAATCCAGGCACTGGCTAAAGAAGTGCTCTCTATCAGATTGTTCTGGCTGGCAACGTTGTGGATCTGATTGCCAAGGTAAATCCGGCCTTAGTACACAGCACAGTGTATAGTTTTGACCCAACGCATACTGCCATAACCACTCAGGATACTGCCCATAAAGAATCTGACTCCAAAAACAAGTTGTAGCACAGTTAGTATCAACAATAAGTAGCCCAGAAGCCTGAAGCGAAGCAAATACTTTCTCTAGGGCATATTGAACCAAACCAGAGACCACCACCTGCTCATAATCCAGTGCTATATGGCCCAACATATCATAGTAATCTCGAATATATTCAGGGACGATAGAGAGCTTAACCTGACTGCCAATAGTGTTCTCTAAGTAATCAACCAGCGTTGATTTACCCGACGACTCAGGCCCCAGCACTAAAATACGGGGCAAAACACGATGTGCTTTGGATGTTCTCAATAACGGCTGCTGAGACTCAGACCAGAATGGATAAGCCGGAATGCGTTGAGATAAAAATGGAATTACAACTACTCGGTTGTTAGTCGCCCATTGCACATGCTCAGGGTTTAAACAAACAAGCCCTACAGTTCGATTTTGAGATTTAACTTGAGAATTGGCTTGAGAGCTTATTTGAGAGTAATGTTCTGCTTCACTACTGTTTTTGATCCACACTACCTGATCAGCTAGCTCATGCCCCAGCAGATGCAAAAATTGCCGTTGACTTGGCAGCAATGAACGCTCATCAGGCAGCAGGGCAACATCAAAATAGCCTCTAGCCGCTAAGGAAGAATGGTTACTTGGTTTTACTTCGTTGTACTGACTGCTATTCATTGTTAAATATACCCTTCGCTATGGGTACAATTATACTAGTTTCGTAGAATCAAACTAAGGTTATCCACATACTGCTGCTGACCCGAAAAATTGACATGGACATCAATACTCTCAACGTTACTTGGCAACACTGTATGTGTTAGAAAACGCTGAGCACTGCTTTGGTATGAATTCAAAGTAAGTTCTGTATTGTGTTTTGACTGATACCACTGCTCCAAACCAAACCATGAATGCTCACTGATAGCTTTAGGAAATCCATCATCTGTCTTATTTAAAACATGGTCAAATCTCAGATAATAACCTCCTTTAAATAAGTACGACTTAATGCTATTACGTCTTACCGCTGCATCAATCCGATCAGGCCAAACTTGTAAACCAGACCATGTCCAGTTAGAAATAAACATAGGGTAGCCCTTAGCGGCTCGATCTGATGTCATATTAAAACGAATGTATTCATCTCCTTTAAAAAAGTAAGTGATACCATTCCCCCAGTTAATCGCAGCATCAATATCATTAGCACCTCCTGAGAATGTGTCTAACCCTGACCAGTGGTCTTTTATTTTTAATGGATAGCCGCTATCAGCCTGATCTTTTTTTAAATCATAACGAATATATTCATCACCCTTAAAAAAATAGGCTTTACCATTTCCCCAATTAACAGCTGCATCAATATTCCTTGCACCACCTTTAAATTGATCTAGCCCAGGCCAGCTACTGGCAATATCCGCAGGATAACCGTCATCAACTTGATCCTTATTAAAGTCAAACTGGTAATATTCATCCCCTCGAAAAAAATAAGCATACCGATCATTTTTCCTTAATGCCGCAAAGCCTTTAGCATCATTAAAAAATAATTTGATGCTTAAGTTTTTATCCGCAGTCCTTCCCCACATATCAGCGGCCAAAGCTACCTTGAGCGGCTTACTCTGTTGAGTTGTTAGTCCTCGTAAATCGATATGCTGTGCTAATGTTGTAGGCTCTTTGGTTAATGAGGTAAACAGATAGGCATTCTGCCTTTGTTCACCTTTTTTTACATATTTCAAAGGAATTTGGTTAACTGCAGTATAACCACGCGTTACCGCCTTTCCTCCTTTTAACCAACCAGTAACCTGATTATCATAATTAGCCAAATAAAATGGTTGGACACTACCACGATCATATTCTGCATCACCATTTTTTAGCGTATTTTTATTTAACTTTACAGGATAGCTTGGAAAAGCCTCTAGCAAAGAATGCCCATCCAGTGAACCTGGAGCATAATCAATCCCCAAGTGGTCCAAAATAGTGGGTACAATATCAACTGGGGATGGCGGAATATTCATCCCTTTACGCAAATGATGTACTGCATGGCCACTGGCTAATAACCAAGCCTTCCTATGCTCAGGACGGTTTTTACCGTGTTGGCCATCGATGGTTCCTCCATGATCAGGTACCGCCAAAATTAACCAGTCCTCATCAGCAAACTTAGGACGCTGTTGAATTCGCGTTAATAACTCACCGATTTGCCGGTCTACTTTTTCAATTGATTGTCGGTACTCAGGCTTATCTGCACTAAACCCATGATTATGCCCTTTGACATCCACCATTGAAAAATACACAAATAAGACATCAATATCAGTCGTACTTAAAATGTCTTTTGCTTTATTAACCGTTTCAGTATCCTGATGTTCTTGGTAATACCAATATAAATCCTCATCTGCCGCTGTGGGCATGTTATAACGAATACCTGTCCAAGAGGTTAATCTTGCAGTGTGCAATACCGGCTTAGCGGTTTCAATATGGGTAAAAAGGTCAGGAATAGACTGTAATTTAGACCCGGTAAAACTGTTATCATAAATACCATGTCGGTCTCGCCATACTCCATAAAGTATAGTCGCCCAACAAGGACCACTCCATGTGGTGTCCTCTGCTAACATAGGGCTAATAAACCCATCAGTAATTAATTTATCCAACACAGGTGTATTAACACGAGGAATCGCTGATGGCTTTAAACCATCAATACCTAATAATAATACTTTGGGTATTTTCGGAGGTACTTTTAGTTTATGATCAGCTAAAATACTATCTACGCCATACACCTTTCCCGCAAGCGCGATTATCAAACTTAAATACGCAAACTGACTAACACACCACCTGATTTTTTTAATATAAGTAAAGTAATTAAATAAACTCATTGATCCCCCATTATTATTCTTTATACCCTCTTTGGCGGGCATACCTTTGTGTGAGCCCATCATGAGTTTCTACAATGACAAAGAGATAAACAGGGGATGACTATTAAAATAAAGTTCTATAACTAGAAAGTGGTTTTGTAAGAGGTCTTTAATAAATTTGTGTTTAGCCAATTTGCTTTACATAAAAAAACAATTATCAGAAAACACACCATAAATCCATCCTTAGTGTTTTGACTGCCGCAATAATGCGGCAGTCAGTTCTACAACAACTACTCATACAGCCCTATTAAACACAATTCTGAATACACAATGCTTTCTTTAAAAAAACCGGCTTATATTTCATGCTAAAGATATTTCAGTTTAATTTAATTTTATTAATTAGACTACACCAAGCATTCATAGCTAAATTGGAGTAGTTATATTTATAGTTGAAATAATATTTGTACCATTCTCAGTAACCGATCCTGAACTGTTATCTGGCATAGTTGCCATAGCACTTATTAAATGACTTACACTATTTGTAGCACTTAAGTCCATTCCCGTATCACCCATGGATGCTTGGGGTAAGTCAGTTAACCGCCATCTTATTTCAGCCCCATAAACACGCCTTTCATAAAACTGTACGTAATTTATTGACTTTTCTGGTCCTTGAAAATGATCTTTTACCGTAACTTTTTGCTCTAAGTCTTCATCAACAAGCATTATAAGATCATCATTTACTCTATGATAACTAATACGCTCAGAATGAATACCCACAAAGTGGACAATATCAGCGCCTATGCCTGAGTTTTCAATAATATCCTGACCACCTTGTTCATGATAATAATAGATATCATTTCCAGATCCACCAATGAGTGTATCATTTCCACTACCACCACTTAACCGGTCGTTTCCATTACCACCTTCTAAATGATCATCCCCATCTTCATCTCGATAATAGCCTCGATTTCCATACTTAAGAATACCTCCAACAAGGTAGTCATCCCCATCTCCACCAATGAGTGTATCATTCCCACCCCCTCCACTTAACCAGTCGTTTCCATTACCACCATCTAAATGATCATCACCACCCTCATTTCGGTAATGATCTCTATCTTCATATTTATAAATATCTCCAATCAGCTCATCATCCCCGTCTCCGCCTATTAATTTATCGTTACCATCACCTCCAGTAATTTTATCATTTCCATTTTCACCATACGCTACATCATCTCCTCCTCCACCATATATGTAATCATCGCCTGCGCCTGCTTTAAATATTTCATTGAAATCACGATAACCTGAAAATCTTTCATTATCATCAGTCCCTTCCATCACTAAAGAGATGCCAAAGTCTCCATTTTTAAAGTCATTTACTATTAAACCATTAACTCTTAACATTGAGCCATCAAGCATATAGCTCAAACCATCTTTTTTATAGGTACAATAATCTTCCCAACCAGAGAAAGAAATATTTGATCTCGATACAGTGACTCCATCCAGTTTTACTCCATTAAGCAGTATTTTCCCTTTACCATCCTCATCATAAATAATATCTTCTTTTCCTACTTGATAAGTATCATATCCTTTTCCTCCATGTAACTGGTCTATTCCTTCATTACCCTCTAAATAATCATCCCCATCATAACCATATATAATTTCGTTAGCTTTTCCGCCAATCAGCTTATCTTCATCATCACTACCATCAATCTGAAGATTCTGAAGTAAAATACCAAGATCACCATTCTTAAAATTTTTAATCGTTAAACCATTAACATTTAACGTAGTGCCTTTCAACTCATAAGTTAAATTATTTTGCTCATCATAAAAAATATTTTTAGGATTACTTAACTCTCGCTGCCCGCCTTTTAGAACCGCCCCATCAAGAACTACTTCACCAGAAGCATCGCTGTCCTCAACTGTGTCTTTTTGACCAACTACATAAACATCAAATCCTTTACCTCCTTTGAGAATATTTACACCCAACTCTCCATATAAGTCATCATCCCCTTCATTTCCTATAAGTTCATCATTACCTTGCCCTGCATATAAATTATCATCTCCTTTATTACCCTCAATATAATCATCTCCTCCCCCACCTTTTACTATATCATCCCCTTTACCTCCTTCTAATTTATCATTACCTGAACCACCATGAAGCTCATCATCTCCATTTTCTCCATAAATAAAATCATTACCTCCCTGTCCATAAATTACGTCATCATCATTTGTACCTATTATTTCATCACTTGCATTAACCAATATTCCTTTATCATTTCTATACGCTGTATCAGTACCTATAAAAGTTGTTTCCAGTTCACCAAGGTCATAAATTGCTGTATCAATAATGGGATTTAATTCATCTTCAACCTCAATACCCATTTCAGACAAATGATCATCAATTGTTTGATACTTTTCTTTCAAGACGTAAGCCGTAGCTTTAGCTTCACTATCATCTGTTGGCTTGCCTCCTTCAGCAAAGAGAGAAAATAACTCTGCTTCCTTGCTTCTTCTAGCATAAGTGGTTTTACTGTTGTTAAAATTAAAACCAAACTTAATCTTCGTCCAAAGTCTTGCCCTTTGACCAGGATCACTTTCATTTTTAATTAATACAGTTTTTACGATACCTAACGTATCTTCCGGTAAAATATCATTAGTCCCGTAACAATCATGAAGAACTGATAGTATCGCGATACGTTCATTTGATGCAGGCAAGAGAGATGAGTCACCTAAAAATCTATCCAACTGATTTTCCAATTTATCCAACTGCTTATCTAACAGTAAATCAGCAGTTTGAGTAGATTTAAGTTGAATAGTGCTAAGTTCATTTAACACCCTTTCATCAGTTATTTTTTGTCCATTTAAAGGGCTACCTTCCCAGTTTAGCCTCTGAATCTGAGTATACGCCTCTAACACAGACAATTGATATTCGCTTAATGGTTTATTTAAATATTCATTTAGCAAATTGGCAATTGATGCTCCATTTAATAAGTTTATCTTTACACCATATCCAATAGACAGCCTTCCTTGATCATCAAAATAAAAACTTAATGATGGACTAGATGCCGCACAGGCGTTACTTTCTTGATTCTGAATAAACTTGCTTCTTGCATTTTTATACTCTTGCTCTGAGAGCTCCTCGCTTAATCTATTAAGTGCCATTATGATCATCTACCTTGTGATTTTAATTTGCTAATTTACATACCCTTCACAAACACTTTACTATACCCACAGCGAAGGATTTTTAGGGGCGGCCGTCAAGCGATGAAGCCCCCGGAGCTTATATTAATAAGTGACTGGGGTGAAGAGCGAAGGCAACAAACCCTAAAATTGATTCGCGAAGGGTATATTATTCAATAGCACTCAGACAACTACCTAAGTGTTGTTTAAAAAAATACCAAGTTTCAAACGCACCTTTGCCCAAAGTCTGTATAACGTCCATCGAACACGCCGAGAATCCGTCCCTGGAGGCTTGGTTGCCGCATCCTTGCGGCAAACAGTTCGATGCGCGTTACCCAGCCTTTGTCTTTTCAGAGCATATATCGAATTATCATTTTTGTTTATTTCAGAATGGTTGGGATATAACAACAAACGGTCTTGCAATGCTTGAAATTGTTTGTGAAGTGGGTACTAATACATTAATAAAGTACTCTATTCAGTACAATAATTTTTTATCCACTTTTCTTAAGTCCAAAATTATACTATTTATTTCGTATAATTTCACTATAAACCTTCATTTCACTGTACAAATATACATGACATATATTAACCAGTATATCGATAATATCCAGCTAAAACTCAAAGCTGTAGCAATCTAGTATATGAGTAAAAAAATAGTTATTACGTGTATCTATACTGCAGTCTAATAAAGGTTAGCTGATCACTACAGAACCGTTTGCCAGCCGAGCTTCCATGGACGGATTCACAGCGAGTTCAGAGGGGATTAGGTAGACTTTGTACTCCACTTTGACTATTACTCACTAAAAATAATGAGAAGTCATACAGTACTACTGATATAGTAAAAAGTTTTGAAAGGATTAATGTTAGGTGGGCAACATATCAGAATATAACTGTCAATAGCCTCTACTTTCAATAAAAAAGCCCCAGATAATACTGGGGCTGAAGTAAAGTAAAATTAAGTGTATTTATTAACTTTCTAATTTTATTAAATATTAAACAGGAGTAGTCAGGTTCACCATTAAATCACGATTGGACATAACCGTTGTTGTAACATCACCAGCGCCTCCATCAGTCATAGTCGCCATGGCACTAATCAAACCATTGACATGACTGGCGGGCTGAACATCCGCTGCGGCAATAGATGCACCACCTGCTGGCAATGCTGTCAGCATACCTTCAAGCCGGGATGAGGGAATGGCATAGCCACCATCGCCGGGTTGGATGTAACTGATGGCTTTATCACCACCGGTAAAGTGTCCAGCCACAGTCAGCTTTTGTTGCAGGTCGTTATCCACCAGCATCACCAGATCGTCACCATTGCGGTGATAGCTGATTCGCTCACGGTCAATATCGATAAAGAACACCCAATCGGTACCGCCCCCGGTGTTATCAATGATGTCCTGACCACCTTGGGCATGGTAATAGTAGTGATCATCACCCACGCCACCTTGTAAGGTATCATTACCCGCAAAGCCGGCCAGCACATCGTTACCAGCACCGCCGATCAGGGTATCGTTACCATCATCCCCATTCATGCGACCATTACCGCCCTGGATAAAGTCGTCACCGTCACCACCCAACAGGATGTCATCACCGCCCATACCAAACAGCGTATCATCACCGGCCAGACCACGGATCAGGTTGCGGTTGTTACGGCCAACCAGCTGTTCACCCTGTGCCGTACCGACCACTTCGGTGTCATAGCGACTGGGATCAATCACATCATCTGAACCGTTGTCATTGCCACCGTTATCGGTCTCACCTGAGCCTGTATCACCGGTACCATTGTCAGTGCCGGTATCGCCGCCATTGTCGGTACCACCGCTGGTATTACCATCGCCAGTCCCCGTATCACCACCTGCAGGTAAGTCGGTCAGCAGGCTTTCAATCCGAGATGCTGGGATCGCATAGCCACCATCACCTGGTTGGATATAGCTAATCGCCAGATCACCACCAGTAAAGTGTCCGGTCACCGTGAGTTTCTGCTGCAGATCGTTATCGACCAACATCACCAGATCATCACCATCGCGGTGATAGCTGATGCGATCACGTCCCACATCATTGAAGAACACCCAGTCGTTACCACCACCGGTGTTATCAATCACATCCTGTCCACTGTTGGCAAAGAAGTAGTAATGGTCATCACCTTCACCACCGATCAGGGTGTCGTTGCCACCACCGCCATTTAAGCGGTCGTTGCCCGCACCACCTTCCAGGCGGTCGTTACCATCGGCAATGCCATTACTGCCATTACCACCGGATAAGAAGTCATTACCCTCACCGCCTTGCATCACATCATCACCGAGCATACCAAACAGCTGGTCGTTGCCACCGAGGCCCTGAACTAAATCATTGCCTTCGGTACCACCCAGTTTGTCGGCATTAGCTGTGCCTTCCACTACGGCATCATAATCCCCTTCAACATCACCGGCTTTAGCGCGGCGGTTGATTTCGGCGGTGGTAATGTAGTTACCGCCATCAGGCTGGACGTAGTCAATGGCATAGTCTTCACCCAGGAAGTGCTTCACCACCCGTACCGCGGGTTCCGTCGCATCCTTCACAAAGACCAGCAGGTCGTCACCGTCTTGCTTGAAGGTGAGGTCGTCTTTCTGGACACCGTCTTTGAAGAACAGTCCATCAAAGCCACCGCCTTGGTTATCAATGACGTCATGGCCACCACCGTAGATATATTTGTCACTGCCTGTACCACCGGCCAGTTGGTCGTTACCGGCACCACCGCCTAACTGGTCATCGCCGTCGCCACCTTGCAAGGTGTCATCACCTTCACCGGCTTCCATAAAGTCGTTACCGGCACCCCCCTCCAGGGTGTCATTACCCGAGCCACCAAACAGGCTGTCATCACCGGCTTCACCTTTCAGGCTATCGTCACCTTCGTTACCCGATAGTGAGTCATCACCGATACCGCCAAACAGTTGGTCATTGCCCTGTTTACCCCAGAGGTTATCGTTGCCTTCGCCCCCATAGAGCTGGTCGTTGCCTGCTTCGCCATCCAGGTAGTCATCACCGCCTTCACCATAGGCAATATCATCGCCCTCACGGGTAAAGACTTTGTCATTACCGTCACCGGCTTTGAAGGTTTCACTGTAACCACGGTAGCCAATGAATTTGTCATCCGCGGCAGAGCCTTCCCAGGTAATCTGCGATTCGATGTCTGTGGTGTTTAACTCGGTGCCATCAGCAAAGCGGAAGGTTTCGACTTTAAAGTAGTCATGTTTTGCATTCTTAAAAGACACAAACCAGTTTTGGATGGTCACTTGATCCTGACCATTCCGGTGACGGGCTTGTAGGTCATCATTCACCCGGAAGAACTGGAGATCATCGGCGCTGATCCCTTCACCAAACAGCAGAACATCCTGTGAGGGCAGATGGTTAGTAAAGGCTTCATCACGACGGGTTTCTACGATCAGGTCATGACCATCCCCCAGGTTAAACTGGTAGGTCTCATCCCCATAAGAGCCATACAGAGTGTCATTGCCTTTGCCGCCCGCTAAGGTATTGCTGGAGCGATCCCAGACACTGTTGGCAGCAATCAGCTCATCATCACCATCACCACCCAACAGGGTATCCTGGCCTTCGCCCCCTAACAGGCGGTCGTTACCGGCATCGCCGTACAATTGATCATTGCCCAAGCCACCATACAGGGTGTCCTGACCCGCACCACCATACAGTTGGTCATCACCAGACTGGCCATACAACTGGTCATCCCCTTGGTCACCGTACAATTGGTCATTACCCTGTTCACCATAAAGTAAGTCCTGGCCCTGACCACCATGCACTTGATCATCACCCGCACCAGCAAACACCTGATCATCACCGTCACCAGCCTGGATGGTGTCATCATCAACATGACCCATAATGATGTCATCGGTAGCTGTACCCACCAATGCCTGTTGCTTGATAGTGGCAATATCCAACGTTTGATCGTTAAGCACAATGCTTTCAATCACGGTGTGAGGGGTTGCGGTTGATCGACTGGAGAATTGATCGTTTATGCGGATAGTCTGCCCTGTGGCTTTATGGGTAATCAGCAGATCACCGTCTCTATCGTGACTAATCGACTCTTCTGCCAGGGATAAAGCTCCCGAGGTTTCGCCTTCGACGGGGTTATAACGATACCGATCCCCGGTACGACGAATCAACAGGTCGTCCAGACGGATGTTTTCCAGGTGCAGACTATCATTGCCCTGAGTATCGCGGATCACATCATGGCCATCACCGGCTTGATAGCGGTACTGGTCATCACCCTCACCACCTTCTAGCTGGTCATCCCCTTCCTCACCCCGCAGATCATCCTGGCCTTGTCCACCGTATAAGGTGTCATTACCTAGACCACCTTCAAGCTGATCATCGCCGTCTTCACCGCGGAGCTGATCATCGCCTTTATGGGCTTGCAGCAGATCATTGCCAGTGCCCCCATATAACTGATCATCACCATCACCACCCCGTAAGGTGTCATTGCCCGCCTGACCATAGAGCGTGTCGTTACCGGCCGCACCTCGGACAAAGTCATCACCACCTTCGGCGTAGACGGTATCATCGCCACGCAGGGTATTGATTTCATTGGCCTGATGGTTGCCATACAGGGTGTCTTTACCCTCCGTCGCGGTGATGGCACGTTGATCAATGTCTTCTGCCTTGAGGGTCTGTACGGTGCCATCACTGTGCTGCAAGCGCAGACCAAAACGTGCAGTGAGGGTTTGACGATCAAAGACATTTTCCAAGCGAATGCGATCACCGTCATTGCCTTTAAAGGTCACATCCAACGCCAGGTCATGACGACGGAAGATGACGTCTTCTAACTTCAGGTTATACACCACAATAGTGGTCTGGCCTTGCTGATCCGTGATCACGTCTTGGCCATCGCCTTTGGCAAAGTGATACCAGTCATCGCCTTCACCACCGGCCAGTTGGTCGTTACCCCGTCCACCCGTTAGCTGATCATCACCCTCATCACCGCGCAAGGTATCATCACCGGCATCGCCTTTGAGCTGGTCATTACCAATACCGCCGATTAGCGTGTCCTGACCTTCACCACCAGCAAGTTGGTCATGACCATACGAGCCTTCCAGTCGGTCGTTACCCGCGCCACCGAACAGCTGATCATTTCCGCTGTCGCCATAAAGGTGGTCATTACCCTCATCGCCATGCAGGGTGTCATCGTCTTTACCGCCACGCAGGGTATCGTTACCCAAACCACCGTGGAGTTTATCGTTGCCATCATCACCAAACAGCCGGTCATCGCCCTCGCCACCGGACAGCTGATCATTACCGCCTAGGCCTTTTAAGGTGTCATTACCGGCCTGGCCAGCAAATACGTCATCACTGCCATAGCCTTCGATATAGTCATCACCGCTTGAGGCTTGTAAGACCTGCTGTTTAATCGCCTCCACATTCCACACGGTACCATCCGCAAACTGGATTTCTGCTACCGCGGCACTGGTGCTGGCATCCTGGCTGAAATAGCCTTTCACCGTAATGATGTCTTGCGCGCTGGCAATCAGTTGTAAATCATCATTCTCGCGTTTTACGGCAATTTGATCGGGCGTCAGGGTGTTATCAAAGACAATCTGACCATTAGGCGTTTGATCCTGACTGAGGTTTTGAATGCTGTCCTGACCAAAGCCCTGGCTGAACTGATAGGTATCACTGCCCTCTTCACCCACTAAGGTGTCATTACCTGTGCCACCGATCAGGGTATCATTCCCGTCACCCGCCAGGATTTCGTCATCACCAGCTCCACCTTCAATGGTGTCATCTCCACCATAGGTAGAAATCTTGTCATGACCCGCTAACGCCGACACGTTATCCGCATCCGGTAAACCAAATAAATGATCGTCGTTTTCCGTGGCGGCAGAGGCGGCTTGCTTCAGCAAGTCATACAGGTTAACCAACGTGCCATCACTTAAGTGCACTTTTTCGATTTGGCCTTCTGCTAAGGTGCCATCAAAATCAAAATAATTGGTGAGCTTAATTTCATCACCGGTTGGGTTGCCATCATCATCCAACAGCACCACCCATACATCGGTTAATGTACGTCTAAATCCAATATTCTCTTGTTTAATGCCTTCGGAAAAATACAGGGTATCAACACCACTGGTGTCGTAAATGGTGTCCTGACCATCACCTTTTGCGAAAATATAATTATCATCACCATCCTGACCATAAAGGGTATCGTTACCTTTTTTGCCATGAATAATATTGATTTGATTATAATCACGCAGGGTATTATTTCGCTCATCACCCGCGACCGTGTCGTGATTAATATATTCATTTAAGCCAGGATGATTCAGCACAATTTTAGCCAGCACGCTACTCACTTCGTTGCGTATGCGCTTCGAATAAACACCTAGATTTTGCAGTGTATTGATGGCAGCATTTAACTCTTCCACTTTATCAGGGCGATTTAAGCTGACTAAATACGTTTCTAATGTTTCTTCATTTAAACGGAAATAACGACTGCCGGATTCAAAGTAAGCGGATAAAATAGTGTCATCAAATAAAATTTGTGCATTTAATTGTGCAGTGACGGAACGTTGGAATTTATCAAATTCTGCTTTTAAAATCGGTGCAGCGCGACCATGGGGATTAGGGTCCCGTTCGCCCCAACACCAAGTCCCTAAATAACCGCGGCCCACCACTTTTTCCAGGGTCACGAGTTTACGCGCATCAATCACATGCCCATAGTGACTTTTTGGATCACGACTGTGTGGATCGACATCCGTGACACCCGCCCACTGATAAATAATCGCAAGCACCATGTCATTGCGTTTTTGATAGTCTGGCTCCGCGACAAAGGCTTTCACCATGGATAAAAGCGTTTCATCCTGAGTCATGGCTTGCTGTAAATCCAGTAAGTTGCCATAACCTCGGGAGTTCGGTAACGCTAAGATTTCATGGGTCCAGTTGAAGGTTTCCGTTGTTACACGACGGGTAGCGTTGGTTTTAAACCATACGTCCGCACTGTCGGTTTTATGGCCATCACTCCATGTAACCTCACTGGTTTGACGATGTTCATTGCCTTGGGCATCGGTATGATTAGAGTCTTCATAAGCCGTGGATAAACTTTTTATGCCAACATCCGCAAGACTGGCTAATTCATCATTATCCGTCAGGCCGTTTTCGTTTTTATCTTGCCAAACACTTAATGATGAATAAATCGCATCCTGGGCATCAATAACACCGTCTTTATTATCATCAAATTCCGCTAACGCATCATAGCCGTGTTTCGCTTTTTGACCTGAAGCGAGTGTCGTCTGGTTACCAAACAGTTCAGCGCCGGAATCCACGACACCATTATTATTTTTATCCCAGACCAATAAACCATCATCACGCGATACCCAGCCCGTGGATTCAGCAAACGCATTACCATCGTGGTCAAAATAGTGTTTATCGCTTACCGAAAGGGTTTCGACACCATCACCATCTAAGTCAATAATAATCGGTGAGGTGACTTTTTCTGGATCATCAAAGTCAGGTTCTTCCTCTTCTTCCTCTTCTTCCTCAACGGTTTCAAGGTGAATGCCCAGTGCATCATCACTATAATTATTAATGGTTAAACCACCATTAACGACTAGTGTTGAGCCGTTTTTCACATAGGTAAATTTACCATCAGTACTGTAATAGGTGTTTTCAGGGTCATCTTCGGTGCGTTCACCACCAGTTAATTTTGTACCATCTAAAAACACAGTGCCATCTTTACCACTGTCATCAATGGTATCTTCACTGTCAGCGTGATAGATATCTTTACCTTGCCCACCTTCTAGTTGATCTGCGTTTTCACCGCCATCAAGGATATCATTACCCGCATCACCATAAAGTTTGTCATTACCTTTTCCACCATAAAGCTCATCAACACTTGTATCTTTTTGACTACTTGCGCTTTCTGCATAGAGTATATCTTCACCATCCCCTCCATACAGTTTATCCTTCCCTGAATGGCCCGTTAATGTATCATTACCTCCCTGGCCAACTAATACATCATCAAGCTCACCTCCGTACATTTCATCTTTTTTTTCATTACCAATTAATACATCATTACCCTTACCACCAGACAATACTTTGTCTTCTTTATCTATGTTTATTAATAAATCATTTTTATTATTACCATTTACATTATATTGATAACCTGCTATTTTTTTATCTTTGACAATACCTAGCAAAACACTACCATTAAAACCAAGCCCACTTAGTTTGCTAGCCAGGCCACTATCTTTTACATACTCTTTAATCAAGTAGGAGGACGCTGGCTGTAAAATTTGCTCAAAACTTTTAATGTAACTTTGAAGTGCATTAAAGCGATCATCATTCAGTGCTTGCTGGCCTGGATTACTGTATTTATCTTCATACTTTTTAATTGCATCACGATTTGCAATTATAAAGTCAACAACTGTTTTGGCCTCAGTATCAGTAACATTATTCTGATCATCAAATAATCCAAAAATTGAGGCTTCAACATACCGCCTGGCAGCTTGGCCCGCTGACTTATCTCCATTTGAGCGATAAGCTATTTCATACCATGCCTGGACCCTTGATTTCGAATCAATTGCTCCTCCAAGTCCAGGACCTAATAGAGCTGAACTTCCATCTGTTTGATTATACGCTAAAGAAAATAATACAGCTCTTTCTTTAGAAAATGTCATTGTAGTAGACAAAAATTTGTTAACTTTTTTCTCATAGACCTCAGCAATACCATTTAGAACATTGACCATTTGATCTTCAGAATCAAACTCAAATTTAACTTTTTTATCACCTTTATAGGTTTGCCATAGTGAATTCAGCTTTGATTGTATTTTACTAATACTTAGACTATTATCTTGAGTAACCTTTAACATATCTGTCAAAAGTTTTTGATCTTTACTATTACTAGTATCAAACGTATTTTTAAAACCATAAATCAGGACACTTTTTAAAACACTTTCGTCCTCGATATTAAAACCAATTCCCATAGTAACCAAGTTAGGTCCACTTGGATCATCTATGTAAGGCTTTTTCTTAGCATCTTCTGCAGCTTTAATTAGTTCAAAACGTAACTTTTCATATTCGCTCTGTGTAATACTTTTAATTTTCATTATACTTCCTTTAGGTTAGCTAGCTTAACTCCGCCCAATCTTTTTTCTATCAAAAACACAAATACTCAAACCACTAGTAACACCATTATTATATGGATAATATTTTGACACTTCAGGCTCATAAATACTTACCCCTACACTTCTCATAGAAGCCATATAGAAACGACCTTTATAATAAAAGGGTAAACCTTCATGCAACTTATAAAGTTCATTAGGATTAAAATCATCTTCTTTTGTAATAGACCAATAATAATAATAACTTCCTTTAAAGCTATAATCTTTATCATTTTCAGTATAAGAAGCAACAGCAATTAAAAGCTTATCTATTTTACCATTATGATTAGCATCAATATTCGCTGTATACAATTTAACCTTATCACTCAGAATAAACTCTTTTTCATCATACCACTCATCCCTCAGCTTGTTTTTTTTATTTTCTGGCAAATTTTCATATTTATGCAGATAAAAATAAATCTTTTCATAAAGCTTAAGATAATTACTTTTATCAACCAGGCTCAATTTAGGGAGCGTAAAGCTTTTAAACTTTTTATCTTGCTTTAACTCTTCGAAATAATAAAAATCAGGTTTTCTATTTAAGTACGCTAAAAACTCTCGACAAAGTTCAAGATTTCTATTTCGCTTTAGCGTATAACCAGCCAGGCAATAATCGCTCAATAGATAAACCAAACAAAGCAGTATTATTCTTTTCATAAAAACTACTTAATCAAGTTAAACCTTTAAAGATATATATTAAACCCACTAGTAACATCACCATTATATATGGTTACATTTAAAGTAATAGAGAAAATTAACTTCAAACAGGGAAAATATAAATATCACCCCAATCGTATTGTTATTACTCCCTGGCATTCAGTCAGTACTCCCTGCTAGTATGATTCACCTTATGAATACCAACGTGATATTACTTAGCAATACTAGTCTAAGTTATTTATATAATTTTCATACTTCTTATTAACTAGAACTCTAATCTAGAGTTTTACTAGCAAACTGATTTTATTAACCTTTCCTTATATACGTCAATATACGTATAATAGAAGCAACATCCCCTACTATAACTAACTTAACTTATATTGCAATAAACATTTTAATGGCACGATAACCTCACTCCCTAAGACTTGTGCTTGGTGCTCTGTATGTGAGAATTATCTGTAACTTACAATAGGTAAACTACTCAAGACCAACTGTATTCAACGAAAAGTACCTTCTACTCCAAAGTTCACTGATTGATATCCTCATCCACAGTCTTTGGCAACTCACTAAATGCAACAACACCATTGCGGCCTCTGCGTTTAGCTTCGTACAGTGCTTTATCTGCCATGTTGATTAACATCTCGGGGTTTTGATGGGGTATGGGTGAGCATGCTGCCACACCTATGCTAGTGGTCACTACTTGGAACTCACTGCCGGGATGGGGAATTTCTGCTTGCTTTAATACATCAATAATACGTCCTGCTAAGACTTTAGCACCAGCTTCATCTGTTAAGGGAAGGATTGCAGCAAACTCTTCTCCTCCATAACGTGCTAATAAATCATGACGACTTTTTACGACATTACGAAAAACATCTGCGACTAAAGCCAAACAATCATCTCCTTCTGGATGACCTAGCGTATCGTTGTATCGCTTAAAAAAATCCAAATCAATCATGAGTAACGCAATAGGGTTGCCTGTGCTAATAGCACTATTCCAAGCACTTGCCAGGTACTCGTCAAAACGTCGCCGGTTAGCAACTTGTGTTAACTCATCAAGGCGAGCATTATCAAACAGCTGCAGATTAACCTGAGCCAATTGGTCCATTACCTGTCCACGCTTTTGAATTTCTGCTGCCAATAAATCCCGTTGCCGAAAAAAATCATTAACCAACGATGCTAACCTGCCATATTCATCATCCCGTGATAATAGTGTTTTTAATTCACTTGCTGTATTTTTATCTAGAGAATTAGTTAATTGTTTTAGAGGAGAAAGCACCCAGACTTGTAATAAAAAATACGTGAGAAATAACAAACAAATAATGGAAAAACCATTCACTATGATGAGTTGAGTAGAAGCATCATAAAGCTTTTTTAAATCTTCTAAGTGGGTTGTTGCTGTCAGAAAAGCAACTGGCTGTCCTGAAGCCCCCCTGAAAGGTAGGCTAATACGAATATTCCAAGGATTATTGATTATTGAGGATGGTGATAAGTGGTTATTGAATACAATACTTGCTTTACTGTCAGTGAGTAACGCAATTTGTTCTAAGTAGTCTTCACCTACAGGCTGAGCCAGTACTAACCATCCTGTCGCTTCACCTAAACGCTCATAATCATCACTGCTATGGAGAGGACATGCAGCAAGCTCAAAAATAGCTTGTTTATATCGATAAAATCCTTGATAAAAATTTAATCCTTTAACTGACTTTAACGTGTCTTTTTGTAATGGCTGCTCAAACTCAGGCAAGCTATCCACAATAAAGCTATAAACTGTTTTGTATTCAGGATTAACAATCCAAGTATGTGTTATGCCAAACTCAGGGAGGCTGGTATCAATGTTGACTTTAGCCCAGTGACGATCCAGTTTTTTAGAAAAATCCTGCATCTGAGTCCATAGACTATAGTCACTGCAAGCACTACGTAACGTTGTACCAAGGCGCGTAACCATACGCGATAGGTTTTGTTTTAAAAAGGTCTGACGATATTCTACTAATTCTTGAGTAGACTGATTTCGCATCCATGTCATCCAGCCTTCCAGACTCAAAAAGCCAAGTGATAAAATCACTAGAACCGTTAAAATACGCCGTTGCACTTGCTCCTTATACATTGCCCCCAACTTCGCTAAATCATTAAGTTTCTTTTAAATTTAGCAGAAGGTGGGTCATGCACTATATATATTTGATTATTGATCTGCCATGGAAATATAACGGCGCTTGTCCATTTTATAAATATCCTTCGCAAAGCGAAGCTCACCATCTTGGTTCACCCATGCAGTAAGATAAGTAATATAGACAGGGACCGGTACATTGAGAGAAAGGGTTGTCATCTGGCCAGAATTTAATATTTGATCAATTTTTCTGCGTGAGTAATGACGATTACTTTTTAAGAGCTGCTCAGCTAGTTGTCTTGGTTTTTCTACTCTGACACAGCCAGAGCTTAATGCCCTGTTTTGTCGGCTAAATAAATATTTCTGGGGGGTATCATGAAGGTAAATAGCCTGACTGTTAGGGAAGTTAAATTTAAACCGCCCTAAAGCGTTATGCGAGCCTGAACTTTGTCTGAGTTGATAAGGAAAAGCTGAGCGATCAATTTTCTTGTAGTTTATGTTTTCCCAATCAATATCATCATAATTAACAGTGACGACACCATTATCCTTATATTGAAACACGCTAAAATTATTTTTTTTCAAGTAGTTAGGCTGTTTTTTTAACTTAGGAAGTATATCTTTAAAGGCAATTTTACTCGGTACAGTCCAAGTGGGGTTCACAATAATTGAACGAATAGTATCGACCATCAAGGGCGTTGGCCTGTAGGGTTTACCCACAATAACGCGCATAGACAACTTGACCTCCCCTCTTTCTACATATTGCAGCGAGTAATCTGGTACGTTGACTAACACATAATTTCGTCCTAGATCATCAGGTAAACGCTCCAGTCGCTTTAGATTGCGAGCTATGAGTTGTGCTTTTTCTTTTGGACCAGCGTAGAGTGATAAATAAGTTGCTTTATTAATATGGCCAGAAGCTGGTAATTGATGACGACGCTGATAACGCTGTATTGCTAAATAGAGAGGATCAGAAGGTGCTTTATGATCACCTGTTGCCGTTAGCAATTGGTTCAGCAGCGCATTCTTGTCTTGTGGGGTATACAGCATGAACTGATCATAGCTAGGTAAAGATTGCCATGCTGAACTTTGAGCTAGCTGATGGTATCTAAGAAATGCCATTGATAACTGATAATACTGTTGGCTTGCCACAGCCATTGATGAGGAAAAAGATTCTCCGTGAAAGGCTACAAGCATCAATGTAAGGAAACTACTGAACTTACATTTCTTTTTCAAAGTGACCAATGTCATATCAGGTACTACTATCATCCAATGAATGTATGCCCAAAAGGCGTTTTACTAAGCTGCTTTCTTTAAATACTGTTAAATTATAGTTGCTCACACGTTGCCAAAAAGAATGAAAATGAATGACTCATTCTATTACTACATGGCAAAGTTATAAGTAAACTTTCCACGAGCCATTCTTCAGATTTTATTTTTCCTAACAAGTAGCAACGTTCAGCTATCCCTCTACAGAACACGCGTAGAAATTATACCCTTGGTTTTGGATATATAAACTCACATATGTTTTTTTGAGTGATAGATTACGGGCAGGAAAATTAACACAACTTAAAATGATTCTCTATTACACCCTAGAATAAAACACAGTTGTGTGATTTTTTTAAAACTAAATAGGTCTAAGAGGAAGCAACTCTTACCTCTACCACATCACATTATGAGCTAGAGGGCAAAACCTGATAACATCAAAGCTTGCCCACTCATCACTCAACTTTCAGCTTGTATGTTATTATCTTAACACTACCGACTCAGGTACTTCGACATGATGGCTGAAACATCAACTTTTTTTAAAGCTGTATTAAACTTCTGCTGAATCTCTTTACCTTTTTCACTTTTACGAAAGCAAATATAGAGCTTTTTATCCTCAAGTAATGTTTCGTTAAATACAATATTCCCCTTGATCTTTTTCAACGCTGGATCAGTGTCTAACAAATAAGTCATAACATACTTATCGATCACTGCAAGTTTAACTCTTTTCGCATTGAGCTTTAATAAGTTCTTAACATCATCTCCTGCACTATCCACCTTTATAGTGCCTGCTTCAGCCATTTGATCAAACTCAGTAGTATTAACATAACCACTGACAGTACCAATTTTAAAGGGTTTTAAGTCACTCAAACTCTGCCAGGTTACAGGATTATCTTTTCTCTGTGCAAAACCTAAAGGTCCATTCCCCATCGGTTCAGAAAAAATAAAGTCCTGCTCAAGATCAGCTGAATAATACTCTGGAAAATAACCGACATATTTTTCATCATTTTTTGCCAAATTAACGGCTCGTTTCCAAGGGTAAAAATCAACGACTAATTCAAGACCAGCCTCAGCAAATACCGCTTTAGCAACAGCTACAGATGCTCCTTGGCCAGGTAAGCTTTCACCGGTATAAGGTGGCCAATCCAAAGAAGTCAAATAAACCTTGTTATCAGCAAAAGCCAAGTTAGCTTGCATCCCGGCTATCAATAACATCAAACAGACTGTCATACGAAATACACTTATAGCTTTCATCATTACACGACCCTATATTCCTGAATAAATGACGCACCTTCATATTCTTTATACTTAGTTTAGCTGCTTAGTATGGGTAAGATATAAGTTCTTCCTAGCTTGCAACATTGCACATCTATCAACCAATAAAGTAAGGTATTAATTCATTCAACAACATTTCAGGAAACAGCTACACTCAATCAACACATTCAACATCAAAGCAACTGGCTTTATAAACAATCGTTCATGAAAAAAATCACTTTGACAGGTCTGCTCACTTACGGCTTTTCGCTCATACTGCTTATTGCTGTCATCAGTATCTTGTCACTTGGACTTTTTAGTACTGAAAAAAACACCGAAAAGCTTTTTAATCAAATTGCCGAGATAGGGATAACGTCAATTGAAGACCAGCTGAACAGTCACCTTCGTCCAATTAATAACCAGTTAGAGTATCTAGCATCATTGATTGAGTCAGGCTACATAGCCACCAATGACTCACCGCAGTTCAATAAGTTATTACAAGGCACTTTAGCGGCCACGCCCCAGGTTGTCGGAATAGCTTATGTCGATGAACAATATTTTGCGCGTTACTATGCAAGAGACAAGACTGATGTCTTTAAAGACTATTGGCGTGACAATCCGCTAATCACCCACTTATTAAGTGCTCAAGAAACAACCACACAAGTGAAGTGGCTTGACCCTGTTTATATTGAAGGTTTGCACGCTAGCATCATTCAAGCTTATCGAAAAATTACACTACCCAATGGTAAAACGGGTTTACTGTTAACAGGCGTTACTCTGGAAAAGCTTAGTGATATTGTCAAAGAAAGCGCAAAAGATATGCGGCCTGTTATCTTTTTACTCAATAGCCAGCAACAACTTTTAGCTTTATCTAGCCCAGACTACCACCCAGGTCGTTTTGTCAATACTGATCATCCAGCTCCCACTTTAGCGAACCTCACTGACAATCACCCACTCAAAGCCATTTGGGATGCCAGCCAAAAACCCAGCAAGTGGTTAAAAAACCCTTCAATAAAAGGCCATAGCGTTTCACTGGATGATAATAAATGGGAGTTTATTTACACCGACTTTGCTGGGTTCGGTCACTCTCCATGGACCGTGGGTATTTACTTCAGCTACGACCAGTATGCCGATATTGAGCAAACCTTTATTCATTTACTAATTGCCAGCTGTTGTATTCTGCTGGTAATGATGGTTCTTGCTGTTGGTGGTGCACGCTTCATTGGCAACCGAATAAGACATATAACCACTATGTTTGCTAAAGTCGGCCAGGTTCCATTAACTAAAGTACCCAGGCTGCATAAACAACCGCTGCAAGAGCTTGACCTACTTGCCAACGCATTTAATAACATGCTGGATGATTTACAATCTCATGAAAACCTGAGAAGACTATTTGGCCAGTATGTCCCCCATAATATTGCTAAACAGCTCATACAATCCAATGGCACGCTAGATCCCAAAATTCAAAAAGCAACCATTGTTTTCATTGATATTGAGGGGTTCACGGCCCTGGCAGAGCAAATCTCTCCTCAGCAGCTCATTACCATGCTGAATGAATACTTTTCCCTGATCACTCGTATATTAGAAAAACATGATGGTGTCATCACCCAGTTCCAAGGTGATGCGGTATTAGCTGTATTCAATATCAATTCCCCTGCTGAACATGCAAGGCAAGCATTGACAGCAGCTATAGAAATACAACAAGCACTTAGCACCACATTATTTTGTAATCATCCTATGCGCTGCCGCATTGGCATTAATTCAGGGGAAGTTATTGCAGGAAGCGTTGGCGCTAAAGACCGGCTGAACTATACGGTACATGGTGATGATGTAAATCTCGCAGCGCGTTTGGAAGGACTCAACAAAGAGTACAACACCCGAATATTGATTTCAGAAGCCACTCACCATTTAGCACCAGACATCACTTGTCGAGAAATTGGCAAAATCCACATTAGAGGAAAACAACGAGTAGTCAGTGTTTTTGCGCCAAACTATGACCGCAATGGCAATGCATCAAAGCAAGGATATGTGCACCAAACAGCCGATGAGTATTAGGGCCTGTTAACACTTCCAATGAACGTTAACCATTACCATGACAGGTCTGCAAATAAGCCGCTATTGCAGAAAGTTACTAGTGAGGTACAATCAACTCCGTCTTAGGGGAGTAGCCGCTTGTAAAGGCAAACCGTTCATCACGGTTTTTCCTTTCAGGATTTAGGTCAACATAATTGATTCCTCAATGAATCATGGCCTAAATGCAACAGCCACCGCTGTTTTGGCAAGACCTTTGACACATAACTCCTTCGCAAAGGGCGGGTGGAGTATGTGTCATTGGAACAAACCCGCCCTGAGAGTTCACTATGAGTGCATTACTTTTTTCAACGCTTTCTGTTGCCCTGGCTGAAATCGGTGACAAAACCCAATTATTGGCGCTATTGCTCGCTACTCGCTTTAAAAAACCAGTCCCCATTATCCTTGCGATAACCATCGCTACACTTGCCAACCATGGGCTGGCCGCAGCTTTAGGTAACTACCTCAATCACCTGATCAACCCTAACTACCTATCGTGGATTGCAGCTACAGGTTTTATACTGATGGGTATCTGGGTTTTGATACCTGATAAGCTTGACGATACTCCAACAAAAACACATCAGTGGGGTGCATTTTTAACCACACTCGTATTGTTTTTTCTTGTCGAAATTGGTGATAAAACACAAATAGCTACTATCGTACTGGCAACCCACTATTCAGCAACCCTGCAAGTCATCATAGGAACCACAATGGGAATGTTGCTAGCCAATGTACCTGTTGTAGTGTTAGGCCAATTTGCTGCAGATAAGCTACCACTTAAATGGATTCGCTGGACTACTGCTTCTCTCTTTATTCTACTGGGAGTAGCAGCTCTCCTGTTCACGTAGTGGTTTTTAGCTATACCTAAAGGACTCGTATTTTCAGTACCTGATCACAATAAAACTTGTTTTTAAAACAAAATCATCTAGCTATTGGGGTTGTGTTTTTAATTTTAATATGTAAAATTCCCGCAATTTTGTGCGAGTGGAACTGCCACTATTACAGATTAGTGATATGCCCTTAAACAGCACTTATTGCTGTAAAAAAGGGTATATACTCTCAGTGAAGGATGTTAATTGGTAGGGTGATATCATTATGGATGATAGCAATAATGGCTGAGTCTCACCCTTTTTGACTAAGTTTGCACTATACCTCTAATAGGGTAGCAGGCAAAAATTTAATATGTCGTATAGCAAACAGGAGAGGAAAAAGTAGTTGTGAATATTGATGGGCAAAGACAAACGATACCTGCTACCTCCAACTATTACCTTGTTGGCACAGCATTAGCCCATTCCTCTATCAATACTTACAATACCAATACCTCTACTCCAACCTCATGGTTATGTAAGCCAATAGTTTTCAACATTATATTCCTGATCCAAATGCTTGCTGTAATCTGGCATTACCACCCATTTAAACACCAGATAAACAACCGAATCTCTATTTTTTTAATTTATTTTCAGAAATTTAAAAAGCCCCGTAATCGGGGCTTTTTTTTGACCCGAAAAAGCGAGTGAGCCATGGCAAACCCTCTGTTTCAAAAAAATATAATCTCTATTTCAGACTTAACACAAGAGCAAATGGAGTTAATAGTTCGCACAGCTGAACGATTAAAGTGTGAGCCCCCCCCACCTTTACTCAAAAATAAAGTAGTTGCCAGCTGTTTTTTTGAAGCCTCAACACGTACTCGGCTTTCATTTGAAACAGCGATTTTACGCCTGGGTGGTACACACATAGGCTTTGATAATGATGCCAACACATCTTTAGCCAAAAAAGGGGAATCACTCGCAGACTCTGTCCAAGTGATTTCTTCCTACACTGATGCCTTTGTCATTCGTCATCCTCGAGAAGGTTCCGCACGGCTAGCCAGTGAGTTCTCTACCGTGCCTGTTATTAACGGTGGCGATGGTGCAAATCAACACCCAACGCAAACACTTCTGGATTTATTTACTATTTTTGAATGCCAGGGAAAGCTAGAGGAGTTAACTATCGCATTCGTTGGTGATTTAAAATACGGCCGAACTGTTCACTCTCTTGCGCAAGCCTGCTCCTTATTTAAATGTCGCTTCTTTTTTATTTCACCAGAAGCATTAGCAATGCCTGACTACATTCTTGAAGAATTAGATGAAAAAGGCATCAAATACCAAGTATCCCAAAGTATTGAAGAAGTCATCAATGATGTTGATATTGTCTACATGACACGTGTTCAAAAAGAGCGTTTTGATGAAACGGAATATAAACATATAGCCTCCAAGTACATCTTAACCGCTGAAATGCTGAGCGATGTCAGAAAAAATTTAAAAATACTTCATCCTCTACCTCGGGTAGATGAAATCACTGTCGATGTGGATAAAACCCCTTACGCGTATTATTTTGAGCAAGCACAGAATGGCATCTATGCTCGTCAGGCTTTGTTAGCGCTTGTATTAAACGAAACCCTTTAACCTGTAGGATAAAAGCATCATGGCTAATAAATTATTAGTTGAGGCCATTCGCAAAGGTACTGTTATTGATCATATACCTGCGGGCCAAGGCATTAAAATTTTAAAACAATTGCATTTGGTCGATGGCAACGAAAAAATCACCGTCGGCTTTAACCTGCCAAGCCAGGAAATTGGCTTAAAAGATCTTATTAAAGTAGAAAACCGGTTATTTACAGAATCAGAGGCAAATGAACTTTCTTTATTTGCGCCTAGTGCAACCATAAATGTCATCGACAATTATGTGGTTAAAGACAAGTTCACCATGTCTACCCCTGATGCCTTAGAAGGCGTATTTGATTGCCCTAATTCAAACTGTATTTCACTTCACGAACCTGTTACCAGCTACTTTAAAGTAACTAAAAAACACGAAAGCATTTACCTGAAATGCAAGTACTGTGAAAAAACGTTCAGCAAAGAGATTGTAGCGGGGTTATAACCCCCTACTTTCCAATATACTCTACATGTCGCACTATTGATTTCACATCTTTGTAAGTAGCTATATATACAAACTTATGAGTCACTTAAAATATATTCATCAATAGATAGATGCTTAATAAAAATGTCCAAATTGAAGCATATGCTCTTTGATAGTGCACATATACTTCATTTTTAGCTGAATGGTGAACACTGACATAGCCCCATAAACCAATTCAAGTCCTTAATTACACAGATGTAAGTGTAAATAACAAGGCTCAATGATTAATCGGCACCATTAATGCATTAGTTACTCCCAGTGCATCATTTTGCTAAAAGCATCACGTGTCTTAAAATCCTGCTTATAGCTACTACACAATGTGTTGATGTAAGAAAGCAGGTAGAACACATAAAAAGAGTAAAAATGTGCTCGTCACTCGGTAAGAGATACCGTTTCATCACAAAGGGAGTTCATGATGACATTTATTGCATCTCAGTTATTTTCTTCACTGGCATTACAAGAGTTTTTTGCTCACTCAACTGGTGAGCAAACTCAATCTTCACGACATATGCTTTGTCTAAATGGTGATAGAAAACAAAGCATCACCGGAGAACTTGACCATTTTCTCCCAGAGTTCAACCAGGCAAGCGCAGAAGAAACCCAAACTGCAAATTGGCTCAGCAGTGACAACCTAATGGCATCACTTTGGCTTGACAGTATTTGTCGTGCAGAGCCTGATTTAGCGCTTTAATATACCTAAAGTCAAAGGTATAAAAATCGAATTAGAGAGAGGAGCCTGTTTAGTATGATGACTTCTCCTTTCTCTTCGCACAGTCCCGCTTAATTGGGTTTGATTTGCAAGGTATGCATCCCTATAAATATAGCTGTAGCAGCAAGCTGTATTTATCTTCAAATCTCGTTATATTACTTGCAGTACTAATTTAACAGCACCGGTTCTTTTGCAAAACAAATCGTCACACGCCTATTTTGTTTGCCCTTTGATTTAATATTAGAAATAACAAGTGCAGGTATTTCACCTGTACTCGCCACATGAGTTCCTCCACAGGGTTGATAATCAAGAGCATCAATGCGAATCATACGAATATTACCCACCCCTTGAGGTGGTTTTACTGACATGGTTTTAACCAATTCCGGCTGCTTTTGCAGTAATTCTTCTGACAATTGTTCTACAAAAACAGTATGATTAGCACAACAATAGTCGTTTAGCTGGGTTGTAATTTCTTCTTTTGTCAACGGTAACTCAGGACACGCCAAATCCATCCGAGCCGATGTTTCATTAATTTGGCAGCCTGTCACAGGAAAAGGTAATACTGCAGAAAGTACATGAAGTGCGGTGTGCAGCTGCATAAACTGGTAGCGACGCTGCCAATCAAGCATTAAGTTAACCTGTTGTCCAACAGGGACAACACATGACTCATCCTTTAAATAGTGTACAACCTGACCTACACCCTTTCCTTTTAAGGTATTCACAATCGTTAACTCAGAGCCATCTTCAGTGATTACTTTGCCGGTATCCCCTGGTTGTCCTCCTCCCTGAGGATAAAAAATAGTTTCCTGACATCGAAACCACCCTTCACCACTTTCAATTATGCTCGTGGCATGGGTTTGAGCGTAACTATTAGCCAAAAACTTCATTTCCATAACAATTTTTCCTCAGCAAATTGTATCGATACAATTTAAAAATAAACCCGTAAATATCGATACAAAGATAAAACATTGTTAATATTAATCAGCTAATAATTAACTTCAATAAAAATATTGACACCATGACAATTCTCTGGATTAAACCCGAACATATAAACGAGCAGACAGGCCCTTGCTATCAGCGCATTGCAAAGGCTTATGCTGAGCAAATAAAAACATTCTCATATACACAAGAACACCAACTCCCTCCGCAAAGGCTGCTAGCAGACCGTTTAAATGTCACGGTAGGCACTGTGTCTCGTGCTTATAAACGGTTAGAAGATCAAGGCTATGTGTATGGCCATGTCGGTCGAGGCACATTTGTTCGCCAACAACAGCCTGATGCAAACTTCCAGATTCAGCAGCATATTACAGAAAACCGTTCAGACTTGAGCCTGGGTATAGCCCCGCTTACTGAGCAACATGTGTTACTTAGCCAAACGCTGAAGCAAATGAGTCAGCAACCTCAGTTTTTAGCATCACTTATGGGGTATTACTCTGAACAAGGCATGCCACATCAACGAGAAATAATCGCCAGCTGGCTAAAACAATTTAATTTTACGGTTAGCGCTGATCAGCTGTTATTAACAAATGGCGGTCAACACGGAGTCAATACCGTTATTATGAGCATTTGTAAGCCAGGAGATACTGTTCTGTGCGAACAGCTCAGTTATCCTGGATTTATCGCTACTGCGCGTCAGCATCGACTACAGTTACTGGGTGTTCAACTAGATGAACAAGGCATAATGCCTGATCATTTTGACGCTTTATGTAAAAAGTACCAACCCCGAGCCATCTATTTAAACCCAACATTACATAACCCTACGACACGAACAACTCCCGCTGAGCGTAGACAGCATATTATCGACATAGCCAATCAATACAACGTATGGATTATAGAAGATGATGTACAGGGGATTTTGCAGCAACCTCGTCCGCCAGCACTTTATCAATATGCGCCTGAGCGAGTTTATTATATTGGTAGTTTTTCTAAGTTATTGGCTGGCGGCCTGCGGAGTGGCTGGATTATTTCTCCACAAAGTACATTATCGTTGATTGCTAGAAGTCTTCGAGCCAATTGCTGGCTAACCCCACCCATAACCCATGAAATTGCTTGTCGCTGGTTGCAGGATGATAGTGCCAATAAGCTCATTAATTTACAGCGAGCAACATTAGCACGACGCCACAACATAGCAAAAAACATCTTGAAGTCATTTAATCCTATCTCTCACCCACAAAGCTACCATATATGGTTACCTCTCCCACCAACCTGGCAAGCTCAAGAACTGCATATGGCATTAGCACAACAGCGTATTGATATAGCACCTAGTTCATCATTTGCTGTAGGTAATGCGCCTATTCCCCAGGCAATTCGAGTGTCCATTAGTCATATCAACGAGGATCAGCAGCTTATACAGGCATTACAAAAAATATCAGACTTACTAAACAATACTCCTCCTGAACCAAAAGATTGGTAACCCTGATGCAGTGAGAGCGTCACTAAATGAATACCAACTGCTACACTTAAGAGGTATTAATTTATAGAAGTTAAATAACCATAGGAATAATAATTGTTTATCAATAATTAAATCAAAAAGGGTAATAGTATTTTGAGCCATAGACCTTACAACGTCGTAGTTGTAGCAAGTAACAATAAAGCACTGCATAACTTGTTAAAAAACAACAAGAAACTTCAGGAAGACGTTATATTTATTGCCGCTAATTCATTAAATCATGCGGAACAAACGATTGCTTCAGCTGAAATTGATGCGGTCATTTTGGATATTAATATCGGTTCAACAACACTTATTGAGTTTAATTATCAGCATTCCCAGCTTCCTATACTACTAGCAGGAGACCTGAGTACTGAGATACCGTTTGACGAGTTAATCCATGAAGGGATGTATGATTTTCTGGATGTAGCAAACCTTCCTTTAGCAAGTATTGTCACTTCCCTCAAAGTCTGCATGTCTCGTTATACAGCTCAAGGTATTGCTCATGCCTGGCACCATCCTGTTCTGCACAAACTCAAAAGCATGGAGGATATTTTTTCATTTACTTCTCAAAAAGAGTACTCTACTTCCAACCAAATACATAAAATGTTAGAAGCCAGCTGCGAACTTTTCGGAGAACAGTTTTGTTTCGTCTACCGTTTAATTAACGATCATTTTGCAGTGGATTTTCAGCATTTTACAATAGAACAAAAACCACAAATTAACCTACCGATTCTAGAAAAACTTAATTATCTTGCTATTAATAGCCCCAATCCAATTCACTTTACTTATCAACAATTAAGTGAACATTTTAGTGAGACACAATTAGAGCAAGCGACCAAATCTTACATGGGCTGTCGAATTACTGTTCAAGAAAAAGTTCATGGCGTGTTGTGTTTATTCAGTAATACACCGCGTGCCGTTCCTTATACAAGTATTGATATCAGCTTTCTAAAAATCCTCGCTGAATGGACTGGTACACTTCTTAGCCGGCAACTTATTATTGACCAGCTACAGTATATTGAAGCCCATGATGCCTTAACTGGATTACTCAAACGATATAGTTTCTTGGATCAGTTAAAACGCTGCTTTGCACGCAGTATGTTATCTGACAGTTACAGTTTTGCACTTATTATCATCGATATTGATAATTTTAAAGATATAAATGAACAATTTGGTCATACCGCAGGTGATGCGCTATTAAAACAGGTTGCAGAACGCTTGCTGACTAACACACGCCCCAAAGATACGGTTGGCCGTTTCTCCAGTGATGAATTCATTATCATTGTTGAAGATGCAGACCATGAGCAAGCAGAGCAGTGTTGTAAGAGAATCCATAATGCCTTTACTGAGCCGTTTGAGATTGAAAAGACAAAAAGAAAGGTCACATGCTCTTCGGGCTTCGCCATAAGCCATGAGCACCAAACAGAACATAACTTAATTAAAGCAGCAGAAAATATGCAAGTAGAGTCCCGTAAACCCCAGTAACTTATAAAACCCCAATAACTGATAAAACCATAGCAGTATACCTACAGCGAAGGGTATAACTTACAAATTATGCTCTATTGCATAGCGTGTTAACTCTGCTGTGCTATTAATACCAAGCTTACGTTTTATTTTCTGTCGATGGGTTTCAACTGTACGCACACTGATGTGTAGCTTCGCAGCAATATGTTTACTACACTCCCCTTCTGCAAGTAAGGTAAGCACCATTTGTTCCCTGGGCGTAAGAGGTGTATTTGATGCTGTTGTTCCAGGCTGAGTGTCTAACAGTGTCTGGGAAACAGAACGACTTAAATATGTGCCTCCATGAAACACGACTTCTATAGCATTAATCAGTTCTGCTGCTGAAACATCTTTAAGTACATAGCCAGAAGCTCCTGAGCGTAACGCACTTAGTAAATACTCTCGATTGTCATGCATTGTCAAAATCAAAACAACTAAATCAGGATACCTGGCCTTAATATGCTGTAAAACCTGTATACCATTCATACCAGGCATACTGATATCCATTAACACAACATCAATTGCTGTATTTTCTATTTTCTGCAGAGCACTTTCACCATCACTTGCAACAGCAACAACATCTAAATTAGATTGCTGCGATAAACGTGCTCTAATACCTTCTTGAACAAGTACATGATCATCGACTAATAATATTCTAATATGCTGATCCATCATGACTAAGCAGCTTCTTGAATGGAAAGCAGAGGTAGTTTGATCGTTATTTTTGTACCATTGTGCGTTTTGGTATCAATGAGCATTTCTCCTCCATGATAGCCTATGCGCTCACGCATATTTCTTAACCCTACCCCTCTACACACATCAGTAATTGCTGTGCCATTACTCTGATGGCTTGACAAAATACCCTGTCCATTGTCCTCAATATACATCATCAACGCAAGCTTATTCACTTTAAACCAAAGCCTTACCTGCGTTGCATTAGCGTGACGTTCAACATTGGTTAATGCTTCTTGAGCAATTCTATAAAGGGTTGTTTCCACCTCACTTGCCAGCCTCAAGTTATCCACAGCAATATAGCGCACATCAATATTTGTACGACGCGAAAAGTCACGGCATAAGGCTTCTAATGCAGGGAATAAACCTAAGTGGTCTAATAGACTGGGTCTTAAATCTCTAGAAATACGCCTTATTTCCTGAATTGCCTCATCCAAACGCTGAATGCCACATTGTAGCTCTTGTTCCGCTGCACTTTTCTTATTAACATGCTCTTTTGCAGCCTCTAACGAGTACTTGATACAAACTAATAACTGGTTTATTCCATCATGAAGCTCTCTTGCTACCCTCGCACGCTCTGCTTCCTGCAAATCAACAATTCGTTGTGTAAGTTCCTTGAGCTTTTTATCCGCTAATTTTTTCTCACTGATATTAATAGATAAAATAAACAAAATAATCATCGATATACTAATAATGGTAACAATCATTACTCGCACAAAGGTATTATTAAAGCTATTAGTCACTTGATCATTAAAATCCTTTATTTCTTCATCAATATCATCAATGTAAATACCAGAACCTACCATCCACCCCCATTCTGGAAGGGAAACAACATACCCGATTTTAGGCATATCTTTATTGACAGATGGTTTATTCCAACAATACTGAAAAAATCCACCTCCATTTTTTGCAATTGCCGTAAGTTCTTTAATTACTTGTTTGCCATTTTTATCTTTTACATGCCATACATTTTTCCCCTGAATTTCCGGTAACATAGGGTGAAGAATATTTGTTCCATCCATCGTATAGACAAAAAAGTAACCATCACTATCAAACCGCATATTATTCAGTAGAGCCTTCACATGCTCTTTAGCTTCTTCTTTATCTTCATTAACATTGATAATATGATTAATGGAATACATGGCTATATTGACGTAACTTTGCAGTTCATACTTTTTTTCAGCCATGATATTTTCTTTTATTATTCGACGCTGTTCCTTTGCCAAATCAATTGAACCAAGAAAAAACATTAATGATATTACAGTGATAACAACCACTAATGGAATAATAGCTAATAGAATGATTTTAAGTTTTAACGAGCAAATTCCATAATCAGGCATACCGTTGTTCTCACTTTCCCTTACTTATTACTATCCCTTGCATATCACTATACCCTTCACTTTGGGTATAAAGTGTGCCTTATGCAATTAAAATTGCATCAAAGTATTCGCAAAGTTATAACATGAGGAATATAATCTGCAACTATAGTTTACAGTCTAAATTGTCCAACAAACCAACAGATAAGTATTTTTACTTAAGAAAAACTACTGAGTTAATTTGCGTAGTTTTGCGGATAGATCAAAGCAGAAAAGAATATAGAATAGAAAACGTCCCATGCGGCTAATTGGCATGCTTGTTTGATCCTCTTGTCAGTGCAGATCTTTCAGTGAGTCAGGTAATAGGTAGTTTGAGTCAAGATCAGTGCTGACCTTCTTTTCCCTCACCCTATTGCAGTTATTTATTGCTACTCAAACTATTACATTTGACGTGTAACCTGGGTATGCACTATGGTGGAAACACTTTGCTCATTTTTCCATCAGCATCCATTCTGAAAACCTCAAACTTAAAGTGGTTCAAATCTCCTGCATCATTAAATGATAATGGTCCTATCAGTGTATCAAACGACTTCTGTCGTAAAGTAGTGGCAATATCAACGGGGAATGAGGATTCAGATACAGATATTGCCTGTGCTAACACCTGAATAGCCGCATAACTCGTGTAGATAAAAGGACTCCCCTCATCCAACTTTTTTTGCTGTAAACGTTCAACTATCTGCTTAGCTTCGGGCCAAGTTGAAAATGCAGGAGGCAATGTTACAAGTAAACCATCTGCAGCCTTAGCGGACAGTGGCATGATATCCTGACTGGCAATTGCTTCAGGTCCCATAGCCTGAATAGAAAGCCCCTGGCGCTTACTCTGACGAAGCAAGTGCGCTAATTCAGGGTAATAGCCACCGTAATAGATAAAGTCAATCCCTTGCGCTTTCAGCATTTCAACTTCCTGTTTAAAATTCATCCGGCCAACATCGATCTCCAACATCAATTTAATGGGAAAACTACTCTGCATGAGTGTCGTTTCGACCGCCTCCGCCACCCCCTTTCCATACTGTTGTTGATCATGAATAATGGCCAGGCTCTTGGGCTTATGATGCTGAATATATTCTGCAGCTAATGAGCCTTGTATTGAATCAAGTCCAATAGTACGAAATACCAGACGATAGCCTTGCTGTGTAATCGTAGGACTTGTTGAAGCAGGGGTTATCATCAATACGCTATTTGCTTCATAAATTGGAGCAGCGACTTGTGTTGCGCTTGAGCAAAGATGACCAATTACATAATGAATATTGCTTTGAACAATTTTCTTTGCTACCTCAATTGCCTGCTGAGGATCACAGGCATCATCAAATGCAATTAAATTAAGTTGGATAGTTTGTTTAGCAGAATGATTAATATCATCGGCTGCATAACGGGCGCCAGTAAACTGCATATCTCCATACTCAGTAACAGGTCCACTCCTTGGCCCCACAACTGCAACGTCAACCAGTTTGCTTGCCCATAGACTTTGTGCCCCCCATAACAGGATCACAAACAGTATTCTCATAGGGGCACCTCTAAAAATACCTACTTAGCGGTTATATTAATAAGTAGCTGGGATAGCGAGCTAAATAATCCTCGGCAATTGCTCCGGCATTGTTCTACTGCATGATATCCATATCATTATGCATAAACAGCATCCTAAATCCTGCACATTTGTCAGAAGCTCTATCTAAAATAACTATTCTGAATTTCTTGAATACGTCCCGATTTATTTAATTCATCCACTGCTTTTTGCATTTTACCAACTACATCTGCCGGGATTTCCTTATTGAGTCCAATAAATAAATCAATTTCCCCAAATACAAAAACCTGTTTAACTGTGATTCCAAGCTCTTTTGCTAACATCTGGCCAGACAATGAACTCACTGCCCATAAATCTATCTTGCCTTCTTCCAGCTTTTTGGCAAGACGATCATCCTTCAATGATGTTTGCAAGTTGAATCCACGATCAGTTAAAAACTTCTCTTTTGCATCTCCTTTGTAAGCACCGACAATATAGTTCTTTGCATCATCAAGCTTATTGATAGTAATACTGCTATCTGCTTTAGCCAAAAAAACCCACTTGTTTTTTACAATGGGCCCAACCCACTGAAATAAGCTTGCACGTTCAGGAGTCCTGGCCATAGAGAAAATACCATAATCAGAACGCTCTAGTGTTTGCTCATAAATACGGCTCCAGGGGAAACGTAAGGTAATCTCACAGGATATACTTGCTTTATTACAAACTTCACGAACAACTTTAGTAGCAATACCTGTAACCTGATCGCCCCGTGCAAAATTTCCTCCACTTGCACTCATATTAAAGGGAGGACTGTTTTCGGTAAGTAGTTTTAACTCAAAAGCAGACAAGTTAAGTGAAATACCACTTAGTAGCATAAGTATGCTGGCAAATAGCCAATTATTGCGGCTCATTCAAAGTTACCTTATTAAAACAGGTAGTATTATTCCCTACCACATAACACATCATACTTAAGGGACCTCTAAAAAAGGCAGTTTTTTCGAGATAGCTGTGTCAGTACTGTACTCAGACTCTCATGTATTCCTTATATACTGAGGTCCTCCACACAGCGCTTCCTTGCTCTTAAAAAAATCACTGTTTTTAGTGATTCCATTAAAGAATATTTAGTATTCACTAAAAATAGCTCATTCTTAATATATAAATAAGTATGATGACAAGAGTAATAAATAGTCAATTTTAGATTAGCAGCACAAACCATTTTGAGTATTTATTTCACAATAAATCAACCGTTTAAGCATCAAAAACTAAATAGATTGACCGCAGTGCTTACTATGTAAAATTATAAATAACTATTGATTGTTTCTTCAATAAACCCTTCTTTTCGCATTTCTTCTAAAGCACTTTGTAGCTTTTTAGTCACTTCATCAGGTACTTCTGGATTGAGCGCTAAATATAGATCTGAAGTATTAAAGGTATAAACTTTCTTCAAGTTTCGAATACCTTCTTGTTGTGCTAGGTAACGTCCTGATGGGTCTCCTGTAGCCCACAAGTCAATTTTGCCTTGATCTAACTTTTTAGCATTTTGGTTATCTTTTAACGATAAAATCAGTTCAAAACCTCTCTTTTGTAAAAAATTTGCTGTCGCATCACCTTCATAACCACCAACACGGTACTTTTTCGCATCTTCCAGTGTGGTAATGACTATCGAACTTGAATCCTTAGCAAGAAAAACTGAGTCAAATTGGGCGATAGGACCAACCCACTTAAACATTTTCTCTCGGTCAGCATTGCGAACGGTTGAAAACAGTCCATAGTTACTTTTTTCTCGCGTCAAATTAAAAATCCGATCCCAGGGAAAGCGCAATGTCAGCGAGTATCGTATTCCCGCTCGTTTAAACATTTCCCTGACTATATCAGCTGAAATACCATCAATGTTATTATCACGAGCGAAGTTTTTATCATTAACGCTCATATTATAGGGAGGGAAGTTTTCTGTCAGTAAAATAATTTTATAGTTAGGGTCAATATCAGCCGTAGAGATACTGCCAAGTCCAGCTAGTATGCATAGTACACACCATTTTAACCATTTATAGAACATGCCACTAACCTCGTTACTCGCTTGCTTTATTATTAGTTTAGGACGTGTGGCGTTCCTTGCTTAGTAATCCTCTGGAAATTAAATAAGGTTTTACTTAAAAAAAATACCCTTCACTTTGGATATAGATGGTTCTAACTTATAATCCTATTCAAATACCTGTCAAGTACTTTTCTTAGAGGATTTAAAATAAGTCATCCTTTATAAAAAAGCTAAACGTTTGCTAACTCACTAAGTCGTCAGCCTTCAATATCATTCTTGCCACCTTATTCATAAAAAACACGCTGTGCGTTATATACAAACTTATTGTAGAATACTGGCTCAATATCTCTCTTCACTCGAGTTGAGCCGTTGGTTATTGACCTACTTTTAACCATCCATTTATAGGAAACACTATGACACTTGCCCAGCGTTCTTCGGAGTTATATGGCATTTCACTTGCTGCGCTTGGCTTTTTATTATTCAGTTTGATGGATGCCAGCTCAAAATGGTTAACATCCAGCTATCACTTTGCCCAAATTAGCTTTTTGACTTTCTTATTCAGCTTGTTACCCATAGGCTTTATTCTCTTACGTCAACGCAAGGGCAGTAACAGCCTGTTCAAAACACAACGCCCTACCCTGCAGTTAACACGAGGACTTGTACTACTTGGGCTAAGACTTTGCGCATTGCTCGCCTTTAGTATGATGCCATTGGCTGATAGCTTTGCTTTGATTCTGACAGGTCCTATCATGCTGGCACTTTTAGCCCCAGTAATATTAGGTGATAAGCTAAATAAACGACAGATCATGGCGATTATGATTGGTTTTTGTGGCGTGCTCGTTGTCCTTCGCCCAGGCATGGGTAATTTTAATATCGGCATGCTGGGGGCTCTTGGTACTGCACTTTGCTTTGCGCTCAATACCATTATGCTAAGAATTATGAGCAAAACTGAACAGCAAAGCACCACACTCTTTTATGGCTGCCAAGTACCCTTAATTATCTCTGGCATACTGATGCTTTACTACGGATATACTCCTCCGTCAGCTAAAGACTGGCTTATTTTTGCACTATGTGGCTTTTTGAATGGCCTCGCCCAAATGCCTATTTTTGCTGCACTAAAATATATTCCAGCCCCTATGGTCGGTGCCTTTCAATATTCAGTTGTCGTCTGGGGGGTTATTCTTGGGTATCTCATATGGGGGGATATACCAGATGCCTTTATTATCATTGGGGCCGCTCTAATTGTCTGCGGAGGCCTGGTCATGGCCATTAACCCAAAACGGTTTCATCGTCAGCCTGTTCAGGACAAGTCAACCGAAGCGTAAAAACCCAGTGAGTGCAACAACCCTGTTGCACTCAGCAACAACATATTATTTTTCGTGTAGCCTAATTAAACCTTCTTGCATAGTTGATGCGACCAGTTGTCCCTGTCGGTTAAAAAACTGTCCACGTACTAACCCTCTAGCCCCAGATGCTGATGGACTATCAACAGCATAGAGCAACCAGTCATCCATACGGAAGTCTCGATGAAACCACATTGCATGATCTATTGTTGCAACTTGTAGATTTTTCTGCCAAAGAGAAACCTTATGCGGCAACAGCGCCGTAATTAAAAAATAAAAATCTGATGCATAAGCTAATAAATATTTATGCACGCGAAGATCATCTGGCATTTTACCTGTTGCCTTGAACCACACATAATTAACAGGATCTCGCTTTTCTGGTGCAAGAGGATTAACCGGATTAACTGGTCGTATTTCAATAGGCTTATCACAAGTTAACTTTTCTCGTAAAGATTCAGGTATTAAGTGCTTAAATTTGCGCGCCATCTCCAACTCGGACATTAACCCTTCAGGACCAGGAACCTCTGGCATATTATCTTGATGATCAAATCCATCCTCTTTGCGCTGGAATGAGGCTGACATGTAAAGAATGGGTTTTCCATTCTGAATAGCCGCAACACGCCGTGTAGTAAAGCTTTTACCATCACGAATACTATGCACATCATAAACAATCGGCTTAGAAACATCGCCTGGCCGTAAAAAGTAGCTATGAAATGAGTGCACACTACGACTTTCATCAACTGTTTGTTTTGCCGCAGAAAGCGCTTGCCCCATCACTTGGCCGCCAAAAACCTGGGGAAACCCCAAATCCTGACTTTGGCCTCGGAACAGATTTTCTTCAATCTTTTCCAGCTGCAAAAGTGCTAACAGGTTATTTAATACATCAGCCATAGATTACCTCAAATATCAAACTCATAACCATACCCATAACGAAGGGTTTTTAGGGGCGGCAGTTAAATACTCCTGCATAAATTACATTCACACCATCCTTAGTGTTCAAGAACGCCGACAAAAAACCCTAAAAATGATTCGTGAAGGGTAAAAATGCTTTATAACAACTTAAGTTTAGTCAGTACCTAAATTTTAAAACTCGCTTTAACCTGACTATACCACTTTTGCTGCTCAACAATGATGCCTTCGTGATCCAAGGGCGGATAAGGCAGTTGGTGCTTATCACAAAACTCAGCAACTAAAGGGTGACACCACCTAAAAAGCAACCGATGATAATCTGCTTGTTTAAGCCTGACCTGGTTATAAAGACCTTTGTTTTCACGTTGTCGTTGAGCTTCATTTAATATGATAGCGGCAGCAACAGATACATTATATGAAGCAACCATACCTTGCATGGGAATAATAATATGCTCATCTGCAACTTCTGCCGCAGGTGCACTGACCCCCTGCTTTTCTGCTCCAAGTAATATTGCACAAGGTTGTGTGTAATCAACAGCGCGAAAGTTCACTGCACGGGCCGAAAAGTGCGCTGCAAATATCTTAAAACCTGCAGACTTCAACTGGTCAACGCCTTCCTGCACAGTATCATAAGATCGTCGTGTGACCCACTGCTGACTACCCATCGCTGTTCCAGGTAAGCTTCTATACCCCGCTCGAGGAACAGTGTAATGAAACTCGCCGATGCCTACAGCATCACAGGTTCTTACGATCGCAGCCAAATTATGGGGTTTATGCACTCTATCAGTAATCACCGTCAAATCTGGCTGTCGACGGTCCAAGGTTGCCTTATATCGCTTATAACGCTCAGGGGTCACTCGCAGTGTTCCTCTTATTTACTACGAAAATCATCAATATTTATTGTACAGCTTACTACGCTTGGTTCTCTGCTCAAGTTTCAGTATATCTACTATTAAAGTGCTTTAGGAGCGCAGACTGTCACGGCTAAGCGAGTGGTCCATGCCACCGCTATTATAATGGATATATGGCCAACTCAGTTTATACTCATAGCAACACGTTTTTAAGGATGTCATCAGCAATCGAAGAAAATAACGCCTAAGGCAGTTCAAAGACACAATTCATAAGCCCTTGTTATACCTTCTGCTCTTACAGTAAATTGGAATCGAATATTGAGCAGTTAACGTAAAGCATAAATAAAACATCATGAGCAATATTGTGTAACTAGAAATTTAGCGTAATGAAAAAAGTAGTTCTTTCATTTTTAATTGTTGCTCATTTATTTTTATCAGCCCCGACTTTTGCCCAAGAAAAGCTTATATCTATTACCACAGGTGAGTATCCCCCATGGTCATCGTCCAAATACAAACACGGTGGCTTCATTCATCACCTCATCAGCGAAGTGTTTAGGCGTCAAGGCTATCAGGTTAACTACATTTATCATATTTGGGCCAGAAACTATAAAGAGGCCAAGAGTGGAAAACATCATGCAACAGCGTTTTGGTATTACTCTGAAGAACGTGCTAAATATTTCTACTATAGCGATGCTTTATACAGTGAAAAAATTGTTTTCTTCCACCTAAAATCCATACATTTTCCAGAGTGGGATACTCTTGATGACCTGGTTGGTTTTATAATAGGGGCCACAAGAGGTTATACCTATACCAAAGATTTTTGGGATGCTCATGCATCCAAAAAACTTAATATCGTTCCCAGCAATTCAGATACATTAAATTTTAGAATGCTACTTAAAAAAAGGACTGATATTTTTATAATGGATTTAGTCGCAGGTAAAAGTTTACTCAACCAAGAGTTTGATAGTATACAAGTTCAGCAAATAACCCATAACCCCATTCCACTAGCAACGAGAACAGGCCACCTTCTCTTTCCAAAAGTTAGAAGCGACTCACTTGAACTTTTAAAACAGTTTAATCAAGGTTTAGCTTCAATGAGAAAAGACGGTACCTATGATGAGCTTTATAATATGTTACTTAAGGGAGATTACACTAAACAATAGTAAATCCCCACTTCACACATCAATTTACGGTATTAGTTTGAGGTTGAGCACATTCCCCTGAATAATATCCATAGACCTTTTCATCTGCACAGGCTTCACAGCTATTTGACTTTTGAACCCACTCAACAGCTTCATCACAAGGTGTTGTAACACAACGAACACCGGTATCTCTTTCTGCACATACTGGTTGGTATATACGCGTACAAGCCTCAGGCCTCAACTCTGGACAAGTAATATAATTTGCAGGCTGTTTAGCGCCACAACCAACACATATACTCATTAATACACCAATAAAACTTAAATTCCTTAGCATCTTATACCTTATGATTGCACTATATAAACGTATATACCCTTCACGAATGATTTCTAGGTTTTGTTATCTTCACTCCTCACCTCAATCACCTATTAATATAGGCTCATGGGTAATATAGGCTCATGGGGCTTCGTCACTCGATGGCCGCACCTAAAAACCATTCTTATTGGGTATAGAAAAGTTATACTACTCTTGTATACCATTCTTAGCTTTCAAGGGTAACTCTAAAAATAGTAATTTTTTGTAAAAGTAAGGAAGCGCTACACGAAGGACCGCAGCCTATAAAGAATAAATGAGGGATAAACAGCTACTGCGTGTTTAGCGATAGCAGCCTTAAGTATTTCCTTAAGTATTTGTAGATGCTAGCCGTGTTATGAGTACAGTGCTGACACGGCTATCACGAAAAAATGCATTTTTAGAGATGACTTTAAGAAAGTTTATGACCTCCCTTGTTGCTCTCTCTTAACCTTTAACATTAAGCGCTCAAATAAATGTGGACATAAATAAGAAAGCATTCTTGCGCGCCGCCCGACATTGGATAACACCACTAACCGTTTACGCTTGGTTGCTGCCTGGTAAATCTCATCAGCTACATCAACAGGTGATGCTAACTGTCCCACTAATGAGAAAGGCGACTTGGTAATTGAACCATCGCCTTCAAGTGCATTTTTATGGATATCCGTCGCGGTAAAGCCTGGACACACCATCATAATACTGACGCCACTCTCTTCTACTTCCAGCCTTAGGCTTTCAAATAAACCATGTAATGCATGTTTGCTAGCGCTATAGCCAGAGCGAAACCACATAGGCGTAAAGCCAGACATACTGCTTAATGTAATCACCAGTCCTTTGTTATCCAATAATGCAGGTAGGGCTACTTTCGTGCAATACAGTGCACCAAAAAAGTTAACATCCAGCACACGTCGAAATACAGCAATATCAGTATCAATAAACGCACTCCGGTGAGTAATGCCCGCATTATTAATCAAAACATCAATTTTTTTAAATTGATCAAGAATCAAATTAAAAGCATGATCAACATCCGCTTCTCGACTTACATCACAGGCAAGCCCCATTGCACGGGTATTAAGTGCTTCAATATGATTTACCAGCGCATCCAGTTGAGACTGGTCAAGATCAATTGCGACAATCCAGGCTCCTGCTCGAGCAAAACGAAGACACAACTGTCGTCCAATCCCTGCACAAGCACCTGTAATAACGACAACTTTATTACGAAAAAAATATTTCATTATAACAACATATTATTTTAATTATTCTTAAAAAACTCATAATAAAGAATAGCAAACTTTTTATTACGCTGCGGTTACCTTTACCCACTGTGTAGGCTGTAGGTATAAAATTCCTTCGTTTTGAATAAATGTTCCCAAAGTGAAGAGGAATACTTGAATAATTCCCGATAGCCTTCATATTACATTAACTAGCCTCACACCAGAAAGTGCATATCCACAGTAATGGGTGCAGAGTGCCTCTAACTCACACATAGGAGTATATTAGTGCCTGATGTGACCCTCATCATTTATGCAATAGTTTGTATTATCTTGCTAAGCTTTGTCGTATTCAAAGTGTTTATAGCTCCCCAACTCCGACGTAAGCGTGTTCTTAAAACAGCATTCCCACAATCTTGGCATCAGATTTTAAATAAAAATTTTGCGATTTATAATCTATTACCCCATTCACTTAAGATTCGACTACAAAAATTAATCCAACTCTTTTTGTTAGAAAAAAAATTTTATGGCTGCCAAGGACTCACCTTAACAGAAGAAATTCGTGTGACGATTGCTGCACAGGCTTGCCTGCTCATTCTTAATCAACCCAGAGCATGGTACAGCAAGTTACAATCAATACTGGTTTATCCTGGTGCATTCACTGTCCCAAATGCTCAGTATTCTAACGAAGGTATTATTTCTAATGCTCCTTCTCATCGTTTGGGAGAGTCTTGGCATAATGGGCGCATTATTCTGTCCTGGGATGATGTTATCAACGATAGCCGTTGCCCACAACGAGGGCAAAATGTGACCTTTCATGAGTTCGCCCATCAGCTGGATGCAGAAGATGGCTATACCGATGGTATCCCTATTTTAGGACCCAAACACAGCTTTCAACACTGGAGTCATTTGATGGCTGAAGAGCTGGCTCGATTACGACATGAAGTGATAGTAGGTATCCCCCACGTGATTAATCAATATGGTGCTACAAATCCCGCAGAGTTTTTTGCCGTTGCCACTGAAACATTTTTTACTCACCCTCATCAGCTAGCCACGCATAATCCTGCATTATTTCAAGTTCTACAAAGTTACTACCAACTTGACCCTAGAAGTTGGACAAAAAATCATCTGCCGAATGAAAACTAATGATTAAGAATGTATTTTTCACGTTTTATTTGAGAAGCTTTTAAACCTTTATCTTTCGTAAAAAGTGTAAAGCAACCATCCACCATGTCAGGATGACCGCACAGCATAACTAACGCATTAGGATGAACATCAATATTAACCAAGTACTGCTGTACATATCCTGAATGCAAACATGCTGATTCTGTCGTCTGTTGTCGACTGAAGCATACCGTAAAATTAAAGTGACTATATTGCTCAGCAAGCACTTTAAAAGGATAAAAGAAAAATAATTCTTCGCTATTTCTAACTCCAAAAAACAAATCTACGTGACAGCCACATTTCAGATATTCTTCTAAATCAGGCAACATAGCATAAAATGGTGCTATTCCAGTACCTGTAGCCACTAAAATAAGCTGTGATGGACACTCAACTGCTTTGGGTAACAATAAACGACCATAAGGCCCTTTTAATGAAGTTTGCCAACCTGGCTGAGCAAACTGAAATTGAGTTGATGCAACACCATTAGCCAGTAAGGTTGCAACAAGACTAAATGAAGTCATCCCCTGGTAGGGAGGTGAAGCTATACTATAGTTTCTGGCAACATGTTGTCCGTTAATATCCCACTCAAGCTTGATGAACTGGCCTGCTTGAAATAAAAGTGGTTCAGATAGTTGAAAGCGTAGCCATAACACTCGAGGCGTTAATGGTATTTTACTCAATAGTGTGACTTTTTGATTCAATATGTCCATTAGAGGTTTCAGTGTCTATCAAGCGGTATCTTTTACTTATTAGACTAGCTCACTTTACATTTACTGAACCCTTTAATGCATCGTCAAATACATAATCACACTAAGAATATTGCACTTCAGAAGCCTTGCTAACCGTATGTGTTGGCAAAGCAGTATCAACTAAGGGGGTACCTCCAACCTGTGCTAAAATCCCCAAGGACTTACTCTTATTTTGCATAGCTGTTTCAGCGATAGTTCGCATTGCCTTTCTTAACGGTTTCCCCAACTCAGAGTACCATTTTTTCTGCTGTCGTGAGTCAATCAACTGCCTTCTACTTGCTTCATTCACTAACATACAGCCATGATCTAACAACATAACCATTCTCAATAAATTCCAAACAAGTGGGTCATTCCAATGGATATTGTATTGAACTTTATTATTTATAGCCGTTGTACATTGGGGTAAATGCCCTGATAAATCAATTTTAATTTGAGTTATCGCCTGCTCCATGTGCTGATGCTGCTCTTGTATTAACTTATCCCATTGTTTTATTTTTTTATCCGCGTGTTGATCACCTAATTGCACACGGTATGTCATCCTTTTAATCAGTTTGGCGACCGCTTTAATATCAAGCACTCTAGCGCCGTTCATAAAAGCGTCATGATTATCTAGATGACGCATCGCTAATGTAGAGGAAATCGATAAAACACCAAATACTTGTTTGGCATTGCTTACTTCAGTTTGCTTTATATTTGTGCTGTAAGCTGCTGACGTTTTGGGGAAAGTTTGACTCTCTCCATACCCATTATGACTCATCCCATAATACTCCTTCATTGGCTATTCCCATCACACAGGGAACAACGTTTGATCAGGAGTATTACACGACAAAACTGTTCATAATGGGAGAAAACTCACAGCATAGTTTTCCTTCTGCAATAAATTTGAAAAATCAAACTTATTTTTACACGAATATGCAAAGTATCTGTTTTACTCTTCACATTACTCTCTTGAACTCAATTCGTTGTATACTCACAACACTGTATACTTATTTCACCACTGACAAAGACGTCCCTTCATCTTGCTATAGAACGATATACTGTATACTTCTCAAAATATACTTTTTAAGGGAACTTTATGAACCACCCGCTATTTGGTATACCCAATATCATTTTTATCACTTTTGGAGGGATATACAGCCTACTGTGCCTTGGATCACTACTCATCTACCGTTTAAAGCACCGCTTAGCAGCCCATGATTACCAGGAGCTAACCAAACGAATTAATGCGTGGTGGGTAATGGTGACCATCATTTTCGGGGCATTTTTAGTTCCTGAAGGTTTTACCATAACAGCTATAGGTTTCCTTAGCTTTTTTGCCTTTAAAGAGTTTGTATCATTGATTCCAACCCGCCGTACAGATCATCGCCCCATTTTTTGGGCCTATATTGCCATTCCTCTTCAGTTTTACTGGATCTATATTGGCTGGTATGGCATGTTTATTATATTTATTCCGCTTTATATGGCACTTTTTTTACCTATGCGTATGGTATTAATAGGTAATACCAAAGGGTTTATGACAGCTGCAAGTACAATAAACTGGTTGCTTTTATTCACCGTTTTCTGTTTAAGTCACATGGCGTATTTTTTAAAGCTCCCTGAACATGTTAACGAACATGCAAGCAACTATGGATTTATTTTATTTTTAGTACTACTTGCTCAGTTTAACGACGTAATGCAATTTACTTGGGGAAAGTTATTGGGTAAACATCCTGTACTTTCAACAGTAAGTCCTAAAAAAACAACAGAGGGGTTTATTGGTGGTTTAATCATTACTACATTGTTAGCCTATTTGTTAGCGCCCTTTTTAACCCCTCTTACTGTATGGGAAAGCATAGGCGCAGGATTAATGATTGCAACATTTGGCTTTATTGGCGATGTTTCTATCTCTGCAGTTAAACGCGACTTAAATATCAAAGACAGTGGTGCCCTCATTCCTGGACATGGCGGCATCCTTGATCGAGTTGATAGCCTAATTTATACCACACCATTATTTTTTCACTATGTCTACTACTTGCACTACTAAACCTAAAAAAACGAAATGGCTTAAATTGCTCTTTTTTGCGTTGCTAATAAAGCCAATCATTACTATTTTAATTGGTTTACGTATTTATAACAGGGAGCTCTTACCTTGCTTTGGACCAGCTATTGTTGTAGCTAATCATAACAGTCATCTTGATGCAGTTGTATTAATGAGCCTATATCCACTCAAAACATTATCTATGGTAAGACCAGTTGCCGCAGCAGATTATTTTTTTAGAAATCGTTTCCTTTCCTGGTTTTCGAAAAATATATTAGATCTTGTTCCCATAGAACGAAACACGCTGACAAACAAAGAAGACCTCTTACAGCCTTGCCATCAAGCCTTAGCTGACAACCAAATACTGATTTTATTTCCCGAAGGAACCCGAGGTGAACCTGAGCAGCGACAACCATTAAAGAAAGGTATTTTTTATTTAAGTCAAGCTCATGCAGAGTGTACAGTTACTCCTATCTTTATCTACGGACTTGGCAAGACACTACCTAAAGGTGAAAAGGTCATTGTTCCATTTTTTTCGGATATTGTAATTGGTCAGCCAGTACCATCAGCACCCAATGCTACTGACTATATAGCCAATTTACAGTTAAGCTTTGACCAACTGGCTCAAAAAATAAAAACCGATCGTTATATTATTTAATGCTCTATATGGATTCCTAGGGGGGGGAGCATATAGAGCCATGTTTTATTTAACTTTTACAGCACTAATTCCAGAATAATTAGCATAGCACTTATTTTCGACTAAATTATATTCCAAAGTTTTACCCGATATTTGAGCTGCCAACAATACGGATAGTCCCATATTTTTATCGCCAATAAACTCATACCTAAACTTCGAGGTACAGCTTGTATTAACATGTGGCATTCCACCGTTAACTTTAAAAAACACTCTGTCTCCATCTACCTCAACATCAGTTGGGTTGCCTGAAAACCTTAACGCTAAAGTATTTGTTGATAAAATACATAAGATAGCGATTGCTATAGTTTTGCCCATTCTTAATTCCTCAAATTAAATAATAAAAAAAAAGATATAATCATTAAGTACTGCATATGCGTAGTCTCTAAAAATGATCAAACTATTCTTTATTTACACTACCCTCACGAAGTTGTAATGAACAGGTATAACGTCCAAAGCTATATGTACTATAAATCAAAAAATATTTTTGATTACTATCTTCAAATGGGCCTGATATCGAAGTAAACTGGCTATCAAAAATTTCTTTCTTTATTTTTTCTAGTGTATGAGAGCTATTAAGTCTTTTACAGATTTTTTCAATTTCATCTGCGGATGCAGACCATGCGTATATTGTATATCCAGTGCAAATGATTAGTACTAGACCAACTATTTTTAGAAACAGATGCAGGTAGCTCATACTAATTAAACCATGTCATAGCTTTCATAAAAGTTAATCGAAATAGCAGATTTAACCAAGTACTTCTTTGAAGGCACCAATAATACTCTTTGTCTTTGACCTATCATAAACTGCAAATACAACCTTATTAAATGCTGATGAGAAAGCTGGTGTATTCAACCAATACTTAAATGACTTAGCTACCATAGTTGGATCATTTCCGAAAACTCCACACCCCCATGCACCAAGAACTAGATTTTTACAACCATTATCTCTAGCAACCCCAAGCACTTGTCCACACCTTCGATTTAAGGCATGCTCTATAGCATCAACTCTTTCTCCACGCTTAATGGCTTGATTTGCATTTGGTGCTGGAGCAGTAATAACAGAGGCGAAAAATAATTGGTTTGGCTCATCTCTACTTCTTGTTCTAAACCATGGAACTTTAGGGCTATAGATAACATGATCAGTATAAAGCATTGACTGCTGATTTCTATTCGCTTCATAATACGCTGTTTGAGACAACAAACAGTTGTAAAGTGTTGAACAACGTGTTAAGTCTTCTTCTTGTGCTTTAGCGCCATTTATAAAACCACCACCAGGGTTTCGGGCTGATGCAAAATTGAGAAGCACTAAGCCATCTTGATTTTCAGCAAAAAGACGTCCAGCGGCTATTTGAGTCGTTTCATCAGTTACTTCAATTTCTGGTTTATTTCCGCTTATATTGTTTTCTGCAGTTAGCTCATCAAACTGATTAGGTGTATAGGTTTTTGAGTTAGCTGTTGAATATTCTATATACTGACGTATATCAACCCAACTCTCATCAACCGAGTAATACCCTCCTTCCTCTATAATTTTTAATACTTCTTTAGCTTTACCTTTTAATGACACAAATAATACTCCCATAGGAATAAAAACCAAATGGAGTATAAACGAAAAATAACTCTAAACAAGCAAATGACTAGGTATGAGCTTGTATCATTTTAAACACTAGAACCTTAAGCCAAAGCTAAAAAATCATGGAAATCTGCTTAAATTTTCCCTGGGCTCAGCGACCTATACCCAGTACGAATGGTTTTTAGGTGCGGCCATCGAGTGACGAAGCCCCATGAGCCTATATTAATAGGTGATTGGGTTGAGGAATGAAGATAACAAAACCTAGAAATCATTCGTGAAGGGTATAGATAAGGGAAGCTTGACTAGGTCTGCTGGAAGCCTCAGGCTGGAACATACTGCAACCTTTTGTTTGGTACTTTACTCATTTCCGTGGGATTTAAAATAAAACCTTTTAACTCGTGATAATGGAATCCCATTTAAAGTCATTAGTAACGGAGTGGCATAAACCATTAGCGGAAAGACTACCACCATAAGTTGGTGCAAATGAGCCATCTGATGTTCAGTACTGACCGCCATGGCACCAAGTCCATAACCTACCAGAGCACCAAATAACGCACAAATATGCAAAAGAAGCTGTGAAGGGCCAATCCACCTTGGTGCAAACACAACCAATAAATCTTTTAGCACAAGAAAACTAAAAGGTATTCCAATAAAGAAAAACAGCAAAAACCAAACGGTAAGCCATGCTTTATTCACTGTGCTTGAAATAGCAAAGCATAAAACTGAAACAAAAATGGCAGTAATAATTGTTTTTAGCGCTATATTCATATGTACGTAGTGGTGTTCTTTATTAGTGCAGCGATACCATGCCAGTATGAAAGTATCTTGTTAGTGATATTATCATCCGTTGCTAATGGCTCTGCCATTATGATGCTGGTAATGTGACCATATGCATGATGCCAAGCCGATAGAACTTAGAAAAATAATAATTGTTTCTGGAATACCGATTATAAATACTGCAACACCTGCATCGAAGACTATTGCGACGTATAACAATAGACTCACATGAAATAAGACTGAAAATGACCAACTTGCTAAGCGACGCTTTATATTTTTACCTTTAAGCGAATACACCAAGTATATTGAAAAGATATAGAGTAAGCCCCAGAAAATCACTTTAAGGGTAGTGGTGCTAAGCAAAATATCAAAGTCGCCTTTAGCTATTGAAACAATAAACCAGATCAATGCGATCAGCATTGCAGCTACTATGTACGAGCCACCTACAATGTGAGTAATCCACCTTGCTACTCTTTGTTCCATAATTTATGCTTAACACTCAACTAATGGGCGAAGTACTTAGCACTTAGTTACGCTAAAGTACCTTGTTATATTTTTTTATTCGTGGTTGATGATTAAGGAACATCACTAGATCTCTAACAGACCTAATCTGATTAAAATAAGGATTCCCTTCAGGGTTTTCTGTATCGATACCTAAGCGATCAGCTACAGACCAATAGATATCATCTAGATCATCAGGATCCATTTTATAAATGCTATCGAATGTATCATCAGCCTTAACTGGAAAAGGTCTACCATTATAATTTCCTAACGAAAGTTGAATCTCACTCCAAACTTCTCGTATTATTTTTGTGTCTACATTTCTAAAATCGAAAGACCTAGCATATTCACAAATATTTGGTTCACCACGCTCATGGGATATCTTTTTCATCCTACAGTGATCAATGAATATGTAGATTGCAACTAATATAAGTACACCAGTTATGTAAAATATTACCATGTGCTCACCATATAAGTATAACACCTAGAACAAAGATATTTTTATGAATTAAAAAATTTGTACTATTAAACACAAGAAACACACAGAAAAATATTCTTTGCTACTATTTGTTATACAATTAATCTTCATCAGAAAAATAAATATCCCACCATATTTCAATATCCAATTCTACCAGCTTTTTCATTTGATAAGGAGAGATTGTTGGACCGCCATGCCCTGAAGCTGAATGCCAACAACAAGTCATCTCAATTTTCACACCTTTTTGTTTAAGATAACGAACAGCATCTTTGCGCTCGATGATCTGATCCAAAATAAAATCAATATGACGTCTACAATCTCTAGACTGAATAATTTTCTGCGTTGAGTAGAACCAACCATTAACTCTTTTTCTAGGAAAATCCTGCTTTTTAGATGTTCTTGTTGGTGTCAGACCTAAAATAAAAGAAATCTCACTAAAAGGAATTTCACCCGGATACACTAATAAAGTAACGTAAGTTTCTTCACAGGTTCCATAGTCATCATTATATTCCACATTCTTCCTTTTTTCGTATAGCGCCAAATTAAGGGGCAAGTGTTTGATTGTTTTGCTTGCAACGCTACCACACTGATAAAGCCAGTTCACGAGCAGGCCCCATAGCCACCAGCAGAGCAACACAAAATGCAATCAAAAAAACTCCTGACTTACGTTCACCCACTCGCCCTCTGACAAGGAGAAATAGAGAAGTCAATCCAGCAACTGCTATTAACGTTATAAACAGTAATCCCAGAAACAGTTCAATAACATCAGATATGCCGTAAGGATCCCCAGGAGCTATATACATATGCGGATATACGAAGGCACGAAAACACAACGATAATAGAAACAGCCCACCGACTAACCAAGCCAAAATATTGGAGAACTTAAGCAAAATTACTCTTCCGTATACCTATCACCGACATTAAAGGCCAGCAGCTTGTTGCAAATCCAAACCCACAGAGTGGGAAATTATTAATGACCTTGTAACGTGCTTTCTGGCACATAGCCATTGTCCATAGCCAATTTTAGAAGCTTTGCAGCCTTTTTTATATCTACTTCTACACCTTCACCCTTTTGATACATTGAACTCAAAAATACTAACGAAGGAACATAGTTTTCGTTGATGTTAAGTTCAAATAGTTCAACAGCTTTCTCATAGCTTTGAAATTCGACTGGCAAATTAAAACCATAATAGTGAAAACAAGCTAAATCATGCCTCGCTTTAATATGCCCTAAGTCACTAGCCTTTTTTAAGAGCTTTACTCCCTCATCAGTTCTTCTTGGAGGAAGGTCTCCGTCGTAATATGCAATGCCCAATACATATAGGGCATCACTATCTCCAACTTCTGCCAGATCGACTAACTTACTTCCTGCACTGTCATCGAGCTCAATAATATCTTCGTATTTCTCTATTCGATCCAAATTCATAGTGACACATAATCATTGCGTTGGGTTTCGCTGCCAAGCATCAGCTTGAACAACCTGTTATGTACTTGATTTATTATAAGTTGCCAATATTTGATGAATATCCCAATTGCGAGTAACCCAAATTGAAGAGGATATCCATGACAAATGCCATACAATATTGCCTTCACCTCTCACTTGCTGAGCTACCTGTGACTTTATAGCTAAAGCGCTAGTTCTCAGCCCAGGATATTTTTTCAAACACTCAGGGGAGTTAAGATCAGCATTCACATTACAATATATAAATGCGATATAACCGTAGGGCGTTACTGGTTTTACTCTTGGCTTTCCGACCTCTCTTTCCTTACCCCATATCTTCTGCTCTAACTCTGGAGATAGTCGAATATTAGATGGCTCAAACTCCTCATTAATATATGACAAGCCATACCAATAGAGGAATAGTGGTGATATAGAACACACACCAAATAAAAATATGAAGAGAAAAACTAATTTTTTCATAACTTTTCAAACATAACGTCCCAGTCGCACGTTTTTTCTGCGGCGCCCCTACCCCCTGTTTAAGAAGCTGGTCCCTGAATGGTGAGCCAATGCATGCCTTCGCAATAACATGCAAACTCTCGATAGTTTTCATTTATCCACATTTCTTTTGGGTGATCATGAAACCCAACAACTCCAACCACTCCATCTCTTACTTCAATTGAATGGCACTCTAGTATGTGTCTACGTGTCAACATTCCAGCCTCAGAATAATCATTAATAATTTTATTATTTATCAACACTATTGGATCAGTCGAAATCTCTATTGCCCTAATAAATATATTGCGATAACTGGTCGGAAGAACCGGAATGAGCTTATATGTATCTTTCTTCTTCCAGAACATGTTACTTCATAGCGCTTTGGTAAGGAGTGCCGCAGACGTTCTTTAGTAGTCAACCAAATTATGAGCTTGATTGTTACCTAAAACAAACTGTTCGACTTCACTAAACATATTTTAACAACCATGGAGGCTCCAAGTGCTTTAAGATGTATAACGTGCATCGGTCCGAAGCATCGCATGCCTTTACTTGTTAGGTGTGCAACCTCTCAGAGCACTGAAAGTCTTTGCAAATAATAGTAATTTTTGACTCAGACACGAACAGTATTTCGTGGATGAGAAAACCTTCTGCACTTAACCTCACCTCATGGCAACTAATGTCACCTTGATAGGTGTCACCCCAATTGTAAGGATTCTTTAGCCCTTCGATAGTGTATCTTTCGATACCGGAATAACTTAGGTTAATTGACCGATCATGCTTCTGACCAAGCAATTCAATTTCAATTGTAGGCTCCGGATCAAATGGGCGCTCTGGATTCCTATTTTCCCTGACTATTACTGAAGTCATCCATGAATCATGTAAGGAATGTGGACTATCTAAGTGATGACGGTAAACATCAGTGGCAAATTCAAATACATGGCTAGGAAACTTATCTTTGTTTTCCTCCATATACCCTTTGTAATCATCAAATGATTCGTACATTACTCGATTCCTTGACTAGACATAATGCCTATATTCAACCGCATCGTCTTGTTATGCTTTTACTGAATTTGCTAGGCTAACAAAATACTCAGCCTCTTCATCAGATTCAAATATATTAAATTCAACGGGAGCCGCAGGTAATTTTGATGTTATAGAAATACTAGCTACCGAAACATTGTTTATATAAATTACTAGTGTAGGTAAATCTGGACAACCCACCAGCGCATTTATTCGTTCTATACCTTGCTGCGTAAAACGTACTGCCACACGATCCACTTGACTAGGGTGCGGTTTTGCCGCTACTTCAGCATGATGAATATGCTCTATATTCAAGTAAATTTCCGGCGACACAAATACTGGAGTACGTTGAAACCTAACGAAGGTTGGAACTAAACCTTCTTTCTCTGAAATATAGCCTATACGAAAGTCTATTGGAGTTGAAAGCACATTTAGCTTCTTTGGCTCCAAAGACTTTGCACCACGCCTTAGTTTTTCAATGACTCTTTTCTTATCCATAATTTCTCAAGAAACGTAATGTCGCAGCCACCAAGCAAAGCTTGGGTTGTCTGAATGGAGTACCTTTAGGCACGAAATGTGCGTTGCCTTGTTAAGTATTTTCGCCATTCTTTTTTACCATGCGATATATGCATACGGATAACAACGCAAAACCCAGGATACCAAAACCCCAAAAACCGATACCTGCTATTGAAGGCCATCGGCAACGAGGGATTTCATGAAAAATACTGCTTTCGCCATTACAAACTGTGAACGACAAGCTAAAAGAGGATGCTGCCCACATAAAGCAATAAATACTAGCTGCGTAAAATAAAAACGCGCTAATCAATGGTGCTAGGTTTTTTTTCTTTATATCCATACCTTCCATATTCACTTAACGCCGTTATAGCTGACGAATTGTAGTTGATTGGATTTATTTACTATTCAAGCACAAAAACTAAGTGACGAAAGTAATGTCCTGTTGATAGCTTTGTTAGTTACTGTATTATCTAAGAAAACCATCATACATAAGCCAAACTAAAATAATTAAGAGAATGTAAAATGCCAACCAATATTGATTTTTTGCTTTTTCAATATTTACCTTAGCCATCGGCTCCCTATGAAAGGAAATACATGATGCTAAAACGATAACGATTAAAGCTAAAATAATTGAAGCCCATGATTTTAATATATGCGCCACAAACAAAACCACAAGTACACCAAACAGGTAGTGCAGAGTTCCAACCCTTGGGGCTTACCAGTTCTCCACATTTGACACACTTAGCCGGTTTTAAGCTGTACGATTTAAACTTATCCAAAATGGAAAATGTTTCTTCATTACAGTTTGGACAAGAATACATAGCTTGACCTAATAGCAACTAACACTTAGGAGAACTGCGCCGCTAGGCGTCAGTTTGACCCTTTTGTTATGTTAAACACCTTACAAACAATAACAAGGTAAATCACAACCATCTACATCAGAACCCTTGCACCACTTTTTAGGTGAAGGCATACAATAAATAACGCTGCATGGTAACTCCAGACAATCTGCCATCCAATTGTCCTTTTTTCTTCTTTTTTTATCTTTTTCTTCCTCCAGTCTTTCATATGCGTAGGAACACCGTGCAAATTGATTCCCTATATCGCTGTAGCCTCTAATTAAACCACGTCGTTGGATAACTTTTTTTACCGCACAAGAACATGAATCCCCCTTATAAAATACCCCATGCGCACATCTGTATCCCTTATAAGGAGAAATGTACTTTTGATAAATCTCTATCAATAATACCAAAAAGGACTTAAGCATAAGACTCCATAAAACATAACAGCTCAATAATCTACGTGTTTTACTAGGCTGACCATTGTTCTAAGTCCTCCACTGGATTTGGTAAACGGCCTGCTAGCCACTCAGCACATGTACCAGGTTTAAATTCTGGGTTATGGCACTCTATAACCCAAGACAGGTACTCGTCTGGAATTCATTCTTTCCTTACAGCCAACTATTAGTGCACGTCACTCAGATTTATTTTAACTGATTCTCACTATTTGAACCAGATTAATACAATAAAATTTAAGATATCTAATTGATAGTAATGGGTATTTTGTTTTCTGAAGGCCGTTGCTATTAATGATAGTGATTTTGGGGTAATCCTATCATTAATAGCGAATATAATTTACTGAACTGACTGATTCACTTAATTCCTTTTAAAGCATGTTAAAGCGCTTTTAAAATAGCACATCATTTTTTTAGTACCACATAACCTATATTGAGTAGGGTGAGGCTTACACCTTATCCCTCTCACAGAACAGTATGTACGGATCTCGTATACGGCTCCTGCAATTAATTATTCAGATCACTGAAACAGAAATGCCTACTCCTGTAGCGGCCATATCCACCAATTTATACTCTCTGTGAAACCCATTATTTAGCATAGCGTAACTCGCTAACGGGCTGCGAGCACTTCGCCAACGCTTCATGTTTATGAATTTAAATGGCGGTTGACTCCTCCCTGGGAACTGCCTATTGAGCTTGCCTCATATCTCGCATCCTCCGTGATGCCGCTTTCTAAAAAGGCTCGAACCACTGGGTTGCAGGCTTTGCCGGGCAAACAAAAAAAGCCACACTGAGTGTGGCTTTAACCAAAAAAATCAAGATATGACTATAGTTGTTTTATTCTTACATTATCAATAAAGAAGCCTTTATGAGCAGGACTATACATATAAAGCTCAGCATATTTAATATTTTGATTTGGAATATTAACTACGCCTTGCAAGGTTGTCCAACGCCACCCAGGAACACTTTGTGTGCTAACAGGAATCCATTGATACTGACCACTGGTATTCACAATATAAAGATATGCATACAACGGCGTTGCACTGCTTATCCACGTATCAAAGCTTAACTGGAAGTTTTCACCTGCTTTAATATGCTCTTTCACATCACCAATAGTACCAGTCCAGTAATAACCTGTATTTTTAACTTCCAATATTTGGTTGGCTCGGTTCCGATGATCGTAAGCATAGTTCAGTGAACTATAAAAGCTATTCCACCCAGACATTGATCTTGCAAAGTCATATGTAAAATCAATCTTCTGTTGTATATTAACGGGCGGATTCACCGTTGTTGTGTTTGTCGTATTCGACACCTTGGTAGGACGAAAAGAGACAAGCTGATCACTCATTTCTGATAATGCCCTACTCGCATCCGCAACATTACTGCTACCACAAGCGCGACCTTCACAGATATATTTTCTGGGATTAGAGAAAATCGGTTGCACATTCCATGTACCATACGCTGAAGGATAAGCCATCGGTGTATGGAATGAGTTATTTTCCCCCCAACCTCGACTAAATGTGAACGCACCTAAACTATGATAGTAAGGATTATAACCACTTTCATTATCCTGAGGTAATGAGTGGCGAAGCCCCATATTATGGCCTGTTTCGTGCGCAACTATATAAATATAGCAATTTACTGCTGACAGGTTATAACCATGATCCCCTCTTGCAGAATTACGGTAAAAAGAACCATCATTAGCGCCACTTGAAATCCAGCCAATACCACAAGATTCCCCAGGAGGGTTTTTATAAACAACGGAAACAATATCAGCACCATATTTATCACGTAACTGATTAATCCGCTGATCATAGCTTACTTGACTTAATGATTGATTAGTTGCTCGATTAAGATCACCAGCCCAGTCCACTTGCTGAATATGAACAATTCTAGCATCAAACCCTGCATCACTATTTTTTAGAGTACGATTAAAGTACTCTACAAAACTATTAATTCGAGCATTAATATCTCGACCTTCCCATGTTGTTGTCGCTTCAGGAGTATACAACAACAACATATCTAATGTTTTAGCTTCTGCAGTAGCTAGCATAGACAAGCATGAAAGCCCCACCGCTGTACTTAACCCAATCATTTTATTTTTTAATATTTTCATAGTTTCCCTCGATTTAGTATCGGCTTTTACTTGTATTAGGAATGTTCATGTGTATGAACATTACTTTTTGTTAACTGGCTTTTATCCATTCCTGGAGGCAGAGCTTCTTCAACTTTGGGCTGGATCAAACCATCATTTTCATCAATAAATTGTTTCTTAGCGCGCTCTTTTTCATCAATTATTTTTGTTTTTCCTGTTTCATTATCAACAATAATGGTATAGGTTGAGCTAGCAGTAATAAGGGTAAGATGAGTATCAATTTTACCTTTGATTACAGAGGCACCTTGCGTTGTATTAGGAATATCACCACGTACAATGTCTATATCTCCAAATCCTTTTTTCTTGTTGGAAAAGGTTACTGTAAATGGAACCTGTTCTTGTGGTATCTGAAATGTAAGTGTTTGACCAGGTTGTAAAGAAGAAAAAACTGTCGAATCAGTTTCCGTCTCATAATAAGTTAAACCTTCATCATCATAAGTCGGCTGCCACTCATCCAAGCTCCATAATGTGTTAGCCTCATAATGAGTGACCAACTGCTCCTTTTCTTCTTTTTTCTGACTCACTGTCTTTTCTTGTATAGGGGGCAAATCTAAACCCTGATTCCCCTCAAGCGTTTTTACATTTTTTTCACTTATTTCAATGGGGGTAGTTACACTATTCGAGCCAGTTAATTTAAAAATGCCTATAATGACGGAGCCAAAAACAAAACCTGCAACGGCTATAGCAATTTTTTTATGACGCATCCTTGTTACTCTTTATTACACATTGAGGGTAATTAACACACGCAATTTATACTCACTATTTCATAATCTTGTTTTGACGCTATTCTCAAAACAAAATGTATTTATAAAAATTATTGAAATATAATTATCGAGATTTATTTCTAATTTATATAACAAATGAGGATGAGTACTTATTAAGCCGCATCATGAGCAAGTGAAAAACTCATAATTGTCAGCATTATCCCTATTTTCAGATTTATAAGAATATTCTCAGTGTTTAACTTGAATCATCAGGGAGGTTAGAAATAGCTCTGCTGGCATACAATCATAAGCAGTAAAAATAATTCAGTATAATCTTATCATTAAAAATTATAATAAAGTCTTTTACATTCATGCATATAGAAGAATAATACAGGTCTAGCTATACCCTTTAATCATTGTTAGGGTTTGTTGCACATTAAATATACTGTGAATAGCATGAAAAAAGACAAGCAAAAAGTAATCGGCGAGACACTAAGTGATGACCGCCTGAAAACACTTCTTGAAGCCCGTCCCGCAGATGATACTCCGGTAGGTTACTATATTTTACTGCGAGCCTATCAAAGCTTACGAGAAGATGATTTCGCACGCTTCTTAGATTTTTTTGTCAAGGCTGGCTATGACATTAACGTTAAGAATCAGTCAGGGGAGGCGTTCTTGTCACTCTTGTGTCAGCATACTGAAGCTGCTCCCTATGTTGAAGCAATGGAAAAGATGGGTGCGACTCACAAATAAATACCTCCCATTTACAGTAAAAAGAAACAAAAAACGGCAAGTTCACACTTGCCGTTTTTTGTTTCTTAAGAGAAGCAGCAAAAACCACTTACTCTTCTATTTTATGACATGCCACACGGTGCCCATCACGCGCGATCAGTTTCGGACGATCACTGAAACAACGCTCATCACTAATAGGGCAACGGGTACAGAAAACACAGCCCGCAGGTGGGTTGATAGGTGAAGGTAAATCACCTTCTAATAACTGTATTTGCTTATTACGTTCTTTTTCAGGATCAGGAACAGGTACAGCAGAAAGCAGTGCTTTGGTATAGGGGTGTAAAGGGTTATCATACAACTCGTGTCTTTCAGCGAGTTCAATCATATTCCCCAAATACATCACCATCACGCGGTCACTGATATGTTTTACAACACTCAGATCGTGCGCAATAAACACCAATGATAGCCCCATTTCATGTTGCAACTCTTTCAACAAGTTAACAACCTGAGCTTGTATAGAAACATCCAGTGCACTGACCGGCTCATCACACACTACCAATTTTGGCTCTAAAATAAGTGCTCGTGCGATACCAACACGCTGACATTGACCACCAGAAAATTCATGAGGATAACGGTTAATGACATTTTGTAGCAGGCCAACGCGCTTCATCATTGACTTCACTCTTTCCTCAACCTTCCTCCGAGAAAGGTGGGGATAAAAGCTTATCAAAGGCTCTGCAATGATCTCACCAATAGTCATTCTTGGATTTAATGAGGCTAGTGGGTCCTGAAATATAAATTGTAAGTCCTGACGTTTCACGCGTAGTTTTTTTTCATCAAGCTGGGTTAAATCTTGCCCTAACCAAAGTACTTGGCCATCTTGGGCAGGAATCAGCCCAATTAATGCTCTCGCTAATGTTGACTTACCGCATCCCGACTCACCGACAACACCAAGTGTTTCGCCCTCATAAATATCAAAGCTCACACCATCAACAGCCTTCAAAACAGGCTTAGGCTCCCAAGGCCAGCGCCGTCCTTTATCTACCTGAAAATGCACTTTCAAATCACGGATTTGGGCAATAACATTTTGTGGCGCCATCATGCAACAGCCTCCTCGGTCAGGTGACAAGCACGTTGTTGATACTGATTAAATGTTGTTAAGGCGGGCTTCTCTGCTCGACACAGGTCTACAGCGTATTGGCAGCGCTCTTGAAATGGGCAACCTTTTGGTAAGCTCAATAAATTGGGAGGATTACCGGGAATTGTCTGAAGCTCAGCCTGATCAAACTCCAAGTCAGGAATTGAAGCAAGCAGACCTTTTGTATAAGGATGTGTTGGCTTGTGGAAAACATCCTGAACAGAGCCATATTCCATCGTACGGCCTGCATACATTACCATGACTTTATCGCAAAGCCCTGCTACAACGCCTAAGTCATGAGTGATCATAATAATTGCTGTATTAAATTCCTTTTTCAGCTCCTGCAACAAAGTAATAATTTGAGCTTGAACCGTTACATCCAACGCGGTGGTAGGCTCATCCGCAATCAGCAGTTTAGGACTGCATAATAAGGCCATTGCAATCATAACACGTTGACGCATTCCTCCTGAGAACTCATGAGGATACATATCAAAACGTTTTTTAGCTTCAGGAATTTTTACAGCATCTAATAAACGAATAGATTCAGCTTTTGCTTCCTGTTTCGTCATATTTTTATGAAGAATCAAGACCTCCATTAACTGCTTACCAATTTTCATATAAGGGTTAAGGCAAGTCATGGGATCCTGAAAAATCATCGCAATTTTTTCTGCACGAATTTTATTTAACGCTGAAGCAGGTAAGTTCAGAATATTTTGTCCTTCAAACTCAGCAGAACCTGATACTTTACCATTCTTGGCGAGTAACCCCATCAAAGAAAATGCCATTTGGCTTTTTCCTGAGCCTGACTCACCTACAATACCTAATGTTTCACCTTCAGATAAGGAGAACGTTAAATCATCTACTGCGGTTACTACACCATCATGCGTAGTAAACTGAACTTTTAAATTATTTACTGCCAGCAATGACATACTATCTTCTCCCTAGCGGTCTTTGGGGTCTAATGCATCACGCAAACCGTCACCAATAAAATTAAAACAAAATAGTGTCACTACTAGAAATCCAGCAGGGAACAATAATTGCCATGGGTATAAATCCATGGTCTTACGTCCTTCTGAAATAAGGGCACCCCAGCTCGTTTGTGGTTCTTGTATACCTAATCCCAGAAAACTCAAAAAAGACTCAAATAAAATCATACTTGGTACTAATAATGTTGCATAAACAACCACAACGCCCAACACATTAGGAACAATATGTCGTGTTATTATTTTACTGGTACGCACACCACAAGCATGAGCCGCTTCAATAAACTCCTTATTTTTCATACTTAAGGTCTGTCCACGCACTATCCTGGCCATATCCAACCACGACACCATACCTATCGCCACAAAAATGAGTAGAATATCCCGCCCAAAAAATGTCACCAATAATATGACAAAAAACATAAAAGGAAATGAGTTCAAGACTTCAAGAGTACGCATCATCAAGTTATCGACTTTCCCTCCTACAAAGCCAGAAATAGCGCCATAAAGGGTGCCAAAAATAACCGCCACTAATGCACCAGAAACCCCAACAAGCATCGATATTTGTCCACCCATCATTGTGCGAACAAAGAGGTCTCTACCTAAACTATCTGTGCCAAAGTAATGGCCATCATCCATTGATGGTGCTACATCCATTGCCCCCCAGTCTGTATCATCATAAGCATATTCACTAATACTGGGACCAATAAATGTCATTATGGTAATTAATAACAATAAAATTAAGCTAGAAATAGCTGCTTTATTTTTAATGAAACGAATCCAGGCATCTTGCCATAAACTTCGCCCTTTTACTTCTGAAGCCTCTACCAGGTTATCCAATGCATCAATTTTTTTGGTTAGCGTTAACATGTGTTTATCTCTTCTCTCACCGGCATTATTTTTTGCCTTTCACTGATAACAGTCACTCCCTTGAGTATTCTGTCCACCTCAGTGAAGACATATTGTTTTATGCATAACGAATTTTAGGGTCGATAAGTCCATATAAAATATCGACAATAGCATTAAAACTAATTGTTAAAACACCGATTAAAATGGTTAATCCCATCACCATTGAGTAATCACGATTTAGCGCACCATTCACAAACAGCTGACCAACGCCACCAATATTAAAAATGGTTTCAATGACAACTGATCCAGTAATAATACCGACAAATGCAGGACCTAAATAAGATACAACAGGTAACAACGTCGGACGTAATGCATGGCGAAAAATAATATAGCTACCCGGCAACCCTTTTGCACGCGCTGTTCGAATATAATTACTGTTTAATACTTCAATCATACTCCCACGTGTTATACGCGCTATCGCAGCAATGTAGTGTGTTGCCATTGCAATAACAGGCAAAATCATGTATTTAAACTGTCCATCGTTCCAGCCACCTGCTGGAAGCCATCGATACATAATGGCAAATACCAACACCATAAGCGGTGCCAACACAAAGTTTGGAATGACTACCCCCGTCATAGCTACTGTCATACTTGTATAGTCAATCCAAGTATTTTGTCTGATGGCAGCCACAACCCCAAATGTCACCCCAAAAACCAATGCGACAATAAAAGACGCAATACCTAGCTTGGCTGAAACAGGAAACGCCTGCGCTAATAATTCATTAACGGTATAGTCCTTATACTTAAATGAAGGACCTAGATCTCCTTGTAATAAATTTCCAAGATAAATAAAAAACTGTTTCCAGACAGGTTCATTTAAATGATATTTTGCTTCAATATTTGCAAGCACTTCAGCAGGGAGTGCTCTTTCAGAGGTAAATGGACTTCCTGGTGCGGAGTGCATCAGAAAAAAAGAAATGGCAATCAAAATCAATAAGGTGGGCACAGCAATAACAAGTCTGCGCATAATTAGCTTTAACATAAACTGATCCCGCCGTAGCAATTGCTGGCCAGTTTTTATTCTAAAAATGTTAAATTATTAAATAAAAGTCTGAGCCAGCGCTTATCACTATAACGATTTTTTAAGTCCTATAACCAACAAGTTAGCTCAATAACAAATAGCTTTTACTATTATTACTGAGCTAATGTTTATGGTTACTCTCCTTTTATAACCTCGTTATAGATATACTTTATATTTTTAGTGTTTGATGATGTAATAATCTTTTGAATAAATATTATTCAGTGGATCTTGGTTTTGATAACCACCAACAAACGGCTTAACAAGACGGGCTGTTACATCATGATAAATGGGGGCAATAGGCATATCACGGGCAAGCAGTTGCTCTGCTTTCATGTAAAACTCACCAGGATTTTCAGCTTTAATCGCACTAACAAGCAACTGGTCATACTCAGGATTGTTATACTTTGGATCATTCAACGTGTTTTTAGAGGTCATTAAATCAAGCATTGTTGATGCTTCATTGTAATCACCATTCCAGCCTGCCCTAGCCACTTCAAAATTACCTAAACGCTTATTATCGAGGTAGGTTTTCCATTCCTGATTTTCAAGTGAAACTTTAGCACCTAATGTTTTTTTCCACATAGATGCAATAGCTACTGCAATCTTTTTATGATTGTCATCTGTATTATACAACAGCGTGAAAGACAATGGCTTATCTTTTGAGTATCCGGCTTCAGCTAATAATTTTTTCGCCATTTCATTGCGTTCTTTCTGAGATAACTTAGCAATTTTATTCTCAGGTGCTTTAAACCCATCAATATTAGCAGGTGTAAGATTGAAGGTTGGTATCTGGCCCATACCTAGGATTTTGTCAGTAATAATGGACCGATCAATGGCTAATGATAACGCTTTTCTTACTTTGACATTATCAAATGGTTTTTTACGTGTGTAGAAACTGTAGTAGTAAGTTGATGCCTGACCGGTAATGTGTAACTCGTCAGCCATGTCTTTTTTAATACGTTTAAACTGCTCAATAGGTAACCGCTCATAGGTCAGATGTACTTCATTTGCACGGTAACGATCAAGCTCAGCATTGCGCTCTTGAATAGGTAAAAAGACAACTTCGTTTAATACAGTTTGCTTATTGTTCCAGTAATTTGGATTACGCTCTACGACAATTTTTTCGTTAACTACCCAGCTCTTTAACTTAAATGCACCGTTAGATACCATTTTTCCGGGGCGAGTCCACTGATCTCCAAGCTTTTCTATTACTTTCTTAGGTACTGGGTATGTGGTCGTATGCACCATCATTTTAACAAAGTAAGGTAAAGGCTTCTCCAAGGTAACTTGGAAAGTATGATCATCAACCGCTTTTACGCCTAATTTAGACTTATCTTCTTTGCCATTGATAATAGCACCTGCATTTTTGATGGCCGCTAGTTCAAAGTACCACGCATAATTAGAGGCTAATTTAGGGTCAACTCCACGCTGAAAAGCATATACAAAGTCTTCAGCAGTCACAGGATCGCCATTAGACCAACGCGCATCCTGACGTAACTTGAAGGTATACACCATCTTATCTTCACTTACATCCCAGCTTTCAGCTACTCCTGGTATTACACTGCCATCCTGAGCATTAGAAACAAGCCCTTCAAACAAATCCCGCGCAATAGCTGAACCAGGTGTTCCTTCAATTTTTTGAGGATCGATAGAAGCAGGTTCTGAACCATTGCCCCGAACTAACCGCTGCTCTTCATCCAACTTAACCCCTTCTGGAACGACAGCAGCCTGTGCGGCAATGCCTACACACAGAAAAGACATACACACAGCACGTGAAATCTTTTTTAATATCATAGTCAAGACTCCTATTGGCAAAACAAACGCAATCAACTTTTCATTATGTTTTCATTATTTTGGCGTTTACTACGCAATACCCATAGAGAGTCATAATTAGCGGGCCAAGCTTCTGTTCAGGAAAGACAGTCGCGTTTGACTAAATTAAAAAGTGCTGACTGCGCCAAAAGTAAGTAATGCAATTTATGGATTACTTCCTGAGTGACTGAATAGCAGTCCCCTGGCAACAAGACGAAACACTCCCTCTAATAATGACTAGCACAAGGGTACAAGCTTCAGATTAAATCCTCTGAAAGCTCATCGGTACACAACCTATTCATCTCTTTTTATAAAATAAAACACATCAAAAATAAACAATCTGTTACATTCTAGATAATTATTATACAGTCAGCAAACTAAGTTTACTAAAGGCGAGTGAGGTATAATGCTCAAAATAAAGATTTATCTAATATATACCCATCTTGTCGGGTACCTAGAACACTAGGTTGCCATGCTTACTTAAGGTTGTTTTTCTCGTAAGAAAGGAAAATAAACATCAAAAAACTTCACTAAAACTAACTCAGTTTAATCTGGGAAGCTCTCCTTTTAACAATTAGAAGCATCTAATTTAGGTGAGCTAAAATAAAAAAGCAGCGAACAAGTCACTGCTATAAAAAGATAACAACTTGGAAGGAGTTAACACTTTCTATTCACTGCATAAAGGATGCCAGGTTGATCTGCCATACATTAAACTTTAGATCCAAGAGTAAAAGGGAAATGAAAAATACGCGTATATCCCTAGCGCACTACGATAATTGAGCTTAGTCAGCACAAATATAATTTTTCAATTTGGCTAAAAAACTAACTACAGCCATTCCCTGAAAATACGAACTTATCCTTGTTAGATGCCCAATGAAGGCGCAATGTGATCTGTAATAGGGCACAAAAAAGGCCCTTTTCGGGCCTGATTAATCATTAATCACTTAAATAGCGTTTCTTTAAATTTATTTTCATCAAACTCACAACCTAAATAATCTACGATTGATTGCAGGTCTTTTTCAGCATTATCTAAACAACTAGTCCCACCTGGAGATGGCGTCATATTAAAAATAATGCCTTTTTCTTTAATTTTAGCCTCTCCCATCAATAGCTGTTTTTTCTCTTTATCAATCAACTGTGGCCTTACACCACCAAATCCTTTAGCAAAAGAAACATCAGCCAATGTCAAAGAGGGAACAATTTTTTGGGCATCTTTTAAGAATAATCTGCGCCGCACATAAGGTACTTCAAATAACATATTTTTAAATATGTAATTACGAATATCAGGTACTTTTAATAAATCCCAAAATACTTTAACGACAGCACTATCCAGTTGAAGTACTTTAAAAAAGTCTAAAATAGTACTGGGATTATAACGCTCCAACATAGGTAACAGTAGCGCGGTTGGTCCAAAACGTGTTTTGCCATCAACTAATACGTCAGGATCACCATGAATTGCTGCAAACGGGAGTTTATCATTTTGAACAGTATAGACTTTTCCATTTAATACCTTAGGGGTGAAGTAAAAGCTCCCCGCCATTGGCATACAAGAAAAGTTTAAGCCATACCCCATTTTCTGCGCATAGAGCAAACTATGCCCACAAGCAGAAACAACAACAAACTTTGCATAATAATCGCCTTTGTCAGTAACAACTCTAAATCGTTCACCATCTCGACGAATGTCCTCAACTTTTGTACCCAAGCAAATATCAATTGACTTATCCTGAGCCTGCTTGGCTTGTGCTACAAAAGAGCGAGAGAGTGTGGCGTAATCGACAGCGGTGTACTCATCAACAGCACCTAATGCTGCCAGTTCTTCTGGCCGTTCTCGACCATTGACATTAACAACATTTGGCTCAACTTTGGCAATATCACTTTTCTCAAACAACTCCATACTGGGAAAATGATGCTTAAACACATCATAGCGTTCGCGCAGAAACTGGCTTTCCTTAGCACCAACACCTAGTACCATTTTGGGGTACTTGAATACGATTTGCTCATACTCTTCTTTTGGTAGCTGCAAAGCATAGGTTCTAAGCATATCAGCAGCACGTTTGACGACAATTGCCTTTTCTAAGCTATAGTTGGTCTCGATATCACCACAATGGATTGTCTGACTGTTATTACTGCCCTTGGAGCTCACCTGAGCCAAGTCATAATACTTCTCAACTAAACAAATAGACTTAAGGTTGGTAAATTTTGCAAGTTCATAGAGGAGTGCGGTACCGGATACGCCACCGCCAACGATCAATACATCATGGGTATGTACAGTCATAACTGCTTCGGCTCTCTAAGGTGCTTTTAGTATGTTTATAGCTTCACGCGTTGAGATTGCTGTGACTTGATAAGTACAGCGCTTTCATTATACCGAAATCAAACCCATTTGACTGCGTGTTCCCATTGATATTAAAAATGGTGAGTATAAATCTAACTTATTCTTATATACGTACTCGAAGTACTAGTAATGTGATCCCCTATTAACGGTCACTCTCAGATAGTACTTAAACTTGATGTATTGACTGCCTGACAAGAAATAAGCTTTTGATATTCAGCAGCTCATAAATTAAGCCACATATTAGAACTTGCTCTTAGTCAAAATGAGACATAGAACAAAATTATTTAGCAAGATGCCACATACATAACTGGTATAATACGCTCCACAAAACGACCAATAACGGCCATTATTTGACGGCTTTTATTTTAGTTAAGGCAAACCTTATATAAACTAAAGGTCTTATCTGCAGTCTTTTAGTGATTTACTGCCCTTTAGAAAAGTGTCTTGATAGACTGTACTTCCAATCACACTGTTAAAAGTAACGCAGTTATCTGACAAGGCAGAAATTAAGGCTGGCAATAACATGAGGGCACTTCTTAAGCAAACAATGATAGCTTATCACAGCTATTACATGTTTAAATTATGACCAGCCTTTTGTATTACTCAGGAGCATTCCTCTACTAAAAAGCAACTTAATAGCAATAAGCTGTCTTATTTACTGCTTAGGGCCTGTTAACACGACACAAACAACAGCCAACATTTAGGTATAACTCAATTTGCTATCTGGACCAGACATTGTCAAACGCAATTAATACGTCAACTCCAACGTCCATATCACAGACACCTTCTGTCTGGCAAAGTATACGTTTACCAATTGCCTATAAACTCGCTTTTATTCTGACCTTAACAATGACTGTTGGTATGGCCATCATGGGCACAGTGATCACTACCAATCAGTACCGACTCATGAAAGAGCAAGTTGATGATTTTGGTACCACCATCGTTAACCAGCTTGCAGCCGCAGCACAAGAACCCCTATTTACCGATGATCTCGTTGGGCTAAAGGTGTTAACCAACAATCTCTCAAATGAGTCCGATATAAAAGGTGTGGCCGTATACACCAACAATGGTGAGTTGATGGTCGCCCAAGGCTATATTCCACAAGCCTCTGTCAAAAATTTACTCACCGAGGATAACCGCCTACCCAATGATACTTTTCGTGTCGAGTGGAAAAAGCCAGGAAGTCATTCTGAAAAAGCAGAAATGGTTGCTTTTGTTAGTGCTATCCAATTTCAGGATGTTGTTGCAGGCTATGCGATGGTTAGCTTCAGTCAAGTTCGCATGTTTGAAGTGGTTCGCAGCTCAGTAAAAGGGATTATCCTCACCACCGTGATCCTGTCATTACTGATGAGCTTTATTGCCATTGTAATGGGACGCCGGCTATCAAGACCCATTCATAGCCTGATGAATGCAGCTTCCGAAGCACTAAGCCATGGCAGAGAAGAAAAAAACACGGCTTTATCACAGGATGAGCTTAGTTATCTCGCTGCCAGCATGAAAACGCTAGCGAAAGGTTTTGGTGAACGCTCACAGATTGAGTCTATTTTTTCTCGCTTCGTCTCAAAAAGCGTGGCAACACAGCTGTTAGAAAAAATGGATGAAGTCACCATTGGCGGTGGACAGCAGGTCGAAGCAACTGTCGTTTTTGTCGACATTGTTGGTTTTACCAGCTTATCAGAAAATATGTCCCCCAAAGATGTGGCTGCCATGCTCAATGAGTATTTCAGTTACTTTTATGAGTGTAGTACAGCGTTTTCGGGCATTGTCGATAAGTTTATTGGCGACTGTGCAATGGTCGTATTTGGTACACCAACCCCAGATGCCAACCATCGTTTAAATGCTATTGCCTATGCTGTTGCAGTACAAAAATTGATTCGCGTGGTGAATAAAAAACGACAAGAGAATGGTTTATTCCCTGTTAATGTACGAATTGGAATGAACTGTGGTTTAATGCTAGCAGGTTTACTTGGTGCTAATGAACGCCTGGAGTATACCGTCATTGGCGATGCGGTTAACTTAGCCTCTCGCTTAGCTGACAAAGCTGGTTCTGGGCAAATCATTATCCCTTCCAGCATTTATGAACATCCAACAGTAAAAGACAAAGTTTGCGTACAGCACCATGGCAGTTTATCGCTTAAAGGTAAAGCAACAGAAATTGAAGCTTTTCGCGTGACCAATCTCACAGGAGAATATCACGAGACAATGCGAGAATTAGTCAAAAAGATTCTCCATGAGGCGCAAGACCAATGAGATACTCGTCATTTCGCTTCCCTATTTTAATTGTATTATGCTGTATACAGCTTGCAGGGTGCAGATTACCTCAAGCTTTTCTCACTTACAGAGAAAAACCTCCCTACCCCACACAAAATATTGAGACGTTAACTGCAGAAGCAGAAGCATCTGCCGCCAATCAAAAGTGGCATACAGCGCTTACCCGCTATGAGCAAGCGTTAATGCTCAAGCCTGATGATGAAAAACTGCAGGCTGCTTTTGAACAAACACGATCACAACGTGATATACATATCACTAAACTACAGAACCGACTTTATTTATTACAAGCTACGGTACTGAGTGATGAAATAAGCTTACTTGAAGAAATGGCTGAAGCTGATCCAACCAATTTACATATTCGCCAACAGCTCAAATCAGCCAAAGCCAAACAAGGTGAGCTTTATTATTTCTTATTACAATGTGCAGATAATGCCGTCGTTTTAAAACGTTCCCAACGTGGACTCGCCTGCTTGCATTTGGCAAACAAGTTACCCTATCACACAGCAGACGAAGAGCGCATTACATCGCTTAAAAAGCAGTTAACCCAAATTGCCACACAAGAACAGCAAGAGGCTCTTGCGGCACGCGCCCCCGTTAAACCATTGCAGGCAGAGCGTCTGGCTGAGCAAGCAGAACAACGTCAACAAGAAAATCAACAAAGTAAAAAAGCGGCGAATAACGTCAAGCAGCTGAGTAAACTTCAGGAACGTTTTTCTTTGGCATTACAGCGACAAGACTTTTTGTCTGCCCAGTCCCTATTCAGTGAAATTGAGAAAATGGCGCCCAATGATCCTGACCTTAAAAAACAGCGAAAAGCGCTAAAACAACAAACCCAATACTATGTTCAAGCTCAAACCCAAAAAGGCATTGAGCTGTACAGTACTGGCTACCCAGAGCAAGCGCTTGAAACCTGGAAACCACTTTTAAAACTGTCACCCAAGAGCCAGGAACTTCATAATCACATTGATCGAGCCAAACGCTTTCTCAAAAAACTAAACCAGTTGCAAAAAGATAATCACGATGACATTACTATTCAGTAGTGTTTGACGCTAACTCACAACTATAAACCACCAAAGGTAGAAAAACCCAACGCAAAGCACAAAGTGATAAATTTCACATAAAAGGCTAAAACAGTGTCTAAAGTGAGTGACCTGACGTTTAATCAGTCTCTCTGTTTTTTATACTGCTACAATATGCACTTTGCTGTGGGTATAGTGTGTTTAAATAAAGATGATTATGATCTAAAAGCAATCTCAATGCTTTTTTAACCTCTATCTAAAACACTACCTTAGTGTTTTGATTTTTACTTAAATGGCGAAAGCTACACAATGTGTTTGTTAAGACTGACATAGCGATGAACTAGTATGATGAAAAGAACGATATCTGCAGTATGCCTGGGTTTATCCATACTACTTACCATGACTGGCTGCGTCTTGTCTCCTCAGCAAATTAATGTCAACCCTACAATTACTCTGCCAACACGTGTACCTGTTGTTCAGCGCACAGTAATGGTTAATGTTGAGGATAGTCGTCCTACTAAAGTGCTTGGTACACGAGGTGGGCTATACGATAAAACAAGCACAATCACTATTCAAAATGACCTGTCGAGAGCTATCAAACATGCTGTAGAACAAGGTTTACTGCAAATGGAAATGCAAATCGACAACCAAAACCCTAGTGTCAAATTCAATGTTTACATTGATGAAATAAACTACGATACACCAGATAGTAACTATGTAACTCAAGTTAATGTTTCAGCCACCGTTAAGGCTGTTGTCGAAATTGGTTTCAAACGATACACCGGCCGTTATCAATCTTCAGCTAAACACCGTGTTGTAAAAGCACCTTCTGATGTGAAAAACCAAGAGATTATTAATGACCTGTTAAATGACGGCTTAAGTCGCATGTTTAACGACCAAAGCTTGATTCGGTTTATGCGCTCAAATCCATAGCTGCTAATAAAGTCAGGCACCATTATCTAGCTAGTCCTGCTGTGATACTGGTGCCCAATCATTTACCTTTTTACTATACCCTTCACGAATGATTTCTAGGTTTTGTTATCTTCTCTCCTCACCCCAATCACCTACTAATATAGGCTCATGGGACTTCGTCACTCGATGGCCGCACCTAAAAACCATTCGTATTGGGTATATTAACCCTAACCTTTAATTCTAGACAGCTTGGCAGGTGACTTTTGCCACCATGCCGCTAACACCTCTGCCCAAGTCTCATGATCATTAAGACAAGGAATCAGCGTTAATGACTCGCCTCCTGCAGCCTTAAATATTTCCTCACCTTGTATAGCAATTTCTTCTAGTGTTTCCAGGCAGTCAGATACAAAGGCAGGACACATAACCAGCAGTTTTTTTACACCCTGCTCTGCCAATGAAACCAACTGCTTATTAGTGTAAGGCTCCAACCATTTTGCTTTACCCAGGCGAGACTGAAAAGCAACAGAGTATTTGTCTTGCTCAATGCCTGCTTTTGCAACAAAGGCCGCAGTGGTCTTCAGGACCTGAGCGCGATAACAAGTTAAGTGTGCAACTGAGCTTTGTTGGCAACAATCAGCTGAAGACAAACAGTGAGAACCTGTCGGATCATCTTTTCGAATATGTCGCTCTGGTACACCATGATAGCTAAATAGCAAGTGATCATAAGACTGCTGTAAAAATGGCTTAGCAACGTCATACAAAGCACCAATATAAGCCTCATCTTCATAAAACACGGGATGAACATAAACAGGTAAGCGTATATCTTGGTCTCGTGTAATACGCTCCAGCTCAACAACACATGTTTTAACCGTAGACATTGCATAATGCGGATAAAGAGGTACAACCAATATTTCTGTCACATCAGGTCGGCTCGCTAAGCTTATGAGCTCCTGCTCAATACTAGGAGAGCCATAGCGCATAGCATAACGCACACATACTGCTCGTGTTTTATTTGCTAATTGTTCGGTTAAACGCTCCGTTAATACTTTTAATGGTGACCCTTCGGGCCACCAAATACTTGCATAAGCCTCAGCAGACTGCTTAGGGCGACGCGGCAGTACAAAACAGCTGACGATTAACCGACGCAACAGATAAGGTAGGTCAATAACATACTTATCCATCAAAAATTGATTTAAGTAACGACGAACATCACTGACTGATGGCGAATCAGGTGAGCCAAGATTCACTAAAAGTACTGCACGTCCTTCCATTCATAGTCCTCAGTTGGCAAATGACTTTGTATTATTAGGAGCACCCTTCAGCACAAGATAACCAATAACACCTGAGAGTAAAGAGCCAAATAAAATACCAATACGATCTGTCATTAGATAATCACCACCAACTTGTTCAAATGCCAGTGAACCAATAAACAAGCTCATAGTAAAACCAATACCACACAACAAAGAAACCCCATACAACTGTCGCCACGTTGCATGACTAGGTAGTTTTGCCAGCCCAAGCTTAATTAAAGCCCAGGTAAAACCAAATACACCTAGTTGTTTACCAATAAAAAGTCCGCCAATAACACCTAAAGGAATGGGATCAGTGACTGATTTTAAGTCTGTCATGCTTAGGCCAACACCCGCATTTGCAAAAGCAAAAATAGGCAAAATAGCAAAAGCAACCCAACTATGAAGTCCCGTTTCAAGCTTATGTAAGGGCGAAAGGACTGTGTGGTCTCCGGTTCTTAATGGTACTGTAAACGCAATAAGCACGCCTGCTAGCGTTGCATGAACACCAGACTTTAACACACAGACCCACATAATGGTTCCCACAACCATGTATGGCCCTAAACGCAACACTTTAAAGCGATTAAGCAGCACTAATATCACTAGGCAAATTGAAGCAGCAATTATCGACTCGATTGATAAATCACTAGAGTAAAATAACGCAATAATAATAATGGCCCCTAAATCGTCAATAATTGCCAGAGCCATTAAAAAGATTTTTAATGAAGGAGGAACACGACTGCCTAATAGAGAGAGCACACCTAACGCAAATGCAATATCAGTTGCAGCTGGTATAGCCCACCCCTGAAGTGCCAAAGGGTCTTGGTAATTCATCGCGGCATAAATCGCAGCAGGTACAACCATACCTCCCACTGCAGCTACCGAAGGCAAGAGCACTTTACTGGGAGAAGATAACTCCCCTGACAAAAACTCTCGCTTTACCTCAAGCCCAACAACCAGGAAAAAAACAGCCATCAAGCCATCATTAATCCACAACAAAATGGGTTTATCGACACCCAGTGTGCCAATTTTAATCACTAGTTCAACAGAGAGAAGCTGGTCATAATAGTAAGAAAGTGGTGAGTTAACACAAATCAGTGCCAAAATAGCAGCAACCACCATAATTATGCCGCCCGCTGACTCTGTATGTAAAAAGTGCTTTATTTTTTCAATCATTGATACCCCTGAATAAACAACACCGGAAACCTATAGTTAGCATCTTAAGCTATATTAAAAAACCAGCATATATTAACAAGACAAATAGGTACTTACCTTTATGCTGTTCATTATCACAGCACTGTTGCAATCTGAAGATTCTGGAGATTCTTTAAAAAATTGTTGCAATATCAGGTTAAATGTTCATAAACATCTATCCGCAAAATACGGCTTATGACTTCTGATCAGCACAAACTTGGCACTGAGCATTTTTCGCTAGCTTCAATGAGCGCCAATCCATGTACTTTGCATCCAAAACCAGTAAGCGTCCAACCAATGTAGTGCCAAAACCAACTAACAGTTTAATCACTTCTGTAGCCTGAACAGTACCAATCATTCCCACCACTGACGCTAACACACCAGACTCACTACAGGTCATGGGTTGTTCTTCATGTCCTTCTGGGTATAAACAGTGGTAGCATGGAGAGTTTGGCTGCCGCGAATCAAATACCGTCACTTGTCCTGACAAACCAATTGCAGCCCCAGAAACAAGTGGTTTTTTGTGACGTACACAGAAACGATTCAGCACATAACGTGTATTAAAATTATCTGTTGCATCAACAATAACATCAGCCTGCAGAATTTCATCCGGTAACTGCGCTTGAGTAAACTTACTTTTAATCGTGAAAATGTGTGTTGTAGGATTAAGCTGCTTAAGTGCTTTACTTGCTGAAAGCACTTTATCCACACCTATCGAGTCAGAAGTATGCACAATTTGTCGTTGTAAATTTGACAGGTCCACCTGATCAAAATCGACCAGTACTAGTTCACCCACTCCAGCAGCTGCAAGATACATACTTACAGGTGAACCTAACCCTCCAAGCCCAATAATTGCAACACGGCTTTTTGCTAACGCTTCCTGCCCCTGGATATCTACTTCTGGCAGCATAATCTGACGGCTATACCGAAGCAGCTCTTCATCACTTAGCATAAGGTATTTTCCTTCGACAGATTGGCCTCTTCACTGCATCTGAACAGGCAAGTCATTGCTAAACATTGCAGCATAACCATAAAAAGTGAAATACAACAGTTGATGACTTAATAGACACGATTAAATTACCCAAAAAGGGTTTAGCTTAGGACGATGGCCATATTCCCCAAGTAATTCGTTCCTGTCCACCAAAATCGAATGCGGACTGAACATGGGTATAACCCAGTTTAGTTAACAACAGTCGTACCACTTCAGCCTGCTGAAAACCATGCTCAAAGTACAAATACCCACCTGGCTTCAAGTAGCAAGTACTTAATTGCGCAATATGATTAATAGCCGCCATACCATTTTGTGCAGCCACCAAAGCAGATTTTGGCTCAAAGCGCACATCACCTTGCTGTAAATGAGGGTCTAAGGCATCAATATACGGAGGGTTACTGACAATTATGTTGTAGCGTGTCGCTTCAGAAATTGCTGAAAACCAGTCACTTTCAAGAAACTGAATATTATTGACGCCGACACGCAGCTGATTTCGCCTTGCCAGCGCTACCGCCTCAGGCACCACATCCACCCCCAGTACTTGCCAATGAGGTCGCTCATAGGCAAGCGCCAACGCAATAGCACCTGTACCAGAACCTAAATCCAACACTTGGTTACTCTGCTCTTTTGCATGATGCTGCAAAATCTTCTCAACCAATAATTCCGTATCAGCGCGAGGGATGAGGGTAGCATTTGATACCTCAAGATCAAATTTCCAAAATCCCCTTTCCCCAAGTAAATGAGCGACAGGCTGTCCCGCTTTACGTGCATCCAACAATGCCAAAAAAGCTTTTTGCTGTTCGCAAGACAGTGTTTTTTCTGGCCAGGTAAAGCAGTAGCTCCGAGGTTGCTTTAATACAAAGCAAAGCAAGTGCTCAATATCAACTTGAGGCTCACTAGAAACTGTTTTCAGATCACCCGCCATCGCCAGGGCTTGAGCAATCGTTAACTCAGTCATCACTCATGGATGCCAGTAGCTCGGCTTGATGCTCATGAAGTAATGGCTGTATTACAGAGTCTAAAGAACCTTCCATTACCTCTGGTAACTTATACAGTGTTAGATTAATACGGTGATCCGTAACCCGGCCTTGTGGATAGTTATACGTTCTAATCCGTTCCGAACGATCACCACTACCCACCAGACTCTTACGCTGGTCAGCCACTTCTTTCCGCGCAACTTCTTCAGCAGCAGAATTTAATTTCGCCGCTAACAGTGACATCGCTTTTGCTCGGTTTTTATGCTGAGAACGTTCATCCTGGCATTCAACGACAATCCCTGTGGGTAAGTGCGTTAAACGAATAGCAGAGTCTGTTTTGTTAACGTGCTGTCCACCCGCTCCAGATGCCCGGAAAGTATCGACGCGCAAGTCGGCTTTATTGATTTCTATCTGCTCTATTTCATCAGGCTCAGCCATGATCGCAACAGTACATGCTGAAGTATGAATACGGCCTTGAGACTCAGTTTCAGGCACACGCTGAACACGGTGAGCACCTGACTCAAACTTGAGCATACCGTAAACACCTTCACCCACTACCCGACTGATAATTTCTTTATAACCGCCATGCTCACCCTCATTGGTGCTAACTACTTCCACTTTCCACTTTTGTTGCTCAGCATAACGGCTGTACATACGGAACAAGTCACCGGCAAAGATAGCGGCTTCATCACCACCTGTTCCAGCACGTATTTCTAGGAAAATATTGTGAGAATCATTCGGGTCTTTAGGCAATAATAAAACCTGTAATGCTTGCTCAAGCTCTTCAATAAGCTTTGCTGTTGCCACTAACTCTTCCAGAGCCATTTCTCGCATTTCTGCATCGCCATCTTTGGCTAAAGCTTCAGCTTCTTCGTGATCTTCTTTGGCTTGTTGATACTTTTTAAAGCAGCTGACAACATCCTCTAAATCTGCATATTCTTTAGAGAATTTACGAAATCGCTCCTGGTCGGTAATGACTTCTGCATCACTTAGGAGGGCGGCCAATTCTTCATAGCGCTCGGCCAGGTTTTCTAATTTAGCGTGAATAGAAGGCTTCATGATCCTCAGACTTTCAAGTGTTAATACTTAACAAAAATTACAAGAATTAGCGCAAGGGCTATTGATCTGTTTCAAACAGGTACTGTGCCCAGTTAACCAAATCCATTCTTCCTTCAGCCCCTGCTTTCTTGATTTGCACACTGGGCGCATGCGTTAATTTATTCGTTAGTGCATGTGCAAACTGAGCTAACACTGCCTCCGGATCTGCCCCATTTTTTAATTGACGTTGTGCTTTCTCTAATTCAGTTTCCTTGAGCATATCCGCTTTTTTTCGAATGGCTTTCAGCACATCAATCGCATCAAGCTCTTTGAGCTTGAGCATAAACTCTGCAGCACCTTCTAATACCAGCTTCTCGGCCTCCGATGCAGCTTGCTCACGCTGCCGAACATTCTCATCAATCACTTCACGAAGATCATCAACGGTATATAAATATACATCAGCAAGCTCACTGACTTCGGGCTCAATATCCCGAGGAACTGCTAGATCAACCATAAACATTGGCCGGTGTTTACGCACCTTCAATGCTCGCTCAGTAGCCCCTTTGCCAAGCACAGGCAGCTGGCTGGCTGTTGAAGCAATGACTATATCCACCTTGGGAAGATAATCAGGAATGTCAGCTAAAGCAATTGATTGCGCATTGAACTTATCTGCTAATTTCGCAGCTCGATCTAATGTTCGATTGGCAAAAATAATGGTTTTAACATTGATATCAAACAAATGGCGAGCAACAAGCTCAATGGTTTCTCCAGCGCCAATCAGCAGAACAGATGTTTCTGATAAATCAGCAAAGATTTGCCGAGCGAGTGACACTGCAGCATAAGCTACTGAAACAGGGTTTTGTCCAATACTGGTTTGAGTTCGTACTTGCTTGGCAACAGAAAAACAAGTCTGAAACAAGCGTCGTAATGCCGGTCCAACAGTTCCTGCTTCTTGTGCTTGCGCATAAGCCGTTTTAATCTGCCCAAGAATTTGCGGTTCTCCCAGCACCATTGAATCCAAACCACAGGCTACCCGGATAAGATGCTGAACTGCTTGCTCTTGTTTATGGCAGTAAATGTAATTGCTCACATCTTCATCATGTAAATGATGATACTCAGAAAGCCAATGGAGTAATACTTTAGGCTCAACTTGGTCTAATGAGCAGTAAATTTCTGTCCGGTTACAGGTAGAGAGTATGGCTGTTTCTCGAACTCCCATTATTTTCTGGGCAGACAGCAAGGCATCTTGCAGTCGCTCAGGCGTAAACGATACTCGCTCACGCATCGCAATGCTTGCTGTATTATGATTTATTCCCAGTGCCAAAAAACCCATATCACTTCACTAATTATCAGGACCTGTTCACAGCATCAATATACCCCTTACGAAGGGTACAACATCAATTTTTACTGCTAGACAATACCGAACTTAACTTATTCTTAGGCGTAAAGACCGCGAATTTTCCTATGAATAACCTATAACTGCAACCAGCCTGTTAGGATTACAAAATATTGCATCCACATTGAACAGTTTATCAATCAATCAGTCTACACTTGCAGAATACCCCTAAAACTGCCAATGTGAATATGCAAAAAAACATGAGAATGTTTCTTTCTAAGATAAGTCAGAATTTACCCAGTGGTCCATGCGCGAAGTAAGGCATCAGTCTTCAAAGCAATTTTTTCTGGCGAGGCGCTTTTCTGCGCTTGGTAAGTGACTGGCGAACTATCGATTACGTAGGTATTAAACATTGATGACCACACTTCGCAATGGAACACTCTTATTAACAGTTACGCTTTGTGCCACACTTGCAGGTTGTACCGGGCTAAAGCCTTCAGAGGATAAAAAAGCATCACAGCAAACTGAAGCCCCCCCTACAGCCTCTTTCACTCCTGACACTCTATACGCATTGCTATTAGCTGAACTGGCAAATAAGCAGCAGCGCTTTGATATTGGCCTGGGAAATTACCTACGCGAAGCACAAAAAACTAAAGACCCAGGTGTGGCTGAACGTGCCTATCAAATTGCCCAATATATTGGTGCCAAGCAGGCTGCCCTACAAGCAGCCTCTTTATGGAGTGAAACGGATCCGGCCAATACCCGCGCCCTCCAAGCCAAAGCTATTCACTTAAGCTATAACGGTCAGTTTGAAGCAGCCTTGCAGGCAATGCTTGAGTCTCTGGCATTAGATGGTGAAACCCACTTTGACTTTATCGCCCTCAATGCCGCTGAATTACCTAGCTCAGAGCGCACTAAACTCATAGCCATGTTTAACCAGGCACTAGCACAGCATCCTGAAAACACACAACTGCGCTTTGCCAAAGCATTATTGCTTGAACAAAATGAACAGTATCAGCAAAGTCTGGAACTTGTTGACGAAGTACTGGATGACAGTGAGCCTTCCCCCAAAGTCATCAACCTCAAAGGCCGCTTACTCATTCACCTCAAACAGTATGAAGAAGCTGAAAACTACCTGGCAAAAGCCATAAAGAGTCATAAGGAAGATGTACGCCTTCGTCTTCTATACGCACGCACCCTAATACATCAGAAAAAACTAGAAGACGCTCAAACTCAGTTTACTGAACTGCAAAAATTATCACCTAATGACTCCAAAATTATTTTTTCACTGGGTCTGATTACCCTCGAAAATGAAATGTACGAAAAGGCCGCAAGCTATTTCAAGCAGTTGCAAAGTGATAAGCAACTCAGTAATGCTGCTAATTATTATCTAGGTCGGATTGCAGAAGAACAAAAACAGTTTGATAAAGCCATCCAGTTTTACACAAAGGTTGAGCCAAGCCAGGAGTTTTCTCAGGCTTACTATCAGCTAGCGCTAATCTTGCTAGAACAAAAGCAAACCAAAGCTATTACTGATTACTTTAATCAGGCCCGTAAAGATTTCCCTAAGCTATCCGCGCAACTTTATATGATTGAGGCCGAAGCCTACAGCAACCAGCAGGCCTACCCAGAGGCCAAGCAAACGCTTGACCAAGCATTACAAACAGAACCCAATCATATTAACCTACGATATGCGAGAGCCATGGTTGCTGAAAAAATGGGCAACCTTGACCTTTTGGAGTCAGATCTTCGCTCAATTATTAAGCTAGACCCCAATAATGCCCTTGCCCTCAATGCGCTTGGTTATACTCTCGCCAATAAAACCAATCGCCTGCAAGAAGCCAAAAAATTAATTGAGCAAGCCTACAGTATTACACCCAATGACCCTGCGGTTATTGATAGCTTGGGTTGGGTAGAGTTTCGACTTGGCAACCATCAACAAGCATTAACCTTGCTTCGCAAAGCGTTTGCAGCCTTTCCAGATCATGAGGTTGCAGCACATCTCGGTGAAGTGCTCTGGGTATTGGGCAAAAAACAAGAAGCGCTCGATGTTTGGCAAAAAGCCTTGCAAGAAAAGCCAGATAGTGAAATTCTGCAGCGTACAATGCAACGCCTCAATGTCCAAAAACCATAGACCTTAACCAAACAATCTTATGAAGACATTTCGCTTATTTCTTATTGTGACACTGGCGTTACTTGCCAGTGGGTGTTCTTTATTACAAAGTGTCAAAACAGACTACTGGCCCTTCGATAAAGAAAAACAAGCGCTTAACTTAAGCGAGCGAGAAAAGTTTTGGCTGAAGCACCAGCAACAATTATCGAAAATTGATACCTGGTCATTAGAAGGTAAGCTAGGTATTCGTACGCCAAATGACAGCTCTAGTGCTTACTTGGACTGGGAGCAACAAAACCACCTTTATACTATTCGTCTATCTGGACCTTTAGGTCAGGGTGTTGCTGAAATCATGGGCAAACCAGGCTGGGTTGTCATGAATACAGCTGATTCAAGACTATTTACCGCTGACAGCCCAGAACAACTACTCGCTCGTGAGCTTGGCTGGACACTGCCTATTTCTAATATGCAACACTGGATTAAAGGCATTCCTGACCCATCCAGTGATACCCAACCTAATCTGAACGAACAGGGCCTGCTGGCAGAAATCAAACAAAATGGCTGGGAAATTAAGTATTTCGATTATCAGCAGTTTAATAACCTATGGCTGCCTAGAAAGATCAGAGTCAGTAATGACCAGTACAAATTAACGTTCATTATTAGTGAATGGCACTTTTAATCGAGACTCATTTTATTTCAGCCTATGCAGCAGCTAACACTCCCCGCACCCGCAAAGCTTAATTTGTTTCTTCATATCTTAGGGCGCAGAGTTGATGGCTACCATCAGCTCCAAACCCTGTTTCAGTTTCTTGATTTAGCTGATGACATCACCATGACAGTGCGTGATGATGGGAAACTCAACTTACTGACACCTTTTGCGGGTTTGGCTGATTACGATAACTTAGCGATCAAAGCTGCCAAAATACTACAGTTAGCAACCAATACCTCCCTGGGTGTCGATATTTCAATTCACAAATGCTTACCTATGGGTGGTGGTGTTGGGGGAGGCAGCTCTAATGCCGCAACCGTTTTACATGGCTTGAACATACTTTGGCAAACCCGTCTCTCTAATGAAAAACTTGCCGAACTTGGATTACAGCTTGGGGCTGATGTCCCTGTGTTTGTTCATGGGCAGGCAGCCTGGGCAGAAGGTGTGGGTGAACAACTAACTCCAGTAGTACTGCCAGAACCTTGGTTTATTCTGGTAAAGCCAAACTGCCACATCAGTACAGCCGAAATTTTTCAACACCCAGATTTGACAAGAGACTCTGATCCTATTACAGTTGCCGCCTACTTGCAGCGGGGTGCTAGAAACGACTGCGAGGCAATTGTTAGAAAGCGTTATCCAGAGGTTGATAAAGTTTTCAAATTGCTTAATAATCTCGCCCCGACAAGATTGACCGGAACAGGTGCTTGTCTATTTGCTGAATTTGCAGATAAAAACAGCGCCGAACGAGCTTTTAAGCAGCTACCGGGTGATCTGCAAGCCTTCCTTGCAAGAGGGTGTAACCAGTCAATATTACACAAACACTTGCAAAGCCGGACGAATTCAATATAATTCGCACCCGGTAACACACAAGACACTGGGGTGTCGCCAAGCGGTAAGGCAACGGGTTTTGATCCCGTCATGCGGAGGTTCGAATCCTCCCACCCCAGCCAAATTAAGTTTCACACCACCTATCCCAACCCATCAAAAAATATGACCCAAAAAGGTAATTACCGTGTCTAAAATGATGGTCTTTGCGGGCAATTCAAACCCGGATCTGGTTCAAAAGGTTGTCGATCACTTAAGTATTCCTCTTGGTCGCGCTTACGTCGGTCGTTTCAGTGATGGTGAAATCGCTGTCGAAATTAATGAAAACGTCCGCGGTAAAGATGTTTTTATTATTCAATCCACCTGTGCTCCTACCAATGACAACTTGATGGAAATGGTCGTTATGGCTGATGCCTTACGCCGTTCTTCCGCCAACCGTATTACTGCTGTTGTTCCCTATTTTGGCTATGCTCGCCAGGATAGACGCCCCCGATCTACCCGAGTCCCAATTAGCGCCAAAGTAGTGGCTGATATGATCACTGCAGTAGGTGTTGATCGGCTGTTAACAGTTGATTTACATGCAGATCAGATTCAAGGCTTCTTTGATATTCCTGTAGACAATATCTATGGCTCCCCCATCATGCTGGATGATATTTCTCAGCAACGTATTGAGGACCTTATTATTGTCTCTCCTGATATTGGTGGTGTGGTCCGCGCTCGTGCAATCGCCAAAAAACTCAACACAGATCTAGCTATCATTGATAAGCGAAGACCAGCTGCCAATCAGGCTGAAGTCATGAACATTATTGGTGATGTTGAAGGGCGTACCTGTATTCTGGTTGATGACATGGTTGATACTGCAGGCACTCTTTGCCAGGCAGCACGCGTATTGAAAGAAAAAGGCGCTTCCAGAATCCTGGCTTACTGTGTACACCCTGTACTCTCTGGCCGTGCGATGGATAACATTAACTCCTCTCAACTCGATGAGCTGGTTGTCCACAATACCATTCCTCTTTCTTCAGCCGCTAAACAGTGTAGTAAAATCCGTCAGCTGGATATGTCACACCTGATTGCTGAGTCCGTACGCAGAATTAGTAATGAAGAATCAATCAGCGCCCTCTTTCGCTGATTATTAGCTAAAGCTCTATACTTATGGGGGTAAATTACTTACCCCTATGCCCCTCAATTGCCATCAAAATCTTAAAAAATGCGAGCAAAAGCCTAAGAAATAGGTTATTATTCGCGCGCCTTTTTTGTGGCAATTTATTGCTGTGCTCTTGGTCGCGAGATGCCACAGTGGATTTGACCTTATTCAGGAGTTCTTCAATGTCTAACGAATTTTCTTTAACACTGGAAAAGCGTGAAGATGTAGGGAAAGGTGCGAGCCGCCGCCTGCGTCGTGAAACGCAACAAGTTCCAGTTATTATTTATGGTGGCCAAAAAGCACCTGCGCAAGCTTCTGTACCTCAAAAAGATATCGCTAAAGCGCTCGAAAATGAGGCTTTCTACTCTCATATCCTGACTCTAGAGCTTGATGGCCAGCAAGAGCAGGTAATACTGAAAGACTTACAACGTCACCCTGCTAAAGGTTTCATCATGCATGCAGACTTCTTGCGTGTAAGTGCTAACCAAAAAATCACTACCCACGTACCTTTACACTTCATTAACGAAGATAAGAGCGTTGGCGTAAAAGCCGGTGGTGTAGTTGCTCACTCAGCTGTTGAAGTTGAAGTTCGCTGTCTGCCAGCTAACCTGCCAGAGTTTATTGAAGTTGATATGACCGACATCGAAGTGGGTCAAAGTGTTCACTTGTCTGACTTGAAAATGCCTGAAGGTGTTGAGCTCGTTGAACTCTCTCATGGGGCAGACCACGATAATACCGTTGCAGTTGTACAAGCTACGCGTGCTTCTGCTGAAGAAGGCTCTGACGAAGAAACAACTGAAGAGTAGTCTGAGGTTTTGCCAACATGGCTAAAATGATCCCCGAAGCAAACATTCAGTTAGTTGTCGGCCTAGGGAATCCTGGTGCCGAGTATGTTAATACTCGGCACAATGCTGGTGCCATACTTGTTGAAGGGTTAGCCCGTAAGTTCGGTACAACCCTCCACCCTGAGAAGAAATTCCATGGTGAGGTAGCACAAGTAAAGGTTAAAGGGCGAACCCTACATCTACTTATCCCCACAACGTACATGAATCTCAGCGGCAAAGCTGTTCAAGCTTACGCTAACTTTTACAAAATCCCTCCTGAAGCCATTCTTGTTGCCCATGATGAATTAGATTTAGCTCCAGGCATTGCCCGTTTAAAACAGGGTGGTGGTCACGGTGGCCACAATGGCCTGCGAGATATCATTAATAAACTGGGAAACTGCAAAGACTTTTTTCGCCTGCGCATTGGTATTGGTCATCCAGGTATTAAAGAACAGGTTGTTGGCTTTGTGTTAAGTCGAGCGCCACGACAAGAGCAGGATTTAATCGATGCTGTCTCGCATGAGGCAACTCACCTGTTACCTGAAGCAATCACTGGCTCTTGGCAATTAGCAGTACAACAGTTGCACCGTTTTAAAGGCTAAACTTACTTTTCAAGCGAAAGGAACACAGACCATGGGTTTTAACTGCGGTATCGTTGGTTTACCTAATGTGGGTAAGTCCACTCTCTTTAATGCTCTGACTAAAGCTGGTATTGGCGCTGAAAACTTTCCTTTCTGCACAATTGAACCTAACGCAGGTGTAGTTCCTATGCCTGACCCTCGCCTCAACGCATTAGCCGAGATAGTAAAGCCAGAGCGTGTAATTCCTACCAGTATGGAGTTTGTTGACATCGCCGGCTTGGTTGAAGGAGCATCCAAAGGCGAAGGGCTTGGTAATCAGTTCCTTGCTAATATCCGTGAAACTGACGCAATTGCTCATGTTGTACGTTGTTTTGAAGATAGCAACGTCATTCATGTAGCTAACAAGGTGGACCCTGCCAGAGATATCGAAGTCATTAATACTGAACTTGCACTGGCTGACTTAGAAAGTGTTGAGCGTCAATTGCAGCGCCTCGTGAGAGTTGCCAAAAGCGGCGATAAAGAAGCAATAAAACAAAAAGCAATGCTTGAAAAGCTCTTACCTCACTTGAACGAAGGCCTTCCAGTTCGCTCACTCTCCCTCACTGAAGATGAGCATGCTCAAATCAAGCAATTTCACCTGCTCACGACAAAGCCAACCATGTATATTGCCAATGTCAACGAAGATGGCTTTACTGACAACCCATATTTAAAAGTGGTCGAAGAAATTGCTGCTCAAGAAGGCGCAGTGGTTGTTCCTATTTGCAATAAACTTGAAGCGGAAATTGCAGAACTTGAAGATGAAGAGCGTGATGAATTCCTTGCTGACTTGGGCATGGAAGAACCTGGCTTAGATCGTGTAATCAGAGCAGGCTATCAATTACTCGGCTTACAAACTTATTTTACTGCTGGGGTAAAAGAAGTAAGAGCCTGGACCACAAAAATTGGTGCAACAGCCCCTGAATCTGCGGGTGTTATCCATACAGACTTTCAAAAAGGGTTTATTCGAGCCGAAATTATCAGCTACGATGACTACATTACCCACAATGGTGAACAGGGTGCTAAGGAAGCTGGAAAATGGCGCCTTGAAGGTAAAGACTATATTGTACAAGATGGTGATGTTATCCACTTCCGTTTTAATGTGTAACCTATAACCTTTGCCAAGCATATATAACGCAAGAAAGGGCTATAAACATCGATAGGTTAAAAAGAGCATGACAAGGGGTTGACATTAAACATAAAACCCCTAAAATACGCGCCATCCTTTGGCTACGTAGCTCAGTTGGTTAGAGCATCGCATTCATAATGCGAGGGTCAGTGGTTCAAATCCACTCGTAGCTACCATATTTTAAAAGACCGACAACATGTCGGTCTTTTTTTTGCCTGAAAACCTGCGCGCCACCATTTACGTTTATTTTGGCGTCAATAAAACTTAGCATTCCTAAATCTACTCTCAGCATCCAACCCACAGAGCAGCCTGCTCTAATCTTGACTTAAATCATTTATATTCAGGAGTATCTTGAAAACCATTTAAAAATTAAACATTACTACTAGAATACCTCCATTTAATCACCAACTCTATCCTTACTTAATAGCAGTAAAAAATGAATAAACTTTCAACGCTAATAATTATATATTTAATTTCTCTTATGTCTGGCTGCGCAATGTACGAAGGAGGTAATATCCCCAGTACATCGCTAGATAAAACCAATATTAATATCAAAAATAAAAAATCACTTTCTTTTACTTCTCTAGCAAAAGGAGGATTTTCAAAACCATCGAAGCAACCAGAATTTGCTCAAAATATTATTAAAGGTGAACTTACAACTGTTCTTGAAAAATCAGGTTATTTTAGCCGTATATCAGCGAATGATCCTGAGGCTGAATTAAAACTTGAGCTAATAATCACTGAAGCAGGTAACCCTGCAGCCCTTATACCAGCATTTATTACTGGTTTAAGCCTATATACAATTCCATCCTGGGCAACATCTAACTATGAAGTAAATGCTATTATTCAGAATAAAGAAGGTCGTCAGAAAAAATACCTTTTGAAGGACTCTGTAACTTTAGTTCAATGGCTACCTATGATATTTGCTTTCCCATCCCATGACTTTTCAGTGGTACCCAAAGTACGTAAGAATATGTATCGTTACCTTTTAAAACAAATAAAAGATGATGGTTTTCTTGATGAGGCCAATCCAGCAATCAGCTTAACGGATTAATATGTCTGAGTCCTATCTTACCTAGACTTTATGCTGGATAGGACTCACCCCAAAATAGCGCTTATAATCCCGGCTAAATTGGTTAACACTTTTATAGCCTACTGCAGATGCCGTTTGAGTGACATTTAACTCATCATGACTCAGTAATAGCTGTGCTTTTATAAGACGAAGCCTTTTTAGATATTGTATAGGAGAAGAACGAGTAACTTGTTTAAAATGATGATGAAATGTTGATAAGCTCATATTTGCCCGACGCGCTAACTGTTCAACGGAAATTTCATCTGCCAGCTCTGAATGCATTTGAGTCAAAACCTGTACAATTCGCGAGTAATGTCCTTGGTTTTGAACCAAAGCCTTTAGTGCAGGCCCTTGTGCCCCCTGAAGTGCTTCAAAAATAACGTCCCTTACTCTATTACTTCCCACCACTCTAGCCGCTTGAGGATCATGTAAAGCCCTTAACAGCCTTATAACGGCTTCTTCCATACCAATCGTCATGGCCACAGAATCCATAGGTTTTGGCAGCTCTGCATTACCCTCTTTCGATTGCGGACCAGCCAATGCTAAAACCAGCTCCGCTAATGTAGCCGCATTAATACTGACAGAAATACCAAATAATGGTGTCTCTTCAGATGCAAAGGTTTCACACTCAAAAGGTAAAGGTAAGGTTTGTACTAAATAATGACCCTCATCGTAATGAATCTCCCTATCACCTAAATAGCCGATTTTTCGCCCCTGAGCAATAATACACAGACTAGGCTGATACATTAAAGGAACCCTAGGTTGTGGTTTATGGCTTGAAAAAAGGAACACTTCAGGCAACAGCGTTTCGGAGATTCCATCATGTTTTACGAGCTGGCGAGTTAGCGCCAACATCTCAGGACAACCCATATTAAACCTATACTTTACGAATCACTTGACGACTCAGTATGCTGCCAGTAGCTCCCCTGATTCAATCAAGGATAATAAATCTGGAGGAATTGGCAAAAATACCATACTTTTGTTGATGGCAAAAAAAACAAGGACCCTCACAATAAAGCCAAATCGCCTACGGCGACTCCCTCCTTAATTTTAAATAGGGAAATACTCACATGACACTAACGAAAGCCTATGCAGCACAATCCGCAACATCAGGTCTAGCACCTCATAATATTGAGCGACGCGCGCTCAGAGACGATGATGTAGCTATCGAAATAGACTATTGTGGTGTATGCCATACTGATATTCATTTTGCAGAAAATGACTGGGGCATGAGTATTTATCCTGTGGTTCCTGGGCATGAAATTATCGGCCATGTAACTGCTGTAGGTAAAAGTGTAACTCAGTATAAAGAAGGTGATATTGTCGGTGTGGGATGTATGATCGACTCCTGTCGTACATGTTCAGCATGCCATGAAGGTGTGGAACAATTCTGTCAAGAAGGTATGGTCAGCACCTATAATGGACAGGATCGCCATGATCAACATATTACTTTTGGCGGTTACTCTGAAACGATTGTTGTTAGTGAGCGCTTTGTTTTAAATATACCCAACCAACTTGATCCAGCCACTGCAGCACCGATTCTTTGTGCAGGTATAACCACCTACTCACCGCTTAAGCATTATAATATCCAACCAGGCCACAAAGTTGGAATTATAGGTATGGGTGGCCTAGGTCACATGGGCGTAAAATTCGCCAAAGCCATGGGTGCTGAAGTAACTATTTTTACTCGTTCAGCAAGCAAAGTAGCAGAAGCTAAAAAACAAGGTGCAGATCATGTTATTATTTCCAGTGATCAAGAGCAGATGTCTTCAGCAACAGAAACTTTTGACTTTTTATTAGATACAATACCTGTCCAACATGACTTAAACCCATACATTAACTGTCTTAAATATGATGGTGTTCATATCATAGTTGGGCTATTAGAGCCCATTGAACCGGCACTACAAGCCAGTGTGTTAGTCATGAAACGCCGTATACTTACAGGCTCCCTGATTGGTGGAATAGCTGAAACACAAGAGGTGTTGGATTTTTGCGCAGAGCATAATATCAACTGTGATGTTGAGATGCTTAACATTCAAGATATTAATACAGCATACCAACGGATGAAAAAAGGTGATGTAAAATATCGGTTTGTCATCGATATGGCGAGTTTAAAAGATAGCTAAATCCCCATACTATGGGATGCATAAGAAGAATATTCTTGTGCATCCTTTTCTTTTAGCTTTATTTTAGAGAGACGGCAGTTGCAATTTAAGTTCAATTTTGCAGTTTGATCAAAAAATTATTTAACCACTTTAATTTTTTAAGATTTTCTTCATCATTTCGAAAGGCAATAACCAGCTCTTTTTCCATTAAAACAGTTAATACTTCGATATCCGAAATCCCCTCTTTTTCAGAAAGGTACAACATAACACTAGGATCAGTTATTGCCACATGACTTCTACCCGACGCTAACATTTTAAGCAATGAATATTCATTAGATGACCATTCAATATTTTTAGTGTATTTTTGTATTCTTGAGTCTATTATCTCGGGATAAATATAGGTTTTTACCAATCCAATACTATACACTTCAAATAGCTTATCAATTGAGTTATATTCAACCTGAGTATCCCCCCTTTTCATAACAGCGACTTCAGACCAATCAATAGGTTTTGATCCTACAAAGCCCTCAATTACCTCCTCAGGCCATGCAGGAAAGTAGCCAATATAACCTTTCTTTCGAGCAACCTCTTTAGCACGTAGCCAAGGATAAAACTCAACAACAAGTTTAACGCCTTCTGCATTCAAAATTGCTCTTAATTTTTGGATGGAATTTCCTTGGTGTGTCATAGCATCACCAGAGTATGGTTCCCAATTAAGAGAGGTTATTTTCCAAATGTCTTTAGCTTGTAGTGGCACTGTGATTAGCGTTACTACCAATAAAGTAAGAAAAAATATTGCTTTACTCATATAAATTACATTTTTCCAGAGTAAGACTTAAAAACTCATATAATACGATACTCCAGAGTTACTAGTTATTTATTTCACTCAACAACTTATTGATACGCTCTATACGCGCTTTATTTTCGTCATCATTTCTCAATGCAACAACCAATTCTTTTTGCATTAAGGTTTTAACTAATTCTATATTCAATATTCCATTTTTATCTGCCAAATAAAGCATTACGTTTGGGTCCGTGATCGCAACATTATTTCTTCCTTTAGATATTTTCTTCAATAATGACATTTCATTTGATGCACCCTCAACATGGCTAGGATATTTTTTCATTGCCTGGCTAATTTCGTTAGGATATACATAGGATTTAACAATACCCACATCATATCTTTCAAATAATTCATCAATAGTGGAAAATTCAACTGTTGCACCGGTTCGTTTAAGTACTGAAATCTCAGACCAGTCAACCGGCTTTGAGGCAACAAACCCCTGTCCTACTTCCTCGGGCCAAGCGGGATAATAACCAATGTACCCCTTTTTTAAAGCCATCTCTTGAGCACGCTTCCAAGGATAAAACTCTACATTCAGAGTGATACCATCTTTTTTTAAGATATTTCGTAGTTTTTGAATGGAGTTCCCCTGATTTGTCATTTCATCACCAGAATAAGGCTCCCAATTCAAGGATGTTATCAACCAAGTTTCATTACCAACAGCTGAGAAAGATGCAAACATAAAATAAGTCAGCAATATTTTTTTTAGGAACATTCGATCACCTTTTATATAATTTAGTTTAAACAAGCCAGAGCTATAGCATGCTCACTAATAGTGAAACATATTAAATTATAGTATTCATTTACAGTCAGCCATGAATATTTATAGGTAGCGCATTTAATTGATAAAGAGCGCTGTTGGGTGGTTACAATAATAAGCGACGGGAAGACGCAGCATAAACTGCATTCCCTCCACACTGATGGTCAAAAACACGAACAACAAGCCCTATAAATGATTCGTAAAGGGTATACTATTGACATAAACAAAGTTACTCTCATTTAAAGTGCTACAAACCTGTGCTCTACCATTGCGTTTAGCACGATATAACTGAGCATCCGCATCTTGAATTAAGTGAGCGGGTTGAGCGCTTTTATCAGGTATTACTGTCGCGACACCAGCACTTAGTGTAATTTTTTTACTAGCTGCTGATGATGAGTGAGATATATTTAGTGCTTGTACTTCTTCGCCAATAGCCTTTGCGAGAAAAACAGCCCCTTGTAATGATGTTTCAGGTAAAATAACCGCAAACTCTTCTCCACCATATCTGGCTGTTAGATCTCCTGCCCGCTGTGGTCTTCTTGCTATAGTTTCAGCCACACGACACAAGCATGTATCACCTTTTAGATGGCCATAGGTATCGTTATAACTTTTAAAATAATCAATATCAAACATGATTAATGATAAAGGTGCCACACTGCGCATACACCTTCGCCATTCTTTTTTAAAATGCTCATCAAAATATCTTCTATTACAAACACCTGTCAAACCATCAAGCCAAGCGTACTTTTTCAGTAGCTCAGCTTGACGTTTCATCATTAAATGAGTTCTCACTCGATGCTTAAGTGTTAAATGATTTACAGGTTTAGGAATAAAATCGGTACAGCCAACAACCCAACACATATTTTCCTGTTCAATAGTATTTTGGGATGTGATAAATATAACGGGTATATCTTCGGTAGACTCGTTACTTTTCAAGCATTTACAAACATCTAAGCCATTTACACCTGGCATAACAACATCAAGTAAAATTAAATCAGGCATCTCTTCCTTTTTACAAAAATTAAGAGCTTGTTTTCCATTATTTGCAATAAAAACATCATAATCGTCTAGCAAGATATTATGTAAAATCTTGAGATTTAACGGGTCATCATCAACAATTAGTACTCGGCCTCTATGCATAGTATTTTGGATATATCCCTGTGATGAGTACATTACAAAAATTCCTTTTCAGGCTCAAACTGAATAGTTCGGCAATATCCTTTTGCTTTATCAAATTTTTTTACACAAGTTACTATCTGCAAGTATATCCATTACATTAACATTTCACGCCAAAATTTTATCCATTAATACGCCTAATACTTATTCAACTAAACAGTATAATATACCCACAGCGAAGTATCTTTAGGGGCAACTGTCAAGTAGATAATCTTCAGAAGATTATTCCAACCAACGGTACAACTGGTATACCTTTCGTGAACCAACTTAAGTCCTGACAACAAATCTTACTAATGCGTCCATTAGCGCAGATTCGCTGGCCTATTAGAGTAAGCGCTATAGATGACCATGTATAAAATTGATCTGTCCAAGGTATAGGGTGATGTACTCTTTTGCTAACCTATAAGTTTTAAAGCATTTTTTCTTTGCAAATTGAATACACAGCTTAAGATCTTTCTCTTATGAAAATATACCCAATACTTTTTTTATTCTTATACTATTTACCTATAACATCTGCGGCTCACGATCAAAAGTCAGCCCATATAACCATTGCCCTAAACGACTGGGCTAGTCAAATTGTACTATCTTATGCAATTGGTAACTTACTGGAAAAACAAGGCTATAACATTTTTTATCGAGAAATCAGCACCGCTAAACAATGGGGAGCCATTCGGCTAGGAGAAATAGATTTACAACTTGAAGTCTGGGAAGGCTCTATGGCCAGAGACTTTTTACGAATGGTTGAACAAAAACTTATCATTGATGCAGGAAACCACAGCGCAACGACAAGAGAAGAGTGGTGGTATCCAGCATATGTTGAAAAGATGTGTAAAGGCTTACCTAACTGGAAATCGCTGAATAGCTGCTCCCACCTTTTTATCATGGACTATTCAGGCGAAAAAGGTGTTTATATTACGGGGCCCTGGGATAAACGAGAGGGTAAGCGTATCCGCTCTCTCAAACTTAACTTTTTATTAAAGAAAATTGGTGGCGAAGCCTTTAAGCCAACCATTTTACTGGCTATAAAAAAACAAACACCTTTACTCATTTTCAACTGGACACCGAACTGGGTAGAAAGTCGTATAGAAGGTCGTTTTGTCGAGTTTCCTCCTTATGAGCCATCCTGCACATCTGACCCTAAGTGGGGACCAAACCCCTATGAAACAATGGATTGCGGCAACCCTAAAAATGGCTGGCTAAAAAAAGCAGTATCAAAGCGATTCCCTGAAGTATGGCCTTGTGCATTTGAGCTTATAAAACGTATCAGTTTTACTAATCAAATGATCTCTGAAGCATCTGCTTTGTATGAGTATGACCGGCACTCTTATATGGATGCAGCAAAGCTTTGGCAAGACAAGTATAAAAATGAAATAGGCCACTGGCTATCCCTGCAGTGCCCTTTATGACACATAATTGGCTAAACAGATACCCACAATCTGCCTAAAGGAAACGAAACTTTTGTACTATGACCGAAGCTTTGTACTAGCCTTTGCTACCCCCACAATGTAACTATACAAATGCTTAAAGAGCGAAATAATCATGTCCAACACTTCTCATAAGGTCCTATTTAACCCCAAAAATAGCTCAAACAATACACTCAAACTGTCATCTTTCATGCAATGACTATCTACTGTACAAGCAAATATAAGCTAGTGAACAAGACTAAAGGTTGCGCCTTTTTCTAGTAAGATAGACACTTACTAAGCTAAGCTATTACTATTACAGCTTTCACAAAACTACTAAGAAAACAAAATTTAACTCAAAGAATTGTTTTTCTAATTGTCATAAACCAATAGTTGTATTATTTTTTCCTTGTAACTCTAATGAAGGGGTAATGTCATGGCCGCAGCCAAGAAAGCAACAGCAATCACAGAACGCTACACTAAAACACAAATCCTTAATGAAATTGCCGAAAACACTGGCCTTACCAAAAAGGATGTTTCTAACGTACTTGATGGACTAAGCGAGGTAATTGAGCGTCATATCAAAAAACGTGGTTGTGGTGAATTCACCCTTCCAGGCCTTCTCAAAATCACAACTAAGAAAAAGCCAGCAGTTAAAGCCCGTAAAGGTGTCAATCCTTTCACGGGAGAAGAAATGATGTTTAAAGCCAAGCCAGCTTCTATGCAAGTTAAAGTTCGGCCTCTGAAAAAGCTTAAAGACTTCGCACTTTAGGCACTTCACGTTGCAACTGTTTTCTTCTCCATCATCACCTGATGGAGAAGGATTCAGCTCAGTTTTAATGAAATCTAGGAAAGAGTTTAACTACTTACTCGCCAAGCCAACGCTTGAAAATCAGTGATGTATTAATCCCACCAAACGCAAAATTATTGCTCATTACGTACTGGCAGTGTCGTACCATACCATCACTCATAATATAATTCAGAGGTGCACATTCTGGATCAGGATTAACAAGGTTGACTGTTGGAGCAAACCATTCTTCCTGCATCATGTTAATAGATAGCCATGCTTCTATAGCCCCACATGCCCCCAAAGTATGGCCAAAATAACTTTTTAATGAGCTAATAGGCGTATTACCACCAAATACATCATATGTTGCCTGGCTCTCCGCAATGTCACCTCGCGTAGTAGCTGTACCATGAGCACAAATATAATCAATTTCTGACGCAGTCAGCCCTGCATCACTAAGCGCAATGCGCATTGCTTCTGCCATTTGCGAGGCATGAGGCTGAGTTACATGCGCACCATCAGAATTTGTGGCAAAACCAACCACTTCTGCAAGAATCGTCGCACCACGACGCAATGCATGCTCTAAGTCCTCTAAAACAAAAGTACAGGCCCCTTCTCCAATCACTAGCCCATCTCTATTTTTATCAAATGGTCTTGGGGTTAACTGTGGAGTATCATTGCATGTACTTGTTGCATATAAGGTATCAAAAATTGCCGCTTCCGTTGGACATAACTCTTCAGCGCCACCAGCAAGCATTAATGGTTGCAAACCATATTTAATGGCTTCATAGGCAAAACCCAGTCCTTGACTACCTGATGTACAGGCACTGCTAGTTGGAATTATTCGTCCTTTAATGCCAAAAAATAACCCCATATTAACTGCAGCAGTATGGTTCATCATCTGTATATAACTGGTCCCACTAATACCTTGTGTCGTATGATCACTTAACATACGACCAAAACCCACCATAGGCGATGTACTCCCTACTGATGAACCGTAAGCAATACCCATTGCCCCAGAACTGATTTGCTCAGATTCTAGTAATTTTGCTTGGTCTAAAGCACGTTCAGCGGTTAATGTTGCCATTTGCGATACCCGACCCATACTGCGCGTTTTTTTACGGGTGTAATGTTTTGGCAATGTAAAATCTACGACAGGTGCAGCAAGATTAGTCAACAACCCCTCATATTGCTCCCAGCTAGGCATTTGGCAAATACCTGTTTTTTTAGCGCGTAAAGCCGATAGCACGCTTTCCCAATTATCTCCCAGTGAGGTTAAGGCAGACATGCCTGTAACAACAACACGCTTCATCCGCTCAACCCTCCATCAACACAAATCACTTGTCGAGTAATGTAAGCAGCCGCAGGTGAAAGTAAAAATGCAATAGTTGCGGCTACTTCTTCTGCAGAGCCAGCTCGCTTAGCAGGTATTTCCTTTAACAGCTGGTCACTCACAGCCTCGGTCATATCCGTATCAATCAAGCCAGGTGCAACACAGTTAACTGTTATTTTGCGCTTTGCAAGCTCTAATGCCAGGGCTTTTGTCGCCCCAATAATCCCTGCTTTAGCCGCACTATAATTCACCTGTCCTCGATTACCTTGCACACCAGATACTGATGATAATGTAACAATACGAGCCGGTTGACGTTGCCGAACCATAGGCATAATCACAGGGTGTAATACATTATAAAAACCATCTAGATTAGTACTTAAAACACTATCCCACTGCTCAGGAGCCATTGCCGGAAAAGCATTATCACTATGCACTCCAGCATTACACACCACAGCATAATAAACACCATGCTCAGCCATATCGTTTTCAATAGCCTGTTGTACCTGACTACGGTCGCTAATATCAAACGGTAACAGTCGCCCTCGCCCGCCCTGAGCCAAAATATCTGCTAATACTTTTTCCGCCGCCTGTTTGCCTAAGCGATAATTAATAACAACTTCATACCCTTGTTGGGCGAGCATGACAGCTGTTGCTTTACCAATACCGCGACTTGCACCTGTAATTAATACACTTTTATTCATAACACTGACTGCTGTAGCATCTGAGAAGGATCATCGGGTTGAAAAACATTAACTGAAGCACGCGCTAGCCATTTATCAACTTTCGATTTTTCAGCTAAGGGGATATTTTCAGTTTGAGCGGGGTGCACTATGGACTCAAAAACACTTAATCCATTGTCATCATAGACTTCAGTCGCGGAAACCCAATAAGTATGTTGCAGAAAAAAACCTGCGACCTTAGTTTCAAGACGACGCGTACCTAGTAAAAACCCAGGTTTTATAGGTTCACACTTGAGGTAATGATTTAGTCCTGTATAAGTCGCAATAGTTTGAGCCATATACTCTAGCCCAACCCATATCGGCACATAACCTTCATCGGTTAAAAAAATATTATTCGTATTCACCGTAAACGCAGCTACTATCGTTTTATCAGCAAATGCAACAACGCTATCAATTAAACACATTGGCTGACGATGCGGAATAAGTTTCGTGATAGGAATAGCTGTCACATCCATTAGCTCACTCCAAATAACAGACTGACATTATTACCACCAAAGGCAAATGAATTGCTCATGGCAACATTTAAGGAATTCAACGAAGTATTGGCTTTTACCAGCGCTAATGAGGGTAGTTGAGGATCCAAACAGTGATCCCAAAGATGAGGGGGCAATAAACGTTGAGGATTATAGGATTTCGATAATGTTAACCAGCAAATAGCTGCCTCAATCGCACCAGCAGCACCTAATGTATGCCCAGTCATGCCTTTGGTTGAGCTAGCAGGAACACCCTGAGAAAAAATAGCCTGCATGGCTAAGCTTTCCATCGCATCATTTTGCTGGGTACCCGTACCATGTAAATTAACATAGTCTACATCCGTTGCATCAATCTCTGCATTTTGCAGTGCTCGCTTTATTGCCAGCTTAGCGCCATCACCCTCAGGATGCGGTGCAGATATATGATGCGCATCCGATGCAGCACCTGCACCTAAAAAGTTAATCTCTGCAGGTTCACGTTCCATTACCATCAAAGCAGCACCTTCACCCAAGGTAATACCTGATCGATTCAAGCTGAAAGGATTACAAACACCTTTTGCAACAGACTCTAAACTCATAAAACCATTCACGGTTAATTGACACAAACTGTCTGCTCCCCCAACAATCACCGCATCACACAAATTACTTTTAATGAGTTGTTGGGCACTGGCAAATACATTTGCACTGGAAGAGCAGGCTGTAGAAACCGTATAGGCAATTCCTGATAGTGATAGACTTTGTGCTACAAATGCTGCAACACTTCCCATTTCCTGCTGTGTATAATGGAATACATCAGGTAACTTATTCGTTTGCTGATAACAGGCAACTGCCTTTTCTACTTCCCAAACGCCTGCTGTACTTGAACCAACAACAACACCTATGCGGTCAGCGCCATACCGTTGACACAATTCAGCTACTTGATCAGCTATTTGCAAAATAGCAGCTTGCAAAAGCTGACTATTTCGACAGTGGTATTGTTTATCGGCAAGCTCTATTGCAGGTAGTACATCATTAACAGCCGCCACGGCTATTTCTTTATCAGGGGTGAACTGACAAGATGGTTTTATTCCCTGCTGCCAACCACTGAATAATCGCGCAGCTATTTGTGATAAATCACTACCCAGGCTACAAGTCATACCCACAGCAGTTAAACCAAACTGAGATGAGCTCATAATTGCTGTTGCTCCACTGTTATAATTTGTACTTCATAGTGACGAACTGAACTCTTTAATTGAACATCCCACTGATTAAGTCGACGTTGCCGATAACTGATGACTGTTTGTTGCTGCTGAGAATTAATAAAACGTTTCTTTAAGGCACTTGATTCATTCACTTCGCTTAATTGATTGCTCTGTTGAGATGCAACAATTTCATCACGAATTAAATAATTTTTTACCTGTAAACGTTGCTGTAAGACCGACAGAGGGGCATAAACCCACAAAAAATCCTGCATGATATAATTTAAGTCTACAGGTGCTTCAGGTAAATAATACTTTTTCTCAATATCCTTTCCATTATACGATACCGTAAATAAATGCTGTCCTAAGTGGCTTAGCCCTACAATTGTAATCCGTTTAGGTGTTACTTCTGTTTGTGTTAGCAATGAAAGCTGTTTACCTTTAAATAGGATTGATATATTTTGAGTCAGTACAAAAGGCTTTTTAATCCACGTTAATCCTGGTAATAGGGTTGGCGTAAACTCCTTTGAGGAATCATTATTATTACTCAGTCTATTGACTTCACTTCTTTCAGACCAGTGATTACAACCAGCAAATAAAAAACAACAGAAAATTAAAAGTAACAACCGAGCATTAAGCACATTATCGTTAACAGCCTTTTTTATTTGAAAAAAGTACATTTTTAGCTGTGCAATTAATTTACCAAATAAATAGACATTCATCACTGGCATAACCCTGAGATAAGTCGTAGAAATTTTCGTGCATCCTGTACTACAGGATTACGCGTATCCCAAGCATAACCTGCTAATACAGAACTAATCATTGCAGTTACATCAGGGTCCTTCTTGGGATAACACAATATTGGCAATAATGCCCCTGCATACCAAGCATCCACAAATGCTCTAAAAGTATTTATACCTCCTAACAAAGGCTCTACAAACTGTTGATGCCAACAAACAGGCTCCCCTGCAAATTGCCTTGTTAAAACATCACACGCTAATTGAGCTGACTTAAAGGCAATAGTCACTCCTGAAGAAAAAACAGGATCTAAAAATTCACCGGCATTACCCAGCAGAGCATATCGATCACCGTAATAAGATTTAACACTAGATGAGTAACCCCCTATCTGCCTTACAGAATATTTATTACGTGCTCCTTTTAAAAGATTTGATAAATAAGAATCTGCATGACAAATACGTTCAAGCATTTGATCGGGACTTAATCCCGCAAATTGTTGATAAAATTCAGGAGTAGCAACAGCACCCAACGACGAAGATCCATCAGCAAAAGGGATTAACCACATCCATGTCTGAGTATCCTGAGGATGCACTGTAATAATAATTTTATTCCGATCAAATCTTGTCAAGGGTATTTGATCAATAACATGGGTAAATAACGACTGCCGAAATGGCAAGCTTGAGGGCTCTTCAATCTTTAATAATTTAGGGAGTACACGCCCAAAGCCACTAGCATCCAAAATAAATTGAGTTGTTTCAGAGTGAACATTACCATCACCATCATACCAAGCAACACGAACTCCACCATCTATATAGTCAATATGTTTGACTGTGGCTTGATAAATGACTTCTGCACCTTTACTTTCAACTTGACTGGCGAGTATTGAATCAAATTTATCACGCTGGACCTGATATGTTATCCCCCAGCCTGGTGAAAATTTTTCCCTAAAATCAAACTCAACCTGCTCGTCCTGCCAACGAAATATCGATCCATTTTTATATTGAAATCCAGCCTCTATGACAGGCTGTAATAAGTTAGTCTGCTGTAATATCTCCATCGTTTGGGGCAATAAACTTTCACCAATAGAAAAACGAGGAAATTGGCTTTTTTCGAGTATCTTGACCGTTATCCCCTGTTCTAAAAGATAGGCAGCAGCAACACAACCAGCAGGTCCTGCTCCGATAATTAACACATCAACAGACTGCTTACCGGGTTGCAAAAGCATATTCTTCATCACGAGTGCCTCTTAGCCTGTTGATTAACATCATTTTCAGTTAGAGAGTGACTAATCTTTTTCCTCAAACTGCAGGGAGCCCAAATAAAGGCTAATGAAATACCTATTAGAACAGTAAAGCCAAAAGTTTGAACTGCATTAGTAGAACTTAACGATAGTAAACCGAAGGCTAAAACTGTGGTACCTGCTGATAGTAAAATTGCAATATAAGTGCTTAAACGATGTTTTTTATCTTCTTGCAAGAAAACTGTATAATCAATTCCTACCCCCATTATCAAAATAAATGCCAAAATATTGAATAAATTTATTGGCTGAAGAAAGGTTCCCACTAAAGCTATTGCCGTTAATGCTGCCGTTAACGGTGGCAGTATAATAAGTAATGCTTTCAACCACCCATAGCGCCAGCCCAAGAATAAATAAATAAATAAGTAAGCTATAAATGCCAGTTTAACGATAAGGTGACGATAGCGAGATAGCACAGTTGTAATATCATCCGCTTTACTAATGAAATATATACCTGAGTCTTTACTTGCTAAGTCACGTACTACAGTTATATCCTTAACATCCACTAATTGCATCACCGCAGCATAGCCCTGTGTATACTTACCAAGCCATAAAGCACTAACATATTGACTCACTGGACTTGACAGCCAATGACGTACTGTCAACAAGGATGAGGCTTCAGAATCACTCTTAAATGAAGCTAATTGAGTTTTTGACTGATAAACTTGCAATGCCTTTTGTTTTGCGTCTTTTGTATATCCTAATTTACTTAACAACTGGTCGAGTTGTTCTGGTGGCATATTTTTCTGTAATAACTTTAAATTATGTATTTGCTGCTGCTTTGAAGGAACCCACTGAGCAACACTACTGACATGGCTTAATACTCCCTGTTTTATCAGTGGTACAAGTTCAGTTAACAACTTTTCCTGTTTCTGTAATAGTTGCTCTTCTGTCTTTGCTGTTACAATATAAAACTGATTAATCGGATTTTGCCCTGTCAGTGACTTTAATTTTTGATCATGCTGCTGGCGCTCAGAGGAAAGCTGTTGTAATAACCGAATATCGTCATTCACAGGCAACTTAGTGAATAAGAGAGCAGCTCCCACTAAACTCAATATCATCATTGTCCATAACAGTGTTTTTGAAGCACATTGTAAATGATATTGGTGTAAGGAAATAAAAAAGCTCAGGTTTATAAAGCCTTTATTTTTGCTGGGCTGCTGACATAAATAAGGTAAAAATAAAATAACTGTCAAAAATGCTGAAAGTAAACCTACTGCTGAAAAAAAGCCAATTTGTACTATACCCGGAAAAGGAGCTGTCATCATTGGCGTATAACCAATCACACTGGAAAACATACCTAACCCAACAGCAGGTGTAATTCTTTTAATAACTCGCATAGGCGAAAAGTTAGTTTCCTCAGCCTGACGCGCAGTAAAAAAATGAAAAGTATAATCAACTGAAATACCGATTAAACTAGCCCCAAAAACTAATGTTAACCAATGAACTTTATCAAACAAGTAGCTAGTCAGAGTAAATGCAACCAGTATCCCCACACTGATCGTTAACAAACAAAATCCAATAGGCTGCAAAGAGCGGAAAATAGCACTCGACAAAATAAAAATACCAATCAGTGAAATGATACTTATAAAGCTAATATCGGACTGCGCATTCCTGGCACCTGCCTCTGCGTGAAATAAAACACCAGAGTATACAACTTCTGTTGAAACATATTGACTTTTAAGCTGATCAACCCACCTTTCTACCCCCTCAACAGCTTGTTTTTGTAACCTTAAATTAAATACGTCAAACGTGACTTCTGAATTCATTAATACATAGTAGATGCCATCGGCTTCTGCTATCAGCAAGTTATCCACAATTGAAAAATGATTATTAGTAGCCGGGGTTAACTGTTGAAGTTGTTCTTTTAATAAGAATAGAGGATCACTTTGAAGTAAACTACTGCTAATCATATGTGCAGGATTCAGCAGCTGCTGCTGAATAGCACCTTCCCAGTCAGCAAGCATTCTTGTTTCAAGCGCTTGTTGCTGCCTAGTGGTTAATCGATGATAACGATACGGGTAATAAAAGCTGTAGAAAGCCTGTTGCTTCGAGTGATCATGACGTAGTACTGTATTTTTCCATAACTCACTTTGACGAAGTTTATTGGCAAATGCCTCTGCTACCTGAATAGCTTGTGCTTTATCCTTATGACCAAGTAAAAAAACTACCTTTGAATTATGACTGCTTATATATTTTGACGATAGCTGGCTAATATCTGGCTGTTGCTCTGTTTTTGGGAGCAGTGCTATGATATTAGTTTCAATCACATCACCTTGCAGTAGCTTTACTATGAATAAAGCACAAACAATGAATAAAATGAATAGCCAGCTAAAAAACCTCAACTTCATAAATCATCTAACCTGACTTTCAATTTTGTGTACTAACTGTCTGTACATCAAGTAACTTAATCAAAGTCTTGTCACCATTTGTTTCAGTAATACGGATAATGTTAACTACCTGATTAATCAAAAGCTCAACATTAACTAACCCTTTACGTAATAACTCATCCTTAGGACGTAAGTCTAACTCCCATTTATCTTCGCTTAGTTTTCTGATATTAATAGAAAAAAACTGCTGTAATTGAGTTTTATCTCCAGTAAACAACGGCCTAAATATAGCACTAAACTGCTTTAGCGCCTGATCATTACTGATTACATTTGCTTGATTGGTCGACTTTGAGTGATCAACGATACCATTCTGATCAAAGGTAAAATGCTTTGTAATGGGAAAGCTAATCATCCAATCAACCTTATCACTCTCAACTTTAAATGTACCTTTAGATACCAGCGGTTTTCTTAATACAGCAATGTGCTTTTCTTGTAAAAATTTTCCAGAAAGACTTTTCGCTAACATTTGGTTCTGCCAATATTGCCAAAATGCCTCATTTTCAGTAGAAGCTGCTTTGGCGATGAAAGGTAGCGAGACAAAAAATAAAACCAAAAAAGTAATTACTTTACTGCGCAGCATAATAAGCCTTAACCTTTTCTATTAAAATTTCAGGAGAACAGAAAAGTGTTTCTCCCGTGATCATATCAACAGCCATTTGTATGGTAGTGGCTTTAGTTAACAGCTCTCCGTCCACATCCACAATTTTGTATGAAAGCTTTAAGCGATGTTCATACTCAACAAGCTCAGTAATTACTTTCAAGACCTGATCAAATCGAGCAGATTTAATATATTTAATGCGTAAATCAACAATAGGCCAAATATAATTAGACGCTTTCATTTGCTGATAGGTATAATCTATTTTTTTTAATAAATCACATCGCCCTAGTTCAAAGTACTTTAAATAATGACCATGCCAAGTAACACCCATAGAATCGACATCAAAAAAAGGTACATTAATTAAGGTTTCAACTGATAAGCAATGAGTTTGAAAAGATGTATAAACATCATGCTTCATATAAGCACCACTTCTGCTTTTGAATAGCTAATGTCAGTGATCTTAGCTCCGTTTCTAACGGACGATCTTCAACAATAAACTCAACATCTTCAGTTAGTGCCTCATACATTTCCTGCACTCGAAATGTTAACGTACTATCATCTGTATCATTTTGTTGATGACGAATACCTATCGCTTGACGAACAGCTAACAAGCCTGCAGCAGCAACTTGCTCAGTTAACTGTAATACACGTAAACAATCACGCGCGGCAATTGTTCCCATACTGACTTTATCTTGGTTATGGCACTCTGTTGATCGAGAAAAAACACTTGCTGGCATTGTTAATTTCAACGCTTCAGCAGTCCAAGCGGAAGCTCCAATTTGCACAGCTTTCAAACCATGGTTAATCATTGCATGAGATGAAGTTGCCGCAGATAGGTTCGCAGGAAGTCCTTGGTTAAATTTCGTATCCATAATCAGAGCAATTTGTCGATCTAGCAAATCAGCAAGGTTCGCAATGGCCTGCTTCATACTGTCCATAGCAAAGGCAATATGCCCTCCATAGAAATGACCTCCATGGTAAATGCGCTCGTTAATACCATCGACAATGGGGTTATCATTTGCACTATTTAATTCTGTTTCAATAAACTGTCTAAACCAAGGCAGTGCATCTTGTAAAACACCAATAACATGGGGAGCACAGCGTAAGGAGTAACGGTCCTGTAGTCTTTTTTCAGTATCGTGTTTATCCGCCACAGCTAGATCGGCTCTTAACCAGGCTGCAATTTGGTTTTGACCTTGGTGAGGTTTAACTGCAAACAACCCTTCAGCAAAGTGATAAGGGTTTCCACCTAAAGCAATAGACATCATTGCTGTAATACGTGTCGTGAGTTTTGACAAATAAGTAGCACGGCTATATGCAAGACATGCCAAAGCAGTCATTACTGCCGTACCATTCATAATGGCCAATCCTTCTTTAGGCTGCAAGCATATGCTGCGAATATTCAACTGCTCAAATACATCTACTGTCGGTAATCGTTGTCCTTGATACCAAACTTCACGCTCTCCCATTAACACTGCTGCAACATATGATAATGGTGTCAAATCTCCACTCGCGCCCACAGAACCTTCCTGAGGAATAATGGGTAATACTCGCTTGTTGAGTAATAATACTAATAAACTCAATAACTCAGGTGTTACCCCTGAATAACCTTGCGTTAATGAAGCTAAACGAGCAGCTAAAATTGCAGCACTTTCTTCTTCAGAAAAAACATCACCTAATCCACAACCATGAAAACGCATCAGGTTAATAGGTAACTCATGAACGCGATTCAGTGGAACACCGACTGTACATGAATCACCATAACCTGTGGTAACACCATAAATTTCACCTTCCTTAGTCAGTAAAGCATGTAAATAATCAACTCCAGCCTTTATTTTTTGATTATACTCATCTGTATTACTAAGCGAGGCTAAAGCACTCCCTTGAGCTAATGAGATAATATCCTCGATAACAAGGGGGGCTTCTCCAAAAGTGATTATTTTTTTGTTCATAATAAATTAGTTACCCTTACGGTCCGTTGTATTCACACTACACCCTTTATGATTTTTTTCAGGATACTTAGATTCAACTGTATTCGACTTCCAAAAATCGAAAAAATTAAACCACTGCAGAGGATCCTGTAGTACATGCTTTTCAAGCTGTTTCACATAGTGACGACAATGCATATCGATCGTTGCCTTACGTGCTTTTCTAGGTATCTTTTCACCATCAAAAATCTTGTTAAAAGTCATATGATATTTTTTTTGTTTGTAATCCTTGGCACAAAACAACAAAAAAATCGGACATTCTAACAATAAACCCAGTAAGTAGGCTCCTTGTGGAAAAGAAGCAGGTTTACCTAAAAAGTCACAAGTTAACACTCGCTCTGATCCTGTGATAGGGACCCTATCACCTGCAACAATGATAACTTCGCCAGCATCAACTTTGGCTTTTAGACTGATGGCAACAGTCATATCTATTGTATTGACTTCTATTAAATTAATTTGCGTATCTGGATTTAATTTCGCTAAAAACTGATTGAATTTAACCGCATTCTCAGAATGAACGAGTACGTTAAATTTACGAGCATACTTGCCCTGTGTAATTGCCCGACAAACATCATTATTGCCATAATGACTTGATACAAGAATACAACCTTTATCGTGCTCAAGACCATGGACAAAGCTGTCGGCATTATGCATAACAATATTGTCTTTACTGATTTTCCCTGTCCAAATAGCAACCTTATCAATAAACTGGTCGCCAAAACGCATAAAATGAAGGAAACTGTGCCTGGATTTAGTTAATGCAACAGGAGTAGGCTCACTTGCTGATTTGTAAGCAAATGCTTGTTGTAAAAAAGTTGATGACACCTTTCTTGCATTTGAAGAGATCAAGTAATAATAACTAATTACTGGATATAATAGACCTCGTAACCCTCTTTCACCAAGCAAACGATATGTCCAAAAGGTAAGTGTCAATGCCAGCCAACCACCTTGTTCTTTGAATGAACTCCAGTGAGTAGATCGTTTAACTTTATTTTTTCCTATAATTCGTTTAGGTAAACGAGCTAGCATTCCACATACTAGACGGGTATGCATAATAGTTAAGCCGACATTATCCCAAAACATTTTAAAGTGGGACTTTCCCTGCTTAGGATAAGAAATAGGAGTAGGGATTGAGTAAACGGGTACTCCTTCCCAAAAAAGCCGCACCATAATTTCTGTATCAAATGCCATTCGATGCGGTAATCGACATTGTCGAATAACATTCATGGCGCTTTTAACTGGGTAAACCCTAAAACCAATCATAGAGTCTTGAATTTCGAAGGAAAGCGTTTCTAGCCAAACCCAAAAGTGAGTTAGGTAACGAGCATAAAAACGTAACCTTGGTACATCATTATCATAAATAGGTACCCCAGTGATCAAAGCATCTGGAGTTTCCTCTGCTTTCTTTAACAGTTTAACCGCATCAGGTAAGTGGTGTTGCTTATCTGCATCTACCTGCAATGCGTGAGAAAAGCCCTCTATATAAGCTTGTGACAAGGCTCTAATGAGAGCTGCACCTTTACCTTTATTTTTATCAAACCTAGTCACACTCACAGATTTAAATTGAGAGACTAACTTTTTCAAAGCATACTGGGTGGTTAAATCACTACCATCATCAACAATAATGACACGCAGATTTAATGAGGATAAATCATCAATTACTTGCTTAATTGTTTCTCCATGATTATAAATGGGTATTATAATACACGGACGAAATGTACTGGCATTATTGGTCATAGATAATGCGTCCGCTACCATAAACTACATCACCTGCTCTATAAGAAAAACTAAGCTTTCCACACTTATTATCAATTAATTGAAGTGTTAATTGACTATTTGGCTGAATAATGCGCTGAAATTTAATGGCTTCAATACGATGAACATTAAATGTTACTGATAAATATTCTTTAGCGAATAACATAACCCAATGAACTTGAGCAACACCCGGCAGTATAGGCATATTAGGAAAGTGCCCTTCAAAAAATAAGTTATCAGGTTTAATATTAATTTTTATATCAATAGTTGTTAATTCAACATTATGATTTTTGCTTACTTCAATTATTTCAGGCAATAATGGCTGGTCATTCATTGTCATTGTATCCATTTTTGTAACTCAGCGTGCACCAGCTTTCCTTCTGAGCTAAGCGGTAATTCTTCAACATATTGCCACTTTTTAGGCAATACAATAGCTTCAAAATAGCCTTCAAGGTATTTTCTAAAAACTTGATTTAGCGCTAATTTCCCTTGCTCTTTTAGGAACGCTTCACCTAATGCACTCAATACAACAATACACGCTAAATACTGTCGGTGATCATCAACAGCTAATGCAGCGATATCTTCAACAAAGGAGTGCTTCTCCAAGCATATCTCTACTTCAACAAGGGAAACACGCTTCTCTTCAATCTTAACAATGCGATCCACTCGTCCCAGCAAATGAAATGTGTTTTCGGTAACAGGCTGTACTTTATCCTCAGTATCAAACCATTCCTCATTACTCATATAGAGAGAATTGATACTCAGCGTGTCTTTCTCAGTCACTCGCCAATTTACAGTTGGAAAACTTTGCCAGGGTGTATCAATACAGACTTGCTGCCGATAAGCAATCCCCCCTGTTTCAGTACTTCCATAGATTTCAACAGGAAGAAAGCCAAAACAGCGCTGAATGTGACGTGCGGATAATAGCGGTAAAACACCACCAGAAGAAAATATGGCTTTGATGCCTTTTAAGCTTCCAGGAGAGCAATCTATATCAAAACGCTTTAACAAAGCTGGACTGCTCACCCAAATTAAAGAAGAAAATTTATCTAAAGCGGTTAGTAAATTCTCTGGATAACTTACGGTTTCATGAATAATAGGGCGTCCACTAAAAAGCGGCCAAAGCACGCGAAAAAGAAAACCATAGATATGTTGAAATGATACAGAGCCTATAACGTACCCTTCGTTTACCTGACTAGACCAACGTTGATGCAACGCTTTTACTTCCTCAACTAGATTTATCCAATTTTTTGTCACCTGCTTAGGCTGACCTGTACTACCTGATGTATAAAAGTGAATCTTCAAATTATCGTATTCTGAAGAGCCAACTTTAACTGCAGGCGTAATAGTATTTGGTTTTATATAGGGTGTTATAGATGGAACTTTTTTAATAGGAAGAATACTGGGTACTTTGCTTTTATCGGTTAATAGCACATCTAGGTCATGCGCAATGGATGCTAAGAAAGCTGGCTGGCCATTGGGAAGTAATACAGCCTCTTTTTTAGCCAACGTAACTGCGAATAACGCTACAGTAAATAAAACAATATCTTCACAGTAAATTGCATAACGCTGCGCTGACGAATGGTGTATTTCTTGTTGTAAATGATTAATAGCATGCAACAATGACTGCCATCTTATTTCGTCGTCATATAGTGAGACAAAAACTGGCTCAGTCCGCTGACACAGATCGACTAAAACCTCACTCAAATCTTTAGGCAGCTCAACCTTCATTCGTTATCCCTTGGCTCTATAACACATTTACGAAAAACCCACTCAATGGCAAACCAAATACCCATAAATACATAACTAATTGAACCATTATAAATAGCCCAAAAAGTCAATGAACCTTCAGCTGCACTCCATGTCGCAATAGTGCCATTAATTATAAAAAACATGCACCACCATATCGTAACAAGTCGTGTGTAATGCACAGCATATTCACTCAAATCTGGCTTCTTTAAGCGAGCAAACACCTCTATAACTGTTGGTGGAAACCATAAACTGAAAGCAAACCAGCACAAAAACCCTATACTTACGAAGACTGGATAGAATCTAAGTAATTCCTCATTAGCACTGACTGCACTGCCTCCTGTAATTGCTATGCCTATCATAGAAGCTAACCAGAGTTGTGTCTTCATAGCTTTAGTCAGCACATTACGAATACACCAAAGTCGTACTATAAAGAAAATACATAAAACAAAAGCTACCCATCGAAAATCAAGATGATTTATTCCCCAGTAAACCCAAAGAGGGTAAATAAATAAAACAACCCCAAGTAACAAGCCTAGTTTTTTTTTCATAAGTTACTTTGTCACACATATATACCCTTCTTATTGGGTATAGCTTTGACTTTGTCATCGTTGAATGCTTCATGTTCAGTGACTTGTTATCACTATTCATGATTAAACGACTTCTATTTATGAATTATCCATCAACTGTTGAGTCGCCTCAATTAGATCTCGAATCGTCCTTACCTGTTTAAATGACTCAGGTTGTATTTTTTTCTTGGTATAGTCCTGCAGTGTGATTATTAAATCAACAGCATCGATACTGTCCAAGTCAAGGTCTTCATATAGTGTCGCTTCCAAACAAACTGCCTCAGCAGGGACTTCAAATTTATCGACTAGTGCTGTTTTTACATGTTCAAATATTGCTTGTTTTGTATCCATATATAACCTACTTATTACTCATATACAGTGGCTGACTTACTTAGCGTGACCAGCATTTTTGGTCTTTTCTATACACTACGTTGTGCCTGTATAAATTCAGCTAAGGTATTAACTGAGTAAAAAAACTTTTTATTTTGTTCATTATTTGCTTCTAGCTTTATTTGGTATTTTTTCTTCAAAGCTAGACCTAGCTCCAATGCATCAATAGAATCAAGCCCCAATCCATTAGTAAATAAAGGATCATCACTGTTAATATCAGATGATGAAATATCCTCTAACTCAAGTGTCGAAATAATTAGCTGCTTTAATTCTTCACGCAACGGATTCATATAGTACTTCCCCTTGGCGATAACATTTTTGCAAATACTGCGTTAAACGTCTGGCACTAATGCTTAACGGTTCATTTTTTGTAATAAAATTACTTGTTTCCAAACAGTCCCCCACCTTTATTGTAAAATGCATTTTGCGTTTGGGTACTTGATACCAACGATGCGATTTGCTTAATGCACTGGGTTGGCAACTGATATATACTAATCGCACTGAAACTTGCGCTCTAAGAGCTATATTTGCGGCCCCCCGACGGAATACTTCCGGCTTACCTGGTTCAGTGCGCGTCCCCTCAGGAAATATTAATAAGTTATTGCCTCTTTTTAATGTATCAACACAGTCATCTAATAGCTGCTCTGGTGTTGAATTACTAATATAACCTGCTGTTTGTACTACTCTTTTTAAAAAAGGGTTATGCCATAATGCTTCTTTCACTACACAGTCTACACGTGGAAGATAAGAAATAAGCAAAACAACATCTAATAACGTGGGGTGGTTGGCAATAACCATTATACCACTATCACTTTTTAATTTTTCAATATTAGCTGTTGTAAGAGTAAGCACACCTAAGCTACGTAAAATACTAATAAAGAAACGAAAGCTTTTAGAAATGAGTGCTTGCGCCTTAAGCTTTCGTTGGTCTTTACTTTTTGCATTGACTAAAATGAAAGGAAATATTACCAGGGCAATAAACAACCCTCCAATCCCAAACAATGCAAAGCCAAAACCCGTTGCAACAATACGCCAGTAATAATTCAATTTGAGATGTGACCTGTTTATCATGCTTTAGTCCACTTCCAGCGCATTGTACTTTCAGTGTGACACATTTCCTTTTTTTCTGGATCTAACCAAAATTCCATAAACTTTTCTGGCTGTGATAATTTATCATGTAATGGGTCAATAATGGTCTGCCAACTCATTGAAATATTAGAACTTTGCCTATTATCAGGCAGTGATAGAACCCATGCTGAAGCCCCATGAAAGGGCTTCTCGTCAGTAAATTCCGTTAGCATGTCAGTTAATGGCTCATCATAATAAACAAATAAGACACACCCATTTTCTGGTTGCGATCGTAGTTGCAACCAAGCTTCCAAAAAACCTGCAGCTAACGTAGAACGCCCAGAGGACACAGCCGAAATAGCAGATGTATTGTTTGTCAGTATGGATAAAATACCCGCTGTTCCATTATAAACAGAATGACTAAAATGTATGGGTGAAATATATTCTTGTTCCCTCAGGTCTTTTAACATTTGCAGCATGCGCTGTGTATCGCCATGACGAGAACCAAAAACACACGGCATGGAGGCAGATTGAACCTGTTCTAAACATTTTAAGGCTACATATAACCCTAACTTTCCTAATGAGCTTAACCGACGTCTATATACAGCAGGAATAATCGAATAGTCTGGGTGCTTATTATCTGTTTTAAATGCTTGTTTAGTTTCGTGCCAATTAATTCTATGGCTTCCCATCTCTAACGCAGGTGTCCACATGTACCAGTGATTTACATGAAAGCTAATTGACTGCATCCTACTACTTCTAAAGCTAAAAAAGGTTCTAAGGTTAAAAATGTTCTAAAGCCAAACAAGTTCAGTGAGATTTTTTTCACATACTTATCCTATCCTCTTCACGTACCATCTTTTAGTTTGGAGCATATACGCTTATTTGTGATGCAATAAAATACATCACAGAAGACAAGTTTATTAAAAAGCCAACCAATTCAAATTTGTAAGAATTAATACTTTTCTTTTTTATTTTACCCATGACAAAGTTTTTTAAGGCCATCCTTGAAGTGTCAAAGCCCCAGTTACTTATAGCAATTAGTAACTGGGGTGAAGAATGCCACAACAAACCCTAAAAATAGTCAGTGAAAGGTCTGCTCAATTAAAAAGGTAAAGCATAAATTATTGGCAATGTTCTCATTTTTTTCTGGAAGCTGTACTTACATTCCTCACAAAAATACACACATTTACAATTTTATTTCCACAAAGTTGCCCCAACCATGGATAAATTTATTTATCTAACTTCTTACAGTATGACGCTACGGGTCAATAAACAAAATAAATGACTTTGCGGGCTGCTATTATAGAGAAGAAAATTAGCTAGGCAGGAAAAATTGAGAAGATGAATAACAGAAGATCCGTACACTTCACTGACAATGATAAGTTGCTCACACTTATTCATTCAAGGCAGTAGAAAGCAAACTTTGTTGGTCAGTTAATAAAACAGGTACTTATAACTATCATAAGTACCTGTGCAACTTAGCAGGCCTCTTATTGAAAACAGCTTAATTAAGAGGCCCCCTTGCTATTTTTGTTTACTACATCGCAGCTTTAAAAATCTCAACAATCTCTTCATGAGTTGCTTGCTTGGGATTGGTTAAACCACAAGCATCTTTTAATGCATTATCTGCTAGTGTCGCCAGGTCTTCTTGCTTTACACCTAACGCTGTTAAACCAGCCGGAATGTTGACATCCGCAGCAAGCTTTTTCATAGCCGTTATCGCAGCTGCGGCCGCATCACTGGCGTCAAGGTCATGAATATCACACCCCATCGCTTTTGCAACATCTTTTAGTCGTTCAGGGCATACTTGACTATTGTAAACCTGAACATGCGGCAGAAGCACTGCATTACAAACACCATGCGGAAGATCATAAAATCCACCTAATTGATGCGCCATGGCATGAACATAACCTAAGCTTGCATTGTTAAATGCCATACCTGCTAACAACTGAGCATAGGCCATACCCTCTCTGGCTTCTTTATTTTGGCCATCAACCACAGCATTGCGTAAGTGCTGACTAATCAACTCAATCGCTTTTAATGCACAGGCATCAGTCACAGGTGTTGCAATAGTTGAAACATAGGCCTCAACAGCATGAGTTAGTGCATCCATACCAGTGGCTGCTGTCAGAGCTGTTGGCATACCCATCATCAACTCTGAATCATTGACTGAGATAATAGGTGTTGTGTGCTTATCCACAATAGCCATTTTAATATGTGTTGTTTCATTGGTAATAATACTAAAACGGGTTATTTCACTTGCTGTACCCGCTGTGGTATTAATAGAAACAAGAGGCAGTTGTGGCTTTGCTGACTTATTCAGCCCCTCATAATCTTTAATTTCCCCACCATTCGTTGCTACTAAAGCAATACCTTTAGCGCAGTCATGAGGAGACCCACCGCCTAAAGAGATAACAAAATCACATTGATTATCCTTCAGTAGCTGAAGTCCTTCTTTAACATTAGTAATGTTCGGGTTAGGCCGAGTTTTATCATATACAACCGCCTGTAAACCGTGCTGCGAGAATAAAGTAGTTACTTTATCCACAAGGCCTGTACTCAAAAGCCCCTGATCAGTAACCAATAAAGCTTTTTTGAAATCGCGGCTGGCAATATCTTTTACTGCATCTTGCAAACAGCCATACCCCATATAATTGACTGTAGGCATATAAAACTGAAATGCTGCCATTATAACCCTCTCTGCTTAAACTATAGTTTTAGAATACGCATGTAAAATACGTGTTTTGTCTTATTAATTTATTGATTAAACTCAATGCTGAAACCATTAAGCAGTGGAGTTTTAAGGAAAGGCGACAAACAACAAATGCTTGAAAAGATTCTGCTAAAGATATATTTTCAAAATCATAATTTACTTACAGTACAAAAAAGACTCATATAACACGCATATCATATAGTAGAACAATACAGGTGCTATTGCTGAGGAGCATTTAGCAGCCAGCCCAGTCACTTATTAATATAAGCTCCTGAGGCTTCCTCGCTTGACGGCCGCACCCTTGGGGTATAAAAACCCTTCGTTTTGGGTATACTATGATTTTATTTTTCTAAAAATGAATAATAATATACCCAAAACGAAGTTTTTTAGTAGGCTAAAATCGGCTATAAAAACTAGAAGTAACAACCAAAACTTTTTTAAAAGTACTAGCTGGGCCACCAAGCGATGAAGCCCTTAGGCAAATTTACTACAGCGGAACTTGCAGTAGCGACTGTAATTGACATCACAGCAATACTTGGTGGTTAAATAAGTAACTGAGATAGTAGTTACGTGCTGCTCAGCAATTCTTCCACTACATGACATGCAAATCATTATGCATCAACTGCATTCCCACCATTCTTGGCAGTCAAGAGCTTCGATCTCGATGCCCATTAGAGAGCAATAAACCCCACTTATGTATTGAACAGACTAGTACAGCATTGCTGTCCCGTTAAGGTAAACGCTATGGGTAGCACGCATAAAACTGGTTTGTGGAGGGTATATATAACCCGTTAAACCGACGCCATAATACTGTAGGATAATACTCACTTACTCTTAACATTTAATGCATTAGTAATACCTTTACTAATCACTACCAAGTTACAGCTTCTCAAGCGACAGAAGATTAATGTTTTTAAACATCAGTTCCTGAATGTTTGTATCGGACTCTAATGTAACCTTTTACATCCTTGCCTATTCTCCTCACTATACTACTTCAAACATAATACCCTTACTGAAGTTTTTTTATAGTCTGCCTTATCAGATAGGCCATGTTATCTTGTATAACTAGGGCTGCAATTAAATGTTCTAATGAGACCTTTATGTAGCAGGTTGAAAGAATATATAGATAATTAATGACAAAAAAGACAATAAGCTCTAAAAAAAGATTGCTCTAAGGACATATAAAAAGCAAATTGAATTGGCACCAATAAGTAACCAGTGTTAATATTGTTAGTATAGACTTATTCTGTTACCTCAAGTTATAGCAAAGGTTGACCAACGGCCCTGAACTCAGGTAGAGTACATCCTTATTCTTTCAAAGGGTTATGTTGTTGAAATAAGCAAGGTTGCTAAGCACTGACAACAACTCTGCTACTCTACAATTGTATTCCTGCTTGGTCATACCATTAGCAGTAGCTTGTGTATATGGCTAGTAGTTGTCGTTGACAGTGTGTTTAACACAAGGTATGTTGCAACTTGCACAACATAATAACCCAAGACACTGAGTAGTTATTGGCTCCACGTATAGCCAATATAACAATTTAGTTTGGTCGTATGAATACATCTATCCTGAAAGCTAATCTATAGCTAGGAATGATACTTTGCACTCAGAAACTTCTGAAATCTTACGACTTAAATTTAGTAATCCAGTGTCTTATACCCACTACAAAGGGGCTTTTGGTATTGTTGTCAGGCAAAACGTTTTGAGCATATATAAGATAAGTATCTCAAACGATATTGCTAAATGATAACCACTAGAAGAGCTTTTGGGGTGGGTGTGTTTGCGCGTAACAAAAGCCGTAAAAGGTAAAAATAACCTCATAAGTTATACCTTGTTAAGCTGCTTGTTGCACGTAGAATATGTAAATTTGTATTAATTTTTGAATTTTTATTTGTTTAAAACAGTGCAGCCAGGATTAATTTGCAGTATTCATTTAAATCATATTTTTATGCAAGTAAGGGCAACACACCCTATCATGTTAGTTTATGATTTAAAATTTAATGTTATGGCTGAAAAAACTAAGATCATTATTGGGTCAAATAAGTCTTTTAAGTGAGTGTTAGATGAAAAAATATTTATGCTTGCGCGCTCGTAACAGTCGTGATGCTAAATTAGCCATTAATATACACCAAGGTAAAGTTATTCGAAGTAATCCAGATGCTGACCCAGCATTTCGCAATATGCTAGAAGCATTGACTAATAAGGGCTTAAAGCCTGAAATTGATGATTGTCGACTTTTCTGTTTTTTAGTTGAAGACCCGAAAAACACTGATTTCTACCAGTTTAATGAAGTTGAGCTAGAAATCTCAGATGACTGGTTTGAAGCAGAAAAATCCAAAGTAAGACATTTGGTAGGTGCCGCTTATTGTGAAGCTACAGCTAAGCTTGCTGATGAAATTCCTATGAAAGACCAAAAACGTAAGATTAAATATCAAGTACCAAAGGAAATGATCTAGCTTCTACTTGCTTTGCGGCGCGCATTCACTTTATTTATAGCGCGCCTAGTTTAATAGTCATCTGCATACTATTCCATTTATCCTCTCTGCTTACTTGGTAACCATTGAAGCTAAAATGCTTTTAAACGTCGCCATTTCTAATTGATAACCCAATATTTTAAGCAGTTGCCCAGGGTATCTTTTATCCGCAATAAACGCTACTTGACTGATCGGCCCAATAGCCGCACGACCAAAGTATATTGTTAAGTTTTGATCCACTTGATGATAATAGAGCTGCTCACGTAGCATATAACCTTTATTATTTAATGCCAGACGCCAGATATATCCATCATAAATATTTTCGGGCTCAGGATCACTGTCACGCTTCATAAACATAATTAGCGGATAGTCTGCAACCGTATACTGGCTTTCATCAAACACATGAGCAAAATGTTCTAAGTCGAAGTCGTCAGCGTACATTATATTGAACAAAATGCCAGACTTATCAGGAAATACAATTTGTATTCTTCCCCTACGCTTCTGGTAAGCCCTCCCTTCTGCCGGTACATTAAAGTGATAAGGCCCTATACTGACGGTACCCGATAATATTTTAGCTGGGCTGAAGTTAGATAAATTTTCTCGTTCTGCTACTTTATCACATGCAACACCACTACACCGAGGACTAAAGTCTTCATGGCTGGGCCTCAGCGAACATGCGGTAACAAACACCGAAAAAGCTGCGACAAGCAGTTGTTGATAGACTCTTTTCATTTACTCAGTATCCTGTACACAACGACTACGCTATACACTGTTATACGCCCATTATCATTAGCCCTTTCTGAGACTGTCAATTGATCACCAACTGACGTACAAGCCATCGTATACTCTTAGCGAAGGGTGTTTAAAACCAATAACAAATCACTAACCCTCTAACAGAACGAAATTACCTACTTTACGCATGGCTTACTAGCGTTTCCCATTTAATAATTTTTCTGGCATCAAATCCACCAAGCAGTCCTCGTCTAGCGATTTAATTATCCGCACTTGATATTCACTACAGAGCAATTCAAAAATAGCGATTACTTGTGATAACGAGGAAGCTCTACACAAAGAACCATAGTATATAAGGGACTACATGAGAACTAAACAGCTACTACATATTAATATAATCAACCAACAGCACTGCTTTACTAATTAAAGTCGCTACCGCAAGTTTCACAGTAGCACCTTAATTTTTATAAACACTCGCTGGGTTATGAATATAACGCTTAAACAGCTATCACAGAAAAAAAGCATAGTGGTGCTCTTTATCCTACATTTGTCTATGCCGCCTTATAACACTCCATAAATCAACTGCAAAGCATTTAACAAAGCGAAAATAGTACCTAAATCAGATTAATGCCTATCAAAGGTAGCTCTCCAGACAGCTCACAGAAAACACCTATTTATTAACTATGAACTCTTCTTTTTCGCTGATTTTTGCCTCGTATTTGCTTTACCCCTAACCTTTTGCTATAGCCTCCACCTTTAAAGAGTCAAACAGTACATATTCAACAAGCTGTCATAACTTGTTTTTTATGCGTTATACTTGTAGGTATGTAACTTAAGATAGTGGTGAATACTATGTTTTCACTTTATGCCGAACTACAAAACATACTTGGTTTGTTGCTTATTCCGTACGCTATATACTTGCTCTTGCGCATTTACTGGCAAGAAAGACACACACTCTAAACCAGTAAATGTATCGCTATATAGCCTTATCTTATGCTACAGCAAATATCTCACTATTGCTCCAAGCACCTTTCAGTAAGTGTTTGGGGCAAAAACAACTGAATACCCTAGATAGATGAACACTTATTACAGAAGACCAAATGCTTCTCTTGAGTTTTGTGCACATGCTTCAGCTAATTCTTCTATAGCCACGCCTCGAATATCAGCAATGATTGATGCAATTTTAGGTATATTTAATGGTGAGTTTCTTTCATCTGGCGCAAAAGCAGGAGGCATATTTGGTGCGTCCGTTTCCAATACCAGGGACTCTACCGGCAATGTTTTCACTAAAGACCTTAACTTAGTTGCTCGATCAAATGTGACTGCTCCTCCAAACCCAAGCTTATAACCCATCTCTATCAGCCGGTGAGCTTGTTGACTACTTCCCGCAAACGCATGAATAATACCTGTTTTGGTTAGCGGATGGTCTTGGAGTATTTTGGTCAGTTGATCAAAGGATTTACGAGCATGCATCACTACAGGCAAGCTGTGTTTTTCAGCCAACTTAACCTGCTCAACAAAGTAGTTGACCTGGCAGTCAACATCTAACTCTTTAAGCATGTAATCAAGACCAATTTCACCCACCGCAACAATGCCTGGATGCTGCTGAGCGAGCAAGCTGTCTAACTCTAATAAGTGTTGCTCCATATGTTGTGCTAAAAAGTAAGGGTGTAAACCTAACCCGCCCACACAGGTTACGCCTGTATTCTGACCAGGAATTAAACGTAGCAGCCCCAGTAACTTGGCCCAGTTTGCTTGAGTGATCGTTGGGATAAATAGACTGGTTACCTGTTGCTCAGCGCATTGCTCTAAAAGCTCCGTACGATCTTGATCAAAGGCTTCGAAATCAAGGTGGCAGTGACTATCAAAATACACGACAGGGTAGCTCCTTTGACATGAAATACGGCAATATAGCCGACTAATATAGCTAACTTTTAGCTATTTTTATGCGTTATACCTTTCTCAAGCGATAATATCCAAGATTACACTCAAGAGGTTAGAACTTACTCAGATGGTTTACCATTTAAATCTTGTAATGCCTGAATACCCTTTTTGCGTCGCTCTTTGATAATAGCAATCTCATCCTGAAGCTCTGCTCGACGTCTTTTGCTTTTCTCATCATCTAATTCTTTTTCCAAGGATTTTTGCTTTTGTTTCAATTTTTTTAGTACTTTTTTTATGGAGTCTTGCTGTTCCTTTTGCTCCGCATAAGAACTATCCAAAAAGGCTTTAACTTTATTTAAACGTCTAATTAATTTTTCTTTCATAAAGAAGCTTAAGTTAGTCAAATCATTTGAAATAAGCTAAATATCTAACGCGACCCCTTATGCTTTTTCAGGATTGCCATTAGTTCATCTTGATCAAGCTCCATTTCTTGTTCTGCCAGAATAATATCACCTGTTGCACGACGAAAGATACCAATAACACTATCCACAAGATTATTACAAATAGAGTGAACATAGCCACTATCATTAATCAAAGAGCTTGCGACTAGAGGATCAATTCGATGTTTACGTATCAACTGCTCCAATGTTCCATTACTGCCAATATCCTGTTTAGCAATCGCCAGCTTTATTAAGTCAGTTTTTGTGGTCAGTTCATCAGCATCAGATAATAATCGAAGCTCATAAATTTGTTTCAAAATAATGATCACACGAAGCCTCAGCAAATCATATTGCTCCCTCACTACCTCATCATCAGATTTTACATAATTTGCTAAGTTTTTATGAAGGTGTTTTATATCCTTGATAGCATCAACAATTTTTCTACAGGCAAGCTTCAGAGAGAATACTTGTGTACTTTGCTCCACACTAAGCCCAGCTTCAATTTGACTACCATAACGTAAAATATCAGCATAAATACCTTTTATATACCGCTGGTATAGTTCATCAATACTAACGGTGACCAGCTCAGTTTCAAGATTTAATAACTCTTTCAGTTCTTTAGTTTTTTTAATATCTAACGCTCTTACAAACACCCCCAAAGAGACTATCTGATAAGCATTTTGAAATAAATGGACTGACTCCTTCACCATTGCTTGAATAGCAGTTTCGGGATAGTTAAGTGAAATTTCATTTAAAAATTTTGCACGATGAATGGCCTTACCTTCCGTACTTATTGATACACCATTACCCCTAATATCAGGTAACCAATTTATGAGCATTTTCACTAAATGCCCCAAAAATGGTAGCAATACAACAATACCAATCGTATTAAAAACAGTATGAAAAAGCGCTAGCTGCAATGTGTAATTATTCGAATCAATTCCGATAACATTGGATAAATGACTGACCACCCAAACCATCTGTTCTATAAATAATAAAGCAATGGCACCTGTTGATAAGTTAAATACTAAATGTGCTGCAGCCAGTCGTTTGCCTTGAATATTTGCACTTAATGCCCCCAATATTGCTGTAATTGTTGTGCCTACATTTGCGCCAATAGCAACAGCGAGCGAGTTTTCGTAGCTGACTTGGTGTGAAGCTAGTGCAGTAATAATTAAAATCAACGTTGCATGGCTTGACTGCATAACCACCGTAGCAACAATGCCAATCAAGGTATAAAACAAAAGACCTAAGGTGCCTGTCATTGCAAACTGAGATAAATCCACACTAGCTCGGAATGCTTCAAACCCCTCCTTCATATAATGAATGCCTAAAAACAACAGACCAACCCCAATAAACACATTACCAATACCCTGCAGAGCTTTATTTTTATCGAATAGGAATACTAAACCAAACACAAGAAAAGGCATCGCATAGCTACCTATATTGACTTTTAAGCCAAATGCAGCTACCAGCCATGCACCTGTCGTAGTGCCTAAATTGGCTCCAAATATGATACCTATACCTTGGCTTAGACCTATTAGGCCTGCACTTAAAAATGATATAGCAATAACCGATACTAAAGAGCTCGACTGAAGTAACGAAGTCGAAACTATGCCAAATGTCAAACTTTTCCACATCTTATTTGTAGAGAAATGGAGTATTTTTTCTAAAATACCTCCTGTAAAAGCTTTAAACCCTTGTTCTAAAAAAATCATTCCGAGCAAGAAAACCGCTACACCAGCAGAAACAACCTTAAAGTCAGGGCTTATCCAAAAGCCATAGGCAAGTAAAATAAGAATGGTAGGCAGTAAAAGTTTTTTTAGCATTAAATAATGGTTTCTCGCCAAATAGTATTTGGTAATGCTATTTTTTTAATAGGCTTATCTATTTCATATATGGCATAAAATTGAACATGTCCAGTTATTGATTAAATGTACCTAACTGACTGGCATTGACTTTTTTATAATCAACAGCTTGGGAGACAAACTAGTGGTTGACCCAAAGCATAGCAAAAAAACCAAGAGTAATAAGGCTATTTACCGAGGAATAGCTGATCCCAAAGCAATGTCGAAGACAGAAAAGCAAAAAGTTAAGCGCCGCTATGAGCGTGAATTAGTGAAACTTCAAGTAGAATTAGTCAAACTGCAGGAATGGGTAAAACAAAAGCATCTTAAAATTGTCGTGATCTTTGAAGGTCGAGATGCTGCAGGTAAAGGTGGTGTTATTAAACGCATCACTGAGTTTTTGAGTCCACGAATTTGTAGAGTCGCAGCACTACCTACCCCAACAGAACGAGAGCGCACTCAGTGGTATTTTCAGCGTTATGTCGCTCACCTTCCCGCGGGTGGAGAAATCGTCCTTTTTGACCGCAGCTGGTACAACCGACTGGGTGTTGAGACGGTAATGGGTTTTTGTGATGAGCATGAACTCATTGAGTTTAGTCGCTCTTGTCCAGAATTTGAGCGAATGCTCGTCAGATCCGGTATTATTCTTATCAAATATTGGTTTTCTGTCAGTGAAGAAGAACAACGTAAACGATTTGAAGCTAGAATCAATGACCCTTTAAAACGCTGGAAATTGAGTAGCATGGATCTGGAGTCTAGGCGTCTTTACCATAAATACTCAGAAGCAAAAGATAAAATGTTTGCGTATACCGATATAAAACAAGCGCCCTGGTACGTCGTGGATGCCGATGATAAAAAACGTGCTCGTTTGAATTGTATTGCACACTTATTAAGCACCATTGACTACAAGGACGTACTTCCTAAAAAAATACACTTACCGGAACCAGAAGAAAGCATTAAGTATGTAAGACGCCCCTATCACGAACAAACATTCATACCAGAAATATACTGAGAACTAACCATTTTCTGGCTGCTATTCGTGACCTTTAACCTTAAAATTAGCATGGTTAATTTAAAACCAATCCAATACATACCAGTTAAGTAATAGCTTAATTAACACCTACTTATTTCATTTGCTCGCCACTGAGGAAGTGTGACAATATGTCGCACCTTAACGGCTGTTTATTATTACTAATACTTCTATAATCGGCGTTGAAAATGATTATCGTATCTAAATGGCTTACAGCAGAACGCACAAGTACTTCACTGGTAGTATTAGGCTTAATTTTGTTAGCCGTTATTATACTGCCTCGTTGGTTGTTAAAAGAAAATAACGCTTTTGTTAGTACATCAAGCCAACACTGCCAACTAACGACTGAACCCTGCTTGCTCACTAATTCATCACCTGTATTTACACATTTACAGGTTACGCCCACGTCGCTGCCTTATGATAAGCCAATAACATTCAACGTTAAGCTTGGCCAGATTACAGATCAAAGCCAGGCTACAGATCAAAACTATGTCACTCTGCAATTGGTTGGTAAAACAATGAATATGGGGTTACTACCGATCAAGCTGAAGCAGATTGCACCTCAACAGTTTGAGGGTAATGTCATTCTTAGTTACTGCACCATTGATCCCAGTATGCAGTGGCAGGCTGATATACGGCTACATACCCCAACAGGTATACACCAAATTCTAATTGATTTAATACCTAACGATGACACCTAAGAAAGCTATTCTTGCTGCACAATATTTACTAATACTTGCGATTATTATTACGGCTTATTTTCAGTTTTTTTACACTGAATCTTTACCCACCTCCCATCATAACCTAATGATTGATGAACAAGCACCAGACTTTACGCTCCACTCTGCCCAATCAACCGTTTCACTTTCTTCGTTTAAAGATAAGCAAGCTGTTGCTATTTATTTCGGTTACACCGCGTGTCCTGATGTATGTCCAACAGGTCTAAGTCAACTAGCAAATGCAATTAAACGTCTAACAGCCAGCGAGCAAGCACAAATTCAAGGACTAATGATTACCCTTGACCCTGAACGAGACCCTGCTGACACGGTTAACACCTATGCCCAATTCTTCTTACCTGAGTTTAAAGGGTTAAGTGACACTTCAGAACGCATTAGCAATGTGGCGAGCCAGTATCAGGTGATTTATCAACGTAAGATGATCGAAGGTTCAGCTTTGCAGTATACGTTAGACCATAGCTCTAACTTTTATTTAATCGATAAGCAGGGCATCCTTCGTCATGTCGTGCCTCATACCATTTCAACTGAAATGCTCATTGAAGCACTACGATCAGTACTTAACGACAACTAAAACATGGAGATATAAGAGGGAAACATGAGCATCAACCCATCATCAACTGCACGTAAAAACTTGTTAAGTTCAAGCCTAGCCCTCGCACTGACTATGCTGAGTCATAGTGCCAACGCAGAACAAGCGATCACTGTGAGTGATGTATATGTGCGCGCAATGCCACCAACGGCTCAAAATACTGCAGGCTATATGCAAATTCATAATCATAGCAAACAACCTGTGAGCCTCATTAAAGCTGAAAGCCCGATTGCCAAGAATGTTGAGCTACATTTGAGCAAAATGAGCGAAGGTGTAATGAAAATGATTCAGCAAAAAGAAATCATGGTTCCTGCTGAAGGCAGCACACATCTAAAACCTGGAGGGCTGCATATAATGTTTTTAGGTTTAAACGAGCCTAGCAAAGCCGGCAGCAAAACAACCCTGAAATTAACTTTTAGCAATGGTGAGCAATTAACTGTAGATGCTTCCATTATGAAAACACCGAATCCTAGAGGTGATATGAAGCACGTTCAAAAATAACAACTCAGATAATAACTCTTACTTTCAAATATATTTTCTCCTATCGTAGGCATTACTCACGAAACGAAGAGTATAGTTACGATAGGAGTATCCCACCTCACACATTCCTCCCAAAACCCCTGCCTGCAAAACTGCGTTGAAAAAATTGACTCATGAACACACTACCATTTATTTAACTCTTTAATTAAACCATCATTCAAATAAATCTCTACTTTACGAATGACAGAGTCTGAACTAAAAATTTAAAGACTTATCTTTTCATAAAAAAGGAATGAGCTGTCATGCATAAAATTATGATTTTTATTACTCTTGTTGGTAACTTAGTATTAGCTAAACTCGTTATTGCTGCAGAATCCGTCACTGTTATCGCTGATGAAGCTTATCCTCCTTACTCCTATAAAAAAGATGGAAAAATGACAGGTATTTATACTGATATTCTTCGTGCAGTCTTTGACGGTATGCCTGATTACAAAGTGACGATTGAAGGCGTTCCTTGGAAGCGTGGGTTGAAAATGATGGAAGAAAGTGAATCCTTTGCACTATACCCACCCTATAAACATGCTAACCGCCCCTACATGGAATACTCCATGCCAATCCTTTCTGAGGAAGTAGCGGCCTATTGCACAGATAAAGTACTTACCAACCCCCGCCCTAATTGGCCAGATGATTACCATGGCTTAACGATAGGCCGAAATTCTGGTTTTGAAATTGGTGGTGACAAGTTTAAGGAAGCTGTTTATGCCGGTAAAATAAAGCTTAGTGAAACAAAAGGAAATGATAAAAATCTGCTTAAATTGATCAATAAACGTATTGACTGTTATATCAACGATGCACTGTCTATTGAGTGGGAACTAGGCAACTTGAAAAAAGCCGGAAAGTACTCAGGGAGTGGTATTACTCGCGGCGCCACGGTTAGTGGTAATTTTGGTTATCTTGGTTTTACCAAAAATTCAGGAAAATTTAAGTTTCTTAATGATTTTAAAGGAAAATATCATATTCAGCTTGAAAAACTAAAAAAAGATGGAAAAATAGACGAAATTATTAAAAGCTATACTAATTAATATGTAACTGAATAGCTTTTAGCTCATTGAATATTTTATTTCTAACAAATAATAACCCTGTCAAGTTGTTTTAATCAATAGCCCCAGTTACTCATCACAAGAAGCTGGGGCTATTTTTTTATATTCTATACCCTTCGCGAATCAATTTTATGTGCGCTATCCATAGCGCTCACCCTAAAAATCCTTCACTGTGGATATATATTTAATTAGCAGTGCTAACTTAGTGCTCCCTTGTTGCTCTAAAACGCACCTCAGGCCAGCGCTCTTCCGTTAAGGATAAGTTAACACGTGTAGGCGCTAAATACGTCAGAAAACCACCCCCATCAAGTGACAGGTTATCGGCAGCTTTTCGTTTAAACTCTTCTAGTTTTTTAGGATCATCACACTCAACCCAACGAGCAGTATTTACATTAACAGGTTCGTAAATACACTCTACTTTGTACTCTTCTCGAAGACGGTGAGCGACAACTTCAAACTGCAAAATACCTACTGCACCAAGAATAAGATCATTATTATTCAACGGCATAAATAGCTGGGTAGCACCTTCCTCTGAAAGCTGCTGTAAGCCTTTTTGTAACTGTTTTAACTTTAGCGGATCTTTAAGTCGAACACGTTTAAACAGTTCAGGGGCAAAGTGTGGTATACCAGTATATTTATAATGATCCCCTGTAGTGAATGTATCACCAATTTGAATTGTGCCATGATTATGCAAGCCAATAATATCACCAGAAATGGCTTCTTCTACATTCTCACGATCGCCCGCTAAAAATGTAACCGCATCGGAAATTTTAACATCTTTACCAATCCGCACATGACGCATTTTCATTCCCTTGGTGTACTTACCAGAGCAAACTCGCATAAAAGCGATTCTATCACGATGCTTTGGATCCATATTGGCTTGAATTTTAAATACAAAACCTGAAAAAGTCTCGGAGTACGGATCAACCTCAGCGATATCTGTCGTCCGAGACTGAGGTTCTGGCGCCCACTTAACGAAGTCATCAAGCATTTCCCTTACACCAAAATTCGCTAATGCTGTACCAAAAAACACAGGTGTCATTTTTCCTGCTAAATACGCATCCAAATCAAATTCATGGCTGGCACCTTTAACCAGCTCTATCTCATCAATGAGGTCATCCAGCAAATCCCCCAGAACCGCTTTTGCCTCATCACTGTTAAGGCCATGGATTTTGATATCGTCAGGAATACGGTGACCTTGCCCAGAAGTGAACACATGGATTGTATCCGTATACAGGTTGTACACTCCTTTGAAGTTTTTCCCCATACCAATAGGCCATGTTATTGGCGCACACTGGATTTTCAATATACTTTCAATTTCATCAAGGACTTCAATTTGCTCACGTACTTCACGATCCATTTTATTGATAAAGGTGAAGATTGGGGTATCACGCAGCCGACAAACATCCATCAACTTAATGGTCCTGTCCTCAACCCCTTTAGCACCATCAATCACCATCAACACTGAGTCCACGGCAGTCAATGTGCGATAGGTATCTTCCGAAAAGTCCTCGTGACCTGGAGTATCTAGTAAGTTAACCATACGGTCATGGTAAGGGAACTGCATCACCGATGTGGTAATAGAAATACCCCGTTGCTGCTCCATACTCATCCAGTCTGAGGTAGCCATTCTGGAGCCTTTCTTACCTTTCACCGTCCCTGCTAACTGGATGGCATTTCCAAACAGCAGCAACTTCTCTGTAATCGTTGTTTTACCGGCATCAGGGTGTGAAATAATTGCAAATGTTCTTCTGCGCTTTACTTCATCAACAAACTGTGTGTTTGACATAGTCTAGATCTTCACTTTGGACGCTGTTTGGTGCTCAGCCGCTCTTAAGTCAGGATGCATGGGCATCATAAAGCCAACCATTATAGCGATCTTTCATTCAAGTGCCTATGGGGAAGCATCAACCATCCAATTTATATATTATTCCTTTCACAAAGTATCTTGAAGCACTGCGATGTAATTGCCACAAAAATAAAACAGGCGATATCCCCCCTTTCTAAATATTAAGACATTAGCCTAACGTAAAATATACAACTTATTTTTTGAATCAATATAGCGTTAATTGAACCGCTATTATTTTACGATGTTTTATAAATTTACTATTAATATTTTTCACAACCAATAAAACTCATAACCAAACAAAAAATACAGTAATAAATATTTATTACAACCAGCAACCAATTAAACAACAAAAATCTTTCCACCATAAAATATTATTTAGATAGTTAATAATTAGCACTGTTTTTAGCGTAAATATCTACATAACTATATTTATATATAGTGTTATTATTTAAAACAGTAGCCATGAAGTAGAACAATGCATGAGCAATTGCTGAGGAGCATTTAATTGCCACTCTAAGAACCCTTCGTTTTAGGTATAAGATTAGCCACATACAACTGCAATGGAATCTACTGTTAAGGATAACAAATGAAAAATTTCTCATACTATATGCCAAAGATTGCGTTACTTGCGAGCTTAACTATCACCTCATCATGGAGCCAAACTAATACTTTATCATTACTAGACGAGCCACCACCTCCAAGTAACTACTTTTTGACAGACATAAATGGCGATGGCACTAAGGACTTGATTTCAATAAAAAAACAGGGAATCTCAGTTGCCTTCTTAGGTACAGGCACAGGCTATTTTGCTAAAGAAGGTATCACCCATAAACCTAATGTTATTGACTTTAGCCCTGGTAATAGCTATCAGTCATTTGCAGATGTTACAAGTGATGGGCTTGCTGATAAGGTGCTTATTTTACGTTCACCTAAAGGTGCAAAATTAATTCTTGTCTATACAGGGCAAGCAGATGGTAACTTTTCTGCCAACCCATTACCACCAGACCCTACTCCTGATCCAGTATGTCCAACAACACTTAATACTAATGAACACGGCTTTACAACTGATTCATTTAAAGATGTAGAAAGAGTTGCTGTTCAAATAACCTTTACGAATATATCTGGTAATAATCTAGTGTTTTCAAATGAAGTTAAACCACGTATATGGTCAATTCCTAATAGAGAGCAACCTCCTTTTGTATTTCGCTATGGGCCTACCGATACTGAAATAGAACCCAATGCTACATTTGCATTTAAAGCAGGCGTTGATGTTTCAATGCTTGATGATAAAAATGACAAATTAGCTTTTCAGATAATAACTAAAGATCGTAAACCTCTAACACCTGACCATATTACAGTAAGCAGAATCAGCTTTAGATGTAACTGACACTCTGTCATAACACGTTTAGCTTTATCGCTTGATGATCTTTCCTAAAAAAGCTTTGCGGTGGGTATAGGGCTATAGAACTACTTATACCCACTTCTTTTGCAAAGTATTAAACTATTACAATTTGACACAAATCAAATTATAATAATTCATGTGTCGTATAGTTTTATCACGATAATAATAGATTACAACTTGGGGGATATATAATGATTAAATCAGTAAAGCTTACACCCATTATACTTGCCACACTCTTAACACCCGCTTTAAGCCAAGCAGATACTTATCTGCCTGCCTTTGCTGGTAAAAAAATGGAGTATGTTGATTTATCCTATACTGGCCAACATGCGAGTGCTTCAGTAGAACGAGAAGCTGATGGTTGGTTTTTATATAATGGTTTTCCAGGCTTAGGTAAGGTTTGGCTGCGCCCTGAACAAGATGGCAAACTTTATGTATGGGATGAAGAAAACCAAAAGGCTAAACTTTACGTAGACTTTTCGCAAGACGTTGGCACAACCAACGCTTACAAAGGATATCTTTGTGCAGCAGGTACTGTAATAAAACAGCATCATAAAAAAATGTCTACGGCAGCTGGTACCTTTACTGATGTCACTGAAGTTAGCTTTTTCACAGGTCCTCACCGCTGCTATGATGCAGGGTTAGGCAGTATTTACTTTGCTAAAAATGCTGGCATCATCAAGTGGACAGATATTACCATTATGGGACCTCGAAGCTTTGAGCTAGTTAACTCACCGATGTGAGCTGTAAAAGCTTAAGCCAAAAAACGTCTTAGTATTCGCACTATAAGACATGTGTAGTGTACTTTCTTCTGCAGAAAGTACACTTTATTTATATGAATTTAACGATAAAGCTAATCGACCAATTCATATAGTTGTGCTCGGTTTTCTTCACTTTCCTCTACTAATGCAAAATCCACTTCTAGCATCTCAATACTACGTTTTCGAATCCCAACTTCATGAGCAATAAGCAATTCTAATAGTCGCTCACCATCTATAAGTGTTATAGGGGAAGCACCTGGAAAGAGGGCTGCTTCTGCACAGTTTTTTGCAAACCGCCCAAGGGTAATTAAAGTACCTCGTATTGCTTTATGATAAGGTAATGCACCACGTAATTGGTCTATAAATGGCCGGGTCAGTGTCGTATAAGTCATGCGCTTTACTTGAACCACCTCCCGAACTGTCGTGATGCCTACCTGTACATTAGCCACAACATCGACGCCTAAATCACCAGAGGGTTTGGTTAATTCAACATCCTGATACCCCATCACTTCCAATAGTTCAGCAATTAACCGTTCAAATTGGAGCGGGGTCATCTGACATAACGCTTGGTGCAATGCTTCTTTTTGTTTCTCGTTATAGGCATTTAAGGCAGTAATGACCTCTCGTGTTGGATCATCCTGCAAAGTAGGCAGGCTTTTTGATAACCAGTCACGTCCTTGTTTCACGATATGAAAATAGTTACCTACTCGCTCAACTAACTGTCGCTCCACTAAATTCAATAACCGGCGTCGCAATGCATCTTTTGCTGTACTTTTAGTATTATTTTTAGACACTTGTTGTAAATAGATATGCCAGTCTGTCAGCAGCTCACTGGTCTTTGCTTTTTCTTTAACGGATAATAACTCAAGAATATACAATACCCCTTCAGTTCCATCTAACTCTCTAAGAAGTTCTGGGCGCTTTGCTAAAAAAGCTTGTCCTTTAGCTGTTATTTGATACTTACCATCCAAATCAGGCTTCAGTAACCCATAATTATTAATAAATAGATAGGCACCATACATATGCCTGGGATTTAAAGGAGGATCACCAAAATGCCAGATTCGCAAAGCAAGTCCTGCAGAATCTCCTGTTAACCGATCCACAATCCAGCTATCAGGATCCCCCCAATCAACAGTTCGTTGAGGACTACCCACCTGCTCTTTAATCGCATTATTAAGCTGTATGACGCGTTTTTTTTCTACCCCTGAAATAGCTCCCATGAGGGAGCGCACATCATGATAAAGAGGAAATAAAGGTGTGCGAACTTTATACGTCATTTACTCTCGTCACTATTACTCTCATCATTAGGGATATATGCTGTTTTAAAGCGAGTAAATGTTACAATAAAAATCTCTATGAAACATCCATACTGTCGTAATCGGAAACATAGATAACCAGCTTGCAAAGCCTTTAAGGCAGGAAGTGATGAGGAAAAATAAGAATATAACAATGAGTTGGCTAAAAGAGGCAGACAACATAATAACCTGCTATTACTACTGGCTATAGCATCATTCACAAACATGGTTGCTTATGTTGCCTGCCTCTTTAGGTTAGATCATAAATGTTTTTCTGTATATTTATTAAACACCCACCTCTACTTTATTATTGAGTATTTCATAAAAAACATACTAAAGCTGTTCAAACTATCCACACCAATTTACCGTTCAAATTTACTCCCAAACTGGCTGATCTTTGGTGCGACACTGTGTCGCATACACATTGTTGCTTCAGCCATGTAACATTAGCCTCGTTCACATGTTGTTAAACCCTCACAACTCTGTGCTAGGCGATTTATATAGGGTTGTGATCAGTGATCGGTTTTGGCGATAACCGTTCACCCCTGGTTTACATGCTCATAAGGTTCTATTGGCAGGCAAATTAAATTAGCCTGCCTTTTTTTTTTGCCGCACAATAATCAAACACACTCAACTTTCAACATTAATGAGCCTATGTTTGATAAGCCTTTCTCATTTTCACCTTCCCGACAAAATCTGCGCCGCCTTTGTTTTATTCGGTTCTTGGCGTTATGTGGCCAAAGCATTGCCTTAGCTTATATGCTCTGGGCCAAAGTGATCCTTGATGGTTGGACACTAGGCTCAACAATGCTCATTGTATCCATTATCACGCTACTCACTTGGATTCGAACATACCAACAGCTACCTGTAACAGAGCGAGAGTTTTTTGCTCAACTCCTTTTTGACGTTATTAGCTTTTCTATTTTGCTGTACTTTAGTGGAGGGGCCAGTAATCCTTTTGTTTTTTATTATTTGATTCCGATAATTATTTCATCAGCCATTTTGCCCTGGCTCTATACTTGGACCGTTACCGCTATCAGTATTGCTGCCTATAGCGGGTTGTTATTCTTTTACCAGCCATTGCCTATTGCTATTCCAGTTCCTTTTCTTGAAAAGGGACAAATCAGCATGGTCAACCTGCATATTGCTGGTATGTGGATAAACTTTATGTTCAGTGCCTTACTGGTTACTTACTTCATTGTTAAAATGTCCAAAACAGTAGCACTCCAACATGAGTTACTCAGCAAAAAAAGAGAAGAAGACCTTCATAATGAGCAACTAATGACTGTGGCAACATTTGCGGCAGGAACCGCTCATGAGTTTGGCACCCCACTTTCCACGATATCTGTACTTCTTCATGACTTACTAAACGAACATCAACAAAACACCGAGTTATATCAAGACCTTGAGTGTATAGAACAGCAAGTAACCCACTGCAGGAAGCTGCTAAAAAACCTTGTAAATGCAGCTGAAGCCAGCCAACAAAAATCTACCGTCAACCTTTCAGACTTTTGTCAGCATCTCACCGACCAATATCAACTGCTTAAACCCTCATTTCCAATCTCAATACAATTCATCCACCCCATTGAAGAAAACAAAATAGAATGTGATCTAGCGCTATACCAAGCCTTTTTGAATTTGATAGATAATGCTCAACAAGCAGGTGCATCTCAGGTCAACATACAGATATGCAAAACTGAGCAAATGGTTAGCATACAGCTTTTCGATAATGGACCAGGAATATCGCTAGAAATTGCAGAACAGCTAGGCAAACCATTTATATCAACAAAATCAACGGGGCTTGGATTAGGCTTATCTCTGAGTAAAGCTACAATTAGCCGCTTAGGAGGTACCGTTCATTTATTTAATGTACCCAGTGGTGGCACATTGACTGATATTCGCCTGCCGCTAGTTTCTGATCAGTAGTCAGTGCCCTATAAAATAAAGAAGTGAACAATGAGCATATCCTCTTATATAAAAGGGGAGATAAATCAGAGAGATTTTGAGGTCAACATGTCAGCACATGAAGCTACGCCTAAGATGTTATTAGTGGACGATGATTTTACGTTTTTACAAGTGCTTGCTCGTGCTATGCGTAAACGGGGATTTGATGTTTTAACTGCGGATAATGTGCCAAAAGCAGAGTCTTTACTGCTTAAACATAGCCCTGATTTTGCGGTAGTTGATTTGAAAATGGAGGGACCTTCTGGGCTAGCCCTTATTGCGTCTCTCAGAGCATCTAATCCAGAAATGAAAATTGTCATTCTGACAGGTTATGCAAGTATCGCAACTGCTGTTGAAGCTATAAAACTAGGTGCAAGCAACTACCTTTGCAAACCAGCCAATGCAGACGAAATCATTTCTGCGCTACTATGCAAAGCCGCCAATCCTGAGCAACCAGTAAAAGAGCGTCCAATGTCTGTTGATAGGCTTGAGTGGGAACATATTCAACAAGTACTCACCGCTAATCAGGGCAATATTTCAGCTACTGCTCGCCAATTAGGTATGCACCGCCGAACGCTGCAGCGTAAACTTCAAAAACGACCCGTTCGTGAGTAATATTGATGGGGTTTAACATAGCGTTATTTGTGATAGTAACGCTTTTCATTAAACGTTATTACCCATTCAGGATAATAAACAACTAATCCAGAAATTATCATGCCATTGATGAAAGCTTCAGGCAGCATAACTAATGGAGCGAAAGCCAAAAGTTCCCAGCTGACACCAAAAGGTAACTGACTACCAGCCCAAGTCATCAAGAGTAACGCTAAAGTTAGTACAATTAATGTTGATAATAATGCAGGAATAAACGACACAATAAATATAAAAACAAAGACATTTTTAGGCTTACGGGCTTCAACCCACTGCAACATCAACTGTGTTATCAAGACAGGTATTCCAACCATTAGGCTATTGACCCCCACACTAGCGACATCAGTTATACCAACAGTAGTAAGTAAAAACTGTACCAGCGCAGCCCCAATCAGCGCTAACGGCCAGCCAACAACCAGGGTATAAGCAACCATACCCAGAAAGTGAAAGCTTAACCCTGGCACTATCGTTTTATGGATCAACCACAAAACGAGTAAAGCAACGGAAGATGCAAAAGTGACCTGTTGCCATGTATTATTTTGCAACCACAATCGCCACGGCATAGCGACAACCGCAACAATAAAAAAAACACTAAAAATTACAGTACCTAACCATAACTGGTGGAAAGTCAGTAGCGAAGAGTGGAATGACACAGCTACCCACCTGAAGTCAGTGGTAATGCCATTAATACTGCATTTTCACGCCCTTTTGCCAAAGGGTAATAGTTTTTTCGTATTCCTACCTCGTTGAACCCAGCTCTTTGGTATAGTGCAATTGCGGTATGATTAGACTCACGAACTTCAAGAAACATCGTTGTCGCATTTAAATGTTTAGCATGCTCAATAAGTACATCCAGTAAATAACACCCTAAACCTTGCCCTTGAAAGCAAGGAGCGATAGTAATATTTAGCAGATGAGCTTCATTAACTACTGTCATCAAAACACTATGGCCAACAGCTTTTTCTTGTGTGTACAGTACATTACAGTGATAGCCAGACTGTAAACAATCCAGAAAGATTCCTTTACTCCACGGGTGAGAATAAGCTTCCATTTCATTACTTAATACAGCGTCCAAATTATTTATTGTCATTGGCTGCACAATCAGTTCAATTTCTTGCGTTGACACTGAGCATTTCACCCCAAGATCTTTATTGTCCGGCTACCAACGTGACTAAGTCAACCCATGTTTCACGCTTATACTGAGGAATTTTCAATAGTTCATCGATACTGTACGTGACAACAATTCGCTGCTTATCGTTATTAACCTTCTGCTTTCCCCTTAACTGTTCAAAAGGTTTATCAGCATTCAAGGTAAACTCTGCAGCATCTCGACCTAGCAACAGAATATTTGTGTGATTATTATAATCGTAATGACAGTCTAAATAACGGGAAAGGGCATCAAGTGCAATCTGTCGGTGCTGATCAATCATTTGCTGATGAGTAAAAGGCCAGCTAAAAATATTAATATCCTTTAATGACACTGACCAATTTAAAGCGGCAAGAATATTCATCAATAAGCTCTGATGCTGCTTAGTGAAGCCCTCTCTGGAAGAATAGGGTAAATCAGTAATAATCAATGCATCCTGACAAGTACAAACTGCCAATCGAAATGTCGGTACTGGCTGCCTGCTACTAACTGGTTGAGCCGAAGACACATCCGTAGCTTTGTTTTTTGACTCAACCTGTTGATTATTTTTTAAATCCTGAGAAGAAGGGCTTTCATCTGTATTGATTACAGACTTAAGCTGCTGGCTTAATACTGCTGTCTGCTTCTGTAAGGAACGCTTTTCTTCACTACGCTTAGGTGTATGTAAAAAGCCGTGAAGATTTGGCAAGTTTGTAGCTGCAGTACTTCCTGCTTCCTGAAAATCAACACGCTTAGTATCATCAGCCTCTATTTGATTTATGCTTGGTGTGGAAACGTCTGTCCATAACAAAGGGTTTGAAGGCAGCGCATGAGCCAAAGAATAACGAGAATACCATGAGGTAATTCCCATCGCTTTTAAGTACTCCTGACGCTGCTGCTCAATCACACTACATTACCTCTTAAACATCAGCTGCTTGTGGGTGTGCCCGATAAGCATCTGATGTAATCAAATTTAATGCATTAATATATGCCTTAGCTGAAGCGATAACGATATCAGTATCAGCCCCAGAGCCATTTACTATTCGACCATCACGCTCTAAACGAACTGTAACCTCACCCTGTGAGTCAGTACCACCAGTAATTGCATTTACCGAGTAAAGCTGTAAATTCGCATTTGAACAGGCCATTTTTTCAATAGCTTTAAATATTGCATCAACAGGGCCATCCCCTTGCTCAGAAGCTGTTTGCTCACTCCCATCAATCTCAAGAGTAACATGAGCTATAGGCGTTTCTCCTGTTTTTGAATATGCTTCCAAAGAGACTAGCCGATAGTTTTCAACAAGCTCTGAGTGTTGAGTATCACTCACCAGGGCCTGCAAATCCTCATCATAAATTTCATGTTTCTTGTCTGCCAGTTCCTTAAACTTACCAAAAGCAACTGCCAGCTCAGCATCTGACTCAAACTCGATGCCTAGCTCAACCAACCTTGCTCGAAATGCATTACGACCAGAATGCTTACCTAAAACCATTTTATTGGCATTCCACCCTACATCCTCTGCACGCATAATTTCATAGGTTTCTCGATGCTTTAACACTCCATCCTGGTGAATACCTGCTTCGTGAGCAAATGCATTTGCTCCTACAATCGCCTTATTAGGTTGGACAGAAAAACCTGTGATGCTTGATACCAGCCTAGAAGTAGGTACGATTTGAGTCGTATCAACCTTAGTATCGACGTTGAGTAAGTCATGGCGTGTTTTTATAGCCATTACTATTTCTTCTAAAGAGGCATTCCCTGCACGCTCACCCAAGCCATTGATCGTACACTCTACCTGTCTAGCACCACTGGCTACCGCCGCTATTGAATTTGCCACAGCTAAGCCTAAGTCATTATGACAGTGTACTGAAAATACCGCTTTGTCTGCATTAGGGATCCGATTCAGCAACTGCGAAATTGTCTCAGAAAACTGGTGCGGAATGGCATATCCCACTGTGTCAGGGATATTAATTGTCTTGGCTCCAGCATTAATCGCTGCTTCAATAATACGACATAAAAAGTCTAATTCAGAGCGTCCCGCATCTTCACAAGAAAATTCGACGTCTTCTACATGGTTTCTTGCACGCTTAACCGCATGAACGGCTTGATCAATAACTTGCTCAGGGGTCATACGCAATTTGTATTGCATATGAATTGGTGATGTTGCAATAAAGGTATGAATACGCGCTGAGTTTGCTGGTTTTAATGCTTCTGCTGCTCGATCAATGTCAGCATCTAATGCTCTGGCTAAGCTGCAAATAATACTATCTTTAATGTGACCAGCAATATTTTTCACTGACTCAAAGTCACCAGGACTAGCCATTGCAAAACCCGCTTCAATCACATCAACTCGCATTTTCTCCAAAGCTCTGGCAATACGTAATTTTTCCTCACGCGTCATTGATGCGCCAGGGCTCTGCTCCCCATCCCTTAATGTTGTATCAAAGATAATTACCTGGTTTTCGCTCATAGCAAAACACTCCAAAACAAAAGCTCAAGCTAATAGGTATAGTTCTGAAAGGATTTTTTTATGGAATAATAAATTTCTGCCCTAAGGCAGGAGGAGGAGGGTAAGAAAAGCAGGGTGGTAACTATTTTTTAAGTCACGAAATACCACTGTCGTTTTAGTTTTATTACACATCTTTAAATCAGCGATTTTTAGTTTTAGCGAATATTTATGTGTTAGTAACTATATCTGCTCAACCTTACATGTACAAGCGCCGATTTGCATTTTAAAGCGTCTTATTTAGCACGTAACCAAGGCAATAGAGACTATTTAAGAGTTCACAAGTTTATTACCACCAACCGTAATCTCACTTAAAAACCCCAAAGCAAAAAGCCCTGGCACGGTGTACCAGGGCTTCCAATATGCGCTTGACGATGTCCTACTCTCACATGGCGAAACGCCACACTACCATCGGCGCTGAGCAGTTTCACTTCTGAGTTCGGGATGGAATCAGGTGGTGCCCACTCGCTATCGTCGTCAAGCATAAACCT
>NZ_JAEVHG010000011.1:0-188951 GCF_018263875.1 Zooshikella ganghwensis
GCTTATTTCGTAGGCTAAAAGGCTTTAGACGCATATTTTCACGATTTGAAAAACTAGACGCTGTTTTTCGTTTTTTTATTCACTTTGCGCTTATCGTAGACAAGTTAATTAGTGTTAACAGGCCCTAAATTTGTAAGGATAGCAAGATGGTTGTTTGCAGGGTTTGAATTTGTTTGTGAAGCAGGTGCTGGGAGCACAGTTAGTAGTAGAGACCAAGGATGGTCTTCTGCTGCTGGAGGAACAAATTAATTCATGAACTGCAATAGCACAGTCTATGCTTTTCAGTATGTCAGGGCTAAAAAATTACTTGATCAATAGTACGATGGTTCTTCGTAAATCAAATCGTCTTCTGACTTTGGAACAAGATATAGGGAAAAGAATAGAACTGTCAGGGTTTGGTGGTAGTTAAAGGGTAGTCAGAAGTGGTTGGCTGTGCTAGCAAGTTGGAAACTTAAAATTGTCAATGACTATTGGTGATCAGCTTTTAAATCCAAGGAGTAAAGATAAATGAAGTTCACTCTCAAGCATTTACTAATGGGTATTGCTTGGTTAGTCGTTTCTATGAATGTATCAGCTAGCATAGACGTGGTAACGCCAATTGGTGTCGGTTGCGACTCGGAGGATGGCACTTGTTTTGCGATTTTAAGAGAATCATTAGCAGGATCAAATTGTACACACAAAAAGCAATTAAGGCTTAATCCTGACAGTAAAGGTAGCAAAGGACAGTATTCAGCGCTGTTGACTGCTTTTATGGGAGGCAAAAGAATACGTGTTAAAACAGAAGCATGTTTTCAAGACCACCCAACACCTGACTGGTTGTATATTACTGATTAAGCTCATTTAGAGTTTCCTCTAGTATCCAATTTTCATATGGCCAAAAAAGGGATTTTATGCTAATGGTCTTAATTTTAGTGATGATTAGATATTCTTTATGTATAATTCGCTCAAGTTTTGAGCTATTAAAATAGTTAGTAGAAAGCAGTATTGGTTTAAACTATTAAGCCTATATTACTGGTTAAAGGAAGTCTTAATTTGGGTAAACAGATTAAGCATCAATGTAATACTAGCTTACTAAAGGAAATACTGACTATCGGACTGTAGTATTATGTTTTAGTGGGGTAAAATGAAAGGTTATTTCTTTGGAGTACTTTTAGTATTGTCGGCATCGACATCGGTTGCATCAGATATTGTAAATGGTTGGACTGGAAATACTACTATTAGCAAGATACATAGTGAAGCAACAAGAACCTTGTTTGCATTTAAAGATGTACAGGGTACTTGTGGACACCCTAACTTTTGGGTTTTACCTATTGAGAAAGAGGCATATCTAGAAGTTAGCAAAATTAAGCATAGTTTATTACTTACGGCTTTTTCAGCGAAGAAAGTAGTTAATGTAAGATGTGAAAATAGCCGAATCACTGATTTTTCAGTTCTTGAGTGATAATGAAATATACATTAGTACTTGTAGTTATGTGGGAAAGTAGGGGGAATATCCTTGATTCGGAAATATGTGTTTTGTTCTTTATTACTTGTAGCATCTACGGTTGTATCAGCGGTGCCCTATTCGCAAGATACCGGTGTGATAAAGAGGTTTCATGCGAGCAATTCTGGAGCTGTAGCTGTTTCGCTTAATGCTGGTTTTCCTAAAGCATCTGGTGATCGCCAGTGTCCAAATGCTGCAGGTGACTGGGCTGGAGATACCAATATTGACCCCACAGTTAAATCGGCTTTGTTAGCGGCGTATTTATCAGGAAAAAGAGTAACAGTAACTACGCAAGGATGTGATTCTGGAGGGGGTTGGTATCGACTAATTGATGTTTATTTAGATTAGATAATATCAACTTCAAATTAATGTCTGGTATATATTGTTTTTGAGTATCTTTTAACTTAGTTGCTCTGAGAGTTAAGTAGGAAGTATTATTTATATGAAAAAAATTATTATTGCTATTTTGGTCGGGTTATTTTCTACAAACGTGATGTCTGACCACTCATGGGATGGAGTTGTTAAAGGTCAAATTGAACAAATTGATGTGAGTAGTACAGATGATATGACTTTTAGAGTTTTACTAAAAGGTGTTCCTTCAATGTGTGAAAACAGTCATAGATTTGCTTACTTGAAAAAAAATAACGATAGCCCAGTTTATGATACTTATATAAGTGCATTGTTAGCTGCAAAGTTTGCACAAGCTGAAGTTACTATATATAGCACAAAGGATGAGCACGGATATTGTCGTATTGGATATATCGTTATTCGTTAAGTGTTGCTCTGATCACTTTACATGTCTAAACAATCTAATATAACCAATCAAAAACTTAATTCTCTCCGTAAAATGGAGGCTATCCGCCTCCAAGCAAGAGAAGCTAGACTCACAGCTTTACTCTCAGCAATAATTGTGCCTTTTAAGCGCATTACTGGATATGTAAGGTTTTCTGTGATCTTAGCTTCAAGCGGGTAGATACTAGTAACAGGACTGTTTTTTTGTTGCTGATCTTGATTTATAGGGATATCTCCACCATGTGTAGACTGAAGTAGAGGTTCATCTATGGAGATTAAATTGACTGACCCTATTTCTGAGACGGTTACTGTTAGTGGGCTTAATTCCGGACTTTCAGGGTAGAAAGTAGCAGGGCCAGACTGAAATAATGGTAAGTCGTCAGCATGAATAAAAGCGTTTAATATACCGGGCTTTTCACTGGATAAGCGAGCATAAGGATAATTATTATTTATCCACATATTTTCAGCTAAAGAGGGATCGACCCAGGATATTTTGCCAGAAAAGGGAGCATGAACTGTCAATAGTGCTTTGTTTTTAATCAGTCCAGAAAGCTTAGTCTCAGCTTCATATTTTCGTCGAAGTAAAATCTCATATTGAATAAGTTGTTCCTTTGAGCCTATTATTTGACGAATTTGTTCATTAATAACGGCTAAAGTTACTTGAGTTGATGCAATATCTAAATTTAATTGAGAGCTGTTAAAACGAATTACGACGTCACCTTTTTGAACCTGCATGCCTTCATAAATACTAATTTCGCTAACTTGTGAAGGCATAATTGGGTATAGTTTAACAGACTCGGTGGGTACATAAACGGCAGGGTATCTAATAGACCATTGTTGCGGTATAAAAAATATTAGTACGAGTAAAGAGAGTAAGCTGGTAATACATAGTTTTCGATGATTTGAGCTGTTGGGAGCATAATGAGCAAACCATAACTTGATTTCTTTGACGATCGGCATAAGCAATAATTTATACGTTAAAACAATAAAAAGAATGATGCCTAGGGCTTTAAATACAAAGCTGTATACAACATAAATGATACTTAAAAAATAAATTAAGCGAACAATCCAGGTAAGCCAGGCATAGCTGATAAGGAATACTCTATGAGTATCGAAGTGATGAATATAGTTAGGATATTGAGCGCCAAATATTAAATGTCGTAGTTGCCAACGAGCAAGCGCAAACGACTTGCTTTGTAGATTATCGATATTAATAAAGTCAGCAAGTAAATAGTATCCATCAAACTTTAAGCATGGATTAAGATTGACTAACAACGTCATCGCAATACTGGTTGTAATAATAAATGTAAGACAGGTTTGAAAAGGTCCTGCAGGTAAAAAGGGCCAGATAAATAATGCTACGCCAGCAATGATTAACTCGACCATTACACCTGCATATGAAATGGCTAGCCGTTGCTGCCGAGATATAAGTGACCATGATGCTGTTGTATCAGTAAAAAAACGAGGCCAGAAAACGATAAAAGCGATCCCAATTGAGGTGACTGGAACTTTAAAACGAGTGGCCATTAAAGCGTGGCCAAGTTCATGACAAAACTTGAGAAAAATAAGGCAAACACCCAGTAATAGCCAACCTGACGGTTTATAGAGATAGTTAAATGAATACGTAAATTGATCCCACTGATGACCTACTAATAATAATCCTAAACCGGTTAAAATAAACCAGGTTACAATAAAGTATTTACTAAATAGAGCATTAAAATAGGGTAGCCAATGTTGTAAAGCATTTTGAGGTTGGAATAATGAAATATTAAAAAAGCATAATTTTAGGGTTATATCATGCCAGGTTAGTTTTCGCTTGGGTGGTTTTTGTGTGTGAGTAACAAGCTGGTGATTATCTAAAAAGTGCTCGACAGTTGAAAGCTGTTGTTCATTAATAGCGCGGAGTTTAAGTTTATTAAGCAATGCTTCTTTTGTTTGTGCGTTACACCATTCTGCTAAAATAGTAAAGACGGTTTCATCTAAGCGAAAGTATTTGTGTTGAATTGGGTCATAAAGTGTCCAGCTAGGTAAACCTTGAGCTGTTACTGGACCTGGTTCAATTTTCAATTCTTGGCGTAATGCTGGTAGCTTATTCATAAACCTAACCACTGGCGCACAGCGGTAAGCGGACGTCGGAATAGGTAATAAAAGAGTGTTACTTGTTCACCATATACTTTGGCAGTTCCTTGTAGGCCTATTCTAACGAGTTCTTTGTCGGCTACTGACGTGTTAATTTTTAATTTGGCTCGTAGCGGGTAGTTTAAACCTATCCCTGGTTTGATATCAGGAAAGTAGCTGATTGAAGTTAACAAGCCAGAAATAGGCATTGTTGCTTCAGCGTTGCGAAAAAAAAGTACTTCGTTACCTTGTTGGAGAGGCGTAAAGTCTTGCACCCCGAGAGCAATAGAAAGCTCAGTGTCATTTGGGTCGCTTAAAAACATAATACGTTCACCTATAGTCACAGGTTTACCTATAAGTGCTTGTGTATCCCCAAACAGTATGACTCCATCTTTAGGTGCAGTAACATGAGTAAATGCCAACTGCTCTTTGGATAGCTTTAATTGTGCTTTGGCTAGTTCGTACTCTGCTTTTTGCTGAGCAAATGCCTGATTATTGTATTGTACAAGAGTGTTTTGTAGTGCTGTTTTATAGCGTGACTCCGCAACTTGTAGTTGCTCTAATTTTATCTGATAGTTATTTTTTAATTCAATGGGTTCATATTGATAAAGAATATCACCTTGTTTGACGGGTTGGTTTGGTTTCACTAAAACTTGACTTATTATCCCTGTGAGCGGTGCCGTGATAGGGATGGGGGTTCGTGGAACAATTTCTGCTGGAGCCAATACAGATAAGCGAACAGGCAGTGCCATAAACAGTATGAATACAGCACAGATACTAAGGTACTTTATACTACGTTTTTTATCTGAGCCAGAAACTCTTAGACTACCAAAATGATGCTGCTGTAGTAAAAAAAGGTAGTGATAGCTTAACAATTGAATGATTTCTTCCTCGGAGCGACACCATGGCGTATGACGGCAATAAAGTAATCCTCCATAGTATTTATTTTTGGTATTGAAGGGAGACCAGTATAATTGTTTTAATCCTGATTGCTCAAACGTAGCTTGCAGTGACTGATCATTAATTTGGTCTGTTGTATATGCTGAGTTTTTATTGGTAATAAGCTCAGATTGTATTAGTTTTCTTGCGGCATGTATAAGTGGTGCTTTTTGGTTGATATGGTGATTATGACTCACGCCATAAACAAAGGCTTTTTTACTTTTATACCCAATAAATAATATGAGATCATAGTTTATTAATTGGTTTGGTGGGCTGGTAATTTGTGAGGTTATTGCTTCTTTGGAAGATTGTTCATAAAGTTCGCTGATAAACTGATGATAACATGAAAGAGATAGTAAGGTGCGAGGAATATGATTATCTTTTAGGGGAGCGTGTAAAGGTGCATTCATCGCTAGGGCTGTAATTGAGAAGTAGTTGTACTTGGTTTTTTGTTTAAAATTATAATCCCTGACATACCTGGCGAAACAGGCTGGGAGGCTGATAAATGAGTGAAATCAGCATAAGCCCGAAAAGTGTTACTGACAGAGTCTATGACGGGGGCAAGTCGGGTAATAGTTAATGTGGTTGTGTTGGGCTGTCCATCAATAATAAAATTAATTTTATCACCAGGATGAGTAGCAAAATACTGTTGATAAGGCAGAATCATTTCAACAGATAAATTTTTATTGTCAATAATTTCTATGACAGGATCACCTACATTGATGGTTTGAAAGGGCTGGGAAAATGTTTTTACAACTGTGCCTGCATACGGTGCTTTAATTTCGCAACCTTCAACCGTAATTTTTGCTTGTGTTGCTTTGCTTTTGGCAACATCCCTCTCACTTTTTGCTAATTCAACTTCAAGTTGACCAATCGCATTGTATTGCTGCAGAGACTGGTTATTAGTGAACACTTTTTGCTTGGCTCGCCATTCAGCTGTTGCCCCTTTATGCGCTGCTTGGTAATGGCGACAGTCCAGTGCCATGAGTACATCTCCTTGCTTAAAACTTTGGCCTGCCTGGAGAGGTAATTGGATAATTTGTCCTGCGACTAGAGCAGATAATATGGAACGCTGTTTCGCCTGAACAATGCCACGCAGTGAACTATCTGTTGCATAACTCTTGGTACTAAGTACACAAGTTAATAAGATAAACAGTAACGCATTCAGGAGCGGGTTTAATACATTAACTTTCATTTTTATTGTTCGTTTTAATATTTGCATTTTGATCGATAAGGCTAAATCAATAATAAATCTGTGTTATGAGCTGGTTGCTTTGTTTATTAATGTCAGCTTTGGTTAACTCTGGAGAGTTTTCAAGTGGCTCCATGCCTGCTGCCAGTAATAATTGACCGTACGAATACTGGACATCGGCATAACTTAGGTCGCGTCTTAATTGTCCTAGCAAGTAATTTAGCTCAGCGCGTAATACTTCATTTTTACCAATTTTGGCTTTTTGTGCATTCGCCCGAAGGTGTTTTACAATACGTAGTTCAACATGGTCAAACTGTTGTGCACTCTCAAACTCTTTAATAGCTTGTTGATAGCTTTGCCATGAAACGTGAACTTGTGCGAGTACTGACATATGCATCGCTAGCCGTCTAGCTTTACTGATTTCTACTGCTAGTTCTGCAGATTCTTTACGCTTGTTGCCTGCAAATAAACCCATGAGGTTATAGCTTAAATCAAGGCCAAGATTGCCCCAGTTTTGATTAACCAGAAAATCATTACTGTTGTAATAACCTCCTGCTTTTAATTTGAGAGATGGCAGTAATTCAAGTAAAGCTGCTTTAGCTTCAGCAGCAGAAATACGTTCTTTATAGGCTTCACCAATTAATTCTGGGCGATAACGAATTCCATGCTGTTCAAGTTGCTCAATTGACATTGCCATAGCTGGGATAGAAAGCTCTTCAGGATTTGGTACGGCCACACGAAACTTGGCGCTTGGTGAAACATTAATAAGTTTAGCGAGCTCAGCTTTTGAGTGTAGAATATTTTTTCGAAGAATATGTAACTCACGAATAATGGTTAATAAATCTCGTTGGTAGACAAGCGTTTTATAAGGGGACTGAAGACGTTTTTTGCGGATTTGTTCGGTGTTGTCGTATGCTTTTTCTGCTCTTGCTAAAATAGGCTCAATGTAGTCCATAATACGTTGTTGGGCTACTGCTCGCCAATAAGCTGCACGAACATCTAGCAAGATTTGTTGAGACATTTTACGGATTTGTTCTTTGGCTAATAAGTAGCGGTCAGCTTGTTGTTTGGCGCGGATATAGGATAAACCAAAGTCCAACACATTCCAGCTTAACTCTAGGCTGGCTTCACCTACATCACGCTGGGTTGATGTAGACGGTTCCAAAGTCTCCTGCCCGGTGTCAATTGAACGACTAGAAGAACCATCAATATTAGTGCGATGATTAAATCCTGCTTTGGTCAGCAAGTCAGGTAGTAGTTCATACTTTGCAGCTTCTAACTCTTTTGAGGCAAGCACGCCCTCCATCATCGCGACACGTTTATCAAGATTATATTTTAAGGCTCTTTGAAAGGCTTCTTCTAAGGTTAATATGCCATTGATTTCAATTTGTTGGGTGGCCAAGGCATGTTGGTCTTCAGTAATCCGAGCAGAATGCTCTTGCTCTGTAAATGGTACCGGTTGAATACTACAGCCTGCTATTGCAATAAATAAACTTGAAAGCTGTAAACGGACTACTTTATTGCTTTTTAACATGCTGTTCTACTCCAGTACAATGACCCTCGGCGGGCTTGATTTATAAGCTATTTACAGTTTGTTATGAAAATAATTATGTTGTCGTCTTTATTACCTTAATAAAAGGGTAAAGTGTTTTTTAATTAATGCTCATAGTGTGTAGCCACTAGCCTGCTTAACTGGTTTGAAAAAGAATTTTCATTATTAAACGTATCATTGGTGGCTTGACTAGGCTTACAATTTACTGAGCCTGACCCCATTGATGAAACTGAGCCTGTTGTGCCATCAACAACGACATTTTGTTCTATCGTCTCGCCATTGGCTAAATAAACTTCGAGATGAACTTTTGCAGATTCGCCACTCGATAGATTTAGATTAAATACGCCTCGCTGAGCATCTATGGAGAAATTTGCATGGTTTGGTGCGTCCATAACGCAACCACCATAACCTGTTACTGCCTGTCCATTAATTTGTACAGAGTGATCAATATAGCCTGCCCAACTGTCGTGTACTTTTTCAACTTCAACAAAGATTAAATCAAGAATAGTCGCTTCAGGCTCTCCAAGTACTTTGGTGGTCATGGCATTGGGAATATCACCACGATCATAATTTGTGAGTCCAAATACCATATGTTGAATACGTTCAGCATCATAATTATGGTGAGGTAAAGGGTGATAGACTACTTTGCCATCTATCGATACTGTAGTTGCAGGTTTTAAGGATTCTGGTAATGAGCTGGATAATAAACTAGGTGGTGCAAGTCCTGGGGATAATGTCGTGCTAATAGGGGATGATGTTGGATGAGGTGTTATGTGAGGTTTAACCTCGGACTCCTCTCCGCTACTTTCACCATCTACACCAGATGTCGTAGGGTGAGTGGGTATATTGGGTGTAGCTCCGTTAATATCGATACGAATTACAGCAACATTACTTGTACCACCATCTCCATCAGTAGCAACGACATTGATTATTCGAGTTCCTGTTGTGGGATCATCTGGACTTTGATTAACATACGTTATTTGCTGAAGTAAAGCTGAGACACTTGTGGGATTAGCGCTGCTATTGAAATTAAATTGTAGTGGTACACCATTTGTGCCTCCTGAAAATGTGCCAATTGGGGTTCCACCATAACTCACCGTTGAGCCACTGACTCCTATTTCACCTGGGCCATTCCCCTGATTGTTTAACGTTACATCATCTTCACCCGGTACTAAGCCGCTGACAAATGTTGCGGTTAGTGTACCTGAATTAAAGTCAGTACTGGTGGGGTCAACAATAGTAGCTGGGGTTCCTCTATCTAGAGGAAATGTAGTCGGATCACCAGGATTTACATTAATAACTTCAGTGAAGTTATTAATGGTAGGGTTAATATTATTAACTGTTATGGTGACTGTTGAAGTATTACTTGTCGCCCCTTGATTATCAACAACATTAACATTGATGCTACGAGTACCTGCTGTAGGGTCAGTGGTGTCTGTATTGGTGTACTGTAATTGTTGAGTAAGTGCTGTAACCGCTACAGGTGTAGCATTTGCATTAAATGTAATAACTAGAGGTGAATTATTAGTGCCACCTGTAAATGTACCTATGATGGTACCCCCATAGGTTACATTGCTACCTGAGATGCCTATTTGACCAGGGCTGGTACCCTGATTATTTATACTTAAAACATCTTCAGTACTGTCACTACCCGCAGTAAAAGTTGCAGTGAGGCTGCCGGTGTTAAAATTAGGCGCATCATCTGTGACAGAACCTGCAGTGCCTTGATCTAGAAAAGTGGTATTGGAAACATTAGGTGTAATACTTTGATTATCACCATCTAAATTACTAACGACAGGAGCAGGATTATTTACATTAACAGTAACAGTTGCTGTATTACTGGTACCACCATCGCCATCAGTAGCCGAGAAGGTGATGGTCCGTGTGCCTAAGGTAGGACTGCCAGGATCAGTATTAGTATACTGAATTTGTTGTAGTAAGGCTGATACGGCTGTTGGAGTGGCATTGGTATTAAAGTTTACTGTAAGAGGGGTTCCACCACTTCCCCCTGCAAAGGTACCAATGGTGGTGCCTTCATAGGTTACATTAGCGCCCGCAACACCAATTTGGCCTAAACCAACACCTTGATTATTAATGACTAATGTGTCTTCTGCTGGATCTGAACCTGCAGTAAACTGGGTTACAAGACTGCCATTATTGAAGTCTGGGCTATCTGTATCAACAATGGTTGCTGCCATTGCTTGGTCGAGGGCTGTTGTTGCTGTTACAGCGGGGTTAATGGTTTGGGTGTCGCCATCCAAGTTATTAAGTGCTGGTGCAGAATTGGCTAGGTTAAGAGTGACAGTTGCTGTATTACTGGTACCACCATCGCCATCAGTAGCCGAGAAGGTGATGGTTCGTGTGCCTAAGGTAGGGCTGCCAGGATCAGTATTAGTATACTGAATTTGTTGTAGTAAGGCCGATACGGCTGTTGGAGTGGCATTGGTATTAAAGTTTACTGTAAGAGGGGTTCCACCACTTCCCCCTGCAAAGGTACCAATGGTGGTGCCTTCATAGGTTACATTAGCGCCCGCAACACCAATTTGGCCTAAACCAACACCTTGATTATTAATCACTAATGTGTCTTCAGAAGGATCGCTGCCTGCTGTGAACTGAACTGTTAATGTGCCATCTTGTAAGTTGCTGCTGGTTGTATCTGTAAAGGTTGCTGATGTGCCTTGGTCTAAGGTTGTAGTGGCAATGACAAATGGATTTAGTGTTGTTGAATCACCATCTAAATTATTAATGGTTGGAGCAGTGTTGGCTTCAGTAAAAAGTGTAAAATAAAAACCATTATTCAAAAAGCCTAAGTTAAATGTGACAGTAGAACCGTCAAATGCAGAGGGTGAAACAAAGGAAAAAGCATTTGAAAAGTCACCATCATCAGTGTCCACAACCATCGCAAAATCACTTGATGATCTACCTGTTAAGCCAAGGGTAGTAAGATCAAATGTAACTGTTGTATTTACAAAGTCTTGTACTTCTTGCACTTTCCACTCGGTAGCTAAACGTTTTGAAAAACCTGAGTTTGCAGGCATTTCTGTTGAAATTTCTCCAGACGCACCATTACTTCCCCACATTAAGTAGTCACCATCATCGAGAGATGATGTTGCTTCTATGGTTACAGCACTACCTGAGTTAATTGATTTTGATTTTAGTTGGTTAAGATCACTACCCGAGTCAATGGCAACCCCTGCGACATTATTATGATATCCAGAGTTAGCAGTGAAGTCCCAAGCCGTTACTCCTGTAGATGTAATATAATTACCTTCAGTGATACCACCTTCATTATCAGTTGGATCAAGGGTAATGCCGTATTTTACTGCTAGGTAGCTTTCGACTTTTTGTTTATCAGCTAAAGAAAGTGTGGTGTTATAAATAATAACTTCGCTAAGGTTCATTCCTGCATTAACAGTACCTAGAGCATCTGGGTAAGATCCAATAGATAGGTTACCGAATAGTGAGTTATCAGCGGCAGGAGCAACACCTGTAGTACCACTTCGGAGTCCATCAACATAAAGGGAGTTATTTGGGATATTTGCTACACCAGATACAATATGATAAGTGCTGGAAACAGCTGGGCCGGAAATTTTCCCTCCTACGTCATCGGAAAAATCGAAGCGTGGATTATTGGGGGCAGTATATTCAATATTAATTCTATCTGTGCGGGCAAAACCATCGTTGTGTTCCCATTGAGCTACAACTCCTGGAGAGAAAACATTGACGACGGCAAACATGGTATTGTTATTGTTTGAGATAATTTCAGTTCCCTGAAAATTAATTCTGGTCAGCTCATCATTGGTTCCGTCAAAACGAAGTGATGGATTGAAGTTAACGGTACTCAGCTGGCGCTGGGGTTGTTTGGTGTTGTCACCTTGGCTAACCGAGTTGTTACCGCCGGCTGCACTTTGATCAGTCCAGTTTGTTACTGTGCCTCCAGACTCAGTAACACCTGTATTGGCTTTTAACCATAGCGTTAGATTTGCACTGGCTACATTGCCTGGTGCTGCGAGTGTTGTTGGATACTCCAGTTGAAATTGTGCAGATAAAACTGGGGCAACAAATTTACTATTTGTTGTGTACTCTAGTTCCCAGTCTCCTGTGAGAGTTTTTGCTCCAGTGAGGTCGGTAGAGGCAGCAATATCAAGCCCCGTTAAATTGGCTAGGGTATCGAGGTCTACTTGCCCCTCGGCAGTACTTGCAACGTCACATCCGTAGACAGCCAATACGGCATTATCTGCTGTCAGGTTACGTATATCTTTAAGTAATTCAGAATAATTTTGGATAATCGTATCTATTGTGAGAGAAGTACTACCAATTAATAACTCACCAGGTTTGCCATGGGAGAATAAAATAATTTCTTGAGGCTTTGTTTCGCTTGCTTGAAACTGTTGTAATATAGTGTGTATTTGTTCAACACCACTGTAATGGCCTGACAGTGTAAACACTTGAGCATCAGGAAACTCTGCTTCAATGAGTGCACTATTTTCAACACGACTATCGATGATGACAATTGTGTTTGGTGCCTCTGTTATCTGTAACTCATTTGATAAGATAGCATGGTCGAAATTAGTTTGATCGAAACTAGCCTGATCATGTTGTACTTCGACTGCATCAACTGTGGCGCCAAGTGCTGCATCAAATAAAATGCGATTTTCTAATAGTTCAATACCCATAACAGGTACTGTAAGGGTATTTTTTTTGAACATAACAAATGCTCCAACATACAGGTACTTCTTACTACTTTAAATAGGCACTGTTAGATAATTTATAGAGAGTACTAACATAAAAATCCAATAATAAGCGTATGGACTTTATTTTGAGTATAATTCATTTGAAACCTGTCGTTTTTGTATTATCGTTTGAATAAAATTAGAAAATTTAGTAATGATCGCTTATTAATTTTTGTTGAGTTAGTAAGGGTGCTGTTGGTAACTACTATATGATAATCTCGCAAATATAAAGTCTAAGTAACTGCTGACTTAGTCATGTTTTCAATGGTGGGGGTTTTAAAAAACAGTAAGCCGTAGGTTGGAAGAAAAATAAACAATGTAAGGTATTTTATTTAATACGCTCTTAAAGTTCAATTGGTTAAGATAATAAATACTTGTATGTTTGTACTAAATAAATAATTTTAATTATGGGCTGTATATTGGCTGATTGCTTACCTTCAGCGAAGGATTTTAGGGGCAACTGTCAAGTGATGAAGCTTGAGGGGAAGTCTGCTGTAGGACTTGCGCTTGACAAATCTCAGCTACCCTAGGAGAGTAAAACTCATTGGCGAAGGGGGCATGACAAAGACTATGCAACAAGAAATAGGTCAAAATGAGTGTTTATATTAAAGGTGGATAAGCACCTAACTCTTGAAACATTAAAGCCACAGGATGCTCAACAATTTCATCAGTTAGCCGTTAAAAATTTGCCAAGACTCTTTTGGTGGCATGATATTCATCTAACAGAAGCTTTTGTGAAGGGGCTATTGAGCCGCGTGGCGGATAAAAGTTGGCGCTTTCATACAATATGGTTAGGAGGTGTTTATTTTAATCACCAGCTAATTGGTTCTGTCAGTTTAAATACCATTAACTGGCAACAAAGAGTAGCCACATTAGGTTACTGGCTAGATGCAGATTTTACTGGTCAAGGCATTATTCATCGTTGTGCTGAAAAACTCGTTCATTACTGCTTTTCTCAGCTAAAGCTACGTACAATCGAAATTCACTGTCATGCAGACAATACAGCCAGTATTGCTGTAGCCAATCGGTTAGGGTTTGAAATAGAGCAAAAGCTAAGGCAAGCTGGTGAAGTGGATGGCAAAGTAGTTGATATTTACGTTTTTAGGAAAAGAGCCACAGGTTAAAACAAAAGGACGAGAATATGGACAGCTCAAATTACTTACGACGTATAGGGTGTACAAAGGAGCAACCTACATTAACGTTTTTGCGAAAGTTACATCAGGCACATTTACAGCAAGTGCCGTTTGAAAACCTGAATGTTATCTATAGTCAACCGATAGAGCTGAAGTTACCATGGTTATACCAAAAAATAGTCTTGCAGCAGCGTGGCGGCTTTTGTTTTGAGTTAAATGGTTTGTTTGGGTGGTTGTTAAGCGAGCTGGGGTACCGCGTTAGTCTGGTAGCAGCTGAAGTGTATGATGAAAAACTAAATGAGTTTACACCACCTTTTGATCATCTTGCGTTGTTAGTTAATTTAGAGCAACCCTGGCTTGTGGATGTAGGTTTTGGTGACAGTTTTCGTTCACCTTTGCCTTTGCTAATGGGAAAGGAGCATACGGATATCTCAGGCCGTTATCGTTTACAGCAAAAGGAAGGCTTTTGGGTGCTTGAAATGTACACTCAACTACAGTGGTTACCACGCTATCGCTTTCACTCTACTCCTGTAGCACTGAGCGACTTTACTGAACGTTGCCATTACCATCAAACTTCTTTCGCCTCTAAATTTAAACGCAATTTGCTGTGCTCAAAAGCTTTGGTCGATGGGCGTATCACACTGCATGACACAACGTTAATAAAAACAAATAGTCGGGGCACTAAGGTACAAACACCCGTTGACCAGTTAGGGGGAGTAAATGCAGTTTTTAAAAAGTATTTTTCCTTTGATGTTTTAACTGATAGTACAGTAGTGTCAGCAAGTTAGCAGATCATTATTATACCCCAGGCGTCTTTATTCACGATACGACTGGGGTGGTAATATCAGGGTATAAGCAATGAAAGAAACTAAGTTATACCAGGCTGAAGTTAATGATCATTGCAGTTAGTTTTTTTACTTTAGCCCTTTAAATAAATAGGCCATAACCCAGGCTGGTCCAATTAATAGAAACTGTAGGTCTTTAAAAAAAGAAGGTTTTTTACCTTCAACAGCATGCCCAATAAACTGAAGTATCCACATGAAGATAAAGAGTGCCAGGGCTACCAGCCATAGAGGCCAAGGGCTATTCAATGTTAGCCAATAACACATTAAAAGTATAATTCCGGAAAAACACATCATGATAATACTGAGCTTAGCTGATAATGTGCAATAAAAAGCGATGATCAAGAGTACAGATAGAGTACCTATGTTAGCCCAGGCAAAAGGAGTGAGTATTTCAGGTAAGGGGATTGACCACAGTAAAGCAATAACAGTGGCATAAATAGTGGGTACAGCAATAAAGTGAATTTTTTTGTTTAACGGGTGTTGGTGACTTGCACTGTATTCAGTAAACCATTGATCAAGTGATTTTGCCATTGTTGCCTGCTCCTTTTAAAAAAGCATCGGTAATTGAAATAACGTGACATAGAAAAGTGACAATATGCCGAAAGGATTAGGCCGGATAGAAAATTACGACAATAGACTTGTGTTAGTTAAATATATCTGTACTATGATTACAGCAGTCTACATCAAATAAATCTATTACCATGGTTTGTCGATTGCGCTTGACTTGCTCTTTATAGTGTTTCAGGGATTTAGTTAAGCCATGCATTGTCCTTTTTGTGGTGCTAAAGACACCAAAGTCATTGATTCACGACTCGTTGCCGACGGTATACAGGTCAGGCGTCGTCGTGAATGTCTATCATGTACTGAGCGTTTCACGACTTATGAAACGGCTGAATTAGTCATGCCAAGACTAATAAAGCAAGATGGGAGTCGTGAGCCTTTTGATGAAGATAAACTTCGTGCAGGTATGCTTCGTTCGTTGGAAAAGCGTCCTGTAAGTGTTGAAAAGATTGAGGAAGCCATCAATCGCATTATGCATAATCTACGCGCCTGCGGTGATCGGGAGGTAGAGTCTCTGATTGTAGGAGAGCTGGTGATGCGCGAGTTACAAAAGCTGGATGAAGTAGCTTATATTCGCTTTGCATCGGTTTATCGGCGCTTTAAAGATCTTAATGAGTTTCGTGAAGAAATTGACCGTTTGGAAAAAGAGCCTCAGCATTCAACTGATCATTTGAAATCTTCAGAACAGTAAGTTATGTCGATAGTCTCTGCCCTTGATCAAGCCATGATGGCGAAAGCCCTTCAGCTGGCGGCTAAAGGTACTTACTCTACGCATCCCAATCCCCGTGTAGGTTGTGTAATTACCATTAATGAGCAGATTATTGCATCAGGTTGGCATAAACGGGCTGGGGAGCCTCATGCTGAGCTTGAAGCACTTAATTGTCTTCCTGCTGGCGCGGCTAAAGGCGCTACCGTTTATGTTACTTTAGAGCCTTGTAGTCACCATGGGAGGACACCGCCTTGCAGTGATGCTTTGGTTGCTGCCGGTGTCAGACGGGTTGTTATTGCAATGGAAGACCCAAACCCCTTAGTGGCAGGAAAAGGGATAGAGTATTTACAAGCGGCGGGTATAGATGTCATCTGTGGTGTGCTTGAAGCAGAGGCAAAAGCACTTAATGCAGGTTTTATAAAACGTATGTGTGAGGGTTTACCTTATGTACGTTGTAAAGCGGCTATGAGTTTAGATGGTGCTACCGCCATGGAAAATGGTGAAAGCCAGTGGATAACAGGCCCAGCTGCCAGAGTTGATGTGCATAAACTTAGAGCAAAGAGTGCTGCAGTCATTACAGGTATTGGTACTGTGCTGGCTGATGACCCAGCACTTAATGTGCGCCTGACTAAGGAACAGTTACCCGAAATTACCGAGCAAAAATTCCCCCCTGTGCGTGTGCTTCTTGATAGTCAGTTGCGAATTCCCTTGACGGCAAGGCTGCTTCATACCAAAGGAAAAGTTATTATTGTGCACTCCCCAGGAGTTGCGATTGATCAACAACGCGCTTTGAGAGAGAAAGGTATTGAGCTGTGGGAAATGGAACATGACAGCTCAGAGAAGATTCACCTGACCGCAGTGCTGAAAAAACTCGCACAAGCAGAAATTAATGATGTTTTGCTTGAAGCAGGGGCAAGGCTGGCGGGTGCATTTTTGGCAGAGCAATTAATTGATGAGCTGGTCATTTATACCGCACCTGTATTAATGGGGAGTCAAACACGACCTGTTTTCTATACCCCCCACTGGAATTCCATGCTTGATAAAGTCAAACTTAAGATTGCTGATTGGCGACAAGTGGGCGATGATTGGCGGTTGATTGCATATCCTGCTTATGAATAACCTGGTTAATAGTGCTGTTTGATAAGCTGAGTGCAGTATATGCGTGGTGTTTTTGATACCCCACTAAAAATAGCTGGCGGTTCTGATAGGCAGTTTTATGTTCACAGGTATTGTTCAAGCAGTTGGCCAAATTCTTAAGGTTCAACCACACAACCATGATGTATCCCTTCACATTGAGGCTGGCTCATTTGATATGAGTGCTGTGGCTCTAGGGGATAGTATTGCTACCAATGGTGTTTGTTTAACTGTAACGAAAATTACTGACAAAGGTTTTTGGGCGGACGTCTCTAAAGAAACGTTGGATTGCACGACAGTAGCATTCTGGCAAGTGGGTAAAAAGGTTAATCTTGAACAAGCATTAATGCCAACTTCTCATCTTGGTGGACATATTGTCAGTGGCCATGTTGATGGAGTAGGCGAAGTCAATACATTGAAGGTGGAAGGTCGCTCTTGGCGTTTGGGCATTGTAGCGCCTAAAGGATTGGCAAAATATATTGCTGCAAAAGGCTCAATCACCGTTGATGGTACAAGTTTAACGGTGAATCGAGTAAACGGCAGTTGGTTTGAACTCAATATTGTACCCCACACCATTAACGAAACGATTATTCAGTACTATCGAGAAGGAAATAAGGTAAACCTTGAAGTCGATATTATAGCCAGACACCTTGAACGTTTACTGTTAGGCGATAAGGCTGCAGAGCCGGATATGCCATCATCTTCAATCACCTCTGATTTTTTAGCTGAACATGGTTTTTTAACGCCAAGAAAACGATAGCTGGCAAAAAAAATTATCGTAAAGCGCTTATTTTCGCTGGCCCTGTTTAATGTAATTTGTAACGATAAAATTAACTACAAACTCAGTATTAAATAAAAACTCAATACTTCAGTAAAAACTCAATAATAGTGCCGTGACTGTTTAGGAGTAGCCATGAAATTAAATACCATCCCTGAGCTTCTTGAAGATCTTCGATTAGGAAAAATGATCATCTTGATGGATGATGAAGACCGGGAAAATGAAGGTGATTTAATTATGGCTGCTGATTTAGTGACACCCGAAGCAGTCAACTTTATGGTAACCCATGCACGCGGTTTGGTTTGTTTACCTATGACGACTGAACGCTGTGACTACCTGGGTTTGACACCTATGGTGCCAGCCAATAAAACACCATTTGGGACTCATTTTACAGTATCAATTGAAGCCGCGGAGGGAGTAACAACAGGTATTTCAGCGGCTGATCGGGCAAGAACAATTCAAGTGGCCGTTGACCCCAATGCTAAGCCAGAGGATATCGTTCAGCCTGGGCATATTTTCCCATTACGCGCTCAACCTGGGGGGGTCCTCAGTCGTGCAGGTCATACTGAAGCGGGTTGTGATTTGGCCCGGCTAGCAGGGCTGACTCCAGCAGCAGTGATTGTGGAAATTATGAACGAAGATGGTACTATGGCGCGTCGCCCTGACCTGGAGCTTTTTGCAGAAAAGCACCAGCTGAAAATTGGAACGATCGCTGAGCTAATCCAGTATCGAATTTTACATGAAAAGACCGTTGTCGAGACACAACGACAGCCAGTGCTTACTGAGTTTGGCGAGTTTGAGTTGGTGGTTTTCCACGATACGGTTCAAGATCAAACTCACCTTGCCTTGGTCAAAGGCGATGTGAGTACCGATGAACCTGTTTTAGTGCGTGTTCATGTGGCGGATGCTTTCCGAGATTTACTAGGGGCCCAAAAAGCTGAGTCCCCACGCTGGACGTTTCAAAGAGCGTTGAAAGTAGTTGCAGAAGAGGGTAGAGGGGTTGTTGTTCTTTTAGACTCTGAGCAAACCATTGACTTTGCTGGAAGTATGCAACGCTTCTTTTATCCAGATAAAAAAGGGCCAAGAAATCCTGCATTTAATAGTAGTGGCGCCTATTTGACCGTAGGCACAGGCTCACAGATTTTACGCCTATTGGGTGTAACTAAAATGCGCCTAATGAGCTCACCCATAAAATTTAGTGCAATTTCTGGGTTTGACCTGGAAATTGTGGAATATATTAGTTGCACTTAATCTATCCAAAACGAAGGGATAGAGTGTGACATCATTGGTTAAGCGATATACGTCGTCTTTGTTTACGAGGAAACTATGTCAGACATAACAACCCTCGAAGGGGTGTTAACACCTAACGATGGGAGATATGCAATTGTTGTAACACGCTGGAACGCCTTTGTTGTAGAAAGCTTGTTGCAAGGTGCTTTGGATGCCCTCCTGCGTCATGGGGTTGCGAAAGATCATATTACTGTTATTCGCTGCCCTGGTGCTTTTGAGATGCCTTTGGTTGTGAAGAAAGCTGCCAACTCAGGTAAATATGATGCCATAATTGCACTAGGAGCAGTTATTCGTGGTGGTACACCACACTTTGATTATGTTGCCGGGGAATGTGCAAAAGGACTGGGAGTTGTGTCACTAGAGGCAGAACTGCCAGTGACATTTGGCGTGTTAACCGTTGATAGTATTGAACAGGCTATCGAGCGATCTGGAACCAAGGCTGGTAATAAAGGTGAAGAAGCAGCAATGACTGCATTCGAGATGGTTAGCTTACTTAATCAGCTGGGGTCTTAAGTGAACGATACAGTTTCTAATCCAAACAATGCGGCCAAGCCAAAACCTTCTGAGCGGAGAAGGGCTCGTCAATACGCGCTACAAGCCTTATATCAATGGCATATGGCGGGGGCCAGCTTGACAGATATCGATGCGCAGTTCCGTACTGACTATGATATGTCGAAAGTTGATCTTGGCTATTTTTCTGAGCTGCTGCATGGAATACCACGTAATTTAAAAGTAGTTCAGGATGGATTTGAGCCTTTTTTGGATAGAAATTTTGACGAGTTAGATCCTATTGAGCTGACAACACTAAGGATAGGAACGTTTGAGTTAATGTTTCGTTTAGATGTGCCCTACAAGGTCGTCATCAACGAATCCATTGAACTTGCAAAGCGCTATGGTGCTGAAGAAAGCCACCGTTATGTCAATGGTATTTTGGATAAGGTAGCTGCTAGAGCACGAATGGAAGAAATGCGTGCACTGCGAGGCAAGTAACGAGTGTTATCTGAGTTTGGCTTGATTGCGCGATATTTTCAGCAACCAGGCTTGGCAAATGCCGGGCCATGGTCTCCTCAGTTAGGGATTGGTGATGATTGTGCCGTTATGTCTGTACCTGAAGGGTATCAGCTGGTGGTTTCAATGGATACACTGGTTGCTGATGTTCACTTTCCTGCAGTGGCTTCACCTGAGTTGATCGGTTATCGAGCTTTGGCTATTACAGTAAGTGACCTGGCGGCTATGGGGGCAGAACCTGCTTGGTTTACCTTGGGTTTGACGCTACCTGAAGCGAATTCTGACTGGCTAGCAGGCTTTGCTGAAGGTTTGCAAACGTTGGCCCAGAAAGTGGGTATTTCACTGATTGGTGGGGACACTACGCGAGGCCCACTAACCATTACGCTTCAAGTTCATGGTTTAGTTAAAAAAGAAAAATGGTTATCCCGACAGTGTGCGAAACCCGGAGATGACATCTGGGTTACAGGTACATTGGGTGATGCGGCAGCCTGGTTACCCTATCTGCAACAGGGCTTAGAGGAAAAGCCTACTGACGAAAACCTGCGAACATTGTGGAATCGTTATTATTTCCCAACGCCCAGGGTGGTTGAGGCGCAAAAAGCTGTAGCGCTGGGTTGTCGGTGTGCAATTGATATTTCCGATGGGCTACTGGCTGACTTAGGCCATATATTAACAATGAGCCAGGTAGGGGCTCAGTTAGACTTCTCATCTTTACCTGCCTCTCAGGCTTTACAACAGCTGTTGCCAGAGCTTGAAAAGCAGCAACAAATAATGCTTACAGGCGGGGATGACTATGAGCTTTGCTTTACTGCGCCTCCACATCTCGCTGGAGATATCACTCATTCCTTATCACCCCTCTGCCCAGTATCGCGTATCGGGCAAATCATCGAGACACCAGGTGTTTTCACTACATCAGGCCAGCCTGTGAGCATTTCCCAGCAGGGTTATCAACATTTCAATTAACGCTTCTCTCTTAATTAAAGAGGGTGTCGCAAAAGGTTATGAGCGAAGCAAAGACAAGGCAAAAATCGGCGAAAAGGCGGAGTTTATACTTAATAAATGAGTACTTTGAGCCGATTTTTAACGCAGTATTTGCAAGCGCAGTAGTTTTGCAACAGCCTCTAAAGGCAAAGGTATAAATCTGCATTAAGGAGTTACAGAGATATGAAGGCGGTTACTCCTACAACATTAGGACGTGATCCAAGACTCTGGCTGGCATTTGGTCTGGGCAGTGGTTTATCACCAAAAGCGCCTGGCACTGTTGGTACAATAGCGGCGTTGCCTTTCTGGTGGCTGTTTCAGGGGTTACCTTTGGCTAGCTATGCAGTTGTTGTTTTATTGGCTGCGGTATTGGGTATTTGGCTATGTGGAATCGCTTCAGCCAAACTGGGGGTGCATGATCACCCAGGAATTGTTTGCGATGAGTTTGTTGGATTATGGATAACCTTATTTGCGATACCCAGCCACTGGTTTTGGGTTTTGATAGGCGTCATTTTATTTAGAATATTTGACATCATTAAGCCATGGCCTATTCGCTGGGTCGATAAGCATGTTCACGGAGGGTTAGGCATCATGCTAGATGATGTAATGGCTGGGGTAATGGGATTGTGTACAGCTCAGCTATTGGTTTTGCTTTTTGGGTAATCATATTTTCAGGCGTCGTGCTGAGTGGTAACAGTCAACTATAATCAAAAAGGTATTGCAGTCAGGAGTTGTTATGGTTCGCGTCTTGAGGCTAGTGCTTAGCAGTTTTGTTTTTTTTATCTGGCTTACAGCAGAGGCTGCTCCTCATGTTCAGGTTATTGGCTTATTTAATAATGGTGCTGCAGTTGTAAATATTAATGGCCAGCGCCACTTATTGAAAGTAGGTAAGCCGGCTAAGCAGGGGGTTCGTTTAATCTCAGCAGATACAGCTTCTGCGACCCTTGAAATTGACGGTGTTCAAAAAGTATTCCCACTTTCTAGAGATTACTCAGAAGGATTTAGTGCACCCGTTAAAAAGCGTATTTCTATTCTTAAAGATAACCATGGAAGCTATTATACTCACGGAACTATTAATGGTATGCCCATTCGTATGCTGGTTGATACAGGGGCAAGCTTAATTGCAATGAACTCTGAACATGCGAAAAAGCTGAATATTAACTACATAAAACATGGAACACTTTCGGCAGCATCCACTGCGGGTGGTACAGTAAGAACATTTAACGTCATGTTACATAAGGTTGAGGTGCAAGGTATTGTTCACTATAACCTTGAAGCGGCGGTGATTGAAGGTGATTCTCCACGTGAAATACTACTGGGCACAAACTTTTTAAACAAAGTGAAAATGATAAAACAAGATGGCATTATGTATCTTGAGGAAAAATAAAGGTCTCGCTTTATTATTGTTTCTTTCCTGTAAGTATACACAGAAACTGTAGAGTATTTTTGGCTACCCAGAGTGCTTGTATACCCAATAAGAGGAGTATACTACCGAGCAGCATAATGCAGCCACGTTCCAGTTGAAACTAAAGACTTTTAATGAGTTGTTGTAGCTTGCAGGCAGTAAGAATTAGCTAGGAGTCTTGTGTGACCGTATCATTTGTTGCTGCATCCCAATTACCCACACCATTTGGCATATTTACACTCCATGGTTTTGCAGATGAACATACAGGAAAAGAGCATGTCGCCTTATCAATGGGAGATATCTCATCTGAAAAGCCTGTGCTAATGAGGGTACATTCAGAGTGTCTTACAGGTGATGCACTGTTTAGTTTGCGATGTGATTGTGGTGCTCAGTTGCAGACTGCTTTACAAACCATTGCTGAAAATGGCAGAGGATTGTTGCTTTATCTTCGACAGGAAGGTCGTGGTATTGGTTTGCTAAACAAAATAAAAGCGTATGAGCTGCAAGATGGTGGCGCTGATACTGTAGAAGCCAATGAGCGCCTGGGCTTTGCAGCTGACTTGCGTAAGTATGATATGTGTAAAGCCATGTTAAGTCATTTGGGTGTTTCACAGGTTCGTTTATTAACGAATAACCCCCGAAAAGTCCAAGCGCTGGAGCAGCAAGGAGTGGAGGTTGTTGAGCGTATTCCCTTACAGACTGGTCAAAACCCACATAATGAACGATATTTAGCGGTAAAGGCTGGAAAATTAGGGCATTTATTTCCTTAGAGCTTCATCCATCTTTTTTATCTTACCCATCGTATCGAGGCTTTAGCATAGTTAGCTAAAGCTTTTTTTTCCTTTCTAATGCTGGCTGATACTGATAGCTTATTTATATATTGTATATTTGCGAAATACAATATATAGTTTGATAGAACAATAAGAATAAGCCTTCACATGCTTTTGATGAGAAGACTGGTTGCTTCTCGGAGTGTTTGCCAAATTAATTTTAAAAAATGTGGATTTAAAAAAGGGATTATCATGACATCGTTTACACCTTATTCAGCACTTATTGGTGGTCTAGCCATAGGTCTCTCAGCATTTTTGTTGCTTTGGTTAAATGGTCGTATTGCAGGTATATCTGGCATTGTTAATGGTGCTGTAAAGCTTAAGCAAGCTGATTTAAGTTGGCGGTGGCTTTTTATTTTAGGGATTGTTCTAGGTGCTTTTTTTGCTTCAAAGCTAGGCTTTTCTTTGCCATCTGATTTGTCTTTGTCTTGGGGAGCAGTACTTGTTGGTGGTTTTTTAGTCGGGATAGGTACCCAAATCGGTTCTGGTTGCACCAGTGGCCATGGCATCTGTGGAATAGGTCGTGGCTCTTTAAGATCAATAGTCGCAACGTTGTTATTTATGACAACGGCTGGGCTCGTTGTCTTTTTGTCTCGGCATGTATTCCTTTAATTTATGAGGGGGCAGGGTTTGAATAAAATTGTTGCACTTTGTTGTGGGGTACTTTTTGGAATAGGCTTAACCGTAGCGCAAATGGTTAACCCTCAAAAAGTGTTAAACTTTCTGGATATTTCGGGAGACTGGGACCCTAGCTTGGCACTGGTAATGGCTGGCGCATTATTTATTTACGTTATGGGTTATTTAGTATGGGTAAAACCTAAAAGCAAACCTCTTCTGGATGAACAGTTTTTCTTGCCAGCGAAAAAAACTATTGATAAATCACTAGTTGTGGGCAGTATTATTTTTGGTATTGGATGGGGTGTTTCTGGTATTTGTCCTGGACCTGCATTGGCAAATTTAAGTGGTGGTGATTTAAAAATTCTCGCTTTTATAGGTGCCATGCTTGTGGGTATGAAATGCTCTCCATTGTTGGCGCAATTAACACGTTAAATAATGGTAAAGTAGTAATGAATGATTATGCAAAATGGGAAAGTAACGTAGATCGAGCCGTAAAGGTCTTAAAAGCAGTAGGGCATAAACATCGTTTGATGATTTTATGTGCTTTACAAGAAAAAGAGTTATCTGTTTCCCAATTAAATGCATTATTTCCAATGCCGCAATCAACATTGTCACAGCATTTATCTTGGTTGCGTCAGGAGTCGTTAGTTAAAACGCGCCGAGATGCGCAAACCATTTTTTATGCGCTCAATAGTTATGAAGTTACAGAAATAATTTCGGTGTTACATAAACTGTATTGTGAGTCGTAAAAGGTAGCCTTTCGCAAGACTACCTTTTTAAGGTGATTTTTTTGTAATGATACTCTTTAGTGAAGTAAAGAGTATGGCGGGGGAGAATAATTAAGCTGTTGAGCTATTGCCTAATGATAGCAATTTTAGTCTAGCCTCCACGGCACTGATAATGCCGTCTTTTGTTAGCCCACACTCAGCCAGCTGGTGTTTTGGTTTACCATGTTCAATGTAGCGATCAGGAATACCTAAATTGATTACTGGAATTGTGATATTAGCTGCTTGCAGGAACTCATTAACAGCTGAACCAGCACCACCCATAATGGCGCCTTCTTCAAGTGTGACCAGTAGCTGGTGATTTTTGCTTAGTTCATTGATAAGTATTTCATCCAAAGGCTTGATGAAACGCATGTTAGCTACTGTTGCTCCAAGCTCAGCAGCTGCAGCCTCAGCTTCAGTAAGTAAGGTTCCAAACGCAAGAATAGCGACATTCTTTCCTTGCTTTGTTATTTCACCTTTGCCAATAGGCAGTGTAGCTAAAGACTGCTCTATGGGTGTCCCTGGTCCTGTTCCTCTGGGATAACGAACTGCAGCAGGGCCTTTATACTTAAACCCTGTACTTAACATTTTTCGGGTTTCATCCTCATTGGCTGGTGCCATAATCAGCATGTTAGGAATACAGCGCATAAAGGGAATATCATAGCAACCGGCATGAGTTGGGCCATCTTCACCCACAAGTCCCGCTCGATCTATTGCAAATAATACATCCAGATTTTGGATTGCGACGTCATGAATTAGCTGATCATAAGCACGCTGCAAAAAAGTGGAGTAAATCGCTATAACGGGTTTACCTCCCTCGCAGGCAATACCTGCAGCAAGGGTTACGGCATGCTGTTCAGCAATTCCCACATCGAAGTAACGTTCAGGATATTGCTCTGCAAACTGAATCAGGTCAGAGCCTTCTTTCATGGCGGGTGTGATACCCACCAATTTAGAATCGACTTCTGCCATATCACAAAGCCACTGCCCGAATATATTAGAAAATTTCGGCTTTTTCACCAGCGGCTCAATAGGCTGAACCGGAGGGGATGGCTCTAGTTTGGTGATAGCATGGTAGCCAATAGGGTCTTCTTCAGCAGGGATAAAGCCTTTGCCTTTGGTCGTCACAACATGCAAAAACTGAGGACCTTTAAGCTCTTTAATATTCTTTAAGGTATGAACTAACGTATCTAAGTCGTGGCCATTAATTGGGCCAATATAGTTGAAGCCTAACTCCTCGAATAACGTGCCAGGCACAACCATGCCTTTAAAATGCTCTTCAGTACGGCTTGCTAATTCCCATGCTTTTGGCATTTTTTTTAAGACTTTTTTACTGCCTTCTCGCACCGAATGGTACATTTTGCTGGCAAGAATTTTGGCAAAATAATTGGATAGTCCACCCACATTATCTGAAATGGACATATCGTTATCATTAAGAATAACCAGCATATCAGCGCCAACATCTGAAGCATGATTAAGTGCTTCAAATGCCATGCCTGCAGTCATCGCTCCATCACCAATGATGGCTACTGTTTTGCGCTCTTGCTGTTGAAGTTGGGCGCCAATGGCCATGCCTAATGCCGCACTGATTGAGGTACTGGAATGACCAACACCGAAAGTGTCATATTCACTTTCAGAACGCTTAGGAAAGCCTGCCAAACCACCTTGCTGGCGAAGAGTATGTATCAAATCACGGCGTTCAGTAAGAATTTTATGTGGGTAAGCTTGGTGCCCAACATCCCATACTAAGCGGTCACTGGGTGTGTTAAAAACATAGTGAAGGGCAATGGTCAGTTCAATAACACCAAGTCCAGCACCAAAATGTCCACCTGTTTGTCCAACACAGAACAGTAAATATTGTCGTAATTCGTTAGCTAACTCAGTCAATTTAGCTTCAGGAAGCTGCTTTAACTGCTCAGGCGAACTGATAGTATCTAGCAGAGGTGTTTCTGGTTTGCTGCGTGGTATGTCGTGGAACATGGGCAATCACGAACTCAAATAGTGCTTAATCTTGTCATTGTTAGTTTGTTCTTCAAGCTAGGCACATAGGTTTAAGGGTTGATTTGATTGATGGTTATATTGGCGGTTTAGTTAATGGTGGTGTAAACCTCTGCAATATACCTTTTCTGCGTGTTTAATAAAACACTTAGCCATATTGTTGCGACATTAGTGACGTCGTTCAATAATAAACGAGGCGAGTTCTCGTAGCGGTGCTGCGCGATCATCGAAGATAGATAGTGCGCTGACTGCTTCATGGTAGAGATCCTGCGCTTTTTGTCGGGCAATTTCCAGTCCTAATAACGCTGGGTAGGTTGGTTTATCTTTTGCTGCATCTGCCCCTTGCTGTTTGCCAAGTACACTGGTATCCATTTCTACATCCAGAATGTCATCCTTTACTTGAAACGCAAGTCCAATACAATCCGCAAAATGTGTTAGGGCCTGATGTTGCTCTGCTGTGGCATTGGCGGTAATAGCACCAAGCTGGACACTTGCTCTAATTAAAGCACCGGTTTTATGGCGATGGATTTGCTCTAAATCGGCTAATAACATATGTTGCTTGCCAACAGCTGCAAGATCAAGTGCTTGCCCTGCAACCATGCCATTTGCCCCTGCCGCAACCGTCAGTACTTTTAGCTGGGCGAGCTGTTGACTGAGTGATAGCTTGGCAGTGTCGTTAGGAGTATCAATAATAGCCTGAAAGGCTAAGCTTTGTAGAGCATCACCCGTTAAGATTGCGGTTGCCTCATCAAAGGCTTTATGGCAGGTAGGTTGTCCTCGACGCAAGTCATCATCATCCATTGCGGGAAGGTCATCATGCACCAGCGAGTAGGCATGAATGAGCTCTACGGCACAAGCTGCAGGATCGGCAAGTTCGATATGTCCGCCACAAGCTTCTGTACTGGCATAAACTAAAACGGGGCGAATCCGCTTTCCACCACCCAGAACGGCATAGCGCATCGCTTTTTGGAGCGTTTTAGCTGGAGAGGCATAGTTAACTAAAAGCGCCTCAAGCTGCTGCTCAATACGTTGCTGATAATGAGTGATGAGTTTACTTAAGGACATTATTACGCGTCATCTTCTTCCGCAAAGGGTTGTGTAGAAAGAGAGTCTTTTTTCTCAACTAAAAGCTGCACTTTTTGCTCAGCTTCTTTTAGAGCCTCTTGGCATTGTCGAGTGAGTTTGATGCCTTGTTCAAAGGTTTGCAAGGACTCTTCTAGTGATAGTTCACCAGACTCCAGCTGTTCGACAAGTTTTTCCAGTGCCTGAAGGGATTGCTCGAAGTCAAGCGCTTGTTTTTTCCGGGGCATGATGGTCATCCTGTCGTATTCATCAAGCACGCAACAGTACCCGACAGTTTGATTTTGGTCAATGGACTCCAGGGGATGTATGACTGTGTTCTCAGCTGAGCAGGTATTGAAAATACCGTCTAGAATTACAAACACAGTTCAAGGCTAGTTTTCATCCAACCATAATAAGGTTTTGCAGCTTACTAACGTTTAGTATTTCCGGTTGCAAGCGATCTTTTTTGGGGGTAAAAAGATTGAACGTTCTTGTTTCATACTTCTTAGTTCATAACGTTTAACTACTTGCTATGCGGGCCAAATCGTATTGGGCAATAGCATAGATATCATCATGATATATACAGCTTTCACTAGGAGTGTTCAGTGGATTTAGCGACCTTAGCGGGCTTGCTCGGTGGCTTTGCCATTGTCCTTGCTGCCATTCTATTTGGTGGCTCAGCGCTTGTATTCATTAATGTACCCTCTATCCTGATAGTAATTATTGGTACGTTATTTGTCGTATTAATGAAGTTTAATCTTAAGCAGTTTTTCGGGGCCATGGGCATTGCTGGAAAATCATTTAAATTTGTCCCCCTTGATTTGCCAGCATTGATCGAAGAGATTGTTGGGCTATCAGAACTTGCACGTAAATCAGGACTGCTTGCGCTTGAGGAAAAAGAAGTTGGCCATCCTTTTTTAAAGTACGGCTTACAACTTCTGGTCGACGGTCATGATCCTGTAGTAGTAAAGCGCCTACTTTCAAGGGATATGGCCTTAGCCGTTACAAGACATGAAACGGGTGCCAAAATTTTTTCAGCGATGGGGGATGTTGCGCCTGCAATGGGGATGATTGGCACGCTTATTGGTTTAGTACAAATGCTGTCTAACATGGATGACCCCAAGTCTATAGGCCCAGCCATGGCAGTTGCACTGTTGACAACACTCTATGGCGCTGTGATTGCCAATATGATTGCAATACCAATTGCTGACAAACTGACTATTCGAAGGAATGAGGAAGCACTCAGTAAAGCACTGATTATTGATGCGCTGCTAGCTATTCAAGAAGGTCAAAATCCTCGCGTTATTGATTCTATGTTGCGTACTTATCTGCCAGTTGCACAGCGTGCGCAAGAAGAAGAGGCTGAGGCTTAGGGTGATAACGTGACAGATGATGAGGAAGAATGTCAATGTCCGGAACCCCCTCCTGGGCTTCCTGGGTGGCTTGCCACCTTTGCCGATTTAATGTCTTTACTGCTTTGCTTTTTTGTGCTGCTGCTGACGTTTTCTGAAATTGATGCCATGAAATACAAGCAGATTGCCGACACAATGAAAAATGCATTTGGGGTACAGAAGGTTGTTAAGGATAGGGATATACCTAAAGGAACCAGCGTGATCATGCGTCACTTTAGCCCAGGAAAACCAGAACCAACGCCATTAAATATGGTAAGGCAGTTTACCACTGACCTGCCAAAACCTCAGCTTGATGAGCAATGTGAGCCAGGAAAAGAAACCAAACAAGGGCGAAAGCAAACTACTGCAGGGCAGCAAGCAAAAGAGATAGCTAAACAAACAGAAGAGATGAAGAAAAAGAGTGAGGCTGTTGCTAAAAAACTGACTGCTTCTCTTAAGGAGGAGGTGGATCAGGGCAATATAGAAATTGAGACGAAAGGCAGTAATATTGTTATTAGGATCCAAGAAAAAGGCTCTTTTGGATCTGGAGCGGCTAATTTGAGGCCTAGTTTCATTCCAACCATGGAAAAAATTCGTCACCAGCTAGCGGCAACTGAAGGGCTTATTTCTGTTGAAGGGCATACAGACTCCATTCCCATAGAAACGGCTGAGTTTCCTTCAAACTGGGCATTATCTTCAGCACGTGCTGTGATGGTGGCTCATGAAATGCTGGCAGATGGAAGAATTCCTCCAAGTAGAATTGAAGTGAAAGGCTTTGCGGATACACAGCCTTTAGTGCCCAATAATACTCGTGAAAATCGAGCTAAGAACCGGCGGGTTGAGATTGTAGTGTACCCAGGCATAGCCCCAAAAAAACCTGCAGTTTTTGAAGATATACCCGATTCTAAACCGGAAGCACCTTCTACGCAGGATGACTTCCAACTTCGACCTGAAGAAGTATTCTGAATAAGGGTCAGCCCATTATGAGTGAGGATAGACGTCGCTATTTTCGAGTTACAGATCGAGTGGGATTTCGCTATCGAGTACTTACAGAGGAAGAGTGGCAGGATTTTGTAGAAAATGGTGCTACTGAAGCGTTACAACAAAACCACGGGCTGTTTAGCCATAACCTAGATCTTAAAATAGGTCAGGCAATCTCAAGTTTGAGGAAAGTTTGTGAGGAGGCTGCAACGGTCGCCTGGCTACTGAATCAAAAAGTTGAGGAGCTAGTAGAGCAGCTTCAAGCGCAAGGCGTTGTGAGTAATTTTGCTGTGCAGTCGGTGAATATTAGTGCTTGTGGTATAGCCCTGTATCATGAAGAGGGTATTCCTATTGGCTCAAAGTTATTGTTAGAGATTGTACTCAGGCCTGAAGATAAGTATGTGACAACTCTGGCTGAGGTAGTGATTTGTAGTTTTGATGCACAGCACAACCGGTACTTACTAAGGCTGGCATTTATTGAGACCGATGAAGCAGGAAAGGAAGCCCTGATACAACATGTTGTCAAACGACAAAGTGCAATTTTACAAGAGCAAGGACGCACAGGGCTTGAAAAAGATATGTTTGATGTTGAAGGCGGAGAGGACGGTGATATGCCGTCCTCAGAAAGTTAAGTTACATCAGTAGTTACTTTTTTATATGCAATGATACTTGTTATTTACTCGTATCATCCCATACATCTTTATCCATTGTTTTATCAAGGAATGGGAATTTTTTCCGATCAAAAACAGGCTCTACCCCCATTTTCACTTGCTCTTTAAAGTCCTTAACGACTTTAAGCACAATGCCAGATAGCAGGAGAAGAGTAACTAAGTTCACCAGTGCCATTGCACTCATTGAAACATCCGCAAAAGAGAACAGGACAGGTAGTTCAGCAACAGGGCCGACAATAAGGATGGCCAATACCAGCAAGCGATAAAACATCAAAAGCAGCTTATTTTGCTTCATTAACATCAAGTTTGTTTCACCGTAGTAATAATTAGTGATGATTGATGTAAATGCGAAAAGTAAGATAGCTATTGCCACAAAAATAGGGCCGAAGTCACCAACGTGGGTATGTAAGGCAGACTGTGTTAACGTGATACCTTCCATTTGAGAAGAAGGATCAAGTTGGCCTGAAAGCAAAATGATGAAAGCAGTTGCACTACAGATAATGATGGTATCTACAAATACACCAACCATGGAGATTAGGCCTTGAGTAGCTGGGTGGTGTGGATACGGGGTTGCTGTAGCCGCGGCATTGGGTGAACTTCCTAATCCTGCTTCATTTGAGAAAAGTCCACGCTGAACGCCCTGCTGGATAGCTGACTTGACAGCGTAACCCATCCCGCCACCTATGGCGCTTTCTAAACCAAATGCATGGCTGATGATTAACGAAAAGACTTTAGGCAGCTCTGCCGCGTTAAATGCAACAACGCCCAATGCTACGACAATGTAGGCTAAAGCCATAAAAGGCACAACGACTTCAGCAAAACGAGCAATAGAGCGAATACCTCCAAAGATAATCATTGAGGCAACGACTGCAATGACAAGCCCCATGTATTTTTGGTCAATATTGAAGGCTGTTTCAACTGCTTCTGCAATGGACTTTGATTGAATCGCGTTGAATGCAAAACCAAAAGTAATAACAAGGCAAATTGAGAAAATAATACTTAACCAGCGTTGACCGAGCCCCTTTTCTATGTAGTAGGCAGGACCTCCGCGGTAGGTACCATCATGATCATTGGTTTTATAAATTTGAGCTAATGTATTCTCAATACAGCTAGTAGCCATACCAAGTAAAGCAATTAGCCACATCCAGAAGATGGCGCCAGGTCCACCTACCGATAATGCTGCGGCTACACCCGCTAAATTCCCAGTACCAACACGTGCCGCAAGGCTGGTGCAGAATGCCTGAAATGATGAAATATGGTCGCGATCAACTTGGCGGCTTTTAACCAGTGACTTAGCTGCGTAGCCAAATAAACGAAACTGTATAAAACCTGAGCGTAGTGTAAATAATATCCCCGCACCAATAAGCACATAGATCAATATGTTGCCCGAAATAAAGCTATTTGCTGCATTAAGCAGCGATGTGATAGCAGTTGTATCCATAGAAATACCTTTGGTTGTTACTGTTATATTCTCGCCTTCTCATCAATGCTGAAAAATCAACCTGGCTGAAGCATAATGCTCAAAGTACTGATTTAAAGCAGTATTTATACGTAGTGACAATGAAGGGGAAATGTGACTACAGAGGCTAGGTTGTTGATTTTTTGACAAATATTCAGGGAATTAGCTTGCCAGGAAATTTCTACAGATTGCTGTGGCTGTTCACACTTCCAGGCCTTATATTATGAAGCATGTAATAATAAGTGCGGTTGTACCGATTTCTCTTGTTGGCAAACATAGCGATGATGAAAATTTAATCATTCAATGAGGTTTGTCATATTTTTGTAACATAATCCTCCTGTTTCTGTTGTGGCACAAATTTATTAAAATAACCTGACTGTTCAATATTGTACTCTAGTAGCTTTAATGCAAAAAGCATGATGTTACAATCATTTTATATAATTGTATGGAATAACAAAAAAGATCGTATGCACTTTTTGTAGCTGTAACACTGTTGAAGCCAGGGTTTTCGGTCCGCAGTGAACAAGTGAAGGCTGCATTCGGGGTGGTATGTTGTTCTTTCAAGGCATGATATAAAGGAATAAAAGAAAAAATCATGCACAGAAATGCGTAATAAGCTAACTGTTTTAGTTTCATATGAATGAAAGGGAGTACTTATGGGTCTAATACCTTAGCCAATAAGTCAGTAACGTTTTCAGGGCTTTATCGCTATACTTGTTTAACACTGGCAAAAATGCTGACTTTATAGGTTTTTTTGCCGTTAGTATGTTGTAGACGGAATGTCGTTATTGAAACGCTATCAAATATTTATTAGCTCCACATATCGTGATTTGGTTGAGGAACGCCAAGCGTTAGTCAATGCCTTGCTTTGCCTGGGGTGCATACCTGTTGGGCCTGAGTTTCTTCCTGGGTTTAGAAATCCTGATCAGGATAATTGGCCTCATGTCCGACGTGCAATTGACCAGAGTGATTATATTGTTTTGGTTTCTGGGGGCCGTTATGGCTCTTTAACGCGAAGTGGTATTAGCTATCTTCACCGAGAATATACTTATGCACATACGCTGCGTAAGCCAATTTTATGCCTGGTAAGAGATTTAAAAGCACCATTAGCGGCGAACAAAAAAGAAGTAACCGCTGAAGGGGTTGCGCGTTTGCGTGTTTTTAGAGAGTCTTTGCAGAAGCACAATAATTATTCTTGGGATACCTCGGAGACACTAGTTTCTCTTTTAAGGCAGCACTTGCCTGCGTTTATAGAGCAAACACCTGCACCTGGGTGGATAAGGGCTGCTGATGTTAGTGAAATCCAAACAGAGAAGCAGGTAGATTTACGAAAGCAGTTAGCGGATTTGCAAGAAGTGAAACATGCTCTTCAGCATTTATCACCTTCTCAATCAAATTCAATTAATGCCTTGCAGGAACTTGTTGAGCTTTCATTTGCGTGCAATATCTATATCGAAGGAAACTGTAAACTTATTACTTCTAAAGCAACGTTAATATGGCAGGATGTTTTTAATGCATTTGCTATAGATTTAGATAACAGTGCTTCAGAAGATAAGATTAAAGAGTCATTAGCTCAGTTTTTGGCTGAGCGTTATACGCGCCATATCCATGAAGCTTATGAAGATGCTCATGCGGTCAGTAGCTTCCAGTTTACGGATACCTCGCTGCGTATGATTCGATTGCATTTACGGCGAATGGGTTTGATTCGGAAAGACACTCTTCACTCTAATCGCAGTCGAGCTGTTTGGCAGTTAACGCCTTTAGGACGAAAAGTGCTTGAGGATCTTCGGCAACATACTGCAGTTAATAATTAGTAATCTCAGTGGAAGACAACAGCTTTTGTACACTGACTGCAGTATGTTTTCGCTAGTATGATTAATGGTTTTTTGTGTAGCAATTGTTGTTTCTTAAGCGTTCTCTCCTCTAAGCTGTGCTACTTCTTGATATAATTTTTCAGCACTAGCTTCTTCTGCGGGAATAGGGTGTCCAGTAACAAGTCTGATTTTGGACCAAAAGCGTCTAGGTCGTTTAGCCATGGCTGGGCCACCGTGATGACTGAAAAAGCTACCCCACAAGCCTTGCAGTGCCATAGGAACCACAGGAACAGGTGTGCGACTGAGAATTTTTTCAATGCCCCGTTTAAAGGGGTTAATGTCACCTGTTTTAGTTAATTTACCTTCTGGAAAAATACAAACTACATTGCCTTGCTCAAGCTCTTCGGCAATTCGGTCAAAAGAATGATTAAAGCTGGCAGGATGTTTAGCTTTAGCGGTGATGGGAATGGCTTTAGCTACTCTAAAAATGAAGTTAAGCACTGGTAAGTCGTAAATAGGTTTGTCCATGACAAAACGAATAGGCCGACGACATGCACCAGCAATCAGTAAAGCGTCTACATAGCTAACATGGTTACAGACGATAACGGCAGGTCCTGTTTCAGGTATTCGATCCAGGTTAAGCGATTTGACGCGGTACATTGAATGACTGAGCAAGTAAATCAAAAAGCGCATAGTAAACTCTGGGACTACGGAGAATACATAAATTGCAACTAAACCATTGGAAAGCGCTAAAATTAAGAAAAACTGTGGGATGCTGAGTTTAAGTAAACCCATTGAGATGATGGCGCAAATGCCACTTACCAACATAAATAATGCATTTAAAATATTGTTTGCGGCAATGACTCGAGCACGATAGGCTTCATTAGTTCTCGACTGTATCATTGCATATAGTGGAACAATAAATAATCCCCCAAAAAAGCCAATCAGAGCTAAATCAATAAGTACTCTTAAGTTAGCTGAAATACTAAAAAAGCTAATAATGGTAATTTCTTCTAGATTATGTGGGGGAAGGGCGTAGCTAGCCAGAAATAAGTCAATACCAAAGATGGTTAAGCCTATACTGCCAAGTGGCACAATACCTAACTCAATTTTGTGGCCTGACAGTCGATCACAGCTAAGTGAGCCTAAAGCAATGCCAATTGAAAATGAGGCAAGTAAGCAGGTCCAAATGTTGGGGTTACCGTTGATCACGAAACTTGTAAAATTTGGTAGTTGTGTTAGATACGCTATACCTAAAAACCAAAACCAACTAATCGCTAAAATAGATAAATATACGGCTCTAGTCTCTCTTGCGTAGCGTAGTGTACGAAATGTTTGGGTAATTGGATTCCAGTTAATATGAAGGTCAGGCACGCTTGATGGTGCAGGAGGAATGTGTTTGCTACTTAGATAGCCAAAGGTTGCAAGACCAATAATAAAGCAGGAAATCCAAGTGGTGGCAGAGGGAAGCTCTGTGAGTAAGCCGCCTAAAATTGTGCCTAGTAAAATAGCAATAAAAGTACCTAATTCAACCCATGCATTGCCAGCAACCAGTTCGGTTTCTTTTAAATGTTGAGGGATAATGGCGTATTTAACGGGACCAAAAAAGCTCGATTGGGTACCCATTAAAAACAGTACGGCTAACAAACCAATCAGGCTATTAAAGTAAAAAGCCACCGCGGCGAGCGACATAATGATAACTTCACTAAACTTAACAATTCTAATTAACTGAGACTTTTCATATTTATCGGCAAGTTGGCCTGCCGTTGCGGAAAAAATAAACAATGGCAAAATAAAAAGTACGGCTGCTAGGTTGATCAGAATATCTTTGTTGTCTGCGAAAGGTAGGCTGCTTTCGAAACGAGTTAATTGAAACCCAATTAACAAAGCAAGAGAGTTTCGAAAGACATTATCATTAAATGCCCCTAGAAACTGGGTAATAAAAAAAGGTAAAAAACGTTTACTTTTTATAAGGGCTGTTTTTTTCGCAGAGTTAGAGCTCATTGCTTATGCTCCTGACCAGGTTAATACCAGCTGATGAACAAGGTTTGTTAATAATGTTTCCACATCAGTGATACCTTCAATAAATAACTTATTATTAAGGCTAAGTGTTGTCATTCCATGCACACCGCTCCATAAAATACGAGCATTTTTTTGAATAGATTGCGGGGATGTTTCCGGGGACAAGCGAGCCAGCTCGTATTCTAACAAGTGAAAGATTCGGTCAATATTGGCTTGTTGCCACTGAGGGAGTGGTTCATTTTCAGGAAGTCTAAGTGAAAAGACCAGATTCCAGTGATTTGGCTCTTGTAGGGCAAACTGGTGATAGCTTAAAGCCATGAGTGTTAGGTTATGTTCAGCCGTATTAGAGTCTGATATGCCTCTCTGGCAGTGTAAAAACATGCGATCCATGGTTCTGGCGTTGACATGCAATAGCATATCTGCTTGATGTTTAAATACCGTGTATAAAGTACCTACAGTATACCCGATGGCTTTAGCCACCATGCGCGTACTAATTGCTTCATGATTGTGCTCATAAAGTAAGGCTTCCACTGCTTGAAGTGAAAGCTGTTGAATTTCGTCTTTAGTGTGCTGGTTACGTCTTGCCATATTAAACAGTGTTCAATTAAAGGGTGAAAGTAAACAATTAAACAGTGTTCAGAATGATAGCATGTTTTAAACAATGTTCAATTAAAAATTATCTGCGGATGGAGTGCTACACTAACATAGACGTATGTGTGTCCTTTGAACCTATTGGGTTAAGCGGGTTAGCAAGATTGTCGCGCAAAGGCGTTTGCAGCTACATACAGCAAAGGTTACTCAGTTTTAGTCTATGTTTGATAGGAAAAAATTATAAAAGGCATAGTATTTATAACTTAAATCTTTAATGTAGATGGTATAGCAATCTGTGTTGATGCAAGAAGGATTCAATAGCACAAGAGCAGTCACCAAATGACTTGTGTATAAAATGGATAGTCCAGTTTAAATAGAATAAGGACATCATGTTTATTTTAGGATTAATAATTGGGGTGGTTTTGACTTGGCTTGTCATGTCGGGGATGGCAGGCCTATTCATCAGCGTATGTCGTGGTTCGATCAATGAGCAGCGCGTAAATGGAGAATTTTTTACCCCTGAGCAATGGTTACTTAATACATCATCTGCGCCCTTGTTTACTTGGTGTAACTTTGGTTATTGGCGAAATGTCAATAACTATGTGCAAGCATGTATGAATCTTGCTGGGCTTGTTGCAGATGAGGTCCAGCTTGTTCCCAAAGATCACTTGTTTGATGCGGGTTTTCGTTCTCCTGACCAGTTGCTGGTATGGGCTGACTTGTATCAGGTTGATGCTATAAAAGCCTGTGGTTTGAATATTTGGCGTTTACAATTAGCTCGTGAACGTTGCCAAGCTTATCCCCAAGTAGAGCTGCTCTCTGGTAACCATATGCAGCTGACACAACAGGAAGATAAAAGCATTGATAAAATTGTAGCGCTAGATTGCATCTATTTTTTTTCAGATAAGCAAGCTTTTTTTGACAATGCAAGCCGTGTCTTACAGCCTAAAGGCTTAATAGGGATTACCGATATATTGCTAACTCAACCATTTAATGTGCCTTGGCAAGCTTGGCTGTTTAATCGTTTTTTAGCGATTTGTAAGATCCCAGAAGAAAATATTATTCCTGAGGCTGTCTATAAACAGAAACTTGATAAGGCTGGTTTCAGGTTAATCAGTTGTAAGGATATTACGACAGATGTCTTAGGGGGATTTTGTGACTGGGTTCAACAACAAACAAATACATTAAAAGCATCTATCGCTATGAACGTCAGGTTGCGTCTAAAAATTTTAGAATGGATTTTGCGCTGGTTAATTCAGAATAATATTATCCAGTATGTAATAATTGCAGCGGAGTTAAAAGCAGCTGATGGGGAGCAAGATGAGGATAAGGTTAATAACATTGTTACAGAAATAGTTACAGAAGATGATGCTTGAGTAGCGCTTCCTTACTGCAAACTGTTTGACATATATTGTCCTGTACTTATTTATTAATGCCAATACTATGAGCAGTAGAGACCAAAGGTGGTCTTCTACTGTGGGAAGAACAAATTAATCTATTCGATGTTTCGGCGCAACCTCTAACTATCGCAAACTATTTTTATATGCAATTTTCCTGATGGTTATGTCGCGAGGTGGTTTTTAGCCTATAGCAAAGGTGTTGATTGCCATAAGTGGTATTCTTAATAGACGAGGCACGTCGGTATCTACTTGACTTAAATAATGAACTTGGTTCAAGTGGAGATAATGCGGGGCAATATGATGTTGGCATTGATAGCTTGCTGATGCTTTAACTGATTTAAAAAATTCTTCCGTTGTCTCTGCTTTGCCGCTTAGGTCGAGAGTGACATGGTTTAGAAAACTATTTTCCAGTTCTTTTAAGTAATCTTGAAAGCTTATAGCCTGGCCCTTGATTAATAGCCCATTAATGCTGACTGTTATATTAAGGCGCATATCTTTTTGAATAAAGTTTTCAACAATTTGTAGTAAAAGTGGATCAGCCTGAATGGTAGGTTGTAGTTCCATATTAGCTCATTCCTTGATTTCGCTATTTATAGTGATATTCAAATAGTGTTAACAGGCCCTAGTTAACTTCTGTGTTGAAAAAGGTATCCAAATAAACAATAGTCATTTGGATACCTGTAAAGTATTACCTGTTAGCAGTAAGTATATTGTCAGTATTGAGCCTGTTGTAAATACTCGTCAACGTATCATATGCTGATGACTCTTCAGACATATGACTCATTGATTGGACTAACTGTTCTAGCTGCCTTGTACCCAGTTGGTCGCCATTTCCTGTAGTAATTGTAATGTGCTGATTGTCTTCCTTATCCGCCCAGTCTTTAACAATAAGCGTCTGTTGTTTACTTTGATTTAATAACACTAAATCATCATTGACTAAGTAGCCTTCTAGCTGCTCTTGTTGGAGTGACTGCCATTTAATAGCGTCTTGTTGTTTGTCAGTAGCCGAATTATCGATTACCACAACAGAGCTTTTTTCACTCATTTCAACTGTATCTTGTCCATTACCAAGGGTTAAGTATGTAAGCTGTTGATCAACAACAATGTGATCATTTCCATCACCTAAAGTGATAAAGACTTGATCGGCTAACATGCCCATCGACGATGAAAATGTTTGATGATTATTATTCCAGCTTAGCTGCTGTGTTGACAGGTTTACAGAATAATTAACATTGGCCGTGTTTAGCTGTAAATAGTTTAGTCTCAATGTGCCTTCATTATTAATTTGATAATAGTGGTTTCCAAATGATGCTTGTTCTGAGTCAGTGATTTTAACAGCAAGATGCTGATTTTCACTATTTAAGCGCCATTCTCGCAAAATAATCTGAGTGTTTTGATAATGCAGTTTTAAGTGCTTATTGGTAAATGACGTTGTTAAAGAGTGAGAACCACTGGTTAATTCAAGTATATCGGAAAGCCCATCGTCAGCTTTGTTATTGATAAAAACCTGCTGTTGGTTTCCATTGACTTGGTATAAATCCCGACCGTTCCCGCCAATGAGTCGACCACCATTTTCACCTGCATTTAATATATCATCACCAGCCCCACCAAATATTCTGTCAAAACCTGCTCCACCTACTAACCAGTTATCTTGTTCATTTCCACGAATTTCATCATTGCCTTTACTACCTTGAACTAAGTTAATCTGACTACTGAGTAAGCTGCTCACCTGTTTTCCAGAAGTAAGCTGTTGTTCTACCAAACCTGTGCGTAAATTAATGTTATACCCTGTTAGTTCCTGATGATCACTGAGTTGTACTTGATTTACGGTAAGAGGCTTGTTTTCCTCCAATGCTGAAAAGTAATAACGATTACCCTGTAAGTCCATTAATGATAAATGTTGCCAGGCACGTCCTTCATAATAATTCTCAACCGTTGCGATAGCTTGGTATTGGGATGTATCTCCCAGCTGAGCTTTTATAGTTGCAAGATGAGGATCTCGGCCTGCTATTGCTGCAGGTTGCTCAATAGTTTGATCAATAGCAGTTAACAGTGCCTGGCTAATATTTGCGGAGGGCAAACGTTGAGTAAGTAGTTTTTGCCACGCAGTAAAATAGCTTGCTTGCTCATTGTTTTGATTTTTGACACGTTGTAATTGTTGCCATAACTGTTGCCAGTGTAATGATGATTGCTGAGTTTGAATCACTAAATTTTTATCTTGCTGTATAAGCTCCAGATTATAAATATTGGTAATTATGAAATCTTCAGCAGGGTTAACAGGTAATGAAGTATTGGGTTTTTTGATATGATGATCTGCATGCCAGCGGGACTGTGTTGCAAGGGTATTTAATGAGTCATCATCAAGATAGGAAATACCGCGCTCTCTAAGACGCATCCCTGATGCATAATAATCGTCGTATAACTCCTGCCAGTTCTTTTGATAGTGATTATCATAGTTATTAATGAGGTTGCTAGACTCAGTACCTTCAATATCATCAGCTTGAATTAAGTAAGAGTCATGGCCTTGACCACCTTTAAGCTGGTTATTTCCTTTACCGCCTGCCAGTGTATCATCGCCAGCCAGACCTTCTAATATATCATCTCCCTCAAAGCCGGTAAGTGCATTATTTAAGTCATTACCTTTTATTTGGTCATTTTTTTCTGAACCTAGCACGTGTTCAATTTGGCTGATTTGAAAATTATAGGTGGCAGGGGTATCACCGGTACCTTTTGCTAAATCAATTGTTATACCATGACTGTAGCTTGAGGGACGATGACTAAAGTAACTGCGGAAGGAGATTGTATCTTCACCCTTGCCGCCGTTAAATGTTGATTTTCCGTTATCTGCATTACCTTCGCCATGACGCCATCCATTAAATTCAAACAAATCACTTTGGTTTCCACCGGTTAAATGTTTTCTACCCCAGCCATTTATTTGAAAAATATTTTTACGATTTAAATCTCCATTTGCAGCATCGTAACCTTTTCCTAGCATAAATAAGGTGGTGCCAGTGTTGCTCAAGTTTGCCTTTTCCATGACTAATGCTGCTTTAGGCTTGTGACCAAATACGAGACCTTCATTATTGTTAGGTACATGCCGTAAATATTCCTGATACTCAGCACTTGATAAGTTGTGATAGTCATGGCGATCTGCTTGAGCAATATATTTACCATAGCTGGTTTCGACATGTCCTTCACTGTAGACCAACTTATCAATGCCAGAGCGGCTTAATTGTTCAAATTGCTTACTCATTTGGTCTTGATACGCTTTGAAAACCTGATTACGAACAGCCTTATTTTGGATATCTTCAGGTACAGGGAAACCAAAGAATGTTGCAGCACCCGCTCGCCATAAATCACCCTCGCTGATACCCGCCTCGCGTAATTGTTGGGTAACACGAACTGCATTATATATTCCTTGGGCGATACCTATGGCCAGTCCAATAGCTGCACCTATGGGTCCCGCAGCAGCAGTGACTAATGATGCTAAACCGGTTGCAATAGCCACTAAACTGCTGGCGATAGCTAATGATCCATTGACGATGGCATCAACTCTGGCTTGACCTGTAGTTCTACTTGCTTCATTGAAGGAATCAACAGCACTCCAAGCAGATAACCCGGCGCCAACAAAACTGGTAAAAGCACCCGCTTTGCCTGCTGAACTAGCGAGCCGTTGAGATAAATGCTGCATATGTCGGCTATTGGCAATAAGGTCAAGAGACAAGTCTAGCGTATCAAAGCCTGTAGCAAGGCCTCCTTTAACTGCATTTTTGACATCGCCACGATTAATGGCATCCTGTATTTGGTATATTGCCCCTGGTAATTGTGCTAATTGTAAGCCCATATTGAATTTGCCGATGGTTCGAGCACTTTTCATGAGCTTTGAGTGAGAAGGTGTGTCTGGATCAGCCCTTGTCTGCTGTAATGATTCTGTTAAGTCAGACAGTAGTTTAGGGTCTGCGATATGGCGTTTTTTATTTATATTATTGATAGCACGGGTTAAGTTAGTGGCGGATAACTCATTTAAATCCCCCGATAGTTGATAACCTGTGAGAACGCCATCTTGATAATTAAATTCTACTTTGCCTAATTGTCGTTTTACGCCAAATGAAGCAGTACTTTTATATTTAGCGCCGACAAATACGTCAAAGGATGTTTGATTTTGAGTTGCAGCAGCCACTTCCAATGACTGAATACGATAATTACTTTCTTGGCTGATAATTTTCGTTAATTCATCACCAAAATTTTCACTCATTTGTGACTCATTATTAAGTAATAAGTCTTGAAGTTTAACTCTAGCGTCATCTGTTAGGCTCAGTTTGATTTTTAACTCTGTTCCTTCAGAAGCCTGTAATGCAGCAACAATAACACGAAACTTTGCATCGTCTTTTATTAGCTGCTGTAAACCGTGTACATGGCTTTCATTATTGGGAAAAAGCTGACGCCAAAAAGAGGGTTGATCAATACGATTTAAGTTGGAGTATGTTTTACTATAGCTGACTTTACTTAGTTGGCTATAACCCTTGTCAGCAAGCGTTTGCTGTTGAATTAGTAGATTAAGTTCATTAAGCTGGCTACGTAGTTGAGGTGCGATATTATCAGTTGCTAACAGTTGGTCAATTCCCTTTTGCAGTTTGGGAATAAGAATACTCACTTCATCACTGGAGTGAACGCTTTCAAGCAGTATTAAATGATTGTGTAATGAACTATTGAGCTGACTTTGGCGTTGGGTAAGTAGTTTAGTTGCTGTTTCTGACCATTTTTCCAGCTCGACCGAGTCTGCTTTAACAAAGCTCCAGTCGTATTTTTTACCACTCTTATTATCAATACCTGCTTCAAGGGCTATGTCTGTTTTAGACATACCTCCACCACCAACAGGGTCTGCTTCTGGCCCGCCACGGATTACTGTGCCAACACCTATTTCAGCCTTCGCTTTATTAACAACATTAAGACTGTTATTAGAGTGACTATGGCTGTTTTCTCCTGTTGATGTTGTCGTGCTTGACCATTCCTTAGTGCCAGATAACACATTAACCATAATTCGAGCACGTCCGCGAAAACGCAACATTTGGCTTATACCGTCAACTGGCAGCAAAGACTTGTTATCAACATTTAGGTCGGTGCCAGCACCTACATCGGCATCGAAAGCCAGCTTTCGGCCACGTTTAAACTCAAGCTTTTGGGCATAGGTCATTAACTCGAGGGGATTTGCATCTTTTTTGGTGAGGAGTTTATAGAACTGGTCGAACTCTTCTTCTGATAGTTCAAGATTTGTTTCATTGTTGAACTTGGCCCGGAAGAGAAATTTACCATAAACACCTGGTAACCTTAGCTTGGTTTGCCAATCACTACCTTCTGTGGAGGCGCTGTCACCTGTATCACCATTAAGCTCATGTGACATACCTCGACTGTAGCCTAAAAAGAGAGGAATAGTGCCATCGCGACCAACAATGACGTTGTAGCCTTTGTCGCTTCTGGAAATAATCAGTTGGTAACTGCGGTCCATACCTGAAGCTACCACAGGAATAGGGTCAAGATGATCTGGAACCCCTTTAACAACCAGTCTTGTGCCTAGGCCAAAGCCATAATTCCGCTCCAGGGACACAGACTCTCCTGGTGAAAGATCTTTAACAATCTTGTGGAGTTTTTCGATAGTACTTTTACTATCTGTTGTTTCGAGCGATGTTCCTGCTGCGACATTCACGGCATGGTGAGATTTGTTTAGCACTTTACTAAAGTACTTAAAACTGTCGTAGGCCGCTTCAAGTCGATCAAAGTTAGAAAAACCTAAATCTGCAACTTTTTTAATTGGGCTATTCGTATAATTATTTTTTATTGATTCTAGTCTGGACGAAAATTCTACAGCAGTAATTTTTCTCAGCTGAACATCTCTAAGTAAGGCGATAACTTGTTGATGCGTATTTAAATCGAGAGAAATGTCTGCATTAACTAAGCTCACATTGTCATACTGATCCCTGTTCAAGAAGTTATTTTTTGAAGAGGGTGTTTTTAAAAAAGTCTCCTTACTAACTAATAACTGAGCAATGCGTTTAACGTTTGTTATTGAGTTTTCTGTATCCTGATCGGTAAAGGTTGACCAATAATTATTCCAAATGTGTGTTAAGTTTTCTGTTGTGCTGCTAGGGTTTAATGCTGCTGTGATATGTGCTGTTTTATTGGGCTTGTAGTTTGGATTAAGGGTTCCCGCTTCTGTTAAGATACCCAGTTTTTTTTCTAAACGAGTCAGCTGCTGCTCAGAGTGACTGTATAATGAGCTTAGGAATTCTTTAGCGTCAGTAACTTGCGTGTCATTTAGTCGGTGATTATTGGGGCGGTCATCACTGCTTAACTGATTTAATAGTGTATTGATATTAACGCGGCTGGCAGCAGTATGGGACTTATTGGTAAGACTTGCATAGAGCGTTTTAGTTGCTTGGTAGAGGTTTGACAATCCTTTTCGCCCGGTCAGCTTGTGTTGCAGAAAATAGGAGAGTGTTTTTATGGGACGGGGGAAGCTATGTGAGGACCAAGGTTTACTGGGATCGATATTAATTAGGTGTGCTTTAAAGTAATTAATCAGAGGAGCAGTGAGGCTTTTAGATGCGTTGTTAGGGAAGGGGGCTGGCCCAGTTAAAACATTGTTAGAGATATCTACACTATTACCTGTTCCAGGAATGCTAACGCTAGTTTCACCTGATTTTAATCGCTGCCAGAGTGCATTGACTGAAGCAAAGGTTTCTGCCGGGTTGGATTTAAATGTCAATAAGTCTGTATAGGTTAAGTCTGTACGTTGAATGGCTTGTTGTAAATTACTGGGAGAATTATTACCTGTTGTTGATTGTGCAACTTGCCATGTAAGGCTTTGGTCATCCAACTGAAAATGGTGAATATGGTTGTTTGTATCAAGCGCGTAAATTGAGCCGGAATCTTTGGCAATAATCTGGGAAAATGAATAACTGGATTCTTGTAATATGGTATGTAAGAAGGTGAGGTCTGCAGGGTGTTTTCGTTGTCCTTCATGGTAATTGACTAAATGTATTTTTCCGTATTCGTCAAGAATCCATGTAGTGGTGTACTTATCGCTTGCCAGTTGTTGAATAGAAGTAATCTCAGCATTTATTTTAAGATCGGCAGGAATAACAAAATGATCAGGATTAATACTTTTGGCAGACCACGTCATAATTGACCTTCAAGGGTAAATAGTAAGTATAAATAGGCAATTGCAGGGTTGTGCTAAAAATAAATTCTTTCATGTTTAAAGGATAAACACTTTGCTCAAGGCTTTTTATACCCCGAATTGATGAGTAAAGAGGGGTATTAGCGGTTGTAGAAAAAATTGCATAACTCCTGCATTCTAATTTTTTAATTTTCTATTAATAGTGTGTTAATAATATGGTTTGTTTTCACTGAAATGTATTATGTTGTGCTAGTGCTGTTCGATAAAAAACGGCCTCCCAGAATTAGGGTTTATACTTTATAAAAATTAACAGTATAGTTATATTCGCGTTAATTAAATTAGGTGCATATGTCTTAATATAATAATTGGTTTTAGCAAGTACTCTGAAGTTTGTACATTGGCTTGTCTCTAGAGCTACTGTATAGAACAGTTTATAGTTAGTTGATAGTCAGTAACTGTTGACTAAAGCCGTGCTACTTTTTCTTAAATAACTTACTTCATTAAGTGAATGTTTACATCATTTTTAGGGAGTTTTATTCGTGAAACTAAAGCTATAAAAAAAATAACAGAATTTCAATACTTTTTGGTCATTAATAGACTTGTAAATCCAGATGTATCGAATTGTTAATTAGTACCTTCTTAATTAAATTGATTGGTATATTTATATAATGTGAACTAAAGATGTATAACTTGTAATAAAATTTAGCTTTTAGGCACTTTTACAAATAATGATTTTTTATAGGTTTAAAAAACACTTGGCAGAGTTTTACAGGACAATCGTATAAATACTCCTTTAAAGCGCACTTTGTCCAAAGAGTGCATAACAACTGTTGAGCTCATTGTGAGTTATTTTCTTGAGGCTTTTGTGGTAAATGGTTAAGTGTACTTTACTCAGGCTATGGCATGTCAGGCCTTACCTCAAATATCATGATGGTTTATTTTTTTGTGATGAGAGGGCGGTATAAGTAGGTCTGGTTTACAGTGTTTGAATTGGGAAGGTGAAAGGTTGTTGGAGATTGTTACAGGGAGGAGGGGGTAGTCATTAGGCTATTATGTTGTAAGCTTGAAGAGCTGGGTTATACCCATTACAGACACAGCAATGGGTATAGCGCTAGATTAACGACTAGTGGGCATGTCCATGCTCTAGCTCTTCAGCAGCAGCTTCACGTACTTGCGTGATTTCTACTTCAAAGTGAAGTGTCTCACCTGCCAGAGGGTGGTTTGCATCAATTGTGATCTCATCACCATCAACACCTACAACCCGAATGACCTGAACGTTACCATCTGGAGACTGAGCTTGAAACTGCATGCCAGCCTGGATATCTTCAACACCTTCAAACAGTTCTCTGGAAACAGTTTGGATTAGGTCAGAGTGCTTTTCACCATATCCTTCTTCAGGGGCTACTGTTACTTTAAGTTGATCACCTGTTGTTTTACCTACAAGTGCGCTTTCAAGCCCTGGGATAATGTTTCCTGCACCATGGAGGTAAGTCATAGGTGCATCTTGCTCTGAACGATCCAGTACATCACCCTCTGCATTCGTCAGGGTATAGTGGAAGCTGACAACTGTGTTCTTTTCAATCAGTAATGACATAAGTTAGCTTTTAGATTAGTTGGTTAAACATTACCCAGTAAAGTGGAAACGATACCAGATCTGACTCAATCCTTTGGTGCGCCACTCGTTACAGGCAGACACCTAAGGTCTGTGACTATTGACCCACTATACATCTAGTATAGTGACTGAGATGGAACCTGAGATGGTACTGTTATTACTCTCTATATCTATATTCTATAGCAGATAATGCTACCACTATAAAATAAAAGTGATAGCTAAGCCTCTCAGGCTATCTTCTACCGGAATAAAGTAAGGGTATGAAACCACCAACACAAGCACCTAGCCAGAGGTACTGACAGTGTTCAAACCATCAGGGCGAACAAGCATAACATAGGTTAAATAGTGATTTGCACTACTTTTTCTCAAACTTGAAGAGTGCTCAGTAAGCAGAATTTTCATCGGGTACGGAGTTTGGTATAACTTATTGCTGATAATGTATTACTTGACCTGCTCCCAAAAAATACATCAGTATAAGTATAAATAGCGATGTAGTACTTTAAGAAAAAGGAGTTCTCATGAGCCAGTTTAGTCATCAAGTGGTTGTTGTGACAGGGGGTACTAAGGGGATTGGCAAGGGAATAGTTGATTACTTTGCTGCTGAAAATGCTACTGTTGTTTTTGTCGGCCGAGACCAAACACAAGGTGAGCAGTTAACTGAGTTGTATAAAAAGCAGGGTAAGCAAGTTGTATTTTTTCAAGCTGATCTAACCGAAAAGCAATGTCAACAAGAGCTGGTTGCTTATATCTGCAATACTTATGGTAAGCTTGATGTTTTGTGCTGTTGTGCCGGTATTTACCCGAGTAATACGATGGATAAAATAACGGAGTCAGAGTGGGATACTGTTTTAAATACCAATCTGAAAAGTGTTTTCTTCACAATTAAGGGGTTTTTACCATTATTACAGCAGCAAAAATTTGGAAGAGTGGTATTAATATCATCAATTACTGGGCCTTTTACAGGATATCCAGGTTGGACACATTACGGAGCCAGTAAAGCGGCAATGCTGGGTTTTATGAGAAGTGCGGCATTGGAGTTGGTATCACATAATGTAACGATTAATGCTGTATTGCCAGGTAATATTATAACGGAAGCTCTTCTGGAACAGGGAAATGATTACATCGAATCTGTAGCACAGGCTATTCCAACAGGCAAGCTTGGCACGCCTTATGACATTGCACGAGCTGTTGCTTTTTTTGCGAGTAAAGATGCCAGCTTTATTACAGGTCAGACATTGGTTGTTGATGGTGGGCAGCTGTTACCAGAGGGTGTTTTGTAAACTTACCGTATATCCTTAAACTATATCTTTATACTCCAAGGGGAGCGATTATTGCTAAAAATTCTTTGCTTGCGGGTATATTGACAAAACAACTTTGCCTCCTTGTTTAAAAAATACTGTTTATACATGTAATGTATTCTTGCAGGGAGGTAGCAATGTGTTCTCATCAAATAAAGTCTAAAATAAAAACAAGCTAAGTAAACAATTTTTGTATGATTATTTGTTTAAATGATTAGACTTGTTGGCATACTTTTTTTATCTACCTATTCAATTTGGACCATTTCCTGTCCTTTGCAGGATATTACCTTTATTACAGAAGAATACCCTCCACATAGCTATATCGAAAAAAATGTACTGAAAGGTATTGTTGTTGATATTTTGATAGCAGCCTCAACCTCAGTTAATTGTAAAGTTGAACGCTCTGAAATTAGAGTTTTACCCTGGGCAAGGGGGTATAAGCGCGTACTCTCGGAAAAAAATGTTGTGCTTTTTGGAATGAGTAAAACATTAGAGCGTGAAAATTTATTTACGTGGGTCGGACCCATTATGGAGGTTAATAATAGTTTAATTGCACGTAAAGACAGTAAGTTGAACGTTACTAATGTAGCCGATTTACACAATTTACGGATAGGTGTTGTCCGTGATGACATTGGTGAACGAGTTATCGTTAACTTGGGCATACCAAAATCAGGGGTTTATATCGCAAGCTATCCGCAAAACTTAGCCAAAATGCTTGCACAAAGGCGTATTCACGTATGGTCTTATGATGATATTGTTGGTTACTGGGTGTTAGATAACTTAGGTTATAACTCAAAAGATTTTGAAGTTGTATATGTGGTTTCTAAAACGAAAACCCATTTTGCCTTTAATAAACAATCAAACCCAGAAGCAGTAAAGTTATTACAAAAGGGAGTAGATATTATCAAAGGGAAATCAAAAGACGGCATTTATTCGCCGCTCGATATTATAATTAAGAAATACTTGTAGGGCGGTTAAAATGAATGATGGTCGTTTTAGTTTTGAATGGCTGGTGTTAACGATAGTCGGTATAGTCGCTTCACTAAGTGTTTCTGCGAACTGTAAAAAGAAAGAATTTATAATGGGGTGGAGTGACGACTATGAGCCGCTGATGTATTACGATGTCAATGAAGAAGTCACTGGGCTTGATATCAAGTTTGTTAAAGAGGTCTTTCGTCTGGCGAAGTGTCGATTAATATTTAAGGCGCTTCCCTGGAATAGAGTGTTATATGAGATCAAACAGGGTTCAGTTGATCTCACTGCGTCATCTTCATGGGTTGAAGAGCGTAGCCAATATGCGTATTACTCCGAAGAGTATCGCTGGGAACAGATGAGAATTGTGGTTAGAAAAGGGGAGGTGGTGCGCTGGCCTCTGCAAAAATTAAGTGATATTGCTAACTTTGACATGCATCTAACAGGGTTGTTGGGTGCATGGTATGGTGCAGAGTTCGATCAAATAGAAAAGAATACAAAGTACAAGTATTTACTTACCCTTGATGCTGAAACGGATAAGCATCTAAATCGATTGGTTAATCGACGCACAGATGGTGTGATTAATGATGTGATTTTTCTTAAGCATCAGGTAGAAAAAATGGGGATTACTGACTCAGTCGATATTCATCCCTATAAAGTGCACGATAATCCCCTATTTATCATCTTCAGTCGAGCCAGTGTGTCTGAGTCAGATGTAAAATACTTAAATAAAGTGATTCAACAAGCTAAACAAACAGACTTTTATCATACACTGTATGACCCGTATACAGCACCGGGGACCCCTAAAGTATCTCAAGAGCAGGTCCCATAAAGGTTTAAGACTTCGTTTCTGACCGGTAGCAGGCTTCGATTGCGCTATTGTATTCTTGGTCTAGCTCATGCTCATGGTTAACGCATACGGATAAATCGGTTAATAAGCCAGTTTGTAGGCTATAAATCCAGCCATGAATGGAAAGCGTTTGGTTTCGTTGCCAGGCTTTTTGTATGACGGGTGTGCGACAAAGGTTGTAGACCTGCTCAATGACATTGAGTTCATAAAGCTTAGCAAGCTGATCTTCTTTGTTAAACGTTGCCAGGTTTTCTTGGTGCTTCAAGTGAATATCTCGAATGTGGGCAAGCCAATATGAGACCAAGCCATCTTGTACATTATCGTAAGCAGCTTTTACACCGCCACAGCCGTAATGCCCACAAATAATGATGTGCTTAATCTTTAAAATATTGACGGCATACTCTACAACAGATAAGCAGTTAAGATCGCTTTGTATTACTTGATTAGCGATGTTGCGGTGGACAAATAGCTGGCCTGGCTCCATATCAACAATCTGGTTAGCAGGTACTCGGCTATCTGAGCAGCCAATCCACAGAATTTCAGGTGACTGCTGGGCTGACAAGTTAGCAAAAAAATCTGGACTTTCTTGAGTAACCCGAGCTGCCCATGCTTGGTTCTTTTCAAATAAGGGTTTTAACGTTTTCATACCTATCCGATGTTGTTGCAAGGTAAGCAAATTGCAAGACTACAGTTGCTAGTCGCTTGGCTTGAGACGGTCTTGGTTAAGTCATTTTTTATCAAAAACCTAGTCATGTAGCAAGAAATTGCTGTGATTTAAAGGCATTACTTGTCAATATGTTTCATAAAGTGAACAAGTGTTTTACATGAGTGTTTAGCCTGGTCTGCAACACCCATTGGTAAGTATAAACCTTTATCGAAAGTATTGTATGAAGGAATAGGTGGAGAAATAATTTATACCCTTTGACTTAAGGGTATAAACTTATCGTGAGTTTTATAACCGAGTGGTGCGGTTACTTTTTTTCAGTATTTAATGATTTAATGAGATCCATTGATATTTTTTGAATTTGAGGAGTTAGTTTTTTCGCACGTTCTTGAGCTATTTGCATAGACTCTTTAGAAATTGTTGGCATGATATTAATAGTTTTTTGGCCGACAGGTGTTTGATAAAACTTAGTCATTTCTTTTAATTCATTTTCATTGTAATGCTTCATATAGATGTTAACGAAATCTTTTTTGATAGCACTCCAAGTAAGTTCTGACTGAAGAATTGATGTGATTTGGGTAACATGCTTTTCCACTTTAGCTTTAGTAGCAGGATCTTTAGCATATTGAGTTAATTGGGAAGTAAACATTGTTTTATATTGGCTGAACAAAGGTTCATACATGTTTTTCACTTTCATCACTTTCAGTAATTCTTCTGCTGCTGCCTGATGACTTGCAGTATCGGCATGTGCAGGTATGTGTAAGCAAAGTACGGTAGCTAAAAGTGTAAGTTTTAACGTATTTTTCATTATAGGCCTTTCTATTGGTTTAGTGAGTTAGCTTAGTATTATCCCCTATAGCAGTAGTTAACAGCTTTGACTCAGCGGACAGGTTATACCACTGATACGGAGAAAATATGTTCTAGGGTTAGTCACTTCGTCATCGTTGGGGTTTCGCGGAAGTTTTAAAAGTATGATATAACTCATACTTTTTATATCTGGGTATCTTAGAGGCTGTTAACAGGCCCTAGTGATTGGTTCGTATAATACTGCATTGTAAGCAAAGAAGCTGCTATCCTATACCCTTCACGAATGATTTCTAGGTTTTGTTATCTTCACTCCTCACCCCAATCACCTATTAATATAGGCTCATGGGGCTTCGTCACTCGATGGCCGCACCTAAAAACCATTCGTATTGGGTATATTTGGCGCGAGGACCACTAGGAACTATTTATGTTTTTGTGAGCCCAACAGCTCGCAGGTGAACCAGGAAAATAACCCTTTTGGAGTATTTTTTGTCAACTCCAGACTTAACAGTTTAAGACATATGGTGACTAAAAAAGCTCGGCATAAACGCAAAAAGCAAGGCTTAATGGAGGGTGTAAAGCACTTCATAAAGCGTCTAGTGCTAATCTGGGTTTTCTTTTCGGTATTGTTGGTTTTACTTTTTCGTTGGTTACCCTTACCAACAACGTCATTTATGTTACAACAGTGGTTGTCTGCTCACTCTCCTTGCTCAACTCTTCGTTATCAGTGGGTTCCATGGTCTCAAACATCGAAACATCTTGCCATTGCGGTAATAGCTGCAGAGGATCAAAAGTTTGCAACACACTGGGGCTTAGACTTTGCAGCTCTGCAAAGCGCGTTACAAACCCGTTTAAAGACGGGGAAAATACGTGGTGGTAGCACTATTTCACAGCAGGTGGCAAAGAATGTATTTCTTTGGCCGGCAAAAAACATGTTTAGAAAGTCGTTAGAAGTTTACTTTACTATGCTGATTGAGTTGCTTTGGCCAAAAAAGCGTATTTTAGAGGTGTATTTGAATATTGCTCAGTTTGGTGAATGTACCTACGGTGTAGAGCAAGCAGCACAACAGTACTATCGAATTAAAGCCAGTGAACTGAATGGCTGGCAAGCTGCGCGATTAGCAGCGGTTTTACCGAACCCGGTAATATATAGAGCCGATCGGCCATCCAACTATGTTGTTAAGCGCAGCAACTGGATTAGACGGCAAGTAAAGCAATTAGGTGGTTTTGGTTATTTGTCGAAGTTTGTAGGTTACGAGGATTAATCACTGTATATATCCATGTGACATTATGTTTTATTGTGTATTGTTGTGATATCTATAATGCTTAAGTGCTATTTTTTAATGTGAGTTGTCTCATAAATATAGTGTTTTTTTGTTTGATTTTTGGTTTCTAACTGGTCAAGGCTTTTTATCATAGAGTACTATTGAATTCTTACCCCGTGTAACTTTATACCCTTCACGAATCATTTTAAGGGTTTGTTGTCGGTGCTCTTCACCTCAGTCACTTATTAATATAAGCGCCTGGGGCTTCATCACTTGACGGCCACCCCAAAAAAACTTCGTACTGGGTATATTTCACTGTAATATATTAAATTTTCAATAGGGACTTGAATTTTATGACACTTGTCATCCACCATAAGCAGTATATGCCGTTGACAAGGTATATTAAAGAAGATGATGAGGCTAAGACTTATACGGTGTGTAATTCATGAACAAAAAGCAAGTATTAATTGTTGCTGATATTTAGTGCCATAAGCGTATCAGTAGTATGTTGCTGGTTTGGAATTGGATGAAGCTAAATTAAGTGTGTGGTTTGGCTGATAAGTAAATACATTTTTTCGAAATGGAAATCATAACCAAGTCATTATTGAAGATACTTTCAGTACGTTTTAATGACGGAGGCTGAATGTTTAAAAAACTTTTTTCATGGTTTAGTGGAAAAGCTAGTGAGGATAACGCTAGCGATAAAGCGAATAATAACGGTCATTCCGATGATCAACAGCACACAACGCTTCAGACCCAAAATAATCAGGCTAATACTCACTCAGTAACAGATAGAGAGTTTACTGAGGAGACACAAACCAAAGCCTTTGTGGATGAGCCTGATGATAACTCAATACAGTCTGACTCAGTTAATGAGAAATCAAGCGAGTGTGATGAGCAAATTAAGCCGGTTACAGAGACACAAGAGACATTTGATCAGTCACCAGAAGCACCATTAAGTGTGACGAAAGAAGAGACTTTTGTATTTGCTGCTAACTTAACACTATATACCTCGTTAGATGTGCTTCAACAACATGGTAAACAGATTGCTGAATTGCCTGAAGCGTCGACTTCGAAGAAAGAGGGTGAGTGGTTAAAGGCTGCAGATTTTGCCCTTCGTGTTGACGAAAATGGCATGTTAAAAAGTGATATTGGCTTTGTTAAAGAGGCTGAGTATTTGGCGTTCTTGCTAGCATGTCGAGAAGTTGTTGAGAGTAATTTAGGCTATGAAGAAAAGCTTAAAGATTTGAGCGCCAAGATGGAAGAAAACCCACTTTGGCATAGCTGGGGGCAAAAAAAGCTTAAAAACAAAGAAGACTGGATAAGTGACTTGATTATTAAGGAAGAGACGCGAGTGATTACGGGGTTATCGCTGGCAAATGCTAAAACATTGTTTAATCAAGGTTATACGTCACTAAGTGCGATTGCAACCGCGCCAGAAGAAGTATTGACTTCATTACCAAGAGTAGGCAAGAAAACGCTTGAAAATATACGTCAGGCGGCCTCTTAGTGCTGTTGGCTTGAAAATATCTGCCCAACGATATAGTTTCCAACAACATTTTATAGCTACCGTAAGGTAGCTTTTTTTTGGGGAGGAAACTCAGGTGTATTGGGCTAGGCGCCACACTCTTTAAAGCTAGACTCTGTTATAACTTCTCCATTAATTTCCTGCATGATATTTTTTCTGGCCTGTTGCTCCCAGCGTGCTTGTAGTGCTGGTGTAAAGTAGAGGGTTGGACGTGATAGCAGCTTGGAAAGCACTTGGTTTCTTAGGCGTTTATATAAACGATAAGGTATAAAGCGGTGCTCCATGCGTACCTGCTGCTGGTATCGTTGATAAAGCGCTTCAGGTGCTGCAAGAATGGCTAAATCCAGGTCGAGAAATAATTGCTCGTCTTTACTACTTGAGGAGGGCTGGTGATGTATTGTCGAAAGTATCCACTGGCTAATGCATTCTACTTGTGCTGGCGCCACACCCAAATCCAATAACTCATTTTTTGCTTGATTCGCACTCGCTAATTCATTTCTCCGACTAAACCGCTTATACACACTATCATGATAAAAGATGGCCAACATAATTGTTGGTAAGTCATGACTTAAATCGGCAAATCGTTCCGCAAGTGTCATTAAATGTGCAAGATGGTAAATGTTATGGTAATGGCGGTGGGTTTGCTGATATTGGGAAATGAGCTGGGCAAAAACCTTATACTGAGTTTGGCTGTCACACTGTGCATTCATTGCATAAAGGTATTTTCGCCAGGCTCCATAGAGTTTGCGAATAACAGGGTGATGCAGTAATGGGAAGTGGGTAGTATGGGTAGGCATAAGTCACTCACTTATTTGATAATTATCTATCTTTTTAGATAGTCCCCATTGAGCGGCTAACTGCTATCCTATTGAATTTAGTGTAAAAAAATTTTGGCATGGTCTTTGTTATATGTGGTTTACCTTACCTGATTTTGACTAAATGAGATAGCATTCCAATGTGTAGAAAATATGAAGTTGTTCAAGGACAAAAAGGTGTTCCCATTAAAGCTTGGACCCGTGATGTTGCCTTTGAGCAAGCCGCTAAACAACAGTTATTGAATATAGCTCAGTTACCCTTTGTGTATAAATGGCTGGCGGTAATGCCGGATGTCCATTTAGGTAAGGGAGCCACAATAGGTAGTGTGGTACCTACGGTTGACTGTGTGATCCCGGCTGCTGTTGGTGTTGATATAGGCTGTGGAATGATGGCATGTAAGACATCACTCAACGCCAGTGATTTACCTGAACACCTTGGTGGAATTCGAAGTGCAATTGAGCAAGCGGTTCCTCATGGGCGTTCAGCTAGAGCCAGAAAAGGGCGGGATAAAGGTGCCTGGGGTGATATTCCGCAAGATGTTGCTAATGCGTGGCGTGCACTGGCGCCTGTGTTTGATCAGCTGCAGGAAAAGCATACGGTCTTGAAGCAAACCAATAACGTAAATCATCTAGGAACTCTTGGTACAGGAAACCATTTTATAGAAGTCTGTTTAGATGAGCAGAACAGTGTTTGGTTTATGTTACATAGCGGTTCCCGTGGCGTAGGTAACAGAATTGGTACTCACTTTATTGAGCTTGCTAAAAAAGAAATGGAACGCTGGCAAATTCAACTGCCTGATCGTGACTTGGCTTACTTGCCCGAAGGGTCAAATTTATTTACTGACTACATGCAAAGTGTTGAATGGGCACAAAACTATGCTCGTATTAACCGAGAAGTCATGATGCAGCGTGTGATTCAAGCAGTACAAAAAGCACTGAATCGTACCTTTGAGGCGCATGTTGAAGCAGTAAACTGTCATCATAATTACGTAAATCGTGAGCATCACTATGGAAAGGATGTCTGGATTACTCGTAAGGGGGCTGTGAGTGCGAGAGAGGGGCAGTTAGGTATTATCCCAGGAAGTATGGGGGCAAAATCTTTTATCGTAAGAGGTAAAGGAAATCCTGAAAGTTTCAACAGTTGTAGTCATGGTGCTGGACGTGTTATGTCGCGTACTCAAGCGAAGAAAGTAGTTTCACTGGCAGAACACTTGGCGGCAACTCAAGGGGTTGAGTGCCGTAAAGATGAGGCTGTGATTGATGAAACACCAGCTGCTTATAAACCTATTGATAACGTGATGGCTGCTCAGTCAGATTTGATCGAAGTGGTTTATACCTTAAAACAAATTGTTTGTGTGAAAGGCTAGGTATGGTAGGGTCCAGCCTCACAATGAAAATTGTTTTTAATCAATGATGAGTAAGCGCAGTAATATGCGCTTACTTTATGCGTAATTACCTAGGTTATGTGGTTGGGATTTTTACGGACTTAATTTTATTTTGGATAAAAGCAATGAGCTTTTTAACTTCCTCAGTTTCTGTATTGAAATTATTATAATCAGTACTGTATATTTCTTTTAAGTCATTTAACGTTAAGTAATCCGGGTGGTGAACTTCGGCAATTGTAGCATACTTAAATTTTGTGTTGTTTTTCTCAATATATAATGAGTATATATGAATAGCTAAATTTTCTTTCGAAGACGACTGAAAGCTTTTGTATAATGCAGCTAAATCCTGGTCAGATTTTAGTTCGCCAAAGAATTGAGGTTGTTTACTTATTTTCCATCCAGCCGCTTTTAAAACTGCGCCAATAGACCCTCCATTGAGAATTTTTTTGTGCTCATTGGCAAAAGAGGTATCAACTTGCTCAGGGTAATGCACAATTGCCAAAGTCCTGGTTACTTTTTTACTTGAGTGAGTACTGTATAAGCGTGATACTCTAATTGACTCTCCAGATTCCAGTACGTCAATCCCGTAGCTACCAAACTTTAGTTCAATACGTTCACTGTTCAATAGGGGACGAAGTTTTTTATTGTCAATGGGTGTGGATGTTTGGGTAGCGAATGTATGACTGGTAAAGGTAATAAACAAGCATGTTAGTAAAGTAGAGAGCTTTGTTTTAAGCTGATGCATAGACATCTCATTTTTAATTAATGGCAGAAGAGTGATACCCACAGCGAAGTATACCCTTCACAAATGATTTCTAGGTTTTGTTATCTTCACTCCTCACCCGCAATCACCTATTAATATAGGCTCATGGGGCTTCGTCACTCGATGGTCGCACCTAAAAACCATTCGTATTGGGTATATAGAAGTGGAGTGAATTTAAGTAATAATAAAGCAAGTATAACGTTACCAGCTTTATAAAAAAATATTTAATCATTAAAGAGGATTAAATATAGTTAACCTTTATGAATAGAGAGTAATAGTTTATATACCGAAAATGAAAAATACAGACAACAACATTACCTCTGTGTCTGGAACTCATTAGGATAAACGCTAAAAAAGATTCGTGAAGGGGCTATATACAATTGCTATGGTTGATGCTGAATAGATGGTTTCATTGAAGGAGCATTAAAAAACTATCATCAGAGCCAATAATGTCTATAGTTTATTGTAAACATAAGCATGGCAAGTGTTGAGATTGAAGCCAGAGTGAAAAGCGAGAGAAGACTACGTTATATTTCCTTAGTAGTATTGTATTTTACTATTTGTATACCTATTAAGGGAGCTACCGATACGATTGCATTAGCGACGGGAAGTTGGTGTCCTTATATTTGTCCTGATGTGTCAAGTGACACAGGATTAAGTGATCAGCCTGGCTTTTTTGTGGAAATTGTCCGTGAAATATTGAGTGAGCATGGATACCACATAAAACTAACTGTTGTGCCTTGGTCTAGGGCAATTTTGGGTGTTAGAAATGGAGACTATGATGGAGTTCTTGGAACAGTCCCTTTGGGGCTTCCTGATTTGATTTTTCCTGAAAAGGCTCAGTCTTATTACCATATGTGTTTTTTTACAAGGCTTGAGTCATCTTGGGAATATGCCGGAGTTAGATCTTTAGCAAACCTACGTTTAGGTGTCATTCAAGACTATAATTATGATAATGGTGGGGAGTTAGATCAATATATTCTACAAGAAACTAATGGCTTTTGGGTTTCGTCAATTTCGGGTGAAGATATTCAAGCTCTGAGTAGAAATATTGATAGGCTTATCAAAAAGCGTGTTGATGTTATCATTGATGGACGGGAGGTTGTAAATTATTACCTAAAAAATAAAGCGTATAATCTTCGAGAAGCAGGCTGTGTATCTAGAGATGAAATGTATGTTGCTTTTTCCCCTATGAATGACCGGGCAAAAGAGTATGCTGAAATTTTGAGCAACGGTATGGTTAGGTTAAGAGCAAGCGGTAAGTTGGAGAAAATCTTAGCAAAGTATGGCGTAAAAGACTGGCAGTAAATTTAGTTATACTTGCCTTGATAGAACTCTTTCCAGAGTTGTTGATATTGACCTGTCGTGACTAGCTGATTTAGTCCTTCGTTAAATAATTTTAAAAATAATTTATTGTGTTCAATTTTTTTAGAAAATATCAAGTGATAATCCCAGCGTTCATATGGTTGTGTATAGGTGATATCATCCTGATGATCAGTAGTTAGCTGAGAATGGATTATATGTAAACCAACATCCTTATTTTCATCGAGTGCATCAAACCGCTTTGCAACAAGCATGAGAAATGTTGAAACCTTATCGGTCCCAGTAATAAAGTTAATAAGTTTGGCTTGTTCCGCTTTGACCAGAAGTTTAGCTTTAGCTGACTCCATGGGTATACCAATATGCAAGCCTTTTAATTGATAAAGCTTATCTGGATCTCCTTGCCAGATGATCGGTGTTTCTCTTAAATGAAAAAGCACCAGCTCTCCAGTATAAACAATATCTGAAAAGTAAGAGTCTTTGAGCCGTTCTTTCGTTTTTCCCCATATTGCTGAAGCATGCCATTTTCCAGATTTAACGTACTTATATGACCGTTTCCAAGGGAAAAAGCCATATCTTACGTTGATATTTTGAGCGGTAAAAACGGTTGTCAAAATATGAGTGACAATACCATAATGAGGAAGATCTTTACCAATGAAAGGATGCCATTCACCAATCGCAATACTTATTTCTTCTTCTGCGGTTGCTTTATGTGACAAAAGAGTGATGAAACATATGGCTATAATAATATGAGTCTTCATTTGTACGCTTCACGGACCAACCCTTGTTTTTTGTGCTAATACCAGTATGGCAGACTGCATTGAAAGCTAACTTGGAGGAGTACATATTATAAACAAATGGTATCAGGTGATAGGTTTAAGCCTGCCTTGCTGTTTGAGGTTATGGAGTAAGCTATGGATAGGTTAGTATGAGTTTGCTGAAAATGGCAAATAGTCGCTTTCTGTAATGGTGTTATTATGTATGAGGATAACTGGACACATGCGCCATGTGTAGTATGATCGTGAAAAAACAAGAGGTTAAAGGATTAGCAAATGATCAAGAAAACAATTCTAATATGTTTGATGGTATTGGGGTATTCTGTGGCTGGTGTAACAATGGCAGACTGCTCTACTCCAACATCAGGTGGCGTTCGCCTTATAGTTGTTTTTAATGACCAGATACATTCTGGAAAAATGTCACTTGAGGACGCCTATAGTGATGAGTTAAGAAAAGTAAGTGTGCTGAACCCATTTTATGTGATTCGACGTTTTCAGGAGCAGGGACTTATTATTTGTGCAGAGCCTGCAGATGAAGCTCATTTAGCGCAGATGGTACAGGGTATTGAGCAGTTAGCGGTTATTGATTATGTTGAGGTAGATCAGCGGATGCAGCCTCGAATGAAACCATGATTCAGCTTGGTTAAAAAAGTGTCTATAACACATAGCCTGCATCTGCAGGCCTGTGTCTATTGGGAAATTGGGATCGTAAAGTAAAAAATAGTACCGCCATCAGGATTATTTTCAAAGCCTAGCTTTCCACCATGAGAAGACATAATTGACTCACACACCGATAAACCTATGCCCATACCTGTGGACTTCGTGGTAAAGAAGGGCGTAAATAGGTTTTCGGCTGCTTCTGGTGACAATCCATGGCCACGATCAATCACCATTACTTTAACAAACTGATCACTGATTTTTTCAGTGGAAATATGCACACCTTCTTCCTGAGTATCCAGCCCTTTCATAGCTTCCATTGCATTACGCAACAGGTTAAGTGCAACCTGTTGAATCTGCACGGGGTCGGCGGCTATATGGGGAATATGCTTACCAGGATGAAAGTGAATTTGGATAGCGTTATTACGCGCATCTACTTCAGCCAGTTTTACAACATCACTAATCAGCTTGTTGCATTCAACCTGTTCAATACAGTGCTCAGGTTTTTTTACAAAGCTGCGAATCCGGGCGATGATTTCTCCTGCACGTCGGGCCTGGGTAGCTATTTTTTCCAGAGCATCCGTAAGAACGTCAGCATCAACATTATCTCGCTTTAAAATACGTGTACAAACTTGTGAGTAGTTTGATATTGCGGTGAGAGGCTGGTTAACTTCATGAGCAAATCCTGCGGCCATCTCACCCATTGTACTCAGTCGAGAGACATGAGTTAGACGTTCTTGTTGTTCCTGAAGTTCGGACAATGCTTGTTGTAAGGCTTGCTCACTACGCTTACGCTCAGTAATGTCTTTAAATACAATAACAGCACCTGTCGTGTGACCACTTTCAGTAATTGGAGTACATGAGTAGTCTACCGCAAAACAGTGACCTTGTTGGTGCCAGAAAATACTATCCTCAACCTGTTGTGGATGCCCATGGTGAAGCACATGCCACAATGGGGTTTCACTAAAATCGCAGGGGGTCATGTCAGCATAGCTATGCAATAACAGCTGGTGAAAGTTTTTGCCGATTAACTGCTCTTCACTCCAGCCAGTCACCTGTGTGGCGGCATAATTGACAAAGGTTATATGGGCTTGCTGATCAACACCAATGACGCCTTCTGTCATCGAAGCCAATATCCGCTCATTGTCTGCTTCGAGCTGGCGATTGCGTTTGGCTAGTGCTTGTTCCAGTTGATGTATTTTAAGCTGGCTCTCAACACGAGCAATGACTTCTTCTGATTGAAATGGCTTAGAGATAAAATCAGTGGCTCCAAGCTTGAGTCCTTTGACTTTATCTTTGGTTTCATCAAGTGATGAAAGGAAAATAATTGCAATGTCTTGAGTTAGGGGGTCTGCCTTGAGTTTTTGGCAGACTTCGTAGCCATCAATCCCAGGCATGATAATATCAAGGAGGATTAAGGCAGGTTTTTCTTGTTGAGCAATTTTAAGTGCACTTTCACCACTCTTAGCGATTAACAGTTTATAGCCACGGCCATTTAACGTTTGTAATAACACATGCAGGTTGGCTGGGTTGTCGTCAACCAGCAAAATTCGGTCATTCTCGGCATTTTTGGCATTTGCGTGATTTTGCTCAACAGAGTTCATGAATACTGCCGTTCCTGTGTCCGTTTAAACCTGTATATGTACCGCATTTTGGAGATCTGTCATACGTTAAGTATGTTACTTTTGTAAAGTCGAGTGAATTAGCACTTAAATCTCTATTTTTGTTACTTCTTTATGATAGTGTCCAACGCTTTACTGATAATTAGTTTTGAGGTTGATTCCAAAACTATCAGTTTAACGTGGTTATTATGATTGATTTTGCAGAAAAATAACATTTTTCATGTCTTCTCTTAAGGTAATTGCATATATACCCACAGCGAAGGACTTTATATCACTCATGCTCGGGCGTGTTGCTATCAGCCTGTTATGCTGAATTAAGGGTGATATCCTCATTGCTGGGCTATGGTTATAGGCTATATTCTGAAAAATGATATTCGCTGATCGGTTCGTAATGTTTTTGATTATTCCTCTTCACCACAGCAGTTTATTACTATAAGCTCCTCAGTTTTATTACTTGCTCACTGCCTGTAACAGCTGACATGGTGAACATGTGATACTTGGCCTGCAAGCGCGTTTTTTGCATTACGCTTGGGCCTCTAGAGCACAACATAATATAGGAGTTCGCAGAAAGACAGCATGAAAGTTCTGGTAATTGGTGGTTCTGGTCAAACTGGACATCGCTTGTGTGAAATATTACGGCAAAATGAAATTGAGTTTTTGGCTCCTGCCAGAAGTGAGTTGGATATTGCTGATGCTCAAGCACTGCATGATATTTTGAATGAGTTTCAGCCCTCAATGGTTGTAAATTGTTCAGGGTACAGGAGCTTGAGTCGCGCAGAACAAGAGCCATCCCTTTGTTTTGCCATTAACCGGGATGCTATTGCTGCTTTGGCTGACTTATGCCATGCCATGGGCATGATACTGATACATCTGTCGTCTTATTTGGTATTTGATGGTAGTAAGTCAGAACCCTATACCGAAGAGGATGAACCAAACCCTCAAGGTGTGTTGGCGTGTAGTATTTGGCAAGGAGAGCAGCAGATACGTGACCGTTGTCCTCGGCATATTATTTTGCGAGTTGGCTGGGTAATTAGTGCTCGACGAGAAAATATGGTCAATCGCACACTAACCGCGTTGCGCTTGCACAAACCTATCACTGTTGCTAGTGATAAGCTGGGAAACCCAACCCCAGCAGAGAATGTTGCCAAAGTTTTTATGACTATCTTATATCAATTGGATTGTGATGCTCAGGTGTTCGGTACTTACCACTATGCCGGTGTAGAAGCTGTATCAGAGAGTAAGTTTAATGAGGTCATTTATAATGAAGCCTCTCAGTTTGAAGATTTACCCATTAACTGTATCAAGGTTGTTGAAACTGAGCAGTTAGAACGTCTTAGAGCTCGTCGTAATGATCGGTTGGCCAACCGAAAAATTCTGCGCACCTTTGGTATTCATGCTAAGCCATGGCGTACTGGCTTGGTCAGAATAATGAAAAAACTTTATGAGCAGGGATCGTGAAAACATATCTTTGTTTGTCTGCCGTATTAAAACAGCAGACAAGCACTGATTAAGCTAATGATGGCAGCCTAAAATTTGTAGCCTACACCCAGCATGTAAACCCATGGATCAATATCAACATCAACTTTGGATTTTGATCCACCAAATCTAAACTCTGCAGTGGTATCAATATCAAGGTACCATAACGTACCATTAACCACCCATTTATCATTGATTTGGTAGTCAACACCTACTTCTGCAGCCCAACCCCATGAGTCGTCTAAATCTAAACTGCTAAATCCTTGGTTTTTACGGGTTGAGCTAAACTCTTCATCAAAAAACGTTGTGTAGTTTATCCCCGCACCAACATAAGGCTGAAAAGCGTTGGCTGGTTTATTAAAGAAGTATTGTAAAGTGACTGTAGGAGGCAGGTGTTTCATATCGGCGAGGGTTCCATCGCCTAAGCCCAGCACACTTTTCTTTAGGCTCAATGTGTGCTCAAAGGGGGTGGCAGCCAATAAACCTATTCCCCAATGATCTGCAAGCATATAGGTAAACGTTAAGCCTAACTGTGTATTGCTGTCAGCACCGACTTCCATCCCGGTATCGGACCCTCCCACAAACACTGAGCCACTATCTTCACTTGGATCAACTGTTGCTGCACCTGTGCGGAGAATGAAATCACCGGCTTTATGAGCAGAAGCGAAGGAAGGTAATAGAGAAAGGCTGACGCTGGTTAATGTGGCAAGCGCAAGAGGAGCTAACTTCATGGGAGTTACCTTTTATATGTTCACAGGTTGTTATTAGTTGCGATTACTTTCGTCATAAGGTGGTATAAAACAATGAGTGCAATGACATCCTTAGCAGCAAAAGTGTATTTTTTATGAATGAGTAGCTTTATTTCAGTTGCAGGCTTTATCCATGCTGCTTTTGTTGTCTATCACTCTTAGATTCCTATCTTGATAGCACAAAGTGACTAAAGGGCACCTCTAAAAATGCACTTTTTTCTTAATAGCTGTGTCAGCGCTGTACTCGAATCCTCATGTATTCCTTATACACTGCGGTTCTCCGTGCAGTGCTTCCTTGCTCTTGGAAAAAAATCACTATTTTTAGAGGTACCCTAAAGATAAATGACTTATGACTTATACTTCAGGTTTCGTATTGTAAAAATAAATGATGAATAAAAGTTGATTTGACGCAATAGACATTAAGTTTGATAGATCAGTTAGGTTGAGAAGCGAAAGTACTATTAAATCAATTGAGAATAGTTATCATTTGTGATAAACATGCGTTCTGCAAATGAGCCTTGCTTCAAGGCCACTCACTGTTGTTAAGGTTGTGATGCATGACATGCAGAAATAGGCGAAATCAAATAATCACAGGTCTGCTGGTTAGTGTAACTGGTTTTTTTATGAGTCATTGGGCTTGGGCGGATGACTTAAACCAGGCTTTTGAGTCCTTGGAGCAAACTCATAAGGCAGGTGTGAAAACCCAGCAGCACATTGATAAAACAGATGATGAAACCCAGGACATGTTGCAATCTTATCGGCAAGTGGTTGCGGAGCAGCAAAGCCTGTCACTTTATAATAAACAACTAAAGTTGATGACAGATTCCCAACAGCAAAAAATCACAGAGTTGTCTGCTCAGATTGAAAGTATCGAAGAAACCCAACATGCAATTCTTCCCCTTATGCAACAAATGTTGCAGGGTTTGAAGCGGTTTGTGGCAATGGATATTCCATTTTTAATGGAAGAGCGTCAGGCTCGATTAGATAAGCTCGACTTATTACTGGTCAATAGTGAAGTCAGTGTTGCTGAAAAATACCGACAGCTACTCGAAGCATTTCAAATTGAAATTGAGTATGGCAATACAATTGAAGCCTATGAAGGTCAACTAGTGGCCAATAAAATGCATTCTAGTACGACAGAAAAAACGGGGACCGCACAATGGGTGCAGTTTTTTCGTATGGGACGTGTAGGGTTGTACTACATGACAGCTGATGGTCACGAGTTAGGTGTATGGAATAATCAGCTGCGCCACTGGCAGTCACTTGATCAGCAGTATTTATCCGAATTACAGCAAGCCATTCGCTTAGCCCATCAGCAGCAAGCACCTCAACTGTTGTCGCTGCCTATTAATACACCGAACCATGTCAGCAAGATACAAGATGCTGTCAGCACACAGCAAAAGACAAAGTAAAGGTAGTGGCAGGGGAAAGAAGAAAACGATGAAGTATTTTATATTGGTGCTGATAGCGGGTTTTGGCTGTACAGCGTTAGCGGCTAATCAGCAAGTACCTGAGACACCCCAGCAGTTATTGCAGCAAATTTTACAGCAACAGCAGCAGCAACAAACCATTAATAAACAGCGTGAAGCCCGGTTTTTAAAAGAAAAAGCACAACAGGCTAAACTGCTGGCAGAAGCAAAGGCGGCATTGGCTCAAGCTCAGACAGAAAATGAAAAGCTGCAGCAAACATTTGATGAGCAAGCAGAAACATTAATTACGCTGAAACAGACGTTAAAACAGCGTAGTGGGCATCTGGGTGAATTATTTGGTCAAGTCCGTCAACTAGCCAATGATGTTCAGACTACGTTGCAACAGTCGTTAATTACTGCGCAATATCCAGAGCGTATTGCTCAACTGCGTTCGTTATCAGAAACCAAGCAATTGCCAACGACTCAAGAGCTACGACAGTTATGGTATGAATTACAGCGGGAAATGACGGCTTCAGGCGAAATTGTCTCTTTTTCTGCGCCAGTGATTCGGGCTGGAGGACAGTCCGAGACAGAGCAAGTTACACGTGTTGGCTCCTTTAATGTAGTGACTAACCAAGGGTATTTGCGTTATGTCCCAGAGGGTCCACTGCAATTGCTAGCGAGTCAGCCATCGGCGAGTACATTGGATCGGCTAAATGATTGGCTACAGGCGAAAACGACAGTAGCCCCCTTAACCATTGACCCAACCCAGGGAGACGTGCTGAATATTCTTCAACAGCAGCCCACCTGGATTGAACGCTGGCAGCAAGGTGGAGTGGTGGGCATGATAATTGGTGTCTTGGGTGTCATTGGCATGCTTTTAGGTATAGGTAGATTGCTGCAATTAATGTTCATTCAAAGGAATGTTAAGCAACAGCTTAGTCAGCCTACGGTACCTCAACAGGACAATCCTTTAGGTCGGGTGCTGGCAGTATATCAGCAACAGCAAGCAAGGAACTTAGAACAATTAGAGCTTTGTTTAGATGAGGCTATTATGCATGAGGTGCCAAAGTTAGAGCGGTGGCAAGGCACTGTTAAGTTATTGGCGGGTGTTGCACCTTTAATGGGGTTACTGGGTACGGTAACCGGGATGATTGTTACCTTCCAAACAATCACATTGTTTGGCACCGGAGATCCGAAGCTAATGGCTGCGGGTATTTCCCAAGCATTGATTACAACGGTATTAGGTTTGATTGCAGCGATACCTTTGTTGTTTTTGCATACAGCTATTTCTTCACGCAGTAAGGCGCTAATTCAGGTATTGGATAAACAGGCCGCAGGGTTATTAGCCCAGCAATTTATCCAGGATCACTCAGCAACGACGACTCAGCGTGAAGCCTAATGGAAGCGATAGGATGGCATATTGCTGTTTTTTTCCAGCAAGGCGGATGGGTTCTTTGGTTAATTGCGGGGGTGTGCCTGATTTTATGGGGACTGATTATTGAGCGCTTTTTGTACTTTTTCTGGCAGCGTAAGTTAGATGCTCAGTCTTTTTTATCCTTAGGCTCTGCTTTTCAGCAGCAGTATGTTGACTTAGATAAACCCGCTTATAATCGTTTATGGCAATGGTATAAGGCCCATCTTTTAAATCAGTATCAGCAGTTACTGGAGCAGGGACAACGTTATATCAAACTGTTGGTGGTGATATGCCCATTATTAGGATTATTGGGTACGGTAACGGGAATGATTCAGGTTTTTGAGGCACTGATGGTGGCTGGTAATATGCGAGCAATGGCTAATGGGGTAGCGAGTGCCACCATGCCAACCATGGCTGGAATGGTTGTTGCCTTATCAGGTATTTATTTTCGTGCGCTAATACAGCAGCGAACCCGAATTTATCTTCATGAGTTAGCAGATCAGTTATGAGCCAGTATAAGTTATGAGAGTAAATAGGCATGTAAGCAGTGACGCCGATGAGTCGGGGATTGATTTGACACCCATGCTAGATGTGGTGTTTATCATGCTGATTTTTTTTATTGTGACTAGCTCATTCGTGCGTGAATCGGGTGTAACCGTCAGTCGTCCAGAAGCGCAAACCGCTCAAGCTCAACCTGCAGGTGCTATTTTGGTGGCTATAAAGCCCAGTGGAGACATCTGGATTGATAAACGACAGGTTGATATTAGGCGAGTGCGTGCGCATATTGAGCGATTGAAAGCAGAAATACCAGAGGTGAGTGCAGTCATTCAAGCAGATCGTGATGCACGAACAGGTATACTGATCAACGTAATGGACCAGATTAAACTTGCCGGTATTTCGCAAATTGCAGTTGCTACGGTACAACCATGATACAAAGCTACACGACATCTCAGGCACGTTATCAGGATAACGATAGTGGTGATAGTCTGAATAGTGATGGTTTTAATGGTGAAAGCGCCAATCAAGGGGTTGTCCTGGCAATGCCTGCTACGTCATGGTTGCGATCAGGGATTGCTTTCAGTGGTGCAATAGGGGTGTCATTGGCTCTGTTTTTATTGATGAGCCATCTAACAAAAGCGCCTGAACCTAAGACAATGGCAGTATCTTCCAGCGTGTCTTTTTTACGCATGATGGTTGACTCTCCTGTTGCAGAATTATCCGACCCTCAACCAGAAACGTCACCACCACCGGCTGTTGAGCCGCCCCCAGAACTGCCAAAACCAATAGTTGAGCCTTCACTAGAGGCTACCACGGCAATTTCTAGTCCAAAGGTCGAAATGCCGAAGATGGATTTGCCTGACATTACACCAGCGGTATCAGGCGATGTACTGGCAGGTATTCAGGCTAGGGTTGCCCAACTAGAGCCTAAACAGCAAGTAGAGCCCAGGCAGCAAGCTCAACCAACCAGTTCACCGACAGCTACGAATCTTACGGCCACTAATCGTATCGCCAGTCCTTCGGTTTCAGTCGGTGACTTATCCATTGGGCAGGAAGTTATGGTGCTTCATAAAGTGCTGGCACAATACCCAAGACGAGCCATGCAGCGACGTCAGGAGGGCTGGGTAAAAATTCGCTTTGATGTAACGGCTCAGGGGCGAACCACAAACTTACAAGTGGTGGAAGCTAAACCGCAAGGCATGTTCGACCGCGCTGCATTACAAGCTTTGCAGCATTGGCGTTTTAAGCCCAAACAGGAAAATGGCAAAGCGGCTATGCGCTATAACCTGATCCAAGTGATTGAATTTAAGCTTTAGGGGTAGGCGATGAAAAAAACACTAGCTGTCGTACTCTTAAGTTTAACTGGTTATTTTTCAGCTGAAATCACCTATGCGCAAGGGCCGTCTTTGTCTCCGGCTTTGTATCGGCAAATAGAAACAATTCAACAGTTACAGCATAAACAACAATGGCAGGTTGCGGCTAAAAAAATTATTGAGCTTGAAAAACAGCTTGAATCCCATAGTTATGGTTATTCTCTGGTATCCCAGTTAGGGGTGCATAATGCTTTACAGCGAGGTAAACCTGATTTAGCGATTGTCCGATTGCGCAAAGTGTTGTCAGCAAAAAAACTGTCTAACAACACACTGGATGACTTAACAGTGACATTAGGGCAGCTTTTGGTCCAGCAGGGGCAGGCAAAAGAGGCTGTAAAATGGTTGCAACCTTGGTCAAAGCGGGTAAAACAAAAAAAGTCTGATAACGTAGCAACAGGGTTGATGACGCTGGGTTATGCGTATCATCAGCTAGGAAACTATTCTGCGGTGATTCAGCCGGTTAAACGTGCAGTAACACTCTATCAAAAGCCTCCGCAAAGTGTTTATCAACTATTGTTATCTGCCTATATGCAAACGAAGCGTTATGCGGCAGCCCAAAAACTGCTGCAACAAAAGCTGATTGTTATGTATCCAGCAAAAGGAAATTATTGGCGGCAGCTAAGCTTTGTAAGCTATCAGTTGCAAGACATAGACACGGCTGTAGCTACTTTAGAGCTTGGCATAAAAAAAGGTATTTTGCAGCAAGCTAAAGATGTAAAGCAGTTAGTTTCTTTATATTTACAGCAAAAAAACCCTTATCAAGCGGCTATGCTTCAGTCAAAGTTTTTAAAGCAAGGTTTGCTTAGAGGTTCGCGGGAAGACTATCAATTACTGACCAATGCCTGGTTGCAAGCGCGTGAACGTAAAAAAGCTGCTCAGGTTTTGGAAAGCTATTTAGCTGAGGCTCCAGATCCGTATTTATATAAAACACTCGTGCAGTTATATTATGAAATGCAGCAATGGAATCGTATTGAGCAAATACATCCGACAGTATTCAAACACTTGAAAAGTGATAAAGAAAAAGGAATGCACTTGATTATTGTCGGACTGACAGCTATTGAAAAAAAACAGTTTGATAAGGCTGAACGTTTTTTTCAACAAGCCCGGCAATATAGTCACTCAGAAAAAACTGCTCGTCAGTGGTTGAGCTATTTGCGACAAAGGACTAAGCTCAGTCAGTCATAAGGGCGCTTCTAAAAATGCACTTTTTTCGTGATGGTTGTGTCAGTGCTGTACTCAGATTCTCATGTATTACTTATACACTGCGGTCCTCCGTGCAGTGCTTCCTTGTTCTAACAAAAAAATCACTATACCCAAAGCGAAGGGTATATTTTTAGAGTTGCCTATAGGCTACCAAACAAATCTTTCTTTGTAGGTATAGCAGGCCTAGAGGATGCTAGGCTAATCCTTAATAATTTCTGAACAAAGCGTGATATAAAAAAAATAGGCTAGGGGTTAATGAAAATTAAAAAAGTGATGGCCACCCTGGATCAATGGTGCTGTAAATATCTGCAGCTTAATTCTACACAAACTCGGCTGGATAGTATTGTTTATGATGGTGAGTCTTTGATAGTGACTAGTCATGAAGCTTTTAAGCGACATATTTATCATGACAAATTTTGTAGTACAACAGTAATGGCGTTAAATAAGAGCGAAGTAGAAAAATTAGGGTTGGCTATTGGTAAATCTATCGCGGATAATTTGGTTGTTACGTTTGATGAACCAGTAGTTAGGAAGTACAAAAGTGAAAGAAGTGGTTAGTGGTAAAGCGATCATTCAGCCAAAATATTTATGGTTTTTAATTTTATCCTACTCAATGATTATTGCGACAGCAAATTGGTTTGATGGGCGATTGGTTGAGTTATTTGGAGTAGTGATATCGCCAGGTACGTTGATCTTTCCACTCAGCTTTTTGATTTCAGATATTATTACTGAAGTTTATGGTTATAAACATGCTAGGCGGGCTATTTGGTCCGCCTTGTTATTTAATATTTTAATTATTGGCTATGGTCATTTACTGGTCAGCTTGCCTAGCCCTGCATTTGCAAAAGACAATGCGTGTTTTGATAAACTTATTAATACAGATAGTCGGATTATATTAGGATCAATTGTGGCTTATATGCTGTGTGAGCCTGTTAACTCATACATTGTGGCAAAGATGAAAGTATTAATGAATGGTGCTTATGTAGGTTTGCGCTTTGTCTTATCGACTATTGTAGCCGCGTCGATTGATACTGTTATTTTCGTGTTGATTGCATTTTACGGTATATATAGTTTTTCGGATGTTGTTGATCTGATAATTAATGTTTGCATCATCAAGATTGTAATTGAGATATTAGGCTTACCTGTATCTGTTAATTTATCAAAGTATATAAAGCGTCAAGAACAGCTGGATATGTATGATGATTTAACGGACTTTTCTTTATTTCGTATGGATGCTGACTATTCAAAGCAACAGAATAGATTTTGATCTATACCCACAGCGAAGGCAACAAACCCTAAAATTGATTCGCGAAGGGTAAATACAACTTAATATAAACTCTCTTTATCGATAGTCATGAAAATGTAACAGAGACTTGACGGCTGGACATAAAATAACATTTACTTAAGAAGTTTTCTGATATTAACCTGATTAGTGCTTTCAGCAGTATTTATCAATACGAATGGTTTTTGGGACGACCGTCAAGTGACAAAGCCCCATGAGTCTGTATTACCCCATGAGCCTTTACAAATAGGTGACTGGGGCGAGGAATGAAGATAACAAAACCTAGAAATCATTCGTGAAGGGTATACTCTGTGAGAAATAGTCTGTAGTGAAGGCAAGGGCCACTAGCAGGTTAAGTCAAGTCATAAAAAGTTAGAGGATTACTGATGAAAAAGGCTGTTGTGCTCCTTTCTGGAGGTTTAGATTCCACTACATGTTTGGCTTATGCAAAATCACAGGGTTATGAGTGTTATGCGCTGAGTTTTGACTATGGTCAGAAGCATAACTCAGAGCTGGAAGCAGCCAAACGTATTGCACATGCCATGAACGCAGCAAGGCATGAAGTTCTTCCTCTACAGCTTAATCAGTTAACGCGTTCTGCACTAACAGATCAATCGATTGATATCCCAGATTATGTCGATGATGGTGAGATTCCTGTGACTTATGTGCCCGCTAGAAACACAATTCTAATTGCGGTTGCTTTGGGCTGGGCTGAAGTGTTGGAAGCGGATGCAATTTTCATTGGGGTGAGTTCAGTTGATTACTCCGGTTATCCAGACTGCCGGCCTGAGTATATTGAGGCTTATCGAAAGCTGGCCGAACTTGCCACTAAGGTTGGTGTTGAAGGCAAGCCTATTAGTATTGAAACGCCACTTATTCATCTTAATAAAGCTGAAACTATCCAGCTAGGGCACAAGTTAGGCGTCGATTATGGTTTAACAGTGTCTTGCTATCGAGCTAATGATGAAGGTGAGGCGTGTGGTGAATGTGATAGCTGTTATTTACGCAAAAAAGGCTTTAGTGATGCGGGTGTAGAAGACCCAACTCACTATATTCAGTAACAGCGGTGCTCCTGATACCTGTTTCGTAAACCATTCAAGCATTACCTGCGTTATTGAGCTCTGCCAATTAGAAGGTAATGCTTGAACCCTTCCTTTTGATCTTTCCTTAAAGTAGCGATGGCTACTCTGGCATCTGATATTGTCGCAATACCTTTTATTTCTTAGCGCTTAGGGTTAGTTTGAACAGCGATAAATGACTCGTTAGGGTTATATTGATTTGTGCTGGCAAAAAACATTATTGAATATTTTTATAATATACAACAAAATAAGTATAATAGGGATTTGTTGAAGCTAATAGTATTTATCGTTGGTAGTATTTAACGCTAATAGTATTAATACGTATTTCATCTATACCCTTCATGAATCATTTTTAGGGCTTGTTTTTGTAAGGAATTATCCTCGTAGCGAAGATTTTATGGCGGGGTTGGCCTGATATGCTTAGGTGAGTGACAGTTACACCAGGTAAAAATTGAGGGCAGTAGGTTAAGAACCAACTGATTAAAAAGCCCTTGCTTGAGTGTTAAGTGGAGAATCCCCAAAAGCTTATATTAAGAAGTGCAAAGAAAGTTCGGTATCCTTTGTGGTGGTCATAGTGAACAAGGAATTCATGTTTTTAATATACTACACAAGTTTTATAAATAACTGTTAACAAATGTTTCACTTTGTTCGTAAAGAAGGATATATCAATAATCAGTGGTTATTAGTAAGAAGTAGGCGGTGTGGAATTGTGACCAGAAGTGACATTACAACAGATGCTATTCACTGGGTGATTAGTGATCTTATTCAGCAGAAATCGAAACGGGATAATGTCAAGTTCACGGCTTCTCGATTAGCGAAAGAATTAAATGTGCCTAGATCATTAGTGTCCAGGTTAATTCATTCTGATCCAAGTAAACGTGTAACAAATCCAACCATAGAGACGCTCATCAAAATTATTGACTATTTTCGTTCTGATGGCTTTGATGTCACATTGGATGATTTACTTGGATTACGCAAGCAAGTTATTGATATTCAAGCTCAGCAGACAGGGCTGTTAACTGAAAAGGCTTCAGTACCGCTTTACTCTTTATCTGATCCCTTTGGTGAGTCTTTAGGTGTTGTAGAAACTAAATTGGTTGAGGCTAAAGAAACACTCTTGGCATTTCAATTAGATCGGGATATTCAGCCAATGTTTAAGCCTGGCTCAATATTTTTTGTTGATACAAGCTTAAAGCCATCGGTAAATATGTTAATAGCTATGCGGTTTGAAGGAAAAAATGAGCTAACTATTGGCAAGTATATTATCAGTCATGATGATGAGCTTTTACTGTCGTATTATCCCGAAAGCCAAATCATAAAAATTGATGTTAGCAGCAGTTATCAGGTTTTGGGGGGCGTTATTCAGGTGTATGCTAATACACACCATAAGTAGCTATACGCCCTTTTCTTGTTGTTTCTGCTGCTCAGTGAGGATGTTGCAAGTACAGTAGTTTGGCAACACCCTCAACCTCAAGCTGCGGCAGAGATTACAAATAACGTTGATAAGGCTAAATGCTAACAGTCTTTTTGTTTAATGGTATTTTTGAGTGACTGTGCAGAAGTTTGCCAAAGGGTTTGTTTGAGTTCAGTCAGTAACTGCTGGTGAATGTGCTTTAACTTTGGCCGCTCTTGTTCTGTAAAGGCTAGTGGTCGACACAGTGCCATCGTTTGATAGCCCAGTCTTGCTGTCATTAAACCAGCACCTATACCCTGAGCCATACGAGCAGAAAGTTTGCCCGCAAGCTCTGTTCCCAATAATTCCATCCCTAAATCGGCAACAAGCTCGCTGGCACCGGCAAAAAAGACATTGACGAGTACTGATTTGACTAACTTAATACGACTCCAATAGCCTAACCTTACCCCATAAATTGCTGCAATATCACTGATAAGTTTTACATTGCGCAACATCATAATCATCATATCTGTAATGGCTAGTGGGCTGATAGCAATAAATAAAGCTGATTCAGAAGCACTACGGTTAACTGCACGTTTTGCCTGCTGATCAAAGGTGCTTAACACGGTGTGGTTATATAGTTGTAGTGTTTCTTTATCTGTGTGCACATTGGTCAGTTGTGCAGTCCACTCTTGAAAGCACTCATGCTTATCATGATTACAGCGCTTGGCTAGTTTTTCACAAAAGATGACACCCTCCCCCTGCTGTTCGCTGGCTAATAATTGGGCTGCATGTTCTTGAAAACGGTGCACACCGCGTAGCCTCTTTAGTGAGCCAAGCTCTCGAAAAATGAGTCGTAACGTCGCGATGGAAAGACAGCCAATCCCCGTAATAAAAAGCCCTGCTAGCATAGGTGACTCCTGCCAGCTAGCCCATAAAAACTGCCCTAATTCGACAAGAGAGGCTGTCCCTAGCGTAATAAGCCCTAAACGTAGCAAAATACTACGGGATTTTTGAGGAACATTTTTTTGTTTGGTGAGTTGCTCCAGTGTTTGTTCAAGTTCGGTGGCAGGAATTTCTTCTAACGTAACACCATTATCCAGCACTTGTTGTGATTTTAAAGTGGGTGTGGGTGAGGTTGAATCGTTGATTGTTTTATCAAAACGAACAGCTGTTTTAAGCGGTTTAGCTTGATTGTCTGGTGTATTGCTATTGGCTGTCATTGCAGTTTATCCCCTAACAAAAAAGCTAATGCCTGATCTAAACGAATATGCGCTAAAGGGTGGTCGGGTTGTTTGGCTTGAGGTGCAAAGCTTACAAATTCAAAATGGTTATCTTGCCAATATTCATCGTTGGGGAGCACAGTAGGTACTTCACCAGGGAATAAAGTGATTGCTTCTCCGGTATCTGCTTTATTGCCTTGGATAGCGGGTATAGATTCGCCTTGATGTTGACAATACCCGGCAGTAGTTGCCCGAATAGATGCTAGAGCCATGGTGTCACAGGGTATGCCATCAAAGCGGACATGTTGCTTGGCACCATGAACCAGTTGTCCGAGTAAAGCCACTAAATGGCTATGCTGTTCTGGGGTGATGTGGTCTGCTTTAGTGGCGGCAAATAAAAGTCGATCTATTTTTGGCGCAAATAGTCGGTTCAATAAACTACTTCGACCATAGTTGAAGCTTTCAAGTATTAGTTCAATAGCGCGCTTTAAATCACGAAAACTTGCAGGACCTGCATTAAGGGGTTGTAAGCAATCGGCCAGTACAATTTGTCGATCAAACTGAGCAAAGTGTTCTTTATAAAAGCCTTTTACTACATGATCACGATACGCATCAAAGCGCTTCACTAGTTGCTCAAGTTGGGTGCCTGGCACAGGGCTTATACTATCTTCTAACTGAGTTGCTGCGGGTAGTGGAAAAAAGTGTAATAGCGGTGCACCAGACATTTCGCCTGGCAATAGAAATCGGCCAGGCTGTAATAAATGTAAACCGAGGGTTTCTCTAAAGTAGTGCAGTAGCTCAGTATACTCTTCTGCTAAGTCTCTCAGTAAGTCTTCATTGACTGGATCATCAGGCTTAATCTGTTGTGCTTTTTGTAACCATGATGCAGCTTTAGACGCTCGGGGTTCACTTTGTAGAAGCTGAAGCTGCTCCCGAGACCATACTAAATACTGCTGGTTAAGCATAGGTAAGTCGAGAAGCCACTCACCAGGGTAGTCAACAATATCTAAAAACAGGGTAGCAGTATCTGTTAGCCAGCTGGTGACGCCTTTTTCTGGTCGAAAACGAATGGCTAATCGAAGTTCACTTAAGCCACGGGTAGGCTCTGGCCACTGAGCTGGTTGTGAGGATAAGGCTTGTAGTGCCTGATCATAGCGAAAACTTGGGATATGAGGGTGAGGTTGGCTGATACGGCGACAACCTAAAAAGCGATCCTGACGTACGACATCAAAAAATGGCAGATGCTGGTTATCACAGCCTTCCAGTAGCTGGTTTACTAGAGATGAAATAAAAGCGGTTTTACCACTGCGGCTTAAGCCTGTGACGGCCAGCCGGACATGACGATCCAGACCGCGTTGTAGTATATCAAACCCCTGCTGTTGGATACGCTGCCAAGCACTACCAGACGTTATTTTCATTCATACTCCTTAACCAGGTGTGGTGTACTTCATAGTAATTCGACTGGTCAAGGATTGCCAAGTTCTTGTAATCACTATAATGATTACATAGTGGTCTAGTTAGTCTTCCATGGTGTACAGTATGCTTAAATCAGGCATTAAATAATGTAAGTGTGCAGATTTGCCATTGTCACAGGGTAATCGACCAAAATAACCAAAAAAATCCTCTGAAAAGAGGGTAGGCTGATTATGCTTTTTTAAACGAGCATTAAATTCATAAGGATGAATTTGCCAGTCTAATATTTGCCCACGTATTTTAATGCGAGCGCTTTTGGTGTGTGCAAGCCAGCTACGGTATCGAATCTTATTTCTAAGATTGGGTTCATCTTCTTCATAGGCTTTTTCTATAGAAGCACTTTCAGCAGCCATTGGTGCAAGATAAATACTCACTGTGCCAGTGTTATTGGTTTCTGTTGAAAAATACACATTTAGGCCAAACTTCGACCAAATCAACCAGCTAATATTTTTGCTTTCTTTATCAGGAGGTCCAAACACTTTATTCCATTCATCTTTATGGGTACCATAGTGAACTTTCTTGCCATTATACTTGAGATAACAGCCATCTATTTCGACCACGTTATCATTTGAAAAAGCGATTATTGGCATTAAAGTAATTAAAAGTAATACCTGCAGAGTTAACTGTATTTTTGATTTATGTATTCCGTTCATAGTCATTATAGTTTTTCACTTTTAGCGTTTTTTGTACTTATTTGGGTCAGAATACAAGTTACCATGAATTATCATAATATAACTTAGCCCTTGAGGTTTTCCTGAGCCATCATAAAATGGCTGAAATTTGACATAAATTTCGTTGCCAAATTCTGTGCCCATCATGGTATATTCGATTGATCTGCCTAGAGAGGCTATTTTGGGAAAGTCAGAAATGCTATTAAGAGGCTTTATTTTTGAGAATGATCTTTTGTTGTAATTCTTAGGGATGTTAAAGAAGTTTTTCTCAAGAGTTGTCTTGCTTATTTTTTTTTCTTCGATTTTAAGAATTCCGCTAAAATCATTTTTTGGGAAAAGAATAAACTGATACGTATGTTTTCTTCTGGCTGAGGCTAAATATAAGTCTGTTACAACACTAACTTTGCTTATAGGCACATCATCAGGTGAAATTTGCTCTTTATAAAATGGGCCAATATTTTCAGAATGGTTTTTTATATCAAGCATGATTAACAAAGAATGTGCTTTATTGGTATTTAGTCGTGACTCAATGGCTAAACCTAGCTTATCCCAGGTATAAGCAACTCTCAAATACTCGTCGGGTAAACCTTGTACGATAAATTTGGTGGTTCTATCTGGTTTGCCTAGTAGGTTGAACCAGTTTTCTATAGGGGTGTTGAGAAAAACAGTTTTGTTGTTGATTTTGATGTCTCTGCCATTAAGCGTTATTTCAATATTTGAAGAATGACTTGGTATGGTGGCGCATATTATAACCAAAAAAAATAAGGTTTTGATAATGCTACTTAGAAAACTCTGATGCATAATCATTATGTGTTGATCAAAGTGTATTTAGTCTCTTTTAAGATGACTTATTATTTGAAGTGGTTTTTTTGCACAAGTCACACTGTATATCAGCCACTGCGGCTGTTTTTCTGACATTTACAACTTGGGCGTCAACATCCCATGACATACTCTTTAATGCGACTGATTGTGCTGGTGTACCAACGCCCGGTGTTCCTCCGGCATTAATACGTATACTTGGGCCATTCATAGTGACACCGCCAGGGTTCAACTTAAAAAAGCTGTTGTTACCCTTGGCAATTAATTCCATATTGGCATCAATGATGAGTTTACTACTGGACTGTAAGTGTATTTCTTGAGTACTGTCTGTAAATGTTTTTTGTTTGGATTTTTCATGTAGATTGCCATGCACAGTTACGTATTGCTGTTGTTCCACCTGGGTATTGAGTTGTCCATGTACATGTTGAGTATACTTTTGGTGAATATGGCTATGGTGTGATTGATCAACTATTTCATGCTGCTGATGACCAATATGTGTTGTTTTGTCCTTTTTTACATGAATATCAATATTTCGCTCGGCATGAACAAAAATCTGTTCTTGACCTTTTTTATCTTCATATCGCCATTCATTGAAACCATCTGCATTGGGAGTGCTGCAGGTTTTAATGGTGGTTTTGGTTTTATGCTCTGGTAATTGATAAGGTGGCATATTCAGCCCATTATAAAGACCCCCTTTAATGATTGGGCGATCAGGATCACTATTAATAAAGCTGATTAAAACTTCTTGACCAATTCTTGGTAGTTGCAAAGCCCCCCAGCCTGTACCCGTCCATGGCTGTACCACACGAACCCAACAAGAAGCATGTTCTGAATAATTACCATCATGATCCCAGTGGAACTGTACTTTAATACGACCATATTGATCGGTGTAGATTTCTTCTCCTTTTGGACCGACTACAGTAGCAGACTCAATTCCATAGCAACGATTTTTTTTGATTATTTTAGGCGAGGCGATTGTCTTAAACTCAAGGTCTTTATAACAAGTACAGTTAAACTGACAGTTATACGTAGTAGGTTCATCACTCGCGCCTTCTTCTAGAGATTGAGGCTGTTTTCCATAATGACGGGTTTTTGTGACAAGATACTGTTGATTAAATTGAGGGTTGGAATGCTCTTGTAGCGTAAACAGCCCACCAGGCAAAAGGTAAATGCAGTTACTTTCTCCTTGGCCTAAGGTTATTTGACTTTGTGCTTGAAGGAGTTTGACATTAGCTTGTTGTGTTCCTGTCGGTATGGTTTGGTATAGACCACTATGATAATACAGCTCTCGTTGTGATTCTGTTGTAAGTTGTTTTTGCTGCTCTAAATCAAGACTGGGTTTTGTAAAATTATAGTCTCTTAAAGTAACCTTATTAATAGTTAGCTTTTCTCTTAAGTTAAAACGGTGAATGACATATTCAGGTTTGATCATACCTCGGTCATTAATGAGTGGTAATTCAGGAGAACGCACAGGTTTAAATATATACTTTGAATCACTGATCACTAAAGTGTGCTTGTCTTTTTCATGCGCAAAGTGATAGTGAAGGCCATCCTCACTCATTAATCGTTGGATAAAATTAAGATCCGTTTCCTGGTATTGAGTGCAATAAGTTCGTTTGGGAGGACGTTTGCCTACCTCTATTCGAAAATGATTTTTATCCTGCAAGCCTGCATTCAGTAAAAGGTTATAAATGATATCAAGGCTATCCATTTCTTGAAATATCTTCATATTATGACGCTGAGTTAACATCCATATTTCTGGCCTAAGGTTCATCTGGTAGCGTGAGAATCGTCGTCCAGTATCCAGATAGCTAATCTCACATACCTTTCCATGAAAAAAACGTGGTTGGTTTTCGTCAAATAGTGATAAAAAACCAGACTTATTGAGTAAAGGTTTTAATTCAAGGTCTGCACTGGTACAAGCAAAAATGATGGATACGTTGTACAGTGATGATATTTCTTCATTAACTTCAAAGGAAACGACTCTTAATGTTTCTTCGCAACCATCTATAGCACAGTTAAATACACTGGTGTGACCGTATTCCATAATTGTTTTTTTTGTTAACCTAATAATAAAATGATGATTAATTTATATCTTGTTACTTAGGGTATTGGCCGTATTGCTGTACCCATTGAACATACAGTTAGTATAGTGAGCTACAGTGATATCAGGAAATCGCCTATTCTAAAAATAGACTGATGATTGATGATATCTTAAAAGATGAAGACAAGTTCAAATCAAAACCATTACCGTGTATTTACAGTTGAAGAAAATATTGAATGGCCCGATACTTCAGCTTATTTATTATTAGATTCAGTACGCTTTGATAATATTAAACGTTGGATCTATGAGGCTGATCCTGTTCCTCAAATGAGAACGTTATATTTGAATACTGAATTGCATGATATTGCGGTTGTTTCTCCAGAGTTGGTGAAAGTGGAAATGTACTCACCTTTATGGACTCGTTTTATGGCAGAAGGGCTTGATTTACAGGCGGGTATTATTTTTTTTAGTGAGTACTCATTTGAAGCGTTGATTACTCATTGTCAGTGGTGGTGCAGGGTATTAAATCAGTGTAATGATGTTGCTATTTGCAGGTTGTATGATACAAATCTATGTGGCTGGTTATTTAAAGCTAGTTTACCAAAGCAGCTTACCTACTTACTTGGGCCTATTAGTGATCTCTATTGCTATAGGGAGGGAGAATGGTTAGCTTTTAAAAATGCTCAACCAAATACCGACAATAATTATGACGCGTTGCTTACGCTCGGTCAAAATCAATGGAGTGCGGTATCTGATGCAAAGTATCATTTTTTCTTAAAGCGGTTAGTTCAGCATATGGATATGTTTTTTCCTGATTTTTTATCTGGATTGAATCAACAGAAAAAGTTGGAGCGTGCAGATAGTTTATATAATGAGGCAGCTTCTTTAAATTTTGAAACAGAACAAGATATACTTTTTTATTGTAATGTCCTCGGGTTTTTAGGTTTCGATGTGTTACAACCTGACATATACCCAGAAATATATGCTTTATTAACACAGTCCAGTTCACTGACGCCCTCACAACGTATCAAGGAAGCTTCGATAAAAGCACAGCAAACAGTAAACAGCAAGGTTAGTAATGGCTAAAGAAATTAAAGATCCTAATACTGCGGCGTATCAGGCTTCTACCCAATCGCCAAAACAAAGTGGCCAAGCTTGTCCGTATACCTATGATCATATTTTTATTTATCCATTACGTTATGCCTTAGTGGAAGAAGCCATTGAGGATCATCCTGCGTTTCAGCCAGGGATTGATACTGAGATCAAACCAATTGGGGTGCGTTTAGCGCGTAAAGGTTACTTTTATTATATTCACTCAGATAAACCCGATAAGCTGCGGTTAAAGATCATTACCAGTAAAGGTGCATTTGCCGGAGAAAGTCCAATTAAACTTCCTAAGCAGGGCATGTTATGGTTTTATTTTTCAGAAATAAAGTGGACTGAGAAAAAGGAGACAATGATTGTCACCAATGAACAAGGCATGCGCGATAAACTTATGCAAAAAGTTTTTTTAAGTGGTTTTTCCGCATGTGATGGTGCTGAGCATTTAATACCCTGGTCTGAAGGCTCTGTACGTATTGCTGAGTGTAAACCTTTAATTCTCAGTGATCCATTAGCAAGGCAAGTATCACGGAATAATACGAGGCAACCCAAACAGAACCCAAATAGCTCACGTATTCAGTTTGAAACAAAAGGTTTTTATTGGTCACTCAATAAAGTTGATTCACCAGGAGGCCATCACTTAAGTCTTTTTGACAAAACCCCTCCTGATCAATCTGCATTTATATTAATGTTTGATATTTTAAGTGTGCTCAAAGACTTAACAAACTATCAAGGTTATTTGGCTGAATGGGAGGAAAATTGGCGAAAAGAAGAGCAAAATAAGTTTTTCACCGCAGACTTTATTGAAGGATTGTACACCTATAAGTTTGATGAAGTTAAATCAATGTTAGCTAAACAAACAGGTGATCAATTACAGTTATCAAAAGATCAGTATGAGTTATTTAAAAAAAGAGGAGTATTGCAAAAGCGAGTTGAAACTGCAAAGCAAGGTATTTCAGGGAAAGAATATATTCAATTTCCTAAGGGAAAATTAGAGCAAGAACAGTCTAAAATTGATCAACTAAAAAAAGAAGTTGATTCTATAGAGAGAAAATTAAAAGGTGCGTTTGGTGTACATTATGAAGAAGCAGTTTCAGCTTTTGAAAACTATACTGATGCGAAAGATTCGATGAAGGAAGGGTGGGGCGGATTAGCCCCAAGAGTAAAAGCTTTGACACGCTTGAAAGAAATGACAAGCTATCTTGCTGAGCAAAGAAAATGGTTACAACGTCATGACAAGCTAAGAGAAACTGTTGTACAAGATAGAGCTAAATGTATTCCAAAGTTTTATAAAGCCGCTTGGTATTTTGATACAGAGGATAAAGATCAACATAAGTACTACGGAGAAGCATTATTTGGATGTGTAAATTATATTTGCGATACACAAAGTGGGGTCGAATTTGCGAATGACTTTTTTATTGCAAAAAGTGGTATCCAGAATATTCTGGATGCAATGCCAACAGATGATACTGATTGGTTAAGTATTAGCGCACATGTCCGTAGAGCTGTTACGCTTATAAAAAGAATAAAATCATATAAAAAAGGATTTGAAGATGCTAAAGAATTATCGAAGCTATTAGAGATGGAAGGTGTTGATACTGCGCTTACAAAACGTTTAAAGCGAATGACGTCATCAGGTCAAAAGGTACGTAATATTTTGGAGCCTGCTTATCGCTACGAGTTAGAAAAACAATTTAAATCAGAATTGAAGAGCTTTAGTGATGTAAATAAAACACGGGTAAGGGAGGTAGCTAATAAATTTGTTAGACTAATGGAAAAGTGTGGTCCGGGAATGCATAGTTTATTTTTTGAAGGACTTATGAATGGTAGTGGAGTGGGGATAAAACTTGCTTCGCAAGCAGATGTAGATCATTTTGAAAAGCTAGTTCAACAACTTAACAGTATGCAGGTTATTTTAAAAAAACATATTCGAGCTGGAAATGAACTAAAACAGCAATGGAAATCTACAATAAACCAATCTTTACGTAAAGAAGTCATCGGTGAGTATAAAAATTTATCTTTAAAAATAAAGGATATAAAGCATCATCAAGGTAATATCTTACAAAGTATTGCTGATATGACAGACCCACTTAACTCCTCTGGTAAAGGTGTTATTTCAGTATCACTAACTCATCCAGAGTTAGATGAACTTAGAGTTCATTATAAAAACCTGAAACAAGGTATTTGGAAAGGATATAATTCTAAAGATACAGGTGAAGCAGCAAAAAAACTATTAAAGCCAGGTAACTTAGCTATAAGTATTTTGATCGCAAATATTGTAAATTTTTTACAAGTGAATGAAGAAGTTTATAGAAAAACAGAACAAAGTTCCAAAGACTACAAGCTTTTTTACGGTTCATTATTTGGTACACTAGCTGCAGTTAATACCTTTATTTCTGACATGTGGCGTAAGGGTTTGCAAGATGCTTTAGAAAATACCCAAAATCCATTTTTAGTAGATAAACTGGCAAAAGTGACTGTACTGAGTGGAGGTTTTAGTTCAATTTTAGGGTTTATTTCTACAATCAGTTATATGCTTTATGAGTTTGATAATTTTGAGAAAGCATCAAAAGATGGCAATGCAGGGGCCAAAGCTGCAATAGTGACCAAACAAATTGGTCATTTTACTAACTTAGTAAGTTATGGGCGTCAAACTTACGTATATGGTGATATAGTTTATACAGTATTGTTTAAGCAAACTGAAAGCTGGGGTGGGGCTTTAGCTAATCGAACCACAGTTTTGGCTAGAGTTAATCTATGGCTGTTGGTGGGATCACTTATTGTTATAATTGGCTCACTTATTTATGAGTACTATAATCCAAAAAAAATATTTAAGTGGGTAAAAGAGTCACTTTGGGGAATTGGAAATAGAAAGTACTCTGAATTAGAGTCGAAACAATTACTAGCAGAAGCTATTTCTGCTCCTCAAATAATAGTTCAGTCTATAAGATCAAGAACCCAAATCAAAGCATCAGGATATGGTTCGGAAAATATAGTAACTAATGTAAAGTATGTCATCGATATAATGGGATTTTCTCCAGTGCGTTTACTTTACCTAAAAGATAATGAACCCTCGCCTATTGCATTAGCGGTTGCTGTAAAACTAGAGGAAGCAAGCAGATGGAAAGCTAATGAGTTTGATTGGCATGATATTACCAATGACGTAATTTTGGGGAGTAAGTATACATTATTAGAACAAGGTCTAATTATTGAGTTTGAACTACCAGATTATTTAATGACTTCAGAAGGTAAAATAGAGTGGGTATTTTCAGTAATACCTGATCTAGCGCATAAGCCACTTAATAGTGAGGCAGGATATGTACGATTCAGTAGTTCGAACATACAGCGGGTAGGGGCAATGATGCAACTTGAATCCTCTGACCGATTGGCTTATGCCCATTTCCTACCTCTAATTGATTTGCGTACTGAACATATTGAGATGATAGAGGATAATACATGATCAGTCGACAGCGAATGGTGGCAGGAAAAACTTTTGAAGATAAGTTAAACCGTATTCTGGTATTATCCCCATTACCTATTATTACGAATATTTCTTGTATGGATGGACAGGGAATTATAAAAGCGAAAAATGATGTCTATTTAGATATTGGTCATAAAAGTGTAAGGGTAGGGGCGCAAAATTTAGCTCTTCTTTGTTGCTTGGTTTATGTAGTATTGGGAGGGGTTCAATTATTATTTTTTATATTTATGCCTCAATTTAGATCTGGGTATCAAACTCATCTCAATGTCTTTTTAATGGTTTTTTTTGGATTGCATTTATTTTATCTTCATATTATAGCAAGAGGTTACTTTTCATTAAAAAAACAGCGTTTTATTCGCTTTAACCGCCAGCGTAGACAGGTCGCTTTACCGTTTGGTGAAAAAGGCCAGTTTATAATTATTCCTTGGGAAAAAATATACGCATGGGCTGGCACTACACTGATGTTATCAGATACGACTGCTATACCCTTATCCACATTAACCATTACGATGGCCAGCCCTACAGATTTAACTAATTTTAGAGGACGCTATGAAGTCGCGTGTGGAGCTGAAATAAATTGCATTATGCAATGGGAGTGTATTCGTGCATTTATGGAAGAGGGGCCAGATGCTTGCCCTTCACCGAGTAAGCTTGATACTTTGGAAGAATATAAAGATAGTCGCCGCCGTTGGAAAGAAAATGGTATTTTAGTTGGTTGGCAAATATACAAACAAAAAATTTGGGACTGGATGCATTATTCATACTTTGCATATTGGTTGAGTGATTGGCATGAAAAAAGAATTCCAAAAGTCACACTATCAGATGAGATTATACGTTGGTCTGAACCTATCCCCGAAAGTCAGTGGCGTAAACCCTCACCAGAATTAGAGGAAGCCAATGCATTAGCTATGACTTATTATGAGCAGGGAGGAAAATTGGGTGATGCAAACATGCCAGTGTATGACCCTAGAAAAAAGGTCAGGAGAGATCAGATAAAAGAATAAATGAATGCTGAGTAATTATGTGATTAGTTTTAGTACTGTTAGCCGTTAAGCATTATTTATTCTACACCCATCACAAGGTCATTCCCTGGCCTGTAATGGGACCGGCGCTCCTGGCGCCTGTTTCACAAACAACCCTCAACGGCCTGATTACCATCGCGCTATCATTAAGCATGAAAGTTTAAATCATTATTAGAAACCTTTGTATGTAGATGATGAGTGTGAGCACACAGGTATTAGGGCTGTTGAATTTGCGCAGAACCATCTGCCGCAGGGAAGCGGTAGTTGAGCCTCCAGGGAAGGATTGACGGCGTGTTCGAAGTAGATTTGACAGTCTATGACATTGTTAGCCTATGCTGATAAGTACTGACAATGGGTTATGTGGTGAGCACCAATGATCAGCCGACAACAAATGATGGCAGGTAAAATCTTTAAAGATAAATTAAACCGGATTTTGGTGTTATCGCCCCTGCCTATTGAGACCCAACATACCCCTTATGATGGGGCGCATATTGTTAAAGCTAAAACCGATGTCTATTTGGATATTGGTTATAACAACATTTGCGAAGGAGAAGAAGGTTTAGCGCTAAGTTTTAATTGTTTCAATCTTTTTTTTGCCGTAGTAGGTTTGTCATTTTATTTTTTATTCTCTTATAATATTGATTATCCTATATTTTTTATGCTCAGTAGTTTAACTGGAACCCATGTCTTTTTATTTTTTTATATGTACAGTACTTTTCTGAGTTTAAAAAAATATAGATTTATACGCTTTAATCGTCAGCGCCGAGAGGTTGCGTTGCCTTTTGGGGTGAATCATGAGTATGTCATTGTTCCTTGGGAAAAACTCTATGCCTGGGCACAAACATCCATAATTACTATTCCACCATCAGAGACTCTTAGATCATTTGCGTTCCGGTTATCAACCTTGACCATTACCATAGCAAATCCGACAAATGCGACAGGTTTTAAAGACCGTTATGAAGTCGACGGTGAAGCAGAAATAAACTGTATTATGCAATGGGAGTGTATCCGCAGCTTTATGGAACGTGGGCCTGATGCTTGCCCTGAACCCAGCAAATATCCCAGGAAAGCGATTACCCTGGAAGAGTATAAAGCCTCTCGCAAGCGGATGCGTAAGGAGTTAAGCCTGTGGCCATGGATAATGCAAAAACTCATTGATTGGTTGCAATATTCGTATTTCTTTCATTGGTTCAGTGATGTAACCGAAGCGAGAACTCAATATGATATCTTTCCAGAAAATATTAAACGTTGGTCAGAGCCCATTCCAGAAGATCAATGGCAACAGCCTTCAGATGAATTGATTGAAGCGAATTTTCTTGCAGACGATTTCTATGATGTCGGTGGACGTTTGGGTGATGTAAATATGCCAGTGTATGACCCCCGCAAAAAAGTATCGTTCAACCAACAAGAAAAAAATCCTGATAAACAATGATATTATTGTCCATGCGCGTTAATGATTATTTGCTCCACACTCATCACAAGGCCATTCCCTGGCCTGCGATGGGTACAGCGCTCCCGGCGCTTGTTTCACAAACAACCCTCAACGGCCAGATTACCATCGCGCTATCATTAAGCATGAAAGCTTAAATCATTATTAGAAACCATTTTTTGCAGATGATGAGTATGAGCACACAGGTATTAGGACTGTCGAATTTGCGCAGAACCATCTGCCGCAGGGAAGCGGCAGTTGAGCCCCCAGGGAGGGATTGACGGCGTGTTCGAAGCAGATTTGACAGTCTTGGGACATTGTTGGCCTATGCTAATACTGACAGTGGATTATGTGGTGAGCACCAATGATCAGTCGACAGCGAATGGTGGCAGGAAAAACTTTTGAAGATAAATTAAATCGGATTTTGGTGTTATCCCCATTACCTATTATTACTAATAACCCTTGTATTGACGGTCAGGGAATTATAAAAGCAAAAAATGATATATATTTAGACGTGGGGCATAAAAGTGTGCGGGTAGGGGCTCAAAACTTAGCACTACTTTGTATTTTGGTTTATTTAATATTTGGAGGAGCATTATTACTAACTATTATATTTATCCCTGTGTCCAAGTCTGGGTATCAGTTTTTTTTAAATGCTTTCCTTATGGTTTTCTTTGGGATACATTTATTTTATTTATATAATATGTATGAAAGTTATTTACAGTTAAAAAAGCATAAATTTATACGCTTTAACCGCCAGCGTAGACAGGTCGCTTTACCGTTTGGTGAAAAAGGCCAGTTTATAATTATTCCTTGGGAGAAAATATACGCATGGGCTGGCACTACATTGATGTTATCAGACACGACTGCTATACCCTTATCCACATTAACTATTACGATGGCCAGCCCTACAGATGTGACTAATTTCAAAGGGCGTTATGAAGTAGCATGTGGAGCAGAGATTAACTGTATCATGCAGTGGGAGTGTATTCGTACATTTATGGAAGATGGTCCTGAAGCGTGTCCAGATCCAAGCAATCTAGACTCTTTAGAAGAGTATTTTGATAGTCGGCGTCGTTGGAAAGAGAATAAAATATTAGTCGGTTGGCAAATATATAAACAAAAGATTAGGGACTGGATGCACTATTCGTATTTTGCATACTGGCTCAATGATAAAATTCAAGAGAGACTTTAATACACTGAATTATCAGAAGAAATTAAACGATGGTCTGAATCTATCCCCGAAAGTCAGTGGCGTAAACCCTCACCAGAATTAGAGGAAGCCAATGCATTAGCTATGACTTATTATGAGCAGGGAGGAAAATTGGGTGATGAAAACATACCAGTGTATGACCCTAGAAAAAAGGTCAGGAGAGATCAGATAAAAGAATAAATGAATGCTGGGAAAGTATGTGATTAGTGTTAGTGCTGTTAGCCGTTAATGATTATTTGCTCCACACCCATCACAAGGTTATTCCCTGGCCTGCAATGGGTCCGGCGCTCCTGGCGCTTTTTTCACAAACAACCCTCAACGGCCTGATTACCATCGCGCAATCATTAAGCATGAAAACTTAAATCATTATTAGAAGCCTTTTTATGCAGATGATGAGTGTGAGCACACAGGTATTTGGACTGTTGAATTTTCGCAGAACCATCTGTCGCAGGGAAGCAGTAGTTGAGTCTCCAGGGAAGGATTGACGGCGTGTTCGAAGCAGATTTGACAGTCTAGGACATTGTTAGCCTATGCTAATAAGTACTGACAATGGGTTATGTGGTGAGCACCAATGATCAGCCGACAACGAATGATGGCAGGTAAAACCTTTGAAGATAAGTTAAACCGTATACTGGTTTTATCTCCGTTACCTATTATTACTAATAACTCTTGTATGGATGGACAAGGGATTATAAAAGCAAAGAATGATGTTTATTTAGATATTGGTCATAAAAGTGTGCGGGTGGGGGCTCAAAATTTAGCCTTACTTTGCAATTTGGTTTATTTAGTATTAGGGGGAGCACTGTTATTAACTGTTATATTTACCCCTCAACTCAGATCCGGCTATAATTTTTTTTTAAATGCTTTCCTTATGGTTTTTTTTGGATTGCATTTATTTTATCTTCATATTATAGCAAGAGGTTACTTTTCATTAAAAAAACAGCGTTTTATTCGCTTTAACCGCCAGCGTAGACAGGTCGCTTTACCGTTTGGTGAAAAAGGCCAGTTTATAATTATTCCTTGGGAAAAAATATACGCATGGGCTGGCACTACACTGATGTTATCAGATACGACTGCTATACCCTTATCCACATTAATCATTACGATGGCCAGCCCTACAGATGTAACTAATTTTAGAGGGCGCTATGAAGTCGCGTGTGGGGCTGAAATAAATTGCATTATGCAATGGGAGTGTATTCGTGCATTTATGGAAGAGGGGCCGGATGCTTGCCCTTCACCGAGTAAGCTTGATACTTTGGAAGAATATAAAGATAGTCGCCGCCGTTGGAAAGAAAATGGTATTTTAGTTGGTTGGCAAATATACAAACAAAAAATTTGGGACTGGATGCATTATTCATACTTTGCATACTGGTTGAGTGATTGGCATGAAAAAAGAATTCCAAAAGTCACACTATCAGATGAGATTATACGTTGGTCTGAACCTATACCCGAAAGTCAATGGCGTAAACCCTCACCAGAATTAGTGGAAGCCAATGCACTAGCTATGACTTATTATGAGCAGGGAGGAAAATTGGGTGATGAAAACATACCAGTGTATGACCCTAGAAAAAAGGTCAGGAGAGATCAGATAAAAGAATAAATGAATGCTGGGTAAGTATGTGATTAGTGTTAGTGCTGTTAGCCGTTAATGATTATTTGCTCCACACCCATCACAAGGTTATTCCCTGGCCTGCAATGGGTCCGGTGCTCCTGGCGCTTGTTTCACAAACAACCCTCAACGGCCTGATTACCATCATTATCATTAACTATAGACGTTTAAGTCACTACTAGAAACCTTTATGCATCTGTGAAGAAAATATTCGTGTAGAATGTATTGCTTTTTGAGTGGAATATACAAAAAATTAATCTTCTTTATCTTCGATTATATAATCCCCACGCTGAGATTCCCTTAAGTACTGATCAAACTTTCCACTTTCTTTCAACTTTAGTAAGCCTGAATTAAATAACTTTAACATTTTCTCATTCTTCTTTATTTTTTGTTAAATAAAAGTGATAATGAACCACTTCTTAGAGGTTTAGGGTGATAAGTGATAAGGTTAATCTCTTTTTCGGTAAAGTGCTTATTTAATAAAAAATAGCCTGGTTCTCGTTCTAGAGGAAATAGCTCAATTCTATGAAGAAATAGTTTTTTGAAATTTTGTAGGTCTGTTGGTACCCATTGCACATCTAACCAACCATCATTGAATGCTTTATGGAATTCATCTGAGTAAGTATACTCAAGGGTAGCGCCAATTTTTATGTCTTTTAAGTCGTTTATTGTATTCCAGTTAAAATCAAAATCAGTTAAATGAAAGAAAACATACTCATTATGTACTACTGGTATACTGTAATGAAAATGTTCTTCTCTTTCTTGTGAGTGATACCAAATCGCTGTTGCATCTACAATTCCTTTCTTGGCATTTTGATAAGCTCTTGACCAAGGATAAAAAATAATTTTTGTCTGTATACCTTCTAATGCAAATGCTTCATTAATCACTTTGATAACTACACCTGAGTGTAGTAGAGACTTAGATATATAGGGAGGCCACTCTCCAGTTGAAATGGTAATAGTATCATCAGCTAGGCTAACATTACAGACTAATAATAAAGTTAGCAGCCATATAAATAATGACATGCCTTTTCCATGTGACAGAAAAATATAATAATGTATATTATAGTGGTTCTAGCGAGAATAACCCATGAGAGAGTAAGTGTTTAAAAACATAACAGGCGTATGACGTATTTATTAAATGATATTGTTGAAGGTTTATTCAATGTTTTCCTCGTTGAGGTGTTTTTTTAAAGAATACTTATAAGTTTTAGTGTCGATTGGCTATACATTTTTATTTGTGGTTTTGAGTCAGGCTATTAAATATTGTGTGTTATTGCTTATAAAATAAGGGGTATTTTAAGAATATTATTGAGTGGCATAATTTTTGTAGTTAAAAGCTTTGTTATAATCGAAAGTTTTTGGGAGATATTACTTATGTCACTAAAAGGTTTATTTTCATTTAAGCTACTGCTTACGTCTGCGTTGTTATCTACAAGTTTAGTTTCTCATGCAGTTATCACTCAGGTAGGTTCAACTGCAGGAATGAGCCAAGGGCCTTATGCCTTAGAAGACTTTGAAGATGGTAGTTTTGTGCCTGGATTTACCGCAACAGCCTCATCAGGAGTCACTCTCGCTAGTGCTGCTGGTTTTGCGGGTGGAGTTACACCTTCAGGTACTCAAGGTCTGTCAACCAACACATTCCCTGATCCTATTATGATTAGCTTCGCTACACCAGCATCTTCTGTAGGGATGTTTTTTGGAAACGATGACACATGTTGTTCGAGTGGTTTTACTGCATTCCTTGATATCTTCGATGTAGGTGGATTGATTGGTACAATTGGCGTTGCTGCTAATATGAATGACTTTGCTGACCAGTTTATTGGCTTTGTTAGTGACCAGGCAGTAACTAGCGTAACTTTACGTTATGGTACTGGCTCTGATGTCGGTTTGTACCACTATATTGATGATTTGCAGTTCAATAGAGCAGGTACAACACCAGAACCTGATCCTATCCCTGAGCCAGGAACCTTGGGTTTATTTGGGCTATTAACAGGCTTTTTACTTAGAAGGAAAAAGCAGTAAATACATTCAAAATGAAAATTATATACCTTTAAAACTTTTATAAAGTGAAAATGTCAGTTGCTCGTTATCAATAAAGCAACTGACATTCACTTAAGGGCCACTCAAAAAAAAGCATTTTTAGAGGGCCTTTGATAGTTAATCTTTGAATACAGGGTTAGGCTGTATGCACCAAAGATGTTAATGCAGTATTTAGATGTGGTTCATTATAAGTAGAAGTTCCTCCATTTTCTTTTTCACTCATTTGACTGGCCATTTGAATAAGTAGATTAATATCGACGGAATGAGTGGTTTGGTCTTTATCAATGATATTCATCGTCAATTCAGATGAATTACTGGTTTGCTCTAAAATAAGTGCTTGATCAGAATCAGCTTTGTTTATAAGAGATAAATTGCCATCTTTGTATAAAACTTTAAAATCATTCCAATCGAGATTTTCCCATTGCACGGTGAGTGTAGTGTGTGATGACTGTTCTAAGTAAATGATACTGGAATATTGGTTTATATTAACAGTGTTGTTGCCTAAGCCAAGGTTGGCAATGATCACTCCTTCATGTTTACCTGTATACAGTATGTCATTCCCTTCTCCAGTCTTTACTTTAAACAGCGACATTAACGGGTGTGCTAGCTCAAACTGCTCTGTAGATGATTGATACGACTGTTGACCTAAATTGATGGTATAGTCACTATGGGATTGAGTTGTTAAATCCAGCTCTGAAAGTTGAAATTCATGGCTTTCATTAAATGTACCGTATAATACCCCTTGACCGGGTTGTGTTGTGGACTGGAAGGCAAAGGTTAGTTTTTTGCTAAGATTCTGTTGGTAGCGGTTCCCTAGAATAATTTGAGTACCTTGATAATTGAGATAGTAACGACTTTCGGGAGTACTGTAGCGGTGAGAAAAACCGTTAAAACCATTTTGGAAACTAATCGTGTCGCGTTGGTTATCTGTGTCATCACTGGTAATAACAACCATATTCTGGTTGGCGCCAATCATATAGGTATCATGACCATTACCGCCACTTAGTTGTGCCCCATCAGCACCAGATACAAGAATATCATTACCATCTTCACCAAAAAGTTGGTCAAAACCGGCACCACCATCAATCAAGTTATCAAGGCTATTACCTCGAAGTGTGTCGTCTTCTTTAGAGCCAATGACATTGGTAATGTTTGTAGAAAGCAGGTTAAATCGCTGTTGAATGTCGCCATTAAATAAGCGTGTGTAACCTTTTGCTAGGTTTACTTTGTAATGACCTTCATCTGCTGCACGAGTAACTAAGGTATCAAAAATTACCTGGCGATCACTCTGAACAGATGGAATATATAAATGGCCAGCTAAATCTCGGAACTGAATATGCTGGTATTGTTTACCTTTAAAGTAATTTGAAAGGGTAACCACATTAAGACGCGTTGGTGCATTTTCCTGATAATATTCTAAAACAGGCTTGAAGCTTTCCGAGGTTAATAGCTCCCAATGATCTTTTGTGGTTGTAAGCTCTTCTTTTATAGGCACAAGGGTAGCACTAGCAAGTGGAAGATCATCCATGAGTGGCAGTATATTATTGCCTGCTTGATGACTTGAAAACAGTTTTTTCGCTAAACGTAGAGCATTTAACCAACCTTGACTCACCGTGAGTTTAAGGTCGTCATTTTCTTTATAGCCGCTTAAGTCTCCAAAGTTCGTAATTAATTGATCCGTAGCCGTTGCTTTTGGCATATGTTGATAAGCATATAACTTTGCTTCTTCATCAGAAGCGTCAGGGTTTTCTGCAAGATACTCAAGTTTTACCCGATAAAAACGTTCTCCTGCTTCTACTTTATTGTCAATCGTGTCATGGTCTGTGTCTGTTGCCCAGTCATCAGCTGTAATCGTATAAGTGTCAGTACCTTCACCACCACTTAAATAGTCGCTGCCTTGACCTCCCACTAAGTGATCATCACCATATAAGCCGCTTATGATGTCGTCACCTTCTGAACCTTGTAAAAAATTACTGAAGCGATCGCCACTGATTTTGTCATTACCTTCTGAACCAATGACGTTTTCAATGTTTTCAACAAGAAAAAAATCTTCTCGGCCATCACGAATTTGCACGGTTGATTTATTGCCAAAGTGACTGTGAGGCTCAAGACTGATTTCTACGCCTTTTTTCTTACCTGTAAACGCATACATTGAGCGGAAAGAAATAGTATCAATACCTGCTCCACCATCCACAATGGCATAGTCAGTACTGGTAAAACGCTGTAGAGCATTCGGCGAACGAATTTCAAATGTATCTGCTTTATTACCCCCTTTATACCGCCGTTGAAATGCACTTCGATTGTGATCAATCAGGAAAATGTTTCGACGATTTAAGTCACCATTTGCCCAGTCAAATCCTTTGCCTAACTGAATAAGCGTGACACCGTTTTCCTCATCATAAGCATCTAGTTTCTTAACTTGAGCAGCTTTCGCTTCTTGTCGAAATACCCAGCCGGAATCGACTTCACCAGGATTATTTCGGTGATATTCTCTTAGTTCAGTTGGGGATAAGTTATAGTAGTCATAACCTTCACTAATATTGGTTAACTTACCGTAGGCGGTAAACACTTTTGGTGTGCTATAAACTAGCTTATCGACGCCTAGTTGAGCATACATTTCCAAGCGTTTTTGTTGCATTTCATTCCATTGACGTTCACCAATATTTGTTGCGGCTTTATTGGCTATATGCTCAGGAACAGGAAAACCAAAAAACACAGCAGCCCCCGCTAGGTCAAGGTCAGAACCTGTAATGCCTGCATCAGCAAGTTGTTGTCTGACTCGCACGGTGTTATAGATACTGGCGGCTATACCAATCGCTAAGCCAATAGCTGCCCCAATAGGACCAGCAGCGGCGGTAATTAACGAAGCAATACCTGTGGCAATTGAGACCACAACACCTGCCACAGCCAGTGAGCCATTAACGATATAATCAATACGTTCGTCAGTATTTGTCGTATTTGCCGCCGCACTAAAATTATCAACAGCTGACCAAATACCTAAACCTGCACCAGCGAAGTTAGTGATAGCGCCTAGCTTGGTTGCCACACTGGCAAGACGAGTTGATACTGCCTGCACTTTGGTGCTGTTAGCCAACACATCCAGTGTAATGTCAAGATTATCAGTAAGCGTGTCTGCTAATGATTGTACGGCATGGTAGGTGTCACCTTTAGCAAAAGCATCAACGGCTTGGTAAACATTACCAGGTAAGCGTATGACGCTCATAGCTGTATTTACGCCATTAATTTTACTGGCTAACCTATTGAGTTTTTGGTTAGGGACAGGTGTTGAGCCAAATAAACGATGCTGGCGATCATATAACTCAGAGACGCTGGCCAAAGAACGATTTAATTTTTCATCCAATGACGATAGCAGAGGCAGTTGATGATCTAACCAATTAATAGCTTCTGCCTGTTTACGTAATTTAATGACTTCTACTGAGTTTGAATTTTCAGGCAATAAATTAGGTGAAGCTGTGAGCCACTGATTCAGCCGTGCTAAAGCAGTATAACGTTGGTTACCATCTAATTGTTTCATCCAGCGTTGGGTTTGTTCTGGATTAAGTGAGAGTGAGCCTTCTAGTGTGGTAAGTGTAATTAAATCCTCAGTGGTTAAAGCGGTATTATTAAGTTTGGCACCTGCTAACCAAAGCTCTATCCGACTGATACGTTGTTCACCCATTGAAAGTAATCCAAGGTTCTTATCGGCTTGTGCCAATAAGTCCAGATCAGTGACATAAGGGCGACTCATTTGGGTGATAAGATCATCACTTAAGGTTTGGTCTAAAGTCGTGTGAGAAAGTGACCAGGCTTGTTGTTTTAAGTCATACTGTGAAGAAATATAATCTACCGCTTTGCGAATCGTATTTGTAGTTATGATTTCGCTGGTGGTGGAATTAAATAGGGTGACCGCTTTATTATTAATTAATAACGCTAAATCATTGCCATCAACACGCAGCTTTAATACGCCAGATTCAGCGAATGACTGAAGTGCTTTTCGTAAACGCTTAGCGCCTTGGCCACTATTTACAGCTTCAAAATAGAGAGAAGGGAGCTGTTTAATACGTTCAGTTAATCCTTTTCCTTGAGGGTTTTCTTGATCAGGTTGCAGCCATTGCTGATATCCCAGGGCTAAAATATTGCGGGTATAACTGGTTGCAGCACTGAGACCTTTCTGCTTATAAACTAATAGAAAGCTATCTAATAAATACTGATCATCAAGGGTTAATGCTTTGGTTAAGGCTCTTGTATCAGTTAAATTTTGCTGTGGTAATACGGAGTTATTCTTTAACAGCTGATTGAAGGCATCATTTATTTGGTCGGGGAAATGCGCTAAACGTTTTGTCAGCTTTTCTAAAAAGTTATGTTTGGGTTGAAAAGGAAGATCTTGCCAGTGACTACGGTGAGCATTCCACCAAGGCGTTACCTGCTCACTCATAAAGTTATTAAAAACGCTTTTTGCTTTAGTAAATGCCTGCTCTGAGCTATCTTGTCGATAGGCATTCATAGCCGTATTGAACTCATCAAGCAATGTCTGATAATGTGCTTTTTTATTTGTATCTGCAGTTATTATGAGTTCTTGTAGCCAGTGTTGGGCTTCTTGATAAGCTGTAGACTCAGTGTCGCCTAATTGCTTAAAAAGTTGGCTAAACTCTGCCTCATGACTATTAAAATAATCTTGCCATTCGCCTTCAATTTCTTTATTACGGAACCAGCGGTTGTACCGGGTAAGAATATAGCTAAGCGTATCTGCCGTGGGTGACTCTTTCAGGACTTCGGTATTACTATGAGCGATACCCACTTTTCCACCAAGACTGGCCCCACTTGCAATGGGTACTTCACCATTGACACCTAAGTTAACTGAGTGAGTAAATAAAAAGCGCGAAAACTGTTTGTGATAGTGGTTATCACCATACTCATGTTGATAGCCCGCTTTAAAGTAGCGCAACTGTAGGGTAAATTTACCCGATGCAGAAGCATCAACATGATTATTGATGAAGTCAGATAATGTATTTTTGATTTGTTCAGAGTCAACAGTGGCACCATATTGACCCTTAACTTTTGATACCATGTTATCAATAAAGCCAGTAACATCACCACTGGTAATACCTGCCTTAAAGCTAAGATAAATATCAATATAGTCACCATGACGCAAACGACTTGGATGTACTCGGTTTCTATGCAAAACGGTTGCTTCAAGCCCAAAATTACCAATCGAACCATTTAAACTGAAGCTTTTATCGGTGATACTGAGCCTAACCAGCTGCTTAAAAGAAGCAATATTTTCAAGTTTACTTTTTGAATAGGTGATAGTAGGTTGAGTGATATTTTGACTTATTTTATCGAGTAATACTGTTGCCTGTTGAAATTGTTCTGGTGTTGAATTCGTATTCCAAATACGGTCAGCAAATAATGTGTAAGAAGCATAAACTGCTTGCAGAAACTCATGACGACCTTGAACGCCCCAACGAGATTCAATGGCATGTTTTTCTACACGTGATGATTGTTCGCCTGCATCATATTTTTGGACAACGGTCATATAACGATTAAAGTCATTATTCAGTGTATCTAGTGCCTGGATAGACCGTTCAACAATAGGCTTATTCACGCTGTCTTGATTTAACAGTGTTTTTGCATAAGCTGTTAACGCTGAGGGTAACTCTTTTAAGCGTTGCGCATTTTCGGCAATCACTGTCCAAAAATAAGCGGGTACAAACTCATAAATTTCAGTTTTACGGAAAGTAGCGCTGATGCCTGCTGAAGCAGATAGGGGGAGTTCAGTACCTGAAATACCAATAGACGCCGAGCCAGCTGCATTAGCAGAGGTACTGTTGACATACCCGCTCAGTGTTTCAGGAATGACAGGGGAGGTGACATTGACTTTGCTGTTAATGCCAAGTTGTTCTGTTAATAAGGTATTCAGCTTATGCTGATTATTAACAGCCGCTTGCAATTGCTTATGGTACTGTTTTAACTCAGAGCCTGTTGCACTGTGTTGAGGGCCAGCAAAAACTTTACTGATGACTTGCCAGGCTAGCTGTTTAGCCGTTTTGGTAAGCGCAGTATCATCTCGGTTTAATGAAGCTAGATGACTCACCTCCATATCCACATAAGTTTTAACATTATTGTATTCTTTAAATGTAGTATAGGCATGGCTACCAGTTAAATTAGCGCCAAGTTTGGCAGCGACGACTTTAATACCAGCTTTTAATCCCAGACTGCCGGTACGAGTCTTAGAGCGGAAAAATAAACCCTCATCGTCAGCATCTAGCGTATCCGTATGACTGTAACCGATACTTCCATAAAGATTGGAAGCAACAATATTTCCACCACCTTTCACTTCAATCTTTAGGGTTGTGGAATTAGCTGCACCAGGGTCACCGATGCCTTTAAGCTGGTTAAAAATATCTGATTTTATATCGTTACGGGCTTGGTTTAGCCAGCTGGCAAAAAAGTATTGACCGAGTAATGTGGCCAGTGTTTTGGTATCTGAATTATTGAGTAAATGGCTGGTTTTTTCCAGCTGGGAGGAGAGAAAAGCGGTATCTTTTGTGGAAAGCGTACTCTGCTCACCTTCTGTGGTAATGAGTGTATTTAGTTTTACTTTTACAGATTCTAACAGTGATATACCTTGCGCTATTTTCTTGGCACTTTTTTTATTATCTTGCCTGAGTGCAGTTTCCCGAAGCGAAATGAGTTGGTTAGCTAACTTGTCAATAACTGTTAATGTTTCGCCAGTAATTGGTTTGCCTTCGGTGGTGCTTAATGATAAAACAGAACGTGAGTTTGAGGGCGAGCGAAGATTTACTGCTGACGGCTCCATAAAATACACCACAAAAATTATAAAAGATGGACTATTTAAATAATAGATTTTAATATCATCGTACAGCTTTAATTTAGTCGAAATAGCACACTTTGTGTGGTCTGTATAAAGTACGATGTTTTAATTATTGTTAAGGATACCTACAGTAATATTTTTAAGGAAAAGCCTTAAGACATAAATTTTGACAATAGCTTACGCTTGAAAAACCTGCTGATAGGTATCATCTTTAAAAGTTATTTTAATTTTTACGCAAAGGGTAATGCGCTTAATGATGTTTTATTGTAAACATCATTTGTACTATTACTTATTTTAAGTACAGGTATTTATTTTTATACACACAGGGGGATCTGCCCGCTATGTGAGAGCAAAATATAACTTCTAATAAAAAGAGATCTTTGTCAATCTGTTTTTACGTATTAGTACATATATGGAGGAAAGATAAGCAAAAATGAATGATGTGTTAAAAAGTGTGAAAATGATGCCTTATGCCAGGGCAAGGATACTATAAGGCATCATTGTATTAGGTATTTCTGATTGATGTTTTTCAAAGAATGCTTATCTTAATTAGTTGTATCTGATGCTATCTCAGTATCCGTACATTGGCGAAATTTATTCATCAGCAAGGCAATATAACGCTGGTTGTATTCGGTGCCAAATTGAAAAGCCTGTTTGGCATCATCAGTTTCTATATTGTGTTGTTGAGCAAGGGCTGCTATTTCATTCCACTGTTTAAGCTTGCTTTGTTGGTAAAGCATATGAAGTAGATTATTACGCCTCAAACATTGGGCTAGAGTACTTTGTGGTATTATCTCAGGGTTTACTTGTGCTTTTTTAAGGCAACGGGAGTAGTAAGATGCAATAAAACGTGGGTGTTCATCTTTTTCAGGGCTAACATTGTAGTACTCGTCAAGCATTTCCTTCATTAGGTAGTAGTCAGATAGATTATTACCCTGACTGGCAATTAATTCATCTTCTGCATCAACCTTTGCTAATTGATATTGATTGATCTTATTAATGAGTTCATAGGCAATGCCACTGCTAATAAAACACTGGTTAATTGTTGAGTCGGCAGCGAGTAAATCCTGCTCTGATATTTCGGGTTGTAAGTAAGGAATAGAGCCTGAACAACCGCTAAGAAATACGGTAACGCCAATGGTGAATGAGGCTAAATATTTTTTTAGAGAGCGCGTTACAGATAGGTATGTATTGGTGTATTGCTTTAAGGGCATAATAGTTTTGCTTATTTCATGGTGATTTATGGTTTTACCCTTGGTCTGGGTATACTTAAACAATAGCTAATAAAGAATAAAAAGGTAACCTTGATTTTATTCTTTTGAGGCAGTGATCAACACTTAAAGCGTTGTACTTACCTCAAAAGTGATGTTTGTATTGGCTAAGGGAATTGCAGACAGGTTAAAAACTTTAGAGGCGGACTATAATGAATACTGACAAAAGTCAGGATGTTGATATACCTGTTGGAAGATTCCCCTCAACCAGGTTGTTAGGCGTTCTCTGGCTTCTGAAATAATAGGATGGATAGGCTGATCATCGGTAGGATTAAGTAGCGTGTTACACCGTTTAGCAAAGAGCCATAGCGTTGCTGCGACAATATCAGCGGCTAACTGAAAGCGATTTCTTTTAAACTGCTTGTTGTGCTTTAAGTAGTTGTCTGCGGTTTTCAGACACTCACTAAATGAAGGCCAGTTCGGCTGTAAGCAAGCTAGATCAATAGCAGGACTGCCCAGGCTGACATGTTCTAAGTCCATTCGGTACACGTCACCAGAAGTACTACAACACCAGTTATCAAGGCAGTTATCACCAGTTATAAGCCAGCCAGGGGCAAAGAGGTGTTGAAACTCATAGTAAAAGTTATCCAGAACATTACGCAAGCAGCGTTGCTCAGACAATGGTGCAAGTTGTAACAGTAGGTAATTATCCTCTGGTTGCCAGTAATGGGTCGCCAATGAATTGATATTGAGGTTAGACAACGTTGTTTGATGAAATTCAGATAAACGTTGAATAAGTTCGTTTTGATTAATATTCTGGTTGGAAGGCTTGATAAACTCTAAAACAATGATGGTTTTAGCATTTAATTTAAGACTGTGTACTAAGCGGGGAAAGTTAATTTGAAAGGACTGAATTTGATTAGGCAGGCTTATGTAGCAATAAAGCTCAACCTGAGAGGTTTTCTTAACGATAAACTGCTGATTTCCAGCACGAATTAAAGAAACTTTATGACTGAGTGACTGGTAATTATCAATTGGGCCTATCTCTTCAGTCAACTGCGTAAACAAGTTATCCATAAGGTTCACTATTGTCTGTTTAAATCACTCCCTTAAATTAATGTTATCAGAAAAAAAATGTGATATTAACAACTTTTTTAGCAAGACAGTCAAACAATATTTCAGATAATCACTTGGATTGTCGGGGGACGAATAATTCTTTTACAAAGTGACTTAACGTTCTTAGAAATTGGTTTTTAAGGATGGAAATCCGCTTGTAAGAGGTTCATTTGAGTGATTTTTGAAGATAAAAGTGTGAAGGTGTTTTTCCCTTCACACTTTTAGGCTAGTTGTAATTATTTACAAAATTCAGCACCGTTAAATGAATAAGTTGAAGGGGATGACATAGACTCTTCAACAGCAGCAGGGGTGCCATTTTTATCCCATTGTGTAACAACAGTATTACTTTCTCCTGCGTAGTGCTGAGAAAACTGGTAAAAACCACCGGATTTTAGAGGATTACAAACTGCGGCATTCATAGCATTCAAAATTAAACCATTATCGGTTTGAGCCTCCCACATAAATAAACCCGCCAGATTATACTCTTTAACAAGTTCACCTTTAGCTATGACACTTCGAGGAGAGTCAAAGGTTTCAACCTTGGCAAACTGATAAGTTGCATCATTAATAGTGTGTGGCTTCCAGATATACGCAGATTCAGCTTGGGTATCGTAGTATAAGTAACTGGTGTTACCTTTCATAAAGTGGTCATAAATATCCCTAAAGTCACTTACCCCAAATTGAAAAGTACCTGCCGCACCTAAACCAGAACCACGGCTATTACGCCAATTCTGTGCTTGTCCATGCCAGAAAAATTTGCCATAAGCTTTTTTATTTTTTAGGTATTCCCAGCCACGACTGTAACTGGCTACACCGATGACTAACTTGTTGGTAGGAAAGTCTGGGTAAAGTGAGCGTACTGTTTCAATCGCACCTCGGGTGCTAAAGCCACGAGCAACTTCGCTATTTGTTCGGGTTTTTCCATTAAATAGAACTGGGTTCCCTAATTCATCGGTTGCTAGACCCGATAAACTGTTGTAAGTAGCCATAACGGGTTTAGCATTTATCGCAGCATGATGACTTGGGTCTTTAGCCCAGGCACCGTATAAATCATAAGTCATTAGGTTGATAAAGGTAAATTCATCACGTAAGGCATTTAAATCTACTGCCGCAAGCTTGGCTGGTGATGCTGATAGTGCTGCTGACAATTCAAAATCTGCACCATATTCAGCAGTTAATCGTGTTCTTAGTAATTTGATTAACGCTGTAAAGTTTTCTCGGTCCTGAACGTAGCCTTTAGTTAAGTCTGGACTGAGACCACTCCCTCCTGGGAATTCCCAGTCAATGTCTACACCATCAAAAACATTATCATGGCGTGCAATAAACGCTATCACTGATTCTACAAACGTTTGTCGCCATTCTGGCTTAGTGACCATATCGTAGAAAGGGTCACTGAGTGTCCAGCCGCCAATGGATAACATGGCTTTTAAATGGGGAAAACGTTGCTTTATCTTTTTGATGGCTGCTACTGAGTGAGGAACGGCAATATAATCGTATTCCGAAACTTCAAAGTCACCGTTGCGTTCGACAACACCCAGTTTCACTAAGTCTCCACGTTCATTATTATTAACATCAGGAGCGAGTCCTTTACCGCAGCTAGCTCGCATGACTTTCCAACTACGACTAACGCCACCATCAGGGCTAAATTCTCGATTTAATCCATCATTTTTTGTCGCATCAGGCCGATCGTAATCGCAAATTGCAGCAAATGAATAAAATAAATGGGTTATATTATTGGCGGCTATGAGTTCTGCAGGAAAGGCGCGTTCCCAAACACCCCATTCTCCCATGTATAAACCAACAATTTTACCACTGGAAGTGACATTAAAGGGACGATGATGCTCTTTGTTTGCTCCCCAATTAGTATCACTATCTGTTGCTTTACGTTGTTTTTGATATTGAATTTCATTTTTCCAGTCAACACCAGTTCGCTTAGCGACGTAGATATTGTAATCAGCAGGTCTAAACCCTGCAAAATTACGGTCGGGATCATTATTATCCCATACCCAGTCATAAAATAATTTTAGGTGAACACGTTCGCCAGTATATTTGCTGGAAATAAGATTCCAAGGAGCAGATATTTGTTGTGATGGTATATTCCCTGACATTTGTTGTGATATTTCTACTGCATAGTTTTTGCTGGTAGGTAATAGACATAAGCCTATCAATAACGTACTGGCAGGTGTTAAATGTTTACCAGATAAAAAAGTGCTTATTAATGACGTCATGACCGACTCCATTCAGTTTGATGACACTTGGGTGAATACTTTATTTTTGAGGCGAAATTAATAGGTACACTCACAAATTATAAATCTAAATGTGAATGAGCTGACTCGCTATTTTTTTATTATGCTTTTTTGGAATAGAGGTATCTTACAAGGGCAATAGTATATAAAAATAGTTTGTGGTGGGTAGAAGATCTGTCATTGCCAACTTAATTATTGCGAACTTCTAATTCACGTTTAAATTAGCCATTGTATATACTTTGTAAGACGAAGAGGGGGCAAAAGGTCTAAACTGTTTGTCGCAAGAATGCGACAAGCATACCCTATGATAAAGATTTACGCTGTGTTTAATGATCGTTATGCAGATTCTGCACAATAGTACTTAAATTTAAACTATACCCTTCACGAATGATTTCTGGGTCTTGTTATCTTCACTCTTGACTACCAAGGATGGAGGAAATGCAGTTTATGCAGGAGCATTTAACTGCCACCCAATCACCTATTAATATAGGCTCATGGGGCTTCATCACTTGACGGCCCAGCTAGCACTTTTTATTTCAATTAGTGCTGCTATCGCTAGCTTCACAGTAGTAAGCCAGCCCCCTAAAAATCCTTCACTGTGGGTATATAAAAAGTGGTTTAGAAAATGAGTTAATTCAGGCGAAACTATACGCATACTATTAACATTGTTAATAGATTTTAATGTGATAGTTGAATTAAAGACTAGAAGAGCCTTTTTTGATAACGAGGCACTTCTTTTCAGACCTTGTTGGTTTGGAATATTAAATAAGAATCAAGCGCATTTTCTTTTCACATAAATTTCAGCGCATTAGCAATTGCTTAACAAAAGTGCAATGGTTACAATTTGCCAACAATTCAGGGTAATATGAGTCACCAGGGCTGAATGTAAACAGTGTCTGGCCAGTAGTCAGCCTTTGGCATCATGGATATTTTGCTGGAGATGGAATACAGATGCTGTGAGTAGTCATACATTCCAAATAATAAAGAGACTGATGCTATGCACGTAGTAAAACGCTGGTTAAGTTGTACATTAAGTGCGCTGACATTACTGGGTACCTCCTTTTCTTCTAATGCGGTTGACTCTTATGTACTGCCGATTGTACCTGCCCGTCTGGAAGACGTTAAAGAGTTGTTGACGCAAGCGCTGGAGATAACAAAAGAAAGTCATGGCGATTATGAGCTTCGTAGTACACGAGCAAGGTTAACAGAAGATAGAATGCTCGTTGAGATTGAGAAGGATCGTCTGATTAACATCGCCTGGAGCTCAACCAGTCAAGAGCGAGAAGAAAAGTTTTATCCTATTCGTATACCTCTTCGCAAGGGGTTATTGGGTTATCGATTGAGCCTGGCAAACCCAGAAGGGCAATTAAAAGCACATCAGGTACAAACCTTAGCTGATTTGCAGCAGTTAAGAATTGGACAAGGTCAGGACTGGGGTGATGTAAAAGTTTATCAGGCTAATGGCATAGATCCATATAAAGTTTTTAAGTTTGAGTTGCTTTTTACTCAGCTTGCCAAAAAAAGGTTTGATTTGCTCCCTTTGGGAGTCAATGAAGTTCATGGTATTCTCGAGCGTAGAAAAGATAAGCATCCTAATTTGTCTGTTGAAAACGAGTTAGTGCTGTATTATCCATGGCCTTACTACTTTTTTATGTCCAAGAGCAATGCCAAATTAGCTAACCGAGTTGAAGTCGGACTTAATAAATTAATCGCGAACGGAACATTTAATAAAATATTTTATAAGTATCATCGGGATAAAATTTTACGTGCAGACCTCAATAACCGACGCTTGATTAGATTGGATAACCCTGAGCTACCCGCGAAAACCCCACTCTCAAATCGAGCATTATGGTTTGAGCCAGGCGATATTGTAACAAATATGCTTTAAATCGGCTCAAAACCGCTTTAATTTCACCCCTGTCATTTATTTTTTAGTGACCGGGGTGGCAGTTAAATGCTCCTCGACAGTGGCTCCTGCATTGCTCTACTATATGGTGCCCTACTATGTGACATCCACGTCACTATGCGTAAACTGCTTGCACACTATTCTTGGTGGTCAAGAGCGAAGGCAACAAACCCTAAAATTGATTTGCGAAGGGTATAATGATTCAGAATAACTAGGTATTTGCTAATGGCTATGCAGATCAAGGGTACAGTTGGTAATATCCCAATAGACTTAACAGTAACCTGTGATGAAGACTTCCAGAGTATTGTCTCTGCCATTTTGGACTTATGTGCTAAGCAAAATAAAAACACGGCTACGGCTGAAAGCGACACTGTAGAGACGGAATCTACACTTGCGAATAATGAAGTTACAATTGCTAAGGCCTCAAGTACTGCAAGTTCTGATAACGATACACTGCTTTTACAGCGTGCACTTAAATATATAGAAACGGAAAACCAGGTTACGAACTATCAGTTAGTAAACTTTCTCTCAGGTCTAAAGGTAAATGAGCAGTCAATTAAGCAGACTATTATGAGGTTAAAACACCACAAGCATATTTGCTTAACAACTGAGTCCAGTGAAGCTCGGTCTAACTATTTGGTTTTTCACTGGCATACTCGTAGTGAGTGAGTTTTAGACAGTACTATTAGTGTTTTTCACCCCAAGGCAATTGCATAAAACTTACCGTTACAAAAGACATTCTCTCAAGCTCTTTTAAAACAGCTGTGGTTATCGCTAGCCTTTACAGACCATAGTCTTTGTTTTACCAAGCTATACCCTTCGCGAATCAATTTTAGGGTTTGTTGCCTTCGCTCCAAGGATGGTGGGAATGCAGTTTATGCATAATGACATGGATGTCATATAGTAGAGCAATGCAGGCGCTATTGCCGAGGAGCATTTAACGGCCACCCCAGTCTCTTATTGATATAACCGCCCAGCAGCGCTGTTATATCAATTAAAGTGGCTACCGCAAGTTTCACAGCAGTAAACTTGCCCAGGGGCTTCATCGCTTGACGGCCCAGCTAGCACTTTTTATTTCAATTAGTGCTGCTATCGCTAGCTTCACAGTAGTAAGCCAGCCCCTAAAAATCCTTCGCTGTGGGTATATACATCGAAATATCACCATTACTTGTTTAAAAATGATTGAGATCTTGCAAAAAGTGGGTTTGCAGTGGTTGAATGAGTTTTTATTGCATAATCAGCAAACAAAAAAGGATATAAAGTGGATAATAATAAAAATGCGATAGAACGGCTGGCTGATGCAAAGCATGAGTTTGGCGAGCATGGTGGTGTTAATATGTCAATTGAGGCCAGCTCAACGTTTACCGTAATGGAAGCTAATACACTCCCTGAAATATTCCAGGGTCAAAAAGGACCTCAGCAAGGGGGGTGTTATTTATATGGACGTCATTTTAACCCTACAGTCTATAATTTAGCACAGCAGTTAGCGTGTATCGAGGGTAGTGAGTCCGCTTATTGTACCGCCAGTGGAATGGCAGCTATTTCCAGTACTTTGTTGCAGTTACTTAATCCGGGAGATGAAGTAATTGCTTCGCATACTATTTATGGTGGTACATATGCACTTTTACATGATTACTTCCCTTTAAAAAACAATATAAATACGCATTTTATCGATATACACCAGCCTGCGTTAATTGAGCAAAAAATCACTGAAAAAACTAAGGTTATTTATGTTGAGTCTATATCAAACCCTACGTTACGTGTGGCTGATATTAAATCATTAGCCAGTATTGCTAAAAAGCATCAGCTTACGTTAGTGGTTGATAATACATTTGCTCCTTTAATTATTGAGCCAATTGCTTTAGGTGCTGATATTGTTATTCATAGTTTAACAAAGTTTATTAATGGAGCATCAGATACCGTAGCTGGGGTTGTGTGTGCATCAACTGACTTTGTAAGTCAACTTATGGATTTACATACAGGATCATTGATGTTGCTTGGTCCGACCATGGACCCAGAAGTCGCTTTTCGCATAAGTGCGCGTTTGTCTCATTTACCATTACGCATTCAAGCACATAGCCAACGCGCGCTGTATATTGCACAACAGCTGCAGGCATTGCAGCTACCCGTGACCTATCCTGGGTTGCCGGATCACCCAGATCATCGTCGACTAAAAGCTATTGGTAATGTTGATGAGTATGGTTTTGGGGGGCTATTAACACTAGACCTTGGTTCAGAAAAAAAGGCAAATACTCTAATGAATATTTTGCAAAACGAACAGCATTTTGGCTTTATGGCGGTGAGCCTGGGTTTTAGTGATACGTTAATGTCGTGCTCTGGTAGTTCAACCTCCAGTGAAATGACCGAAGAAGATAAGCAGCTTGCGAATATTTCACCCGGTTTGGTGCGCTTTTCTGTTGGGTATACGGGCAGCTTAGCGCAACGCTGGAATCAATTAAAGGCTGCCTTGGCAGCGTGTCAGATTATCTAGGGCCTGTTAACAGGCCCTAAGTTATAAATAACAACGTTTGGCTGCCAAGCTATTTGGCAGCCAGCATGGCGGCTGAGAGTATTTTATGGATATTAGGATTTTATAAAGTCGTGCACTGTTTCAATAAATTTAGTTGGTTCTTCAAAATGAGGATAGTGACCCGATTTAGAAAAAACACATGCGGTGTAATTATCACGGTGTGTAGGCTGGAAGACATCGCCTGCCATCAAAAAGTCATGGCTGCCCATAATATGCAGAACTTGTTGTTTAAGTTTTGAAACATCATAGTATGGAGTGGTTGAACTGTCCTTGTGAATACTATTGACAACAGCTTTAAAAATATCATCGTTATCTGATAAAGTGCACTGAGCTTTTAGTGTTTCAAATTTTTCCATGGCTTCAAAATTTGACCAGTAAAACAAGCTGCGAATGTCTCTGTTTTTGAGTGTTGCTCTAAATTTTTGTTTGATATCCCATAAACTGGCAGGGTCATTAACATCAAACTCAGTTGATGCCATGATGCTTTTATAATCCTCTTTTTGAAAAAGTTTCATGAGAATCATATCCATCATAAAATTTCTTTTAGCAGGCATATCTGCTCTTAATGAGCGCCCTAAAAAAATTATTTTTTTATTAATATCAGGCTTTTTTAATAAAGCATCATATACCAGTTTGGCACCGTAACTATGAGCAGCAATGGCAGAAATAGAAACATCATTTCGGGCAAATGTTTCCAGCATTAATAAAAAGTCATCAATATTTGACGCATGACAGTACTGATCATGGGGCTTTGACAGTCCACATCCCCTTTGATCATAAGATATCCAGCCAAAATGTTGCGTAAAATACTGGCACTGGTTTACCCAGTTTTTAAAATAATGAGAGTGACTTCCTGGTCCGCCATGCACAAATAGAATTGAGTGTTTGTGTTGTTGGGGATTGATTGACCACCAGTGAAGAGTATGTTGCGTAGAGTTTAGTGGCTGTTGCATAGATTATTACTTCCTGTATATGTACGGCGATTTATGCCTTTGTCGCTCAGTATAACAAGCGTGAACTAGAGAAGACCATTCTTGGCCTTTGTTGCTTACGGTGCTACTAGCACCTGTTTTGCAAACCGTTTAAAGCATTTGAAATTGTTAATGTGATGTCTTTAACCTATCAAGACGCAATCGTTGTCGTTTATCAAACAGTTGCCGTGTTGTGAAGTAAGTGGTAATAAAGCTTCCCAAGCCAGTAGCAACTGTAATTAAGATTAAAATAGCAATTTGATAACGTATTGCCTGTGATGGGTCGGTGCCTGCAAGGATTTGTCCTGTCATCATTCCAGGTAAGCTAACGATACCGGCTGCAGCCATCCCATTAATCGCGGGGATCATGGCATGATGCTGAGCTTGGCGGCGAAGAAAAGCGGTTGCTTGTAACCAAGTTGAGCCTTGCATCAATTGCCCTTCAATACGGTCTTGAGCCTCATGTGCTGTAATCGTTATATACTCCCTTGCTAATGACACTCCATTTAGGCTATTACCAAGCAGCATACCCAGTAATGGAATAAAATACTGCGGATGGTACCAAGGTGTTGCTTGAATAAAGGCTAAAAGCATTAGGAATAGCATACTCGTGGTTGCAATAAATAGTGCAAGGGTACTAATCCAAATATTCCAACGTGTTACCCAAGAATAGGTTTGTCGTGCATTAGCCTCGCGCCCTGCAGCGAGGATCATCAGTAACGCAACGCCTAACACCAAAGAAAGCTGAATATGGCTAAATAACCACGTTAAAATGAGGCCAATAATGCTGAGCTGAAATAACATTCGCAGCATGCTGATAAGCAGCTGTCGTGAGATTCCCGGTGCAAGATTTCGCTGTAACAAGGCGAGTGCACTCAGTAATAGGATACAGAGAGTTAAGTCAATGTTGCTGAGTTCAATCATCTTCACTTAAGTAACCTCCATGTAAAGTGAAGCGTTTTGCGCGTCTGATCAGCCAAGGCGATGGGTGATGAGCAACCCAGATAATACTGCGATCGGGTTGTGCCAAAAAGTAATTAAACAGGAACTGTTCTAAGAAGGACTGACTAGTGGGATCAAGATTTGCTGTAGGCTCATCAAGTAATAAGACGTAAGGGTTATGTTGTAGTGCTCTGCAAAGGGCGAGTCGCTGTTTTTCACCGGTTGAAAGAGTATGTATCGGTTGCTGGGTGATTGAAGGTGATAAAGCTAGCTGAGTAAGCCAGTGATCAATATTGCAGGAAAAGTGTTCTTTTGCGGTAGGGTACCACCAGCTGGGCATTGCAGGAACTAAAGTCACATTCCGTCGCCACTGTGATGGTTCAGTGTCAGATTGTTTTTGGCTGTGCAATAAGACTTCTCCTTGGGCGGGAATCAAGTCAGCCAGTGCTTTTAGCAGCAGGCTTTTGCCACTGCCTGAAGCCCCTTGAATACACATACACTCTTGGGCAAAAAGGCTGAAGTTAATGTGTTGTAAAGAATGTACTGATAAGTGTTTGACCTGCAGTAAGGGGACAGAATTGTTCATGATGTGTAAGGCTATTCAACAGATTTACTCTTCGTTTTGGGGTTGTACCCGTACAATGAAGATACACTACGATTTTAGTCTTTTGTAGATGTAGTTCACATTAAAATAAAGGTGTGTGTCGCTGTGTATCAAGTCAAGCTGCTGTAGTCATTTACTAAAGGGTTGCGTACAGGGCATTCTACATAGCGTGAAATATACCCTTAATGAATCACTTTTAACAAAACAGAAGGAGAAGCAAGAAAGATTAGCTAATTAGACTAAAAAACAGTAAGCAGGAAGTTAATTATGAAGTTGGTCAAATATAAATCGTTATATACGCATAAAAATAATAAGAATTTTTCACGTTACTTTAGGCTTTTTTTCATCATTTCTATCTCCCAAGTTGTGTTTTGGGGAGCGCAGTCGTGGGCGTCAAGCACTAATACTCATGAATCACTTGTGCGGTATCAGCAAGCCTCAAATATACTCCGTCAAACGTTGGAAACATCGCTTTTTACATTGCCACCTCGAAAGCAAGGCCACTATGGAATTCGCTTATTTCGGTTAACGGGAGATAAAAAATATTTAGCGACGAGTTTGTATGATGCTTATGTCGTCGCTGATCGTTTGGATTTTATTGCCAGTCGTTTGGATGATAAAAACTATATAGAAAAATACGTTAAACGAGTACGCAGGAAACAGCACAATAATTATAAAGGAAAACTAAGGCGTGAAGTGCTAGCGAGTAACGGTGAATTTATATTTTATAGTTCAGCTATTTTACCTTTTATGAACCGAATGGATGAATTAGGTTTACAGTCAATACATAATACAAAGCTACGTGCAGCGCTTAAAAAGTTTGACTTTAAGTCTGTGCTTTTAAAACCTGAAGTCATACGAGCATGGGCTGCACAGTCTGCAAACTGGGTTTATTGGTTATATCAGTTAGATATTGTTGATTTAAGAAAACCTTATAAAGATGCATTTGTAAAAACATTTGAGAATGACAAAAACTTAAAAGGCGATGCTTATAGCAATAAAATTTATGGGTTAACCCACTTTATTTTTGCGGCAAGTCGTTATTATCAGCAACCAGTGGATAAAAAACAGTTTGCTTGGATTTATGATTATTTTGAAAAAAATATAACGCGAATATTAAAAGAAACAAAACCTGATGTAATTGCGGAGGTAGGTGTAAGCTTTCTGCTGGCAGGAGAAGCGTATCACCCCGTGGTTAAACAGTGTCGGGAATACATCATGCAGGCAATAGATACTGAGCATAAAATGATTCCTTCGGTAGATGGAGAGTGGGATTTGGCCAAAGGGGAACATCGTAATGTGCTTGCATTTATGTTGTTCTATTTACCGCAGCCATTACATCCAGGCCCATATCTGGCTAAAGATGATAGATTTCGTTCATATTTACCCAAAAGCGCAGTTGTTAAATCTGTACAGCGATGAGTGTATGAAGCTATTTAATAGGTATAAAGCGGGTTTATTAATTCTTTTATGGATGTTTAGTCATGGTGTGCAAACAGTCTTTGCGTCGAATGCTGAACAGCAAGCGGCGCAAAAGGCTGCATTAAAAATTCAAGAAATTTATGATCGTCATCAATTGCAGCTAACGCCTAAAAGAAAAGCGCACTATGCTTTACGCATGTATCGGCTAACAGGGCAGGAGAAGTATGTTAGTGAAATTATTAATCATGTATATCGACTAGTCGCACGTGTCAGTTGGTATGATGAGCATGTAAAAGATGAAAAGTTTAGGTTACAAATAACCGATGATTTAACCTCCCGCTTTGGACAAAAAAGTCGTGATCAACTCCGGAGCCGCTTTTGGCAACAAACAGAATTCAAAGCACTACGCTTTGAGTTACACAGTGTTTATTTATTAGCCCAATTGAATCAGCTGGGTATTAAGCCAACACACTTTTCTAATTTACTGCATCATTTGCAAAAACAGCCATTAGCAAAAATTCTTTTGGATGAGTCCTTTATTCGTGTTTATGCAGCACAAGCAGCTAATTATGTATTTTGGTTAGAAGAGTTAGGCATTGCTTCGTTATCTGAAAAGTTTATTCGTAAGTTTAAGGAAATTTATCCTAAAACAAAGGATTCTGAGCTGTCACAGTTGGAGTATCAGAATAAGCTTTATGGTTTAACACATATCGTTCTTGCGGCAAGTCGATATTATCAGAAGTCTGTTGATGCTGAGCGATTTCAGTGGGTAACAGCGTACTTTGTGAGTACATTAGATACCATTGAAAAGCGAGCAAAAGCAGATGTATTGGCGGAGATTGGGGTGTGTTTAAAGTTGGTTGATTATTCTGACCAAGTGGTAATACACCGATTAAAACGACGGTTGTTGGCTAAAATTGATAAGACGCATCATATTATTCCTGGAGTGGATGGGAATGTCTCTTTAAGTGCTGGAGAACATCGAAATGTACTGACTTATGCTTTTTTTAATTGGCCTAAGCAGTTAATAACGGGCCCAGATTTGACGCAAACACCCGCCTGGCGTAGACAGTTACCTTACCGATTATCGTTAGATTAGTTTGTCGCCCCAGCCACTTATTAAGGTAAGCTCTGGGGCATTGCTTGTTGGACCAATTAGCCCATTTAAAGGTAAAGGGCAGAAGTTAACTGATGAGCACTGCTTTAAAATGTTTACGGCACAACGATACGTAGCGCTCTTCACCACCAATTTCAATTTGTGAGCCTTCTTTGATGGCTTTGCCGTACTCATCAAGTCGTGCGACCATTGTTGCCTTTCGGCCGCAGTGACAGACCGTTTTTAATTCACTGATTTTATCTGCCCAGGCGAGCAAGTAATGGCTACCTTCGAATAACTCGCCTTTAAAGTCAGTACGAAGTCCATAGCAGAGCACTGGAATATTGAGCTGGTCAACCACTTCAGACAGTTCTGCAACATGAAGTTTAGTGAGGAATTGGGCTTCATCTATCAGCACGCAGTGAATGGGTTGTTTTTCACTGGTCTGCTGGATAGTCGCAAAAAAGTTATCTTGAGTTTGAAATAAGTGAGCATTTGCTGAAAGACCAATTCGGGAGCTGATTTTTCCCTTGCCGAATCGATCATCAATGGCTGCAGTAAATAGAAGAGGTTCCATGCCTCTTTCTTTATAATTGTGCGCAGATTGGAGCAGAGCAGTTGACTTGCCTGCGTTCATTGCCGAGTAGTAAAAGTAGAGTTGTGCCATTTTAAGTTTTTGTACTGTTAAGTATTTGTAGTATACGGAGGGTATAGCCATCCAATGCGATGGTACATTAGGAGTATGCAATGTCGACAATGGAGAAACATTAGCAGACATTGCATCTTAGTGTAGGGCTGTTCAGAGCCAGGGAGGAGATAAACTAGTGGCCTTTCAGGGCAAAAATGCCGGGTGCGTTACGCCAGTAGCTCTTGTAATCCATTCCATAGCCAAAGATGTAACGATCTTCAATTTGAAGACCAATGAAGTCACTTTCTAACTCAACAGCTTTGCGGTCATGTTTTTTCTCGACCAGTACGGCTGTTTGTACGGCTTTTGCACCCTGCGCTTTGCAGAACTCTACAATGGCTGCCAGCGTATGGCCTTCATCGAGAATATCGTCCAGAATAAGCACAGTCCGATCTTGCATTGACGTGCTTGGGTGCACCTTCCAGTCCAGCTCACCACCTGTAGTTTCATTGCGGTAACGAGTAGCATGAATATAGTCAACTTCCAATGGAAAGTTCAGTTTAGTGAGCAGTTTGCCACTGACAACCAGGCCACCATTCATGATGCAATAAACTAATGGGTTACTGTTAGCGAGTTCAGCGGTAATGGCTTGTCCCATTCGCTCAATCGCTGCTTCCACTTCAGCTTCAGTGTATAAACAGTCGGCTTCGGCATAAACCTGTTTAATATGCTCAAGATCTGCAGACATGAATTGGGAACCTCGTATCTATGTTTGATGAAACCTAAGGTGATTCGCTTTGGTTTAGCACCTGGTGATGTAGAGTGTATATGAAGCTGTTTGCATGATTACTTCATACAAGTAAGCAAATGGCTGATGTTGGGCTATTTGTTTACCGCATTTCAGGTGGCCATCAATTTTGCTACCAATAAGGGCGGGAACGATACAGTGACTCTCGCTTGAGAGCAAGCCCCAAATGCCTATCGAGGCACCAAAAATCCAGACTACTTTTGGCAAGAGTGCCCTGTATAACGAAGGCTACAGGCTTTTGTCTAGTCCGCATATAGAGTGATAACAGTACCTTAAGTAGGTGTCATCAGCCTTATCTTTTTTGGTTAAACAATAGCTAACAAGCGCTTGCTTACAATATGAACGAAAATAAAAAACCATAGGTGTTGTAAAGCATTAGGCAGATGTTTCGTTACAGGGTAGAATACGGCCAATTTGCCTGGAGCAAATGAAATAATTTTGTCATATGGACGCCTCTAAAAATAGTGATTTTTATGTAAGAGCAAGGAAGCACTGCACGGAGGACCACAGTGTATAAGGAGTACATGAGGATCCGAGTACAGCGCTGACACAGCTATTTCGAAAAAGTGCATTTTTAGAGGTGCCCATATGTAAGATTTACCTGGAACGAAGGGTATCATCAATATATGGCTACAACCCGTCGATTAGTGGTGTTTATAGCAATAGGCAACTTGGTGTTGTGTTTGCTGTATGTGCCGTATTATCTGACGATGCTGTTTCGTTGATGTTGATTTGAGGTTATCTATGAGCGTCTTTGAAATAAAACATCCTCTTGTGCAGCACAAGCTGGGTATTATGCGTAACAAGAACATTAGTACTAAAGGTTTTCGTACGCTGGCAAGTGAAGTAGGGTGTCTATTAACGTATGAAGCGACGAAAGACCTTCCTTTAGAAGATTACGAAACAGAAGGCTGGGCTGGTCCTGTTAATGTAAAACAAATCAAAGGGAAAAAGATAACCGTTGTACCCATTTTAAGAGCAGGTCTGGGCATGCTTGATGGGGTTATGGAGTTGATCCCAAGTGCTCGGGTTAGTGTTGTGGGTCTGTATCGCAACGAAGAAACCCTTGAGCCAGTACCTTATTTTGAAAAACTGGTGAGTGACCTTGATGAGCGTATGGCGCTGGTGATTGACCCTATGTTAGCAACTGGTGGTTCAATGATTGCCACTATTGAAATGTTGAAGCAAAAAGGTTGTCAAGAAATACGAGTGCTTGTTTTAGTGGCAGCACCAGAAGGTATTGAGCGTGTTACCAAAGCGCATCCTGATGTCACTATTTATACAGCATCTGTTGATGACTGCTTGAATGAAAAAGGTTACATCCTTCCTGGCTTAGGGGATGCCGGAGATAAGATTTTTGGAACCAAATAAGCAAAGAAGCCGTTCGGCTTCTTTACTTAAGGTTGCTGATTAACACGGCCGTCGTGTTTTGCAGGTAGCGCTATACTTTAGGATCGATTAGATAATTTTTGATCTTCCAGGGAGGGTGCTGAAATGCAAAAGTTTGGATTGTTATTCGTTGGCGTACTTTGTTATCAGTCTTTAGTAGCACAGGCTGACATAGCGTTTCGCGTAAATGGCGAAGACTTAGTTGCCAGTAATGATGATGTACTCTTTGCTGAGCTGAATAAAGATAGCTTTAATAGCCCAGTCATTGATATCGAGCTATCTGATGAGTTTGGTAAAAAACTAGCTCGATTTACAGGCAGGTACATAGGGCAACGGATGTCGATAAGCATTGATGGCACACTCGTGAGTGCAGGTACAAAGATCAGGGAAAAAATAGGACACAAGCTGTCTGTAACAGGATTGTCAGAACAAGAAGCTTCGCGTATTTTACAGTCACTACTGTTAGCGTCTGAAAGTTAAGTGCACTTCTAAAAATGCACTTGTCTTAGAGGCCCCTTAACTATTTCTGGGTGCTATTAAAAAGGAAGCGTAGTGCCCAGTTATAGTTAAATATAGAAATAGCAAGGATGCTATGGAGAATAACAATACATTAGACGCCTACTGGATGGGATATACAGCTACTCAACATTTTAAAGCCCATCCCCGGCTCTTGGAAAAAGCCAAAGGCATGTATTATTGGACACCTGAAGGTCGAAAGATTCTTGATGCCACTGCAGGTCTTTGGTGTGTAAATGCAGGGCATAATCGTGAAAAGATAGTGACGGCTATCCAACAACAGGCCGCTACACTGGATTTTGCACCTGCTTTTCAAATGGGCCATCCCAAAGCATTTGAGCTTGCCAAAAAACTTGTGGCGATCACTCCTGGAAATTTAAATCATGTGTTTTTTACAAATTCAGGATCTGAGTCAGTAGATACTGCACTTAAAATGGCCTTGGCATACCATCAACTGACAGGTGAGGGCAGAAGAGCGCGTTTAATTGGCCGAGAACGGGCTTACCATGGCGTTAACTTTGGTGGAATGTCTGTAGGGGGCATTGCCGTGAACAGGAAACTGTTCCCAAACTTATTGGCACAAGTTGATCATTTGCCCCATACCCACGATTTAGCTCGTAATCAATTTAGCTTGGGGGTGCCTGTTTATGGCGCTGATAAAGCTGAGCTGCTTGAGCAGATTCTCCAGTTACATGACCCGTCTACCGTTGCTGCCGTTATTATTGAACCTGTAGCAGGATCTACGGGGGTGTTAATTCCACCGGCAGGTTATCTACAGCGAATACGTGAAATTTGTGATCAGTATGGTGTACTGCTGATTTTTGATGAAGTTATCACTGGGTTTGGACGTTTAGGTAAGCCATTTGCGGCAGACTACTTTAATATTAGCCCTGATATTATGGTTACGGCAAAAGGGTTAACAAATGGTGCAGTGCCCATGGGGGCTGTTTTTGTCAGTGATAAAATATATTCAGCTTTTCGTCAAGATGATCCTATGGCGATTAATTTTTATCATGGTTATACCTATTCAGCACATCCATTAGCCTGTGCTGCAGCCATTGGTACGCTCGAGACTTATCAAGAGGAAAATCTATTATATAAAGCCTCAGAACTAGCAGAGTATTGGCAACATGCTCTACATAGTCTAGCCGATTTGCCTTATGTGATTGATATTAGGAACCTGGGATTAGTGGGTGCCATTGAGCTAGAGCCAAGAAAAAATGAACCGAATAAACGTGCTTTTCAGGTTTACCTTGATATGTTTGAACAAGGCGTTTTAGTTCGTACGACAGGTGATGTTATTGCTTTATCACCACCGCTTATTATTTCTAAACCAGAAGTTGATCAAATAATTATAACGCTGAGACAGGTGTTAAAGCAGCTAAGCAGTTAATTGCATATACAATTCAAAATCAAGCGTTAGCAAAAAAATAAACAGTAGCTTTGTGTATTAAGTTCATTAAGTAAAATTAAACGTATTGAAAGGTAGAAGCTCTAAAAGTTAAAAATACTGCTATGGCTAAAGGATGATTTTAAATAAGTTTTTGGTTGAATAAAAAAGGCTTTGAAAAAAATACACAAATTGTGTAACATAAAATATTTTTTAAATTATTCTTGAAAAAGACCACAAAACATGATCTAATAATTCCCATGATAGACAACGTACGTCTTCCTTTTTATTGCTTTTAAAGTGAATCATTTTGTCGCTTTGGTTGAACGAATGCTGGTTTTGATTATTAGCTTAATATTGTATATACCTTTAAAAGCTACATATCCTTGATAAAAAATTTATACTGAATAATAGAGAAAGTAAAATGGGCGAATAAATGCATATTTATTCGCCCATTTTTTTATCTGTACTATTTTAGTTGATAGTGCAGGGTTTGATTTATAAGTAACTATTCGAAAGAAATATAATTACATATAGAGTATTTGAGGTAGTTCCAATTTATAAAAAACACTTAAATAAGCCTCTAGCTAAAATTTAGTAATTATAAAGTTTACAACTGATTAATCTTCAGGCAAAAGAGCGTGATGAGCAGTATAGTTTAGCTAAAGTAGGGAAATAATTTGGGGTGAAATGAAACCCAAGAGTATGGCACTCTTGTACTCTTGCTTACAGCATTAGAAATAAATATACAAAATAAGTGTTGCGTAAATGCTACAAGAGGTGTCATGCAATGAATAGTTTGTAAATACAATAAATAGCTTCTTAAAGCTAATGTTGCAGTTAATACAAAATAAAGCAGATATAAACCGAAACAAGTTGTAAGAAAGGGGAAGGGAGATTAGAGCATGTTGTTATCAAATTTCCTAAAAAAAATGACAGATAAAGAAGCTGCAGAACTCATAGGTGTAAAAAAAAGAACTGTTGGATCATGGCGAAGGCTTGAGCGTGCCCCTACACCAAAACAGTCGCTTAATATAATTGAAAAAAGTAATGGAGCAGTAGATTGGGAGGGCATCTATTTACCATACGCAATAAAATGCAAGGTAAGTGAAAATGAGGTTGTTGGATAATGAGTAAAGCAAATTGTTTATCTATGATGAATCCAACACGCTGTTCTTTTGATCACTCATCGAAAAGCATACGGTTACTAACATGGCAAGATATTGCTTCTGCATTAGCTATGGGTAATTTAAATAAAACTGCTTATTATATAGGAAGAATAAAGTATTGTGATGATAAAAGTGTTATTGAAAATTTAATTAAGGAAGTGGCAAATTTATTTTTAACACATGCTAAAGAAGTAGGCTGGAGGATAAAGACTGATGCTGCGCATAAATTATCTCAATTGGCATGTTTAGAAAATATTAGAAGTCCAATTTGTAAGACCTGCAATGGAACTGGAAAAATAAAAAATGAAACATGTAAGAGTTGTGGGGGGACAGGTTCAAAGGGGTTTTCAGATGCTTCTAAGTATAAATTTTTATGTATAGATAAGAGAAATTGGGAGCGAAGATGGCGAGAACGATATGAGTTTATATACCAAATATTTGAAGACGCAGAGAAGCAAATTTCAAAGCATTTGGCAAATCAATTGAGTTTATAAAAAAATTATAAGTAAGGAGTGCGTCCAGGGAAGGTATAAATATCTAAAAGATAAAACAATGGATAAATAATATATGGCTGAAGATATAATATCTATTCTTGCTAAAACTGTATCTGATGGTTTGGATGAATTATTTACAAGTGATGAAGAAAGACTTAAGGTTAAAAATCAAACGTTAAAAATACTAAATCAACCTCATATTATCCAGGCATTAACTACTCTAGAAGAGACAAAACATAACTCATTATTTGTCTCTGGATGGCGACCAGCTTTAGGTTGGTTATGCGTGTTTTTATTATCATATATATGGTTTGGTCGTGATTTACTTATTAGTCTCCTATTGCTGAATAATAAAACAGAAATCGTGAATGCTCTTCCTTTAATTAATGCAAATGAAATGATGACGCTGGTTCTAGCGTTATTGGGACTTGGAGGAGTAAGAATGGTTGAGCGAGTTAAAGGAGTAGCACGCACTAAATAAACTATGGATAATAATATATGGTGTAAATATATGAATAATGAAATATCAAAATATTTTTTTAATGAGCTGAATAATTATAATGATGATGAAGGTGAAGATTGGAGGCTGGCTGAAGAAAGAGTAAATCAGGTTATACTGGAAAGAGATATTCTAGATGATTTGGATGTCTTTGAAGGGATTGAGTTTACAAATAAAACATCTGATAAAATCAGTATCGATGAATTGTAATACTTTGAATTTTATTACCTACAGTGAAAGCTTATCATGAAAGCAGTAGATTTTTTTCCTATTTTAGGGGTTTTTTTAAGTTTTTTAGGCATAACGATGGCCACAATACGTTGGAGTTTAAGTCGTCAGTCTCAATTACTGCAACACATTACTGATGCAAGAATTATAGAAATAACGAAAAAATTAGAAGTTCTTCATGTTGATTTTAAGGAAATAATAAGGAAGCAAGAAATTCATTTGCATGAAATTGAAAAGAAGCTCCTAAATTACCAAAAAACAGTGGCTGAAACGTATGTTAAAAAAGAAGAATATCAGAATCAGTTTCAAATGCTTCTTTTTAAAATTGATAAAATAAGTGGTGAAACAAAAAGTTATCATAAAAGTGTGCTCGATAAATTTCAAAGCAATAAAATATAGATCTAGAAAAAACTAAATAACATATTATGGCTAGAGTTTGAATCTAATGCTTGGTCAATTAATTATGAATGGCAATGGAGCTATAGGGCATGCTTCAGGGTCAGTTATCTCAAATGGTATTTTTAAAATTATATCGCAGCCTAATGAGTTGATAAATATTGAAGGGAAAAAAATATATACTGGTCCTTTGCAGTTTAGCTTTGTCGGTGGTGATGCAAACATTCCAGGATTACCAATTGCAAAAAAAAGTGTGCATACATTCAATCCTGCAATGATTACTCCTACCTCTGTAAAAATGTTGGTTGGAAAACAAAAGCCGATTAGAGAAAATGATAAGGGATTTATGATGGTAAATGCGCTTACTATGTCAGGTTTACTCGTAAGTCTTATCTCACCAATGCCTGTTATTGTTAAAAGTGCAGGCCAAAGAATTTTTACTAGTCTTTAAATAAAATGAAATCAACTATACTACAGTCACTCGAAAAAATTTTATACTCTATAGTATATATCTTCCAAAAAGATGGTGAAGTGCCAAGTATACTTATTGATAGTTATGATCGAGTAATCAATGATTTAACGGAAGTAAATGTATTAAAAGAAAGGTTCGATCTATCAAATGATATAATTAGAATTATGGGGTACTTACTAATTTATCAAAAAAGTGATGCTTTTAAAGAATTATGTAAAACTGTGGTGTCGATAAAAAAATTAAAAGAACAAAAGTTTTTGAGGTCAAATTCTTTAGAAGTGGTTTCTAGTATTTTGGATATTTCTGAATTGGTATCGATTTCAAACGATTCAGATGCATTGAAATATCGCTTGTTTTATAATTCAAATGGGTATTGCTTTGACTCGAAATCTGAACTTGTATTATCTGATAGTATTGCTCAATTTGTTATAAATCCTCAAAAAAATATAATTGATTTGCATGAAATAACTAATTCAGCACATATTAGTGGTAAGAATCAATTTCATATTCTACCAGTAAGTCATAAAAAAATTGCAGATGATATCGCTCTAAATATTAATAGCTTGAATTTTGATCATGCACTGTTAGTAATGGAAGGTGTTAATACTGATGAAAAGTATCGTATAGCGCAACATGCTTTTAAAGAGGTGGGTTTATCACTGGTTAATTTAGATGCTCTAAAGCTAATCGATAAACTACAAAAAGAAAAATATCTTTTCGATGTGCTAAATCGAGAAAGTAGACTGCATAAAATACAGTATTTTCTTGATTTGTCATTATTGTCAACTCTGGATTTAAAAGAGAAGGAGTGCTTAATAAATTTTTTATCAAATGTTGAGTCAACAGTTTGTATTGCAGTTTTGAAGTCTTATGATTTTGTAAATGAAATTAGCAGGTCTTTAGGACTTAAAAAGTATACTATTAATTTTCCTACTAAAAATGAACAAATCAGATATTGGCGTGAAGTGCTAAATACCGTCGATATTAAGCTGGCAGATACAATAATAACTAAGCTAGGTTTTCAGTATGATTTAAACTTTAGTGAGATTAGTCATTTAGTAGATATGCTGGTTAGATCGATAAGCATATCAAAAAGTAATGATGATTTTTTAAATAAGCCAGAAGAAGAGCTTCAAAATCTATGCCGCGACCACTGTAGAGTTAGTGTTGGAAATGTGGCTCAAATTAAAACGCCAGAAAGTTGTGAGCTAAAACGTATAAACGATATGAGGTTGTCATCTGTAGTTCTTCCAGAAAAACAGAAAGAATTACTTTATATGTTTATTGGTCAAATTAATAATCGTGCAACAGTATTTCATAAATGGGGTTTTGCTGAATCGAAGAACTCACCTTGTACAAGTGCGCTATTTTATGGATCGAGTGGGACAGGAAAAAGCTATGCAGCTCAAATTATTGCTGCAGAAACTGGTCTTGATTTGTATCATATTAATATTAATAATATTGTTGACAAGTACATTGGTGAAACGGAAAAAAAACTTGAGATGCTTTTTTCTGCTGCAGAAAAAAGTAGTTCGATTTTACTATTTGATGAGGCAGATTCACTATTTGGAAAACGAACAAGAGTAGAGCGTAGCCAAGACAAGTATGCTAATACGGGAGTTAGTTACCTGTTACAACGAATGGAAAGTTATACAGGAATTTGTATATTAACAACAAATTTACGGCAATCAGTCGATAGTGCATTTGAGCGAAGATTAAACTTTATTATTGAGTTCCCATTTCCGCAGCTATCAGAAAGGGAAGCTATTTGGAGAAATATATTTCCTGATAAAACTCCTTTAGATTTAGTAGACTATAAAAAACTATCCAGACTTCCCTTTTCGGGTGGGATGATCAGAAGCACTGCATTAACTGCATCTTTTAATGCTGCTTTATCCAATGAGTCTATTGGTATGAAACATATTTTAAAAGCAGCGCAGTTTGAGTTTGCAAAAGTAGAAAAATCTATTTCGCCATCACTTTACGTTGACTGGTGATGTTGATGGAAAAATATTACTGCTTTATAACTCATTCTGGATTTGTAAATGATAAATAATAAAATAAGATTGCTATTAGATACGATTATAGAAGCAATAGATAGTCATAATGAAATAAGTTTTATACAATCAAAAATATTACCAGGATATATTGAAACAACAAGTGTAGAAGATTTACACGAAAAGACACCTGGATTTTATTTAGCACATGAAGGTATTGGTGATACGATGTCAGTACCTTCTGGAGAGACTGATATTGTGGTAAGGTTAGTTGCCTATATCATTGTCGTCGATAAAGTAGATTCACTAGTTCGAGAAAAAACCATGTGTGATTTAATATCACAATTATCGATACTGATATCAAGTAACCGTTGGGGCTTACCTTTTGTTCATCCCGCAGTCAATGTTGTGAGTCAGGACCTGCATGGACTATCAAACGGGTATAAATCAGATACATCAAGTTGGCGTACTAGTGTGTCAGTTCTTGCAAGAGCTTCTGATTTATACGGTGGTGAAGTTAACCCAGTGACTGGTTTATCATTAAGAACGATCACATGGGAACAATCGATTCGTGTTGGCGATGATTTGTACAAACCTGACCCACACTTTCCACCTGTATATGTTTACAATACTATGGAAAGTCAAAAGGATAGTATAACAAAACCACCAAAACACACTGCAAAATCTGTGTCTATCGAAAACAAACAATTATTGATAGAGCCTGCTATTGACGAAAGTACAATTACACACTATGCACTGTATTGGGGGCTTGATGAAAGTATAAAAATTCCTGAACAACCTGTTATTATGAAGAAAGAAAAAGAAGGGAAAAAGCTAACAATTGAATTATCCCAATTAGGCAATAAGCCATATTTAGCAACACATATTCTCGTTTTTTCTCAGAATTCATTTGGTGAGATGAAAAATAATATTTCAGTCAACTATCCATCAAATTTACCATTGGAGTCATAAGATACTGAGATTGCAACAGGAGATATATCAACGTGTCAGAATATGCACCTACACCCATAAATAAAAATCAAAAAGAGCTTCAACTTAGAAAAAAATTAAGTGAGCATGAAAAACAACTTAATAGTCAAATTTTAATTGGTAAGGTTGTTGGTACAAGAAAATCAGATAGAAAAAAGAATGACCCACCTAAACCAACAGATCGACCAACAGTTCTTGTGCAATTTGGGATTAATGATGATGATGATGCAAAAATTAGAAACTGGTTAGGTTGGACTTCATCTAGAGCAGGATGTGATGCCGAACTATGGATGCCTGAAATTAATGAACAAGTCGTTATAGTTGCACCTAATGGAAATATAGGGCTAGGATTAATTATTGGTGCTTTATATCGTGGTAATTCATTACAATTTAAAGAAGAGGAATCGTATAAAAAAGAAGTTGCTGAAATTAAATCAATGCCTAATGAAAAAAATTTATGTAATAAACACATTAGGTGCTATCATGATGGCAGTGAGTTGCATTACGATAAAAAAAATCATATTTTTACATTTTTTTTAAAAAACAAACCTGAGGCAGTTAATCCTCGTTTGAAGATTGAGGCTGATGCCAAAAATAGTAAAGGGTTAGTTAATTTGCTGATTGGTGAAGATAAAACTGATCAGCTTTCCATCAAAGCTAATAGTCAAGAACTAGTCATTAGTCATACTAAAAGTACAAAAACAAAATTAGTTGTTAACTTCAGGAAAGGTGATATAGCTATATATGCAGATAATAAAATATCATTAAAGGCAAACGAAGTGCATATAGATGCAGGAACAAAAATGAAAATAAATAATAAGGGAGTTGATGTAAGAAAATAATATGTGGGTAATTTTATGTTAGGAATGAATGCAAAAACAGGAGAGTTAATCGATGGTGTAGATCACATTGAGCAATCAATAAGAGATATATTAACAACATTGATCGGAAGTCGTGTTATGCGAAGAAATTATGGGTCAAGGTTAATGTCTATTATTGATAATCCAACTAACCATTATTTGATTGCTAATATACACTCAGCTGTTATTGAAGCATTAAGCTTACTTGAACATAGAATTAGAATCAGAAATGTACAGGTAAATAATAAAACTGAAAATGAGCCAGGAGGAGTAGATATAGTAATAGAAGGTACCTTAGCTGATACAGAGTTATCATTTGTTATCAAAGATATCTATTTGTTTTCGCAATAATTAAACATGACATGATAAATATCATGCGCTTTAAATTATCTTAATAAACTAAATTAAATCGTAAGAATCAATAATTTAACCTATCTAAATTGCTTTTCATATGACTCTGAGTTAATTGTTTACAAGTCAATTAGTGCGATTGATTTAGTGGCTGAAGCTTGAAAGCTGTTTAAATATTTAATCATTAAATATAAGGAGACACTATGGCATTTTTGCACGGTGTAGAAGTGCTTGAACTTGATGGTGGCCCACGTCCTATCAGTACGGTAAAATCATCTGTTATCGGTTTAGTGGGGGCAGCAGCAAAAGGCCCCATTAATAAACCTGTATTGATTGCTGGCTCTCGAAAAGAAGCGGTCAAAATATTTGGTAAACCAACAGGTGATAATACGATACCAGATTTTCTTGATGCTATTTTTGATCAAGCAGGTGCTATGGTAGTGGTCGTAAATGCCTTTGATCGATCAAAGGTGAATTCAGATACTATGAGAAAGTCAGCGGCTGCAATGCCCTATCAGTTTAAAAAAGTAGAATACAAATTAAGTGATTTTACTTTTAACGGAGATTCATTGGATTTGGGATATAAGCACCTTTCTAATATTGTGGTTAAGTCAGTTGATGAAAAAATCACTTATGTAGAAGGTAAAGCCTATGAAATCACTTCTACAACACCTGCCACAGAAAATTCACCTGCAAGTGGTAATACCATTCTCAAGCTAAAAGATGGCAATGGATCATTAATGAGTAACGCTCAGGTGAAAGTAAGCTTCGTCCGGTATGAAGTTGAATTAGATCATGATTATGTTTCTGATGTAGTTCTAAAGAAAATTGATGGTTCAAAGGTTTACACGGATAACACTGATTATGATGTAGATGAAGATAAAGGGGTCGTAATACAAGTTCCTTCTCAAGGGATTAAAAAAGAGGACAAAGTATTAATCAGCTATAAATATCCAGATCCAACTAAAGCCGAAAGTAATGATATTAGGGGAAAAGGTTCAGATACAGGGATTCAAGCCTTGCTGGGAGCTGAAAGCACAGTTTATGCGACACCACGTATTTTATTAGCCCCCGGATTTACTGGCAAACTTAGTGCAGATAAACAAGGATTTCATTCAGATGATGTCAGTAGTGATTTAGTCTCTATTGCAGATCGGTTGCGGGCTATTGTTGTTGCAGATGGTCCCAGCACAAATGATGAAGACGCTAAAGCTTATGCAGCATTGCAAGGAAGTGCACGTCTTTATTTAGTAGATCCTAATGTTAAAGTACCTGGCGCTGCAAATGATGAAGCGCTTATTCAACCTTCATCTCCACGCGTTGCTGGCATAATTGCTAAGTCAGATAATGAGCGTGGTTTTTGGTGGAGTCCATCTAACCGACCTGTTTACGGTATTTTAGGAACAGATAGAGCTATTGATTTTACGCTTGGCGATTCTAATGCTCGTGCAAACTTGTTGAATGAAAATAATGTTGCAACGATCATTCGACAGAATGGCTTTAGGCTTTGGGGTAACCGAAGTTGTTCATTAGATCCAAAATGGAAATACATCAGTGTAAGACGTACTGCTGATTTAATTAATGATTCTCTTTTGAGAGCACACTTATGGGCAGTTGATCGTAATATTACAAGAAATTACGTTGAATCTGTGGTTGAAAGTGTTAATCGTTATTTACGCTCACTAAAAGCAATGGGGGCGATTATAGACGGAAAATGCTGGGCTGATCCTGAGCTCAATACACCAGATCAAATTATGGATGGAAAAGTTTATTTTGACTTTGATTTTACGCCACCCTATCCAGCTGAGCATATCAGCTTCCGCAGTCAAATGGTTGATAACTACTTGAAAGAGGTGTTTGCATGATTCCTAAGGTATTAAAGAATTTTAATCTTATTGTTGATGGTGTAGGTTACGCTGGAATTGTTGAAGAAATAAACCTCCCGAAGCTTACGCTGAAAACAGATGAGTACCGTGCAGGAGGAATGGATGTTCCCGTAGAACTTGAAATGGGGATGAATAAACTTGAGTGTGACTTTACACTAGCAGAATATAATCCTGCTGTAATTAAGAAATTTGGTCTTGCTATGGGCTCAGAAGCACAAGTAGCACTGACACTTAAAGGAGGACTAGACGGTGAAGATGGTGTTGATCCTGTTGTTGTTTCACTAGAAGGAGCATGGCGTGAACTGGATTTTGGTAACTGGAAAGCAGGTGAAAAAGCACCATTAAAAGTGTCCATTGCCTTACGTAAATACACATTAAGTATTAAAGGTACACCTCTAGTAAATATCGACGTAGTCAATATGGTTAGAGAAATAAATGGTGCCGATCAATTATCTAAAATGCGTGCTGCAATTGGCGTATAATATAAAAGATATATAATTATTTCTAACCTTCGTAGTTGATGTGTTAATTACGAAGGTTTTTTTAAGATAGCTCTATTTAGGCAATTTCCACTTTCTTGGAGGTCATTATGTCAATCATTAAATTAGCTTACCCAATCACTGTAGATGGGCAATTAATCAGTGAAATACATTTACGCAGACCAAAAGTAAGAGATAGAATTATATCAGAGAATAGCGCTGGTACTGATGCAGATAAAGAAATGAACTTAATTGCTAACTTAGCGGAAATGCCGCCAAAGTATTTAGAAGAACTAGATCTTTCTGATTATATTAGTTTACAGGACACCCTTTCTGATTTTTTGTCTTAACCATTGAACAAATTAAAGAGGCAGTATTGCTGCTTTCGATAAAATTAGGATGGGGGTTGGCTGAAATCAAAGAGCTGGAAGAAGCTGAATTTATTAGCTGGCTAGAAACTTTACCCAAAGTCTTACGAGAATTAGAGGGGGATGGATGAAAAGTCAGTCAAAAATCTATCTTTTGTCGATAGTTAATAAAAATATACTCAATCAAATAAGAGAAAAATCACGATATAAAAAATTATGGCGTACTATATTATTGCCAAAGGTTAGATTAAAATATAAATACAGCATATTTGAATTGTTGTTAACCTCGTATAAAGTGCGCAAGCATAAAAATTTATCTTCGATAAGCAAAAAAAATATAATCAATTTATATAGAGCTGTATATGGAGGTGTTCGAAATAGTGTAACTATGCCTGCATTGATTTTTCATAAGCTTAAATCATTCGTTTTAAGTAAAACTAATCGGTGGTTTAATGGAGGTGCATTAAAATCAAGTGCCTGGAATAAAGAAGTCTTAAGTAAAGTAAAAATAGTTAAACTAGTGAATAGTAAATTTGATAACATTAATAAGAGAGGAGGTACGTTTTTACACTTACTCAAAACTAGCTTAGAAAGAATTGCTGTTTTAAATCTGTTTTTTAAGCGTCAACGCAATAGTCGTCGGGTAAATAGTAAACCCCTGTTTGAGATTATTGCTAAGCATGGCGTTAAACTAGAGTATGGAATATATAAAATTAATGAGGTACTTTATAAGAATGCAGTAAAGAAAATAAAGTTGACGAAGTTAGGCTTCGCTAGATATTTTAGTATTAAATGTTTTGATAAGCATTTAAAAAGGATTGACTCAAAATTATCTAGGTATAAGTATGAGTATGCAGAGGCCTTGAGTAAAATTTCGGGCGAAAAAAAAAGAGGCTTGAAGTATAGCAATTTTATACGCAGAGACCTTCGAAACTTGATGCTATCACCGGACGAACCAAAAAAAAATATGTTTTCAATATCTAAGTTCAAACTTATCGTGTCTCGCTGTGTGGATACAAATTTCAATAAAAACTATAATTTTGGTAAAACTAAAAAAAATCAATATCAAAAAGATTGTCGCAATATGAATGAGTTTCGAAAGAATTTTTTCAATAACAAGGATGGTTTAGGAGTTTTTAGTAAAAGAAAAGTGAGACAGTATTTGAGTGGTTTGATATCTGAAGCGATACATCACTCTATGAGCCATAATGATAAGAATAGATTTAATTATTATGAAAAAAAGAATCGCTTTATACGTATTGGGAGTGAATCGATTGTAAGTAAGTTGCAATTATATACTAATAAAAAGTCGAAAATTGAAAATTCTCAAATTAATTACGTGCATAACGACAAGCATGACAAAAATAGTATTTTAAATCTAATTAAAACAACTATTGCTAATAATAATAATAAGGAGTTTAATGATAATCGGTCAGAGCAAAATGTGTTAAATATTATTAATACCCAAAGTAAGCAAATATTAAGTCTTAGAGATGAGTTAATATTTCTTTTTAAGAATCATACTAAATTAAATAAAAATCAATGCACAATCCAAACTGAACCTTATTTATTTTATTAGGGTGATACATATGTCTAATGTTATGATGACATTAGGAACGTTTAAATTCTACATTGACTCTGCAATATACGATAAATTGCAACGTTCAACTCAGTACCACTGGGCATCGCACGATACGCTGAATCATCCATTAAAAAAGCATTTGGGTTTGGGGGGGGCTACATTACATTATATGGGGCCAGGTAAAGATAGTTTGCAGCTTTCGGGCTTTATATATACATTACTATCTGAATATCAACCAAATTTATCAAATACGTCCGCCCCTTTGAAACTAAAACAAATGTCAATGTTAAGGGCCATGGCTAGTTTAGGAATTCCATTGCCACTTATTAATATTTCAGGCTCAACCGGGTTGCCACTAGGATTTTGGATTTTAGAAGATGTACAGCAAACTGATATTGAATTTATCTTCGGTGGTGTGCCTAGAAAGATTGACTTTCAACTATCATTACAACGTTATGATCCAGTAAAAACAGCGTGATGAGGACATAAAATGCCTACATACTATATGACCGTTGAGGGAGATATACTAGATCAAATATGTTGGAATCACTATGGTCAACATAAACAATATCAACAAACTGCTCTTGCTGTTGATCCTTCCTTAACACAAGCAGACCTAAATCAGATCAGTCATAATTTGCTTTTTAATCAAGACCTTTTAGAACTTAAAGGTATTACTGAAAAAGTGCTGAATGAAAACAGAGAGTTAGTTAACTACGGCGTTCGCTTGCCGGCAGGCATCAAAATAAAGCTTTTTGATCAAGAAGAGGCTGTGCAAGAACAAAATATGATTCAGTTGTGGGATTAATCATAAATGTTAAAAAACTGGTCACCCAATTATAAAGTACAAATATCAGAAAAAGGATTATCTAGCTCATTTCATAAACGATTAATCAGTATTTCGGTTCAACTGTATTCAGGAGATCAGAGTGATCAGCTGTCGCTTGTGTTTGATGCGGGAGCCAGTCCTACAGGAAAATATCTTGACTTACCAGGAAATCATGACGAAATAGCTGTATGGCTTGGCTATAAAACAAAACTACAGGGGGTCGGTCGTTTCAGAGTTAACCATTGGCAGTTGCAAGGCGCTAACAGCGGTAATACGCTAAGTGTTTCAGCAACACCCAAATTGTTTAAAAATGAAGCATCTAGAACGTGGGGAGTTAATAATCTTGTTGCAATTGGTAAGAAAATTGCGGCTAAAAATCAAGCCCGTTGTGTAGCCCATGCTAGCCTTTCAACTATTAGCGTTGAAGAATCACAACTTAATCAAGTTAATGAGTCAGATATTTCATTTCTTTCGCGAATTGCAAAACGATACGATGTATTTGTAAAACCAACAATAACCAATTCTGGTTCTGATGTTTTGTTAATGTTTTTACCTGGGAAAGCGGTTAGTGCATCTGGAATTCCTCTGGTTCCAGCATTCGTGACTGCGGAAGATATTATAAACTGGAATATTTCAATCACGATTAGATCAACATACAAAAAGGTTATAGCCTATTGGCATGACCATGAAATAGGAGAACAACAAAAGGTTGAAGTTATATCCGATCCAAAAAGTAAGGATACTTTGAGGCTTGACTATATCTATCCGAATAAAGCAGATGCAAAATATGCAGCTCAAGGGATGGCTGATAGAAAAGAGAGAAAAGACCGAGAACTATCTTTAACTGTTGTTGGTAATCCTATGTTACAGCCTGAAATGATTCTTATGATTCAGTTTGTGCATCCAGAAATTAATGGAAAATGGTTTATTAAAACAGTTAATCATCAAGTCAGTCATAGTGGATTTATTTCATCTGTTACCGCATATCAAGTTTGAATAGAGTGAATAAAAAGATGTCAGTACCTCGAAAAGAATTGTATTCAGCTGATCTTGAGACGTTTTTAAAATCAATTGATTATGAAGATATTCTTGATGATATCGAACACTGTCTTCAACATTATCTTCCTGATGTAAGTGTTAAAGAGCTTCCTGAAAGTGATCCCATAAAGAAACTCGTTGAAATTATTGCCTATCATGAACTTTATATGCAACAAAAGATCCGTGAATCTATTAAAAACTGCTGGATAAGCCAGGCTTATGGTCACCATTTAAAACGACTGGCCCAGTTATATGGTCTAGAAGATAAGAAGGATGAAACTGATGATGATTTAAAGGCAAGAATCAAACAAGTATTTAATGAGCATAATACTGCAGGATCCATTGAAGCCTATAGAATGCATGCTCTCTCATTAAATAAAGACTGCAAACAGATTAAAAATGTTAATGTAGGCAAGCATGCTGAAGGTATCGTCGATGTTAGATTGTTACTAGAAAAAGATGATGGTTTGCTAACGGAATCAGAATTTTTAACCTCAGAAATGGGTGATATTCTAGAAAAGGTAAGAGAACACTTATATCGAGAAGATATTCGACCTCTAACTGACTGTATAGCTGTTAATCGTTTTGAACCTGTATATTATAGTATAAAAGCTGATGTTTATATATCACTGGACTCGATAGGTATTAAGGAAATAACGAATAATATTTTGGTTGCTTTGAAGGAATATATTGTTAAACAATATGATTTTGACAAAAAAATATATAAAAATGCAATTATTGCTGCGCTTCACCAACAAGGTGTTAGTGATGTAAAGTTATCTCTCGACTCATCCGGTCATGACTTAACGAAGTTACAATGGTTTCAGGTACCAGTATGTAAAAATCTAAACAGAATTGATGAGGATGTTATAATTAAATATGGAAGTCAATTCTGCGATTCATGAATTTTATTGTTCTGTGTAATGCATATTATATATACTTTTTGTTGGTTGACTTGAGGGTGCTTCCAAAAATATTGATATGATTCATTGTGATTTTTAGAAGTGCCTTTAGATATACCCAAAACGAAGGGTTTTTATACCCCAAGGGCACGGCCGTCAAGTAATGAAGCCCCTGGGCAAGTTTACTGCTGTGAAACTTGCGGTAGCCACTTTAATTGATATAACAGCGCTGTTGGGCGGTTATATTAATAAGTGACTGGGGTGGTAGTTAAATGCTCCTCGGCAATAGCGCCTGCATTGCTCTATTATATGACATCCATGTCATTATGCATAAACTGAATTCCCGCCATCCTTGGTTGTCAAGAGTGCTGATAACAAACCCTACTAATGTGTCGGGAACACATTAGAACAGCTTCGCTGGCCCGTTAGGGTGAGCGCTATGGATAGCGCACATAAAAATGATTCGTGAAGGGTATATTAACAATTACTTCAAGATTTAGTTATATAGGCAAAAAAAGTGGCACACCCGATCAATCTTAGTAAAATACCATTTCCTAAAGCTGTTTCAGAAAAAGCTTCTCAAGAATTATATAATATAATTAAAGCTGACTTCGAACATATTTCATCTTTTTTATATAGGAATTATTATATTGATGGTAAAGTAACAAAAGCTCTTCTTGCTACTATCGCTAAACGAGAAGAGATGCTTCATAAGCTAATTAATCAGTCTGCACATCACATCCTATTACCAACAGCACATGGATATGCATTAGATCATGTGGCTGAACTATTTGATGTAAAAAGAAGAGTAGAGAAAACAGATAACAATAAGGATGAGGATATATCTGAAAACCTCACTCTACATCAAGAAAGTGATGAAGAGTTAAGAGTGCGAGCTTCATTAAGTTTTGATAGGTTATCTGGTGCAGGCACGAAAAATAGTTATGTATTTCATGGTTTGTCATCAGATCCTAAAGTAAAAGAAGTATCTGCTATTTCAAATAAACCAGGTTATGTTGATGTATATGTTCTCTCTAAAGAGGGTGACGGTAGTGCTACTGATGAGTTGATAGATTCAGTTAGAACATATTTAAGGGGGCATGAAAAAATACCTTTAACAGATAATGTAAGTGTTAATAAAGCAGAAATTATTTCATATTCTATTAATCTAAATGTTGTCATTGATAGGCAGATGCAAAATTTAAAAGATCAAATTAAATTAAAAATAAAGTCTAATCTTTTAGATTATATCGCTATCCATCATCGTATGGGTGTTAATATTAATTTGTCGTCGATAATAAAATCAGTGTATGTGAATGGTGTTACTAATATTGAATTAATTGAGCCAAAGAAAAATATATGTATTAGCTTTAATCAGGCAGCCTATTGTAAAGAAGATAATATTAATATTACGATCATAGATTAGGGTTTCCTTATTAATCTGTAAAAAAGATGAACCCTATAGTTTGTTTATAAAAAGAATTATGTTTTGAACTTATATCATGAATATAGCCTATGGAAGAAATGATGCACATACAATCCCCGATCAAAAATTATATCATTGAGTTTTCTAATTTCTCAACCATAGCAAATGAATTTCATGGATCTGTTACTATACGTAAAATACAAGACCAAAACGACAACTTAGGTATTATATCGTATCACCTATATTGGGGAGATAAAAATAAAGACATTATAAAATTGTCTAATAATAAATCTATCCAATGTTTTTACCCTGATTTTGATGGAAAGTTTATCAAGCCTCTAAAGGTTGAGTCGACGGAAAATAAATATTTAAAGTCTATACCTGAAAATGCTTTTTATCTACTTGTATTTGTGAAAAGGTCCAAGCAACGATATAAGAAATTATATGCATATCGCGATCTTTACTCTCAAAACCATCTATTACCTTCAAATGCTACTGCACTAGAAAAATCAATTTCAAGTACTGCTGCCCGTTTAAGTCGAATTCCTCTACCTATAAACCAATTTTGGGATTATGCTTCATGCCCAGCAAATGTGTTACCTTGGTTAGCGTCATCTCTATCTGTTGATCATTGGATTGATTGGTTGCATAAAGAAAATTACGAAATGGAACGACGCAATATTATTGCGATGAGCTATATACAACACCGATATCGTGGAACGCGCTACGGCATTGAAGAAATAATGAAAATACTCGGATTTAATATTAATATTTCGGAGTGGTGGGAAGAAAACTATACAGGTGCCAGTAAAGAGCCACACCACTTTGATGTTACGTTGTTAGTCAATGATAACCCAAAACTAGAGTTCAATTTAAACTTATCTCAGCTTATTGAAACTATTATCGATCAGCTTAAGCCACTAAGAAGCCGTTGTGATATTCATTTTGCTGCAGCTAAGCAAGCAGTTTTAAAATTTGGTTGTACAGCGCAAGTTAAAAATTATGCTCACTTCTATATGAGTGCAACTATTGAGCATCCAGCCAACAGTAATATGTAAAAATAAAATCAAATAAACTCTTTATCGCATTCTATAGATTAATACTGTAAGGAATACCCATGGGTAATATTTTAAAGCCAGTTATCACCAGACAAGGCATTTCAGCACTTATCCATTCTAACAGCCGTGGTCTACAAGCTGAAATTTCTCATGTTGCTGTGGGCAATGCGCATGGTGATGGAAACAAAGCAAAAGATAATGCTGTAAACACAGCGACTCAGCTTGTGAATGAAATGGTGCGTTGTGAAGTATCTGGTGGACAAATAATAGGTGATCATCAAAATCAATTACACCTCACGGCAACCATTAAAAGTGAAGAACAAATCGATATTTATGAGGTGGGATTTTATTTAAAAACGGGTGAACTTTTTGCTATTTATGCCAGTGAATCAAAACTAGTGCAAACTATTGCCGGTGGTGAGTTCCAAATGATTTTTGACTTGGTACTAACGGCCACGGATGGAGACTTTATCAATATAAACTGTAGTGACAATGCAACATGCTGTGCCGCTAAGATTGACTTTGACTATATTCTTCAGGGTAGAAATAGTATTAAGATTCATACCCAATTTGATTTTGATAAGGTGTTCAACCTGGGACCCGATACTTGTCTCCCTGAAAACAGTACTATTGTGCTGAGTCCCATTGAAGGAACCTATAATCCTGATGCTAAAGGTAAGTACTGTATCATTACTGATATTATAAACTCATTTTCACAATCAGCTCAAACAGGGAAGACCACTTGTAGTCTTGATAATCATTCATTTAAAGATGGTGATACCATCATTATTACGCAAAGTAATTGCTATGATGGCATTTATACAATCAGCGGTGTAGATAGTGCCAAGTTTGACATTGATTCACCTTTTAAAAAAAATGGTACTGGCAGAGCAGGGTTGTATACACCCACACAAATTAATAGCTTTACGGATTCTGTTCAACATCCAGGTATACAAACGACATGTACAGTGGATGAACATCATCTACCAGAAAACACTTCTATTGCGATTATCACTGACGATAATGAGCATTATAGTGGTTACTATTTGATAAGCAGTATTACTGAGTCAGGATTTGATATTAATAAACCCTTTTTAAAGGGTGACTTAAAATATGGTGCATGGGGAGGAAAAGGTGACGAACCACAACATACCTTTAATGCTAGACCTGCATATATTTTAAAGAACAGTGTCACTATTCCCAGTAATGTTTCTATTATCGGTTTTAACGCTGCAGATACAGTTGTGGTTAAAAACCATGGGGATATACACTTTCGTACTAACGGAACAAAAGAAAATCCTGTTCATAGTATAAATTTAATGGGTTGGAGTTTTGATGGTCGTGGAGGGGAAGGGACTTTTTGGGGTAATGTTTTTGGCGGTACATTAAAAAATACTAATAACGGAGGTGCTTTTTTTCTTAAAGGATGCATATATAGCAAATTTAATTTAAATATAATCAATCATAATTCTGGTCAATCAGGAGGTGCATTATATAGTGTTGACTCAGGAGTTATTGAGGCAAAGTCTATTTATTACTGTAAAGCCATAGTTGCAGGTGGTATATACGGTGGAGAGGTTATATCAGGGAAAGTAGTTGCTTGTTTTGATGACAAAGGCTATGGTGCAATAAATTGCAAAGCTTCAAATCTATCATTAATTGAATGTAATGCAAAAGGTTGCACAGGTACAATTATAACAAACAACACAAAGTATCAGGATATTATTGTAGAAAATGATGTTGAAGCACGACATTTTATTGGAAATGGTAGCAAACTAACTGATATTAATGCTGATCATATAACTTATGGAAAGCTTAAAAGTGATCATCTTGTTGACTTAGATGCCAGCAAAACATCTACAGGTGTTTTTTCAGATGAGCGTATTCCAAATATAGATGCCAATAAAACAAATCGAGGACGATTTTCTATAGATCGAATTCCAGATTTAGATGCGAGCAAAACGACTATGGGCACCTTTGCTATTGATAGGATACCCAATCTTGATGCTGAAAAGCTAGTAAGTGGTAAAATAAATAATACAATACTTAAAAATTCATATCTTCAGGTATACAATAGCAAGTTGAATTTATTTGTAGGGGAGGGTGTTGGCTTTACAAATATTAATGGAAAGCAAAACACTGCTCTTGGTATTAATAGTTTTATGAAAAATGAAAATGGGAATTTAAATGTAGCTGTAGGGCATGCAGCTGCTTTAGATAATGAAACTGGACATGCTAATACAGCAGTAGGTAACCAATCACTTCAGCTTAATAAGCATGGTTCATCAAATTGTGCAATTGGTAACTTTTCTCTATATCAAAACACGGACTCGAAAAATACAGCTATAGGTGATTTATCTCTTTATAAAAATACAAGTGGTCATAATAATGTAGCTGCTGGTTTTGAGGCGCTTAGAAATAACAGTAGTGGTAGTAATAATACAGCTATAGGTTTTCAAACTCTTTTGAGTAATCAAGAGTCTCATAATACGGCTGTTGGATACCTAAGTTTATCAAGTAATACCAAAGGTAAATATAATACAGCTATCGGTAATGTATCGCTCAAAAATAACACAACAGGTATCAATAATACAGCTGTAGGCTGTGAGTCATTAGAAAATAATACAACTGGAGAAAATAATTCTGCAGTAGGTGATCAGGCGTTATGGAAAAATGAGACTGGAAATCGGAATGTTGCTGTTGGAAAAAATTCACTCCAAAACAATAAAACTGGGAGTGAAAATGTTGCTATTGGGTATGGAGCATTAGAAAGTAATGATCAACTTTCAGATAACATTGCTATAGGAGCACGATCGTTACATAGTTATAAGCAATATTATAATTTAAATAAAGGTGGTCTAACTGCAGTAGGCTATGAGTCTCTTAAAACCTTAAATTTGGGTTTTTTTCATACTGCTTTCGGTTATAAAGCATTAAGTAGTACTAATAACGCAAGTTGTTGTACTGCTGTTGGCTACTTATCTCTTTTAGAAAATACTACTGGTAACTATAATACTGCTTTAGGTTCATCTACACTTGTAACCAATACAACAGGTTCAAATAATACAGCTATTGGTACATTTGCGTTAGAAAAAAATAACTTTGATCCAAACTTTACAGATGACGATTCAAGTACAACAGGAAACTTGTCAGGAAATAATAACACTGCTATAGGTAGTTATTCGCTACAGCAAAATACTGTAGGGTTTAATAACGTTTCTGTTGGCTGTGAGTCATTAAAAAATAATAATAATGGATACAAAAATACTGCATTAGGAATGGCAGCGGCAGAGCATAATATCGATGGGAAGTTGAATACTGCGCTGGGTAATGCTTCACTTCATGAGAATAAGCATGGAAATGCAAATACTGCTGTTGGCAATACAGCGCTTTATGAAAATAAAGGAAATTATAATACGGCTGTTGGCGATAACTCCTTACGTAAAAATATAACTGGAGAAAATAACACAGCATTAGGGGCTTCAGCATTATATAGTAATAAAGGTTTCTCTAACTGTACTGGTGTTGGTTATAATGCGCAAGTCGATGGAAGTAATCAAATTCAGTTAGGTGATTCTTATGTGAATGTTTATACGCATAATTCACTGCATCATCGTTCAGATAAACGTGATAAAACTGAGATCCGTACAACTAAATTAGGCTTGGATTTTATTCTTGAACTTCGTCCTGTTGATTTTAAGTTTGATTTTCGAGATGACTATAAAATTTATGAGGAAATTGAAAAAGTAGTTGAAACTGGTGAAATGGATGATGAAGGTAATAAAATAACAAAAACTATAAAAGAAAAAAAGGTTAAGTATTTACCTAAAGATGGATCGAAAAAACGTGAGCGTTTTCATCATGGCTTTATTGCTCAGGATGTTGGGCAACTATCTGAAGACTTTGGTGGTTATCAAGATCATACAGTCAAAGGCGGTAAAGATGTAGTGACTCTTGGTTACAGTGAATTTATTGCGCCAATAGTCAAAGCGATTCAGGAGCAGCAAAGTATTATAAACGCACAATATGTAGAATTAAAAAAACTTAAAGAATACGTAAGTAATTTTACGAAGAAAGTCTAAATTTATCTATCCAAACTCTGATTAATCCATATATCTACTCACAGTGAACTTGGTGGGTATATGGACTTTTTCCATTGGAAAATTCCTATGAGTGATTTACAGAATGTACTACATTCTATTGGGGTAATTCCTCTCCAGCTATATCAATGGTTACAAGAAACAAATGAAGATGCTAATAATAATGAGCGTTTATCATTTCAAGAACAGAAGGTAAAGCAGTCGCTTTATCTTCAAAAAGCGCAAGCTAAAATTGATGATTGTGAGATATTGCAGACGTTTAAACCACGCTTTCAATTGACAAATCTTGAACTAAACTGTGTGTTACTCTGTGCGTTACCTTGTATTATCCCCCATTATCGTTCAATTTATCATCAATTGAGTGGTCAAGAAGCACCTACAATAAGTTTTTTACTCGACTTGTTGTTTAATGATGAAGATGAACGTTATACAGCCTTATCAGATTTATTCAATGGTCAAGCACTTAAGTGGCGATTGTTCAGTGTTCAGAAACAACAGGTTAATGTAGTCAATCAAAGCATACATCTTGCACCAGATGTGTTGCAATGGCTGGTTTATCAGTTAGCATTAGCACGTGATAAACAAAACGCTCCGTTAAAATTTTCAACTTCTACTGTTACACGGGGCTTAATCACAGAGGTTAAACCACCGCCATGGCTTTCATTATCTGACTTGTCGGATATTAAATCTGATGTGACTGAAAACCACTCAACGGTTGAAACATCTGTACTTACCAACACGCTCACTCCTAATGATAAGTCTACTCATGATGTTAAACTTTTTGTGATAACAGGAGCATCAGGTGAAGGAAAACGTACACAAGCACTTAGGCTAGCTTCCCTACAGCATAAACCATTAGTTGAACTCAATCATGGGATACTGGAGCAATTTCAATCGCCTGCAACTGCTTTAATGGATAGTTTACGGCAATCCATGCTTATGGACAGCATTGTGTATTGGCCACAAGGTATTGAATATTTAGCTAACCATCCTGAATTATGTCAGGTGCTGGAAAAGTGGTTTGCTTTACCTGCGACTCAGTTGTATTTAGGTCACTCAACCTCTTTTGGTATTGAAGATATCCCCAAAGTGCTATTAAAGTATCCCAGCCATGTTCAAGCGCTCACACCCCTTGAAAGCACACAACAGGCTGGCGTATGGAAATCAATATTCAGTTATTTTTTTAGTTATAAAAACATTGAGGCACTTAATTGGAATGTGATTGTTGAAAAAAATCAGTTATTGCCAGGTCAGATCGTTCGAATTGCACAACATTTGCGGTTAGATATAGCTAATATTGAACCAATAGGGTCAAATGATTCAGCGGGTGTCACTACACAACAGGTGATAGCGTTAATTCAAGGCTGTGCGCCTGATCACCTTGCTGGACTTGCTAGGCGTCTCGATTCAGCAGTGAGTTTAGACGACTGTATCATTGCTGATGATGTGCAGGAGCAGTTAAAAGAGATAATCCAATATTTCCCATCGCAATCCCACAGCCTTGGTCTACCTTCTGAATACCAAGGGACAAAGCTTTTGCTCTATGGGCCTCCCGGTACGGGTAAAACATTATGTGCTCAAGCTTTAGCGAATACATTAGCTATCCCGATTTATCGGATAGATTTAGCTGCAGTTGCGAGTAAATGGATAGGTGAAACAGAAAAAAATCTTGCTGAGGTGTTTACATTAGCTGAACAACAGCGGTGTGTATTGTTTTTTGATGAGGCTGATTCACTATTTAACCAACGTACTGACATTCAAAGTGCTCATGATAAAAATACTAACCTAGGCGTAAATTATTTATTACAGCGTATTGAAAGCTTTACTGGGCTATTAGTTTTAGCGACAAACTATCAAGATAATTTAGATTCTGCATTTTTTAGACGGCTTGACTATGTAATTGAAATGAAACTACCATCTCCAGCTATGCGTGAAAAAATATGGGAGTCATTGTGGCCTGATTATATACACTACAGTAAAAAAGAATTTACCTTCCACTATCTTGGATCATTATTCCCCCTTAGTGGAGCACAAATAGCTAATATTACCAAAAAAATAAAGCGTATTCAGCCAGAGATTAATAAGCAAGCAAAAGAGGATGCTACTGTTTGCAGTAAGCAAGAGCTCGCTAAACTCATTGAATCTGAGCTGAATAAGCAAACAAAGCACAGCGGCCATCAATATTTGTTGGATGTTTTTCTATCTGAAGAGAGTCCATATTAAAAAAATGATTAATGATGATAGTCATATGTGATAGTTATACTTTGTCCACGCTATTCACTAAACTAAAAAATAATGTCTGTATGCGCTTTAAAAAATCATTATAAAAGTTAGTTTTATTTGCTTTTTAATATAGTTCTCTGCAATCAGAGCAATTGCATATAAGCGAGTTTGTGATGATCAGAGATTATACTTATGCCATGCTTGAATTCATTTGTTCCTCCCGCAGCAGAAGACCACCCTTGGTCTCTACTGCCCAGCACCTGCTTCACAAACTAATTCAAGTATTGCCCCTCTCTTTGTGCTATACCCCAAACTCGCTTAGGTCAGTAACAGTTATAGCTCAATATATTAAGTACACGACAAAGACTGGATAATAGCCGCTGAACTGTTTGCCGCAAGGATGCGGCAAACAAGCCTCCAAGGTAGGATTCACGGCGTGTTCGAAGGGTATTATGTAGTCTTTGGGTACAAGTGCTTTAAAGGAAAATTATATGCGATTGCCCTGCCTCTGCGTTATCATCGCTTGTTGACTATTCTTAAAACTTTGAATTTAAGTGTACTTTGTGTGGGGCTAATAAAAGTAACAGGTTAGACACTCTACTTGTCAGTGTAATTAATGGGGTTAAATATGTTTAGACAGGCTGGAAAAATAATTGCAATTAAAGGGAAAGAAACTTACGATAAAATGTCAAATGAAATAGACGGACTTACAAATAATGACTTTGACAACGCTATGTCAATACCTAGTCAGCAACAAAGATGGATGCAATTTCCTCAGGAAACAATGGAGTCTTCTAAAACACCAAATAAATTTGAAATTAAAAATCCTTTCGGTAACGGTAAGCTAGTAATAAAAACCAAAAAGAATAATGCAGTAGGTAAGTCCAAGTTGGAGGAGCCTGCTGCAGCTTCTGATACTATAACTGAGCTAAATAAAGAACAAAATAAATTAGTGGCTATAGATTATAAACAACTTGATGACATTATTGCTAACACAAAAATGAGTGAAGATATGACAGATACTAGCTCTTCTAAAGGAGACCAAAAACTGTCAGAAATGATTGATAAAATTTATCAAAATACAGTCAGCTTTACCCAATATTTTGAGAAAAGAAAGGAAACAATTGATCGATTGTCAAAGGATGGTTTTAAAGGTATTAATGTTAAGAAAATACAGCAAAAAGCTGAAAAGTACTCTGATAGTATTAAAGCAGTATCGTCCTTATCAGAAGAAGAGCTATCATCTGCAGTAAAAAAAGCCTCAATAGAGTATACAACAGAAAAAGCTATGGATTATGGTTCAGAACTCATATATAAACCTTGGTTAATTCCTGAGGCCGCTAAAAAAGTTGCTGATGCTGCTGAAAATGTTCATACAGCATCAACAGTTTCAGATGAAAAAATACAAGAATGCAAAGATGCCCTTAAATTACTTTCGATCATAAATATCGAGCAATTGACACTCAATATAGCTCAACACGCAGCAGTGAATACAGCACTTGCGTATACAGGCATAGGTCTATTGCCAGTTTTAAATAACGTGGTCGGTTATGCTCAATTAGGTTATGCTGTTAGTGATGCCGTTAATAAACTAGACAGCTTTGAAAAAGAGCATCCTGGGTACTTGGAACGACTGCAGAAAGAAATAATTGAGAGATCAAATAATATATAAAAATTTATACTGGTTATAAAGATCTTTTTAATTTTATAATACATCTTGTGGTTGAAGGTGTAGTTACTTGTATTAGGTATGAATTATGTATTTAAGTCATTCAAAGGAAAGAGATAAAGCGAGTAAAACTAAAACTAAAGATAAAAATGATAGTAGGGAGGATGACTTACAATTTGATAGTAGAACCTTTGAAGAAAAGGAAGAAGCCGTACAAAAAGCAAAAAACTATATGCTTAGAGTCATATCCAGTTGTAAAACAACTACTGAGGTAGAGAGTGAGTTTCCTATTGTAAAAGAGATTTTTCAATTAAAGCATATTGGCTGGGAAAAACTTGGTACTTCTCAAGTAAAGTTAGTTATGGAAATTAATCCAAAAGCATATATAAGTAATAATTTTGGAAATCTTATGCTTGCGGGTCAAGCTGCATTTGTAGGTGACAGAAACAGTAATGTGTTGTTTAGAACAGCTAATATTGGAGGAGATGCAGTTGGTGTTTTAATGGAGGCCCAGTCTATAACCCCTAATCATCCTCAAGGAGGTCCTCCAAAAAGTAGTAGCTTGGCTAAAATTATGTCTCTAATACCTACAAATCCTAAACTACCAGGACCAAATAAGTACATTAAAGGCCATTTACTAAATGATAATTTAGGTGGTCCTGGAGATCCTGCAAATCTTTTTCCTATTACGGCACAGGCTAATAAAGAACATGAACAACAAGTTGAAAGTTTTATAAAAGACTGGGTTAATGATAAAGGTTACCATGTTAGTTATCGTGTTAGTGTCGATAATATTAATGATCAATTAGCAATGGGTTTTATCAATGCGGACTTTAGTTGTGAAGCTTATGCATTAGATGTAACAGGAAATATAAGCAATAAACATTTTATCAAGACTATTCACTCTGTATTTGGAGGAAGTGCTGCTACAACAATAGGTATGCCTAATCCAGGATTAAACTCACCTGTAATTGAAAGCTTTTGGAATAATAAAAAAAGTAAAGTTGAACTTTCTTCTGCACATCGTGCAGGAGCAGAACCAGCGATTATTGATAATAATGTACGTAATCAAATTAATTTTTTAATTAATACTGTAAGTGAATTTGGTCTTGATGCTGATATTGTTTCAATTCATTTTTTGCAATTTATGATTCAAGGGGTTTCCAAGCAGCAGAGAAATATATTAATAAATGTTAATTATGATATTGATAATCAAGACTTTGCTACTTGTATCAATCCGATAGGTGTATGGAATCAAGCTATGGCTCCTATCAATGACAGATCAACGGAATTAGCTACTATTTTTAATAACTTAGCAATAGATATTAACAAAGGTAGCATTTCCTTATGGAGAGGTACAGACCTTGATCGGAGTAAGCGAACAGAAAATAGACGAATAATTATAGATGCAATTAAAAATAACTCAAAATATAAAGTGTAAGCATGTCTAAATGCTCCTCGGCAATAGCTCCTGCATTGCTCTACAATATGACATCCATGTCATTATGCATAAGTTGCGTTCACATTACTCTTGGTGTTCAAAACGCTCTGAAACAAATTCGTTTTTGGTAGTATATATACCAAAACTCAATCGTTTAGGATATTTTATCCGCTGCATGGCAGTGTTAATCATTGCTTCACTATCTCTCGTTAAAACGTCATTGTATTAAAAGTGAGGCCAATAGTTAATTAGACATGAAAACGTAGGTTAAAAAAACCAATGTTTTTTACAAAATTAAACTCTTTTCCCATATGTTCAATTACCACGAATATGATGTTTTGATCGACCTTATGGTTACCTTTTACTCATTCAATCACTGGATTCGGTAAATAACTGCTATCTAACTAAATTTTCTCAGGCCACTCATACCTTTTTTGACATGACACTTCAATAGCTTTTTTAAGCCTTCTCGTTCACTAGCACCGCAGTGTTCACTAAAATACAAATTGTATTTCCGAGTGTATCAACCATAAGATGGCGCTTACGGCCTTTAACTCTCTTCCGACCATGAAATATAATATGAATATCACGGGTATGGTTTTAACACTTTGACTGTCAATGCAGCCCACACTAGAACTTGTAATGCTAAAGCTTATTGTCTGTACAATATACCCTTCACGAATCATTTTTATATGCGCTATCCATAGCGCTCACCCTAACGGGCCAGCGAAGCTGTTCTAATGTGTTCCCGATACATTAGTAGGGCTTGTTGTCAGCGCTATTGACCACCAAGGATGTTGAGAATGCAGTTTATGCATAATGACATGGATGTCATCATATAGTAGAGCAATGCAGGAGCTATTGACGAGGAGCATTTTACTGCCACCCCAGTCACTTGTTAATATAACCGCCCAGCAGCGCTGTTATATCAATTAAAGTGGCTACTGCAAGTTTCACAGCAGTAAACTTACCCAGGGGCTTCATTGCTTGACGGCCGCGCCTAAAAACCCTTCGTTTTGGGTATATATCAAAAAGTATTAATTTAAATTGTCGGATAGTCTAACAAAATGTTAAGTTTTTATGGTTCAAAGCGACTAGTATTTTAGACTAATACTTTGGTCTATATAGCCCGTGAATAATAATTTGTTTAAACTAAGTTTCAGATAAATGATTTATAAATCAGCATATAATTCTATTTAAAAGCTATAAGTGATATTGATTAGGCTTCGATATGTTTCATCAAATTTAAAAAGTGAGGTGGTGAGTGTCCAAAATGCTGCGTGACTGTATACTGTTTTTAGGCTGCTATTTTATGGCAGCAGCTTATGGTTCAATTTACCTTTTACTTAAATACACTCAGACAGAATTGTTAGGTAATGAAATTGAATTTGGGTATTTTTTATCTATAAGTGGAGTTGTTACTATTTTTTTGGTTGGCTTCTCTGGTGTTTTGGCAAAAAAATATGGTGCACATAAAGTAGCTGCTTTAGGTGCTCTCTCATGTGCCTTAGGATTTTTAGGTTTGTATTCAATTTCAAGTATAAATTGGATGTATTATTTAGTTGCAATTTTAATCGGCTTTGGCTGGAGTTTTTATTATTCAGCATCGCCGATGTTTAGTTTGAGTCCAGTTATCAAAGAAAGTGAAAAAGGTAAGTATATCAGTTTAATTTCAGTTTGTGTGGTAGCGGGTACGGCAACATTACCTGTTTTATATGATATTTTTTCAAATTATCTTCTGTTGAAACATGTTTTTCAAATTGCCGTGTTATTCTCATTTGTTAGTATAATAGCCTTTCTTAAGCTAGGAGAATTATTTCAAATAGAAGCTAATTTGAGTGAGAGGGTATCAATTAAAGGAATAAACCTTAAAATCACTAAAACAGAAGCTATATTTCCATTTATTATGGTCTTTTTAGGGGCTTGTGTGTTTTCCATAATGATGAATTTTCAGACAGAGTATGCTGAAAATAGAGGCTTAAACTTTTCTTTGTTTTATTTTTTCTATTCTTTGTCTGTGGTTATTTGCAGAATAGTTTTAGGAGGGGTGTTGACTAGCAAAAATCCATTAAGCCCTATGCCTTATCTGCTTTGTCTTATGCTGTTTGGTTTGTTGGTAATGATTTTTAATAGTTCTAATAGTATTTTATATTTTGTGAGTGCAGTGTGTTTAGGTACATCGTACGGGCTTGCCTATCCACTCATAAAGACATATGCCGTCAAGGTATCTAGTGAAAATGATAGGCATGATGTTCTTTCATTCTTTACACTGAGTTACTTTGTGGGCGTTTATTTTTATCCAATGGTTGCAGGGTTTGTTTTATCGCAGTTTGGCGATACTGGGTATTTGTTAAGTCTTTGTATAGCTGTATTTGTTTATTTGTTACTGGTTTTATCTAGGTTATCATTTTCAAAAAAATTTTTTATTAAAGCAGCTAAAAGCATCTAAGTATAAAGAAGAATAAGATGGGATATGAGTATGATTCGTTAGGAGTAGGTGCAGGAATATCTAATTTAAGCTTAGCAAAACTTTTGTCTGAGAATAAAGATATTACGGGTCACTTTTTAAATACAAATGCAAATTTTGAATGGTATTCTGGGCATTATGCTTGATAAAGCCAAAATCCAGATTTACTATATTAAGGATCTCGTTAGTTTAGCTAATCCAGCTAATCGTTATTCTTTTTTAAATTATTTATCATCAAAAGTTTAGTGTTGAGCTCAAGGTGGTAAAGCAAGCTAAAACAATTTGGCACAAGAGTTACTTCATCGATACGGCAGGTGCAATAAATGCATCCGCAATGTCTAGGCTTGTTTCGTTGCCTGTCAGCTTTGCTGTAGAGTCTGTGTTATCTGGTGATATTAGTGCTGGTGTCTCGGGTGCTCCTGACGCATTGGCCTATGACTGGATCAAAAAGTTAGAGCTGGCGGGCGAAAAAGTGGAGTATATTGATGTATTAGCACAGAAGACAGCTTGAATATTTTGCAGGGCAACTGATTTGGGCCTTTTCTTTGTTACTCACTATACCCAATACGAATGGTTTTTAGGTGCGGCCATCGAGTGACGAAGTCCCATGAGCCTATATTAATAGGTGATTGGGGTGAGGAGTGAAGATAACAAAACCTAGAAATCATTCGTGAAGGGTATATACTAATCAAAAAATGGATAAACTATACCCAAAAGGAATTGACTGATGAAGCCTGCACCATTTATCCCTTTGACGTTTACTGAGTACTCCCCTGAAGACATGCTGCTGCGTTCTCGTCAGTTTTACCAACTCATTAAGCAGCGTCGTACAGTCAGGGATTTTTCAGATAGACCCGTTGCACGGGAAATTATTGATAATGCGATTTTATCCGCTGGTTCTGCTCCCAGTGGTGCTAATAAGCAGCCTTGGCATTTTGTTGTAGTTAGCAATGAAACTGTCAAAAAAGAAATTCGTCTGGCAGCTGAAGCTGAAGAAAAGGCTTTTTACCAACATCGTGCACCTGAGGAGTGGTTACACGCTTTAGCACCTTTAGGCACGGATGAACATAAGCCTTTTCTGGAAACAGCACCATACTTGATTGCAGTGTTTCTTAAGAAATTTACTTATCATGAAGCGCAAAAACAGAAAAACTATTACACAGCTGAATCTGTAGGCATTGCATGTGGAATGTTAATAACAGCCTTACATTATTCTGGTCTTGCAACGTTGACACATACCCCTAGCCCAATGAAATTTCTTAATACCATTTTACAGCGGCCATCAGATGAACGCCCTTATCTATTATTGGTCACTGGATATCCTTCAGAACATGCCGAAGTACCCAATATTCAAAAATACTCTTTGTCCGAAGTGTGTGATTATATCTAGCTACCGTTAACCAGCATTACTTTGTTATTTTTTGATATCCCCCTCTAGTGCTCTAAGCGAGGGGGAAGGGGTTACGTATATACGTTTTTTTAATCACCTCTAGCTTGCTGTGACGTTTTTTCGAGCTTACCACCTACTAATGCCAGCTTTATATATTTTAACCAGTCATTGCTAAATAGCGTATCAATTAGCTCACTAAATAATTGATATTTCTTTATTGTATACGGATACCAGTTGGGTTCTTTTTTTGAGCTTTGTTTATCAATGATAATGGCTTTACTCCGAGTAAAAGCTAATAAGCCTTCCTCTCCTTTACCACGGCCAAAGCCACTTTCCTTAACTCCACCAAATGGCAAGGCAGGATTACCTTCCGTCAACATAACATTGTTTATAGAAACTGCACCCGTTTGCAAGGCATGACTAACACGTTGTGCGCGTTTGAGGTCTTTACTCCATACACTAGCGCTTAAACCGTAGGGACTTTGATTTACTAAGCGGATTATTTCATCTTCACTATCAAAAGGAATAGCACAAACAACAGGGCCAAATGTTTCTTCTTGCACAATGAGCATATCTTCACTGACATCCGTGACCAAGGTAGGGGGAATCAGTCGGCTGGTCGCAGAAATAGCCTGCCCAACACTAAATAAGTTAGCACCTTTACGTTTAGCATCCTCTAAGTGCTCTTGAATAATTTCTGCTTGAAAGTTTGTGGTGATAGCACCGACATCCGCATTTCCCTGGTCACCTGTGTTTATAACTAACTCTTCCATTGCTTGTTTAAACTGAGTGATAAAGGGGTTAAAAATTGAACGTTGTAGATAAAGTAATTCTACTGATGTACAAGATTGACCGGCATTGGTCATTGCTCCCCATAGTGCTCCAGCCACAGTGCGCTGGATGTTGACGTCTTCAAAAACAATCATAGGATCTTTGCCGCCGAGTTCAACGTCAACGGGTATTAAGTGTTCACTGGCTTGTCGCAGAATTTTCTTTCCTGTCACGGTGCTGCCGGTAAAGAAAATTTTATCGGGTTTAGCATCAATTAATTGTTGGGCAGTTTTGCCATCACCATAAATGACTTGTATGCAAGAAGCTAATAAAGGTGCAGCAGCAAAAATACGCTCAAGTAAACCTGGCATTGGGGTATGTTCTGAGGGTTTTATAATTACGCAGTTGCCTGCTAAAAAAGCCCCAATAGCAAAAGTTAGACTGATATGTAGTGGATAATTCCAGGGTACAATTAATAAAATAACACCAAAGGGTTCATGCCGAATGCGTGATGATTTACCAAGAAGTGTAATTGGGGTGTGCACTTTTTTTTCTGTTAGAATACGTTTAGCATTAGCGCAATTCCAATGTAAATTATCCAATACCCCCAAAATCTCTGATACTAATGCATCAGTGCGTGTTTTACCTGTCGTTTGTGTTAACTCGTCAGTAATACTTTCTCGATTTATACGAATATATTCAATAACACGTTTAACTTCTATAATGCGTTGCTTGATGGAATAAACCTGATTATTTTGGAAAGTCAGTCGAGCGTGTTGAAGCGCTTGTTCAGGTGATAACGATGTTCCATCTTGAGTCATTGTGGAAGAAGAATATTGAAACATTAAGCTATCCTTAGTCGAGCATTTAGTTTCACTATACCGTTAACGAATGATGATAGGGCTTTATTGTCAGCCTTCTTGTCTTTTAACGTTAAGGGGAGCTTCAATAGGTCTTGGAGGGGAGACCTGATAACCAATTTTGCTGTGAACACTACTGTATTCATTAAAATCTGTAGATAATCCAGAATAATATAACGACATAAGAATCCCTTTTGTAGCAAACTCAAATTGCCTGAAAGGGGTTCCCAATATACCAGGTAATTTGGCTAGTTTTAAAATTCCTGGTAACAATATATGCAATACTTGCTTAGGCATTATGCACAGTACGGTTAATAGCTTTCTTAGTGCGATTACATCGTCTGGATGTGTTGCCTGTAAAACAGTATCAATTTGAGATAGGCAACCTGTTGAGGAAAAATTGGGTAGACTATTATCACCAGGAATTAGAATGTCACCCATTTTTTTAAGCGTATTCAGTTGATGTTGCTGTAGATATTTGGATGTCATTAGTCGTCTTCTGTAATTGAGTATGTTGTCTCAGCAGGTATTGGCTTGCTCTATGGGCAAGCGCCATAATGGTTAATGAGGGATTAATACCTGGCGCAATAGGAAAAATTGAACCATCTACAATAGACAGACGTGGCTCACCCCATACCCCAAATCGTTCATTTACCACTGATGAATGGCTATTGTTTCCTATAGCACAACCTCCCATTAAGTGTAGGCCAATTGGATAAGTTGGTTGTTCTTTATGTGATACATTTAATTGATTAAACATTTCAAAAACGACATCCTTTCCACTATTCACTTTTTGTTTATCGGTATCTCCCAATATTTTATGGATAGCAAGCCGATTATTTTTCAGCGTAATAAAACCAGGGCACTCGTCGCGAATAGCAACCTCGATACAGGCTAAATACCGAAATTTTTGCATAAACTGTTGATGGTCAAGACCATAACCGGACTTTAGTAGTGCAATACCAATGGGGCGAGCAAATACATTTTCAAGTTTAAAGCCTTGTTTACGAAACCGGACATCAGTGGATTTAATCCCTTGAAAGTTACCTATATGTGCATCGACAGGATCTTTACATTGGGCCAAATACATAAACTGAGGGTGACAATAAAAACCTTTACCAAGGGCTGGCAGTTTGTTAGCGAAACCTGTGCGTAAAAGAATTTCGGTAGTACCTAATGCACCAGCAGACAATATACAGTGGCGAGCATTAATTACCTTAGGTCCAGTTATATGATTTCCATAAATGGAAATTATGTTTTTTCCTGGAATAATATTTTTCACATGATACTGGCTGATTAACTTGAGCTTTTGTCGCAAAGCCAGCTTAAGAAAAGTGGCTGGCATACTTTGCTTCGAGTTTCGATTACAGCCACCAAGGCAAACAATACAGTCCATGTTATTGCAGTGAGATTGTCCTCGTTGCAGCGGTGCGTAGTCCAGCTTCAGCTTATCGAAACTTTTTGCATAGAGTTTCGCATTATTATTCCAGTGAGCTTGGCTAATGGTTTGAATTGAGAGTTGTTCTTCTATCGCTAAGTAATGTGGATGCATTATTTCGTTGGTGAACCAGGAAATATTGCTAGCTTGCTTAAACAGATTCCAGGCAAACGTGTCAAAACGATCTAACAAACACTGATTAATCACGGTACCACCGCCTACCGTTTTGCCGCGCAATAAAATCAGATTGGCTTGTGTATTCAGATCAGCTCCACCATGCCACATAAGCTGACTGTTAGCGGTTAACTCATCTACTGGGTATTCACCAGATGAAAACGACTTGCCAGCTTCAACTAAACAGACACTGGCACCGGCCTGGGTTAAGTAGAATGAAAGTACACTCCCTGCAGCACCAGAGCCTACTATCACATAATCAAATATCTCATTCATGGGGCTAATGTCCTTATTTTTATTCTTTGTTGAGGACATAGAAAGGTTTTACTACAGGTTTATTAAAGTAATAATTTTATAACTTTAGAAAAACAAATAGATTATGAAAATAATAGTAAAGTTATATTTAGATTTTATTAAAAATAGAAGTTTGCTTTAAGTTTGTTCTTGGCTTTTTTGGGATGTTTTTTTGATGATTTGAAGCTGTGGGTAATAAATATTGTGTTCTGAATGCTTATCAAAAATAATGTGACTAAATGGTTTTAAGTGGTTTGCTTTTAGTATCTGGTTGAAAAATAGAAAGAAAAATAAATTGGCATTATCCATGCGTTCTTAGCCAGTGAGAATTGCTTTTGGGTATTTTTTTTGTGTTGATGGGAGGGGTTGATGAAAAAGTTTAAGGCACTGGCATTATCTGCTGCAATTGGTTGTTCTGCGTTCGCAGCGCAATCTGCATTAGCTGGGTTTTTGGATTTTGCGTTGGTAGATGATACCGGCGTTTTTCAAAACCCTGTTGTTACAGCTCCAGGTATTCCACCTGCAACCATTGTCAATGATTTTGCATTTAATGGTGGTCTGGATACGCGTAGCACATTATTTTGGGGAGAACCTTCTAATTTAAGCGGGTTAAACCCTGGGCTTGAGCAAAGTAATCTGGACTTGGTAAGTCATAAATCTGTTTCAATTGATACCTTAGGTGACCCCTATGAGCTATCAATTCTTACACATAATAATAATGTTGTAAGTATAACGGCTGCAACTTTAGGGACTGCACAAATTCTAGGTGCTTTATCGGTTAGCAGTAGCATGGGTGTATTAGGAGATATTTTCCTGAAAACACCAGGTGGAGATGTACCACTAGGATTATTGAGTGCTGGTTTGGTATTAGACCCTGATGTACCAGATGATATTGTACCTCCAGCTGATTATGCTACAACCATTATTAGTTTATTTGATATAGGCTTTACTGAAACGCCTAACTTTGTGCCTTGTGATCCTCCAAATCCATTCGGCTCAACTTGCGATGACTTTTTTAGTTTGATGACAGATGGAGGCTTTCCACTGCACTTTGATGTGTATATAGATGATAAGCTACATGATTTGTTTATCTATTCATCATTTGATGCAGATGGCTCAACTATTGAAACCGGTCCCTTGTATTACACGCCGGAGGTTGCTGCAACTGATCTATACACATTTGCACGTTTAACACTTATTCCTGAGCCTTCAAGTATAGGGATGATGCTCGCAGGTCTATTAGGTGCAGTAGGAGGTTTAGCTGTAAGACGAAGAAAAAAACAGTAAGTCATATACTTACGGTGAAGATTTTAGTGTCTTAACATGAAGGGGGAGAGTCGTTCCCCTTTTTTTTGTTTGTCTGTTTTTTTTTCAATAATGAAATGAGTGAATTTAAGCTCAAAAATTAAGGTTTTGTTTCACTTTGATTTTTATTTTATGGCATTTTTTGTGCTCATGACTTTCTTGTTTCTATTGCGTACTGAAATGGGGAAATTCCATGAGACTAATGTCGTATGTCGTGGTGCTGATATGTAGCACGACAGTTATGTTGTCGGTGGCTGTACAGGCTACGATGCTGAAGCTGGAATTGGTGTCGAGCAGTGGTTTTTTTCAAAATCCTGCGTTAACGCCAGACCCAGGTCCTCCTGCTGTCATTGTGACTGATCCTGTGGCTGAAGGTGGCACTGCAACGGTGAGCTCTTTGGTGTGGGGTGAGCCATCTGATGAGTCTGGGATAAATCCTGATTTGTTGCAAAGCTCAATGGTATTAACCAGTTACCATGAAATTGCAATGAGTGCTGATGGTTCACCAGCGAAAATTTCTCAGTTGGTCCATAACAACAATGTGCTTAATCCTACTGCAGCCACTTTACTGTCAGCTCAAATATTAGGGGCGTTAAGCCTATCCAGTACTGATGGCCCAGTGTCAGACGTATTTGTTAATCATAGCAGCTTAGGATTGATTCCTTTAGTTGACTTAACCCTTGCCTTACTTGCCAGTCCGGATGTAGCAGATGATTTAGTTCCTGCTGGTGAAGAAGGTACTACGTTAATTAGTCTTTTCAACCTGGCTTTTAATGAAACCTTTAATGATCCTGGGTTTTGTATTTTTGGTAACCCAAGAGGCTCTTTTTGTGATGACTTTTTTTTACTCACAACAGAAGGAGGATTTCCCGTATTTATTGAGTTATTAATTGATGGACTCCCTCATGAGCTGCTGATTTATTCATCGTTTGATGAAACAGGTACTTCCGCTGAACCTGGGCCTAATTACTTTACTGCAGAAAATGCCAGTACCACGTTATATACCTTTGCTCGGTTAAGTCCTTTATCTATTCCAGAGCCCAGTGTGGTTTTTTTGATTGGCATCTTATTAGTCTTGTTGGCAGGTTACCGGATATCACGGCGAATCGCTAAGCGTTAATTATTCTCATAGCAATTCTCACGCTACAGCTCTATGAATAGTAGAGCTTTTTCAAGCCCTCCAGGCCACAAGGATGTGTTTTTTTCTCCCCTTAAAAACATTACAAAAAATAAGTGATTTGTTGTACGCTCTCCTGTATATTAGCGAAATGATAATGAATAGCATTTCTTTGATACGTATCAATATGGCTATTCATGGCTTTGCTAGAGTGGCAGCATCATAAGTTCTATTTCTGCTCATTGTTGGGCAGATTTTTTGGGTCTTTTGATGCGTGTGATTCTCATTCGTTCTTATATTCTTATTTGTATTGGCTCTGAGCAGTATCATTCATTAATTAGTAAAGAGTTCAGCCCAGCATGGACACAGCAACCCTTCAAGACCTTTCTGTAGGGCAAAGCGCTACAGTATTGGCAATTAGTAATGACAATCCAGCCTATCGACGACAGTTATTAGCTATGGGGTTGATTCCTGGAACCTCATTAAACTTAGTACGTGTTGCTCCGCTGGGAGATCCCATGGAGTTGGAGGTGCGTGGTTTTAAGCTGAGCTTACGCAGAGCTGAGGCAAAGGCTGTTACAGTGGAGGTGAGTTCATGACTGTAGCGGAGCATTCGCAGGCAACAGTGTGTGTGGTGGGTAATCCAAACTGCGGTAAAACCTCACTATTTAATGCGCTGACTGGGGCGAGACAGAAGGTTGGTAACTGGGCTGGTGTCACGGTCGAAAAGAAAACGGGACAGTATAAGTTTAATGAGCAGTCCATAGAGCTGGTTGACTTGCCTGGGACTTATTCACTGGATGTCATTGATGAAACAGTGTCTTTGGATGAAAAGATTGCCCGAGACTATGTCATTTCTAATGAAGCTGATCTGATTGTTAATATTATTGATGCCGCTAATTTCCAACGGAATTTGTATTTAACACTGCAACTGCTGGAAATGGGTAAGCCCATGCTAGTAGTGTTAAATATGATGGATATGCTTAGTCGTGATGGTAAGCAGATTGATTGTGCCAAACTGGCTGAGCTACTGGGTTGTCCTGTTGTTCCTGTGGTTGCCAGCAGAAAAAAAGGTATTACTGAGCTGAAACAGGCCATTAATGAATACCTTGCTAGCCCAAAATCTATTCCCCCAACATTTTCCTTTTGTCCTCCCATTGAACAAGCGATTGAGGCAATTGAACCGCAGCTTGCGGAGACATCAGTTGAATTATCAGCATCCACTTCTCGACGTTGGCTGACGATAAAATTATTAGAAGGGGAGCTGGCATTACCCATTCGTCAAGATCATACAACACATGACTTGTTGCTACGCCATCGAGCAGAAATTATAGAAAGCCAGCAAGAAGATCTGGATATTTTAATTGCTAATGATCGCTATCAGCATATTGCCAGATTGGCTGAGCAAACAATTAGTACAACCCGCCCAGCTAGTGCACATGTATCAGAGCTAATCGATCAAGCGGTTTTAAATCGCTGGTTGGGATTTCCCATCTTTTTGCTGGTCATGTATGTCATGTTTATGTTCACCATCAACATTGGCAGCGCGTTCATTGACTTGTTTGATATTTTGGCTGGTACGCTATTTGTGGATGGTGTGGGTTATCTTCTGTCATCTATCAGTGCGCCAGACTGGTTAAATACATTGTTGGCACAGGGTGTTGGCGGGGGTATTCAAACTGTAGCGACATTTATACCCGTTATCGGTTGTTTATTTTTATTTTTATCAATACTGGAAGACTCTGGTTACATGGCACGTGCTGCCTTTGTTATGGACCGGTTAATGCGCTACTTGGGGCTACCAGGGAAGTCTTTTGTACCTATGTTAATAGGCTTTGGCTGTAATGTTCCATCGGTAATGGCTGCCCGCACTTTGGAAAATGAGCGCGATCGCTTTTTAACGATTATTATGGCGCCTTTTATGTCCTGTGGAGCCAGGTTGCCGGTTTATGCACTGTTTGCTGTTGCTTTTTTTCCTGATAATGGCCAGAACATTGTTTTTGCCTTATATCTCATTGGTATTACAACAGCTGTCGCTACTGGACTATTGATGAAGAGAACGTTGCTTCCAGGTGAGAGCGTTCACTTTATTATGGAGCTACCAGACTACCACATGCCTTCGTTTACATCCGTATGTATTCGGACTTGGGATCGACTCCGTTCATTTATTACCAAAGCCGGTAAAATGATTGTGATGGTGGTCATGGTGCTAAGTATGTTGAACTCTCTTGGTACTGATGGCTCATTTGGAAATGAAAATACTGAGCGCTCTTTATTAAGTCAAATTGGACAACAAATAACACCTTTGTTTAAACCTATTGGTCTCACAGAAGAAAACTGGCCAGCAACGGTAGGCATTTTTACGGGGATCTTTGCTAAAGAAGCTGTTGTAGGGACATTGGATGCAATGTACACCCAAATGAGTTCAAGTGAGAGCGAAGCAGAAAGTGCTGAATATGATTTGCTGGGTGGTATTCAGGAAGCGTTTGCGACAGTACCAGCAAACTTGTCAGATGCAGTAGGTGCATGGGTTGACCCACTAGGACTTAATATTGGTGAGACTCATGATAAGGAGACAGCTGCTGAGGAGCAAGAAGTCAGCACTTCTACCTATACCATTATGCAAACGCTATTTGGTAGTTCTGCTGCAGCATTTGCTTATCTGCTATTTATTCTTCTTTACACTCCTTGTGTTGCTGCGATTGGTGCAATTTATCGGGAAACCAGTGGCCGATGGTCTTTGTTTGTAAGTTTATGGACACTTCTCATGGCTTACACGGTGGCTGGTGTTTACTACCAAATAAGCACCTTTGCTAGTCATCCGGAAAGTTCGCTGATGTGGTCATTAGGCTTAGTTATCGCATTTTTAACTACTTTGTTTGGTATGCGATATTACGCTCAAAGTCAAAGAGAAGAGTTAAGTTATCAGGCCGAATCAGTAGTGGATTAAACCATGTTGCTTGATTTAAGAAACTACATTAAACAGCGTGGTTCAGTTTCTTTACTGGAACTGAGCCAGCACTTTTCGACACCTGCTGATGCTTTACGTGGTATGTTGCAACACTGGTTGCGTAAAGGTGTCATTCAAATAACAGGTAATGTCGGGTGTCAAAAAGGTTGTTGTGGCTGTGACCCTGCCCAAGTGGAAATTTACCACTGGCAAGGACAAGATACGAATAAAATAATCTGCTGTCATATCGATTAATATCCCCAATACGAATGGTTTTTAGGTGCGGCCATCGAGTGACGAAATCCCATGAGTCTATATTAGAAGTTCTATGAGTCTATATTAATAGGTGATTGGGGTGAGGAATGATGACAGGGCAATGGCATCTAAAAAACGATTGTGATGATCATTGATTGTACTCATGCAATGTTCGAATTCATTTGTTCCTCCCGCAGTAGAGACCTGGGATGGTCTGCTACTGCGTGTGGGAAGAACAAATTAATTTATTGCATTGACACACTCTCCTGAATGCGTTTCAGGATTCAATCTTCCTTCCTTATCTTGTCAATTGATCGTTGATCGTGTGGTAAAGCTTATTTACCCAACGATTATAATTTCGGTGAATCTTGCCATTAGCGTGCTTAAGGTTACGACTATCCATGTAACGAATATTTACAGAACGTCTATTGTAAGTAATGTGCACCTTAGCATAGTGGCTTCTGACATTGATTGTGGCGATGATACTACCATCACGTTGTATAGATGGGTTCCAACCTCGTGTTTGACAAGCCCGAACAATAGCGCTTCTTACTTTGTGTAACTGGTAAGGGTAACCTTGCATGGTAGTGGGTAATACGCCACCTTCAATGTTGTGAACACGGGCAGATGTGCAGGATATTAGAAATAGAACAGCGAAAATAGTTACAAATGTCTTTAAGGTTTTCATTACTTCTCCTTTATTACTTTATAATACCTTCAACTAAGGAGGTATATATTCACCAGCATGGCTATAGTTTGCTAGTGCTAGTATGGATATGAATATTAATTCTTATAAAGAGTTTAAGAAAAAATTAAAGAAATTGTTTGTGCGCATATTTAATAATTGACACCCATCACGAATATCTATTTTTTAAATAGTTTAAGGCTAGATAGCAAAATACATTTGAAAAATATTGTGAAGTATACCCAAAATGATGAGTATACTTTTTTTTACTTGTACTACGATAAGGTTTGACAAAAAGTTATTATGTGTTTTCTTGTTTTTACTATTCAGATATGGGCATAGAATGCTTATATGCAATAATCGAATGAAATATGGTGTATTGTTTTGTGTTTTTATGTTAATGGCCGCCTGTTCTTCAAAGCCATATGTTATTAATTACCAACACAGTAATAATCCACATGGTGAAAAGAGTAATCTTGTTCGAGCGTCGTTGAAACGGTCTTATGTAGTTTATTTAGTGAGTAATGGTTGGCATTCTGGGTTTGTCGTTCCTGCCAAAGAGCTTCAGTCCAAAATGCCTGCTTTGGTGGAACGGTTTGGTGAAACTCCTTACTTAGAAATAGGTTGGGGAGATAAAGGGTTCTATCAAGCAAAAGAAATCACGACAGGTATTACTTTAAAAGCAATATTTTGGCCTTCTGGATCAGTTGTTCATGTTGTTGCTGTGCCAGATGATATAGAAAACTTTTTTTCAGGCAGTGATATTGAAAAACTTTGTTTAGATGAACAAGGCTATCAATCGCTTATACAGTTTATTAGCCATAGTTTTGCTCGAAATAAGCAGGAAGAGGTTGTCTCGCTTAAGCAGGGAATATATGGAGATAGTCAGTTTTATGAAGGTGAGGGTGATTACTATATGATGAATACCTGTAATAGCTGGACAGCTAAAGGACTTAAAAGTGCGGGCCTTGACATCTTTGTAACATTTAAGCTTACTGCTGATAGCGTAATGAGTACGGTTAAAGGACATAACAACAGTTGCCTATGATGAAGCCAAAAGCTTTTTTTTAAGCTACCTTTGTCCATAGCTTGTATAACGCTTATTGAACACCTTCCCTGAAGGCTTGTTTGCCGCATCCTCATGACAAACAAATCAATGTATACCCTTCACGAATGATTTCAAGGTTTTGTTATCTTCACTCCTCACCCCAATCACCTATTAATATAGGCTCATGGGGCTTCGTCACTCGATGGCCGCACCTAAAAACCATTCGTATTGGGTATACGTTATCCAGGCTTTGTCTTATCAGGCCGTGCATCGAAATATAATCACCAAACAGGCCAGTCTAGCTCCGCTAAAATGGGTATAAAAAGTATGTAGTCTTTGTACTAACATTAGGATATTGAAGCGTATCAGTGCCAGAGGGTGGAGTATGAAATATCTTTTTTTAGTACTTATTCTTATATATAGCTTGAGTGTTAAAGCAGACGATTTAAATTTCGTTACCTTAGAGTTTCCTCCTATTGCGTATACCGATGATAACAAAGAACCAACAGGATTTGCAGTCGATGCGGTAAGGCGTATTTCAGATAAACTTGGTCACAAGGTAAGTATTAAGGTATTGCCTTGGACAAGGGGGTTAAATATGGTCAAGAATGGTGAAGCTGATGCTATTTTTACCATATATAAGAATAAAGAACGAGAACAGTTCATAGATTTTACTCAGGAAATTTTTGTACCACAAACATTGAGTTTTTATATAAACGCTAGTTCATCAATTGATCAGGGAAAAGATATGGAACTTGAGGTGCTTAAAAAATATAAAATAGGCGTGGTCTCAACTATTAGTTACGGAAAAAAGTTTGATGGTATTAAATCTGATCTAAATCTAAGCTCTGCTACAAATCTTCTTTCAAACTTTAAAAAGCTAATGGCGGGTAGGATTGATATTGTGCCCTCGAATACTTATGTGGGTGATTATACACTTGCTCAAAACAAGAAAGTACTCAAGGGCAAAGTGATAAAAGTCGTCACACCATTTGATAGTGTTCCAAGCTACATTGGATTTTCTAAGAAAAATAACTTAGGTGGTATCAGAGACCAGTTCGATCAAGAATTAAGAAAAATGAGTAGTGAAGACTGGATAAAAAAATCAATGTTAAACTATCAATAAATAAATGCATTTTTTGAGTGATGTGTAAAGTAATATGGCTTTACTTTTGTGTGTTGAAGTGTCTATTTATTGGTACTTTATCGGCTCGTGAAGAGCTTGAGTTAGTCACATTACAATACCCCCCCTATGAGTATAAAGACGGTGATACTGTAAAAGGTATTGCTGTTGATATTGTTAAAGAAGCATTTAGAAGAATACACCAACCTATCAGAATTGAAATACATCCTTGGGCAAGAGCAATAAAGAAAGTCAAAATGGGGGATGCTGATGCTATATTTACAGCATTTAAAACGCCTGAGCGGGAGCTATTTGCAGATTACTCTAATGAAGTGCTCATCGATCAGGCTATATCTTTGTATACACTAAAAAAACATCCTATTAAGTTTGATGGTAACTTAACGGCATTGGCACGATATAGGTTTGGAATAGTAAGAAAAGTGAGTTATGGAGAGAACTTTGACCGTGCTTTAAAAGACGATGTTATTAAGTTTGTTATGACTTCTAACTCTGGTGAGAGTAATTTTAAAATGCTATTAATTGGCAGAGTTGATATAGTTGTGAGTAATCAGCATGGTGCAAAATACATTCTAACTGAGTTAGGAAGCCTAAATAAAGTTAAAGAATTGAATCCACCACTTCAAAGTACTCCAAGCTATATTGCTTTTTCAAAAAAAAGAAAATTAACCAGTATTAGAGATCAGTTTGATAAAGTACTAAAGGATATGAAAGAAGATGGTGCCTATCAGGCAATTATTGATAGATATCAAATGTGATACTTATTAAGTATATATCCACTGCGAAGAATTTTTTCTAGAGTACTACAATGAACAGAATAGTAGTGATTTTGATCAGTTGTTTTTTCTCTGGACTGCTTTGGGCAGAAGCAAAGGTGTTATACGCTGATTATAGGCACCGGCCACCAGAAATGGTCAGAGTTGTAGAAGCGAACACGTTTTATGGACCATTAAGGGATATTCTGGAAGAAGCAGCAAGGAAGATTGGTTATACGATAAGCTGGCGATTTGCACCCTTTCCAAGAAGTTTAGAAGACTTAAAAAATGGTAGAATTGATATAATACCCAGGACTATCAAAACGAAAGAACGCGAACCTTATGTTTTATACTTGGGACCAATTGGCTATCAACAAAAGGATATTCACTTTTTGGTCACAAAGGGAATGGAAACCTCTATTAACAGTTATGATGATTTGTATCAATTTAGAGTGGGAGTAAAGCGAAGAACAGCGTATTTTCCCAAATTTGACAAGGATGAAAGAATTCGAAAGGTCATCGCGCTTGATGATAAAAATATGGCTGAAATGATTATTAAAAACCGTTTTTCTGTAATGATTATTTTGGATACAGATGCTATAGAGTCTGCACTGGCTAAACTCGATTATAGTAATTATGCATATGCAAACTATAAATATGTTCAAAAGATTGGAAATTACTATGGGATGTCTAAGAAATCAATAAATACTGATAAATTTGAATTGCTTAATAGCGCTATAAAAGAAATGATTGTTGAAGGACGAGTAACTTATTTTTATGAAAAATATAATATTGATGCTCCATTGAAATAATGCCTTTAATCTGTTTTTTAGAAACTGTACTGTAGATTTACCCAAAACGAAGGGTTTTTATACCTCAAGGGCACAAGGGTGCGGCCGTCAAGCGATGAAGCCCCTGGGCAAGTTTACTGCTGTGAAACTTTCAGTAGACACTTTAATTGATATAACAGTGCTGCTGGGCGGTTATATTAATGTATTAGACTATAAGCTCGATATATTAATGGTTATAGATAACAGCTATGGCATAATGTTGATCACCCATTAACATATTTGATATAGAAATATCAATAGGGAATTCATAACCATCTTTACGTTTGGCATAGATAATGCCAGTTCTCTTGCTCATTAATCGAGGGGATTCATTGTTATCTATAAAATGTTTAGCCAACTGATTATGGCTATGATGATACTCTATTGGAATAAGAATATTGATTGACTTTCCAATTACTTCTTCTGCGTTGTATTGAAAGCATATTTCAGAGGCATGGTTGTAGCAGACTATGTGAAGTTTGCTATCGACAATAATGACTGGCTTGTTTAGCTGATCTGCAATGAAGTTCAAGCTTTCCACGGTTATCCTTGTATTTATAGTTGTAAAACATACTCCTATTTTAGCGTAGAATGTTATCTCTATGATTAAAAAAGTACATGTTAGCTTAAGTTCAGTAGTACGCTTTTCCTGAAAAAAAATACTCAGTTGTGGGTATTTGTATTAAATTTTTTAAAAATAAATTGTAGATAGCTGTTTATTATGTGTTTTAAAAGATTTTAACTTACGCATGTTGTTGCAATTGGACTATATTTTTTAATTAATAACGCCTGATTTTTTATGAGCTAGGAGCAAGCCTCCCTATGAAGCGTCATCTTATATGTTTGGTTGCCATATTGATTTTAAATATTAAAGGTGGTGTGGTGGCTGAAGAATTATTATTTAATACACAGGATTTTCCTCCATTTAATTATACGGTTGATAATAAAGTAGAAGGGCCTGCAGCTGATATTATTAGAGGAGCCTGTCAAGCACTATCGTATAACTGTAAGTTTAAGCTTTTACCTTGGCGACGAGCCATTAGTGAAGTAAAGGAGGGAAAAGCACATGGGCTATTTGTTATAGGCTGGAATAAAGAAAGAGATCAGTGGCTTTATTATTCTCCTCCGCTTATGGAAACAGCTTACGGTTTCTTTGTGCGAAAGTCCAATACCCTTAATTACTCAGGACTTAAGGATATTGAGGGCTACCGAGTGGGGGTCTTTGGACCATCAAATACTTCAAAGTCGCTTGAGAAAATTAAGCAAAGTATGGAATCTGAGAGTTTGAGTGCTATTCAAATAAAGATGGTATCAGATGATATCAATATTTTTAAGATGTTAGATGACCCGAAAAGAAATCTAACAAGCGTTTATTCTAATAAAGATGTAGGCATGGCTATTATTCATCAAGTTAATTTAGATAATATCCGCTATGCAGGGTCACATAAAAAACTCAACTATTATTTTGGGCTTAGTAAAGAATTTACAGATAAAAAGGTTGCTGATGCTTTTAGTAAAGCAGTTTCAGATATGAGAAACTCCGGAAAATTAAAAGAAATACTTGATTCATACCATATGCAATTGGCACCCTTAGATAAATAGCACTTTTAATAATATTACCCTGGTATGAGTATGCCTTTACCATCGCTGCTTGCCATAATTGTTTTGGTATTTAATACAGTGCTTAATGCTGGAGAGCGCGATATTGTTGTTGTGGAAAGCTATCATACAATGTACCCGTGGGATAGAGATTGGTTAATGGCACTGCGTGATAGCTTGGTACACTACAACTTAATAACATTTCAAATGGATACCAAACGTTTGCCCAAGCAGCATTTTTCACTTCGTGCAGATACCGCGTGGGATATTATCAAGAGAGTTGACCCAGCCCTTATCATTCTGGGGGATGATAATGCGCTTAGTTATCTTGCTGCAAGAGTTGGTAATAGTCAGTATAAAGCAATTTATCTAGGTATTAATTCTAATCCTCGAAAAACAGGCATATTAAAATACAAAAATATTACAGGGGTACTAGAACGACCATTATACCGTCGTTCAATCATTGAAATGAAGAAAGTACTACCTGAAATGAAAAAAGCGCTGATTATGTTTGATGGGAGTAATACATCAAAATATGCTGCTGAGGACCTATTTCAAGGTCATGATTCTTTAGCATACAGTGGTGTAGAGATACACCTTGAGACAACCAATAATTATGAACGATGGAAGTCAGTGGTGCTGTCAGCGAAAGAAAATGGATATGATGCCGTTTGGGTGGGGCTTTACTTTACTGTATTTGATAAGCAAAAACATATAGATCATCGAGAACTTTTATTTTGGACTTCAAATAACAGTAAGGTGCCTTTATTTGCGTTATGGGATTTTGCGGTAGGTAAGCAGAAAACGATAGGTGGCTATGTTATGACGGGTAATTCACAGGGAGCTGCAGCAGGTTTACTTGCGCAACAAGTACTCGCCGGTACTTTACCAAAGGATATATTGCCTGTCATACCAGAGCATGGTCAGCTGATTTTTAGTCGGCACGAACTTACGCGATGGCAGCTGGCGTTGCCAATGGATTTACAGGTATCTGCAGAATTTATTGAATAATAGTTAGAGGTTATTTATGAAACAACGTATGAAATTATTGCTGCTTGGTATGTTAATATACTGTTCTACTTATGCTCTGGCAGCAAATAAAATTCTCTTAATTGAGAGTTACCATGCCGATTATCCTTGGGATATTAGTTATGTTGAAGGCTTAAGATCTGTCTTTGAGTCGAAAGAAATTTCGCTGCTTCGATTTCAAATGGATACGAAACGAGTTCCAAGTGCAGAGTATCAGCAAAAAGCTGATGAAGCTTGGGCATATTATCAGCAAGTACAGCCTGATCTTGTCATTCTTGGAGATGATAATGCATTAAAGTTTCTTGCCGAGAAATTTTCACAAACAAATACGCCAGTGGTTTATTTAGGTATTAACAGTAATCCAAATAAACTGGGTATTACTAAGTATAAAAATATCACCGGTATTTTAGAGCGCCCATTATTTAAAAAGTCTATTGCTCAAGTGAAAGAAATTTTACCTAATGCAAAAAAGCTTCTTATTCTATTTGATAATGGCACAACTTCTACCCAGGCATTAGAAGATGAGTTTAAAGGTAAAAAGACCGGTGCGATTAGTGGCATAAAAATTGATATTCACCAAATTGGTATTCTAAGTGAGTGGAAATCAGCAGTCAGTTCTGCCAAAGAAAGTGGATATGATGCCATCATTACAGGTCTTTATCATACCTTGCGAGATGAAAACGATAAGTCTGTTGATTCAACCAAATTAATAGAGTGGACGTCAGAAAATACGCCAGTACCTATGTTTGCCTTCTGGGATTTTGCGGTAGGACCAAAAAAAGCAATTGGAGGACTGGTGCTGTATGGTTTTTCCCAAGGCCAAGCGGCTGGCAAAATGGCAATGGACATTTTATCGGGTAAACAGCCTTCCTCTATACGGCCAAAAATAGGAGAGAAGGGTCGAAATCTATACAGTAAGTCATTACTGGAAAAGTGGAGTATTACTTTGCCAGACTCAATTGCCAAACGAGCTGATTATATTGATTGACAGCCATTTTACCTGGCAAAAGAATTAAAGTGTGAATTTATGTCGTGTCTTGATAGTACTTGATCTTCAGTACTTATATTTTCTATACTCTTGGGCATCTTGTCGGAGTGCCTGTAGAGGTGAAGTCATTCATCTCTCTGGCTGAGACTGCAGTTGCGGGATCCGTGGAACCTGATCTGGTTAGTACCAGCGAAGGAAACAAGAGTTGCCAAAGCACGTAGCGATGCCACCTGGGTGTACATAATAAGTAATATACACCAGTTACTGTTCATTTTTCATGGCTTTCGTGCAGTGCTTTCAGTAGTTCACCTGTTGGGCTGTTGAACTGGTTACCAAAACTCTCCCTCTGTTTACTCACGACAAGCAATCACAAACTATATCCATTGTGGACGTGTGAGTGCTTATGTCTAGAAATGAAAGTCGCCAAAAAGCGCAAGATTTTATTAATCAGCTTAGTTGCCAGCCATTTCCAAATTCAGAAAAGATATATATTACTGGCAGCCAAGATAATATTCGCGTTGCTATGCGTCAGATTAAGCTGGCTGATACATTAGCTGGGGGTACAAAGGCTAATCCAAGCTACGAATCTAACCCACCTGTTCCCGTTTATGATACATCAGGGCCATATACTGATCCCTCTGCGACAATTGATGTGCATAAGGGAATAGCTTCGTTGCGTAAATGCTGGATAGAGTCTCGAAATGACACAGAGGAGCTGACGAGGGTATCTTCTCATTATGCACAACAACGTCTGGCTGATGGACAGTTAGAGCATTTACGGTTTGGTTGTTTACCAAAGCCTAAAAAAGCAAAACCTGGTGCTAATGTTACCCAAATGCATTATGCCCGTAAGGGAATTATTACACCTGAAATGGAATATATTGCTATTCGTGAAAATATGGGGCGCGAGCGGGTGCGTAGTGCAGTGCTTAAAAAGCAGCATCCTGGCCAGCATTTTGGTGCAAATTTACCTGAAAATATAACTCCTGAATTTGTACGACAGGAAGTGGCTGAAGGACGAGCTATTATTCCTGCCAATATAAACCACCCAGAATCAGAGCCTATGATCATTGGGCGAAACTTTTTGGTTAAAGTGAATGCCAACATTGGCAACTCGGCTGTGACCTCATCCATTGAAGAAGAAGTTGAAAAACTGGTTTGGGCGACGCGCTGGGGAGCTGATACCGTCATGGATTTATCAACTGGGCGAAATATCCATGAGACGCGGGAATGGATTTTACGTAATTCACCTGTTCCTATTGGCACTGTGCCGATATACCAAGCACTTGAAAAAGTAAAAGGGATTGCTGAAGACCTAAGTTGGGATGTTTTTCGTGATACGTTAATTGAACAAGCAGAGCAGGGTGTAGATTATTTTACTATACATGCCGGTGTATTGTTGCGCTACGTACCTATGACAGCAGAACGTTTAACAGGTATTGTATCTCGTGGCGGCTCTATTATGGCGAAGTGGTGTTTATCCCATCATAAAGAAAACTTTGCTTATACTCACTTCGAAGAAATTTGTGAAATTTGTAAGGCTTATGATGTATCACTTTCGCTTGGTGATGGCTTGCGACCTGGCTCAGTTGCTGATGCGAATGACGAGGCGCAGTTTGCTGAACTTAAAACCCTTGGCGAACTAACAAAAATAGCTTGGCGGCATGATGTTCAGGTTATTATTGAAGGCCCAGGCCATATTCCAATGCATATGATTAAAGAAAATATGGATTTGCAATTGGAACATTGCCATGAAGCACCTTTTTACACATTAGGCCCTTTAGTAACTGATATTGCACCAGGATATGATCATATAACCTCAGGCGTAGGAGCTGCGTTAATCGGTTGGTATGGATGTGCCATGTTATGCTACGTCACACCCAAGGAGCATTTAGGTTTACCCAATAAGGATGATGTAAAAACAGGGATGATTACCTACAAGATTGCAGCACATGCCGCTGACTTGGCAAAAGGACATCCTGGTGCGCAAATACGTGATAATGCAATGTCTAAAGCGCGTTTTGAATTTCGTTGGGAAGATCAGTTCAATTTAGCGTTAGATCCTGATACAGCGCGTGCTTTTCATGATGAAACACTGCCGCAAGCTTCGGGTAAATTAGCTCACTTTTGTTCGATGTGTGGTCCAAAATTCTGTTCTATGAAAATCTCACAGGATGTGCGTGACTATGCTGCAGAGCAGAAACAACAAGGCATTAAAATCCAGCTTCTTGATGAAGAGATGATTGTGGATGCTGAACAAGGTATGCAGCAAAAGTCTGCTGAGTTTAAAGCCAGTGGTGCTGAAATATACCAGTTAATGGAAGCACAAGAATGACCAAGAAGCTGAATATTAGTGTAAATGATGTACCTCGTCAGTTATACAATCCTTGTAGCATTATAGAGTTACTGGTTTTGCTTGAGCAGCCAGAGAAAGGTGTTGCTGTAGCCATTAATACCAACATTATTTGTCGTAGCCAGTGGCGGCAGTATCAGTTACAAGAAAATGACCAGGTTGTAGTGTTTAAGGCTATTGCTGGTGGTTAAGGTGAAAAGGGCTAAGGTGTAAATATGTTAAAAATAGCGAATAAAACTTTTAGCTCTCGATTATTTACGGGAACCGGTAAATTTAATGATAAAACAACCATGGTTGCAGCATTACAAGCATCAGGCTCCGAAATGGTGACCATGGCATTGAAGCGGGTTGATTTGCAAAATAAAGACGATGATATTTTGCAGCCGCTGATCGCTAATAACATGCATTTATTACCAAACACGTCTGGTGCTCGTACCGCAAAAGATGCTATTTTTGCGGCTAAATTAGCACGAGAAGCACTGGAAACTCACTGGATAAAGCTGGAAATACACCCAGACCCACGGTACTTATTGCCTGATCCCGTAGAGACGTTATCTGCTGCAGAACAGTTGGTTAAAGAAGGTTTTGTGGTATTGCCGTATATTCATGCAGACCCTGTTTTATGTAAGCGGTTGGAAAGTGTGGGTGTTGCGGCTGTTATGCCTCTGGGATCACCTATTGGCTCTAATCAAGGGCTTAAAACGAAAGCGTTTTTAGAGATTATTATTGAGCAGTCCAATGTCCCTGTCATTATTGATGCGGGATTAGGAACGCCAAGTCATGCTGCGTCTGCAATGGAAATGGGGGCTGATGCTGTTTTAGTGAATACGGCAATTGCTGTAGCACCCGACCCAGTCGTGATGAGTCGTGCATTTGCATTAGCGGTACAGGCAGGGCGAATGGCATTTGAAACTGGGCTGGCAGGACAACAACAGCAAGCACAGGCTTCAAGCCCATTAACTGCTTTTTTAGAGGATGTCGGATGAGTTTTTACGACTATCTACTGCAAGTTAATTGGGATGAGTGTCGGCTCTCTATTCGTAGTAAAAGCAAGACAGATGTAGAGTGTGCTTTGTCTCGCCAGCGACTAACACTTAATGACTTTCAGGCGCTAATTTCACCTGCAGCTGAACCTTACCTGGAGCAGATGGCTCAGCGGAGTATGCAATTAACTCGGCAGCGTTTTGGCAATACGTTGCAAATGTATATTCCATTATACCTATCGAATCTTTGTTCGAATATTTGTACTTATTGTGGCTTTTCCATTCATAATAAAATTCGCCGCACAACTTTAACCTTGCCACAACTGAATGCAGAAATTGCTGCGGTAAAAAAAATGGGGTTCGATCATGTGCTATTGGTTACAGGAGAATCGGAGTACCGCGTAGGCATTGACTATTTTCGTAAAATAATCAAACACGTGAAATCTCAATTTGCACATCTTTCCATGGAGGTTCAACCTTTAGACCAACATGAATATGAAGAGCTGATTGGTTTAGGACTGGATGCTGTGCTGGTATATCAGGAGACTTATAACCCTGTTACTTATGCCGCACATCATTTAAAAGGAAAGAAACAAGATTTTCGTTATCGGCTGGAAACCGCAGATCGCTTAGGAAAGGCTGGAGTCTACAAAATAGGGATTGGCGCATTAATTGGTTTAGATGACTGGCGAACAGACAGTTACCATGTTGCAATGCATTTAGATTATTTGCAACGATCATACTGGCAAACCAAATATTCGATTTCATTTCCTCGCTTGCGTCCTTGTGCAGGAGAATTTCAACCAAAATCAATCATGACAGATCGTCAATTGTTGCAACTGATTTGTGCCTACCGTTTGTTTAATCCTGATGTTGAGTTATCATTGTCAACAAGAGAGTCTGCGCACTTTAGAAATAATGTTCTCCCATTGGGTATTACCAGCTTAAGTGCAGGTTCAAGCACACAGCCTGGAGGTTATACTGATGAAAGGACGTTAGCATTGAAACAGTTCGAGATTTCTGATGATCGTCCACCAGAACAAATGGAAGAAATAATTAAACTAAAAGGTTTAGAGGTGGTATGGAAGGACTGGGATCGTAGTTTAAATGCTTCGTTTTAGGGCCTGTTAACAGGCCCTAGAAGAGGGTTTGTAACAGGGTAATGGCTGACAGCTTCTCCTATTTAAAAGGGGAGGCTATAATTGGATTTTTTTGTGAAATAGGCGCTAAAGGCACCTATTTTAAATATATTATTGGTGATGTGTACGGATATAATTAATAGTTTAATAACGTTTTCCAGTATTTATCTCTTGTAATATACCATTGTCATTAAAAATAAGGTGTTTGTAAAAAGAGCCAGGTTTACCATAGGTCCATTGTTCAACAGTGTAATAAAGCTTTAGACCTTTTTTGAGCCGGTATTGAAGTGGTTTTGAAAGCTTTTCAGGGTCGCCTTTGTAATGCCATTCACGTTCTATAAACTCTTTTGTAATGGGTGCACCGCATTTTTGTATTATAGTACTCTTATCATCTTGAACTTTTACCAAGTTGCTGCCACAGCGCATCATCGTTGAAGCGCTGTATGCGTTATAAGAATGAGTTAATAGTAAAAAAACTAAACTTAATAAGTATTTATTCATTTTAAATGCTCTTGTTGTATACCACAGCGAAAGGTATATACCTTTCAGTAAGGCAGTAACATATAAACGGTAGCAATGAATGCAGATGATAGGGGGCTAATGCCTTTTACAATAGCATCGGGTTTATTCTGTTGATTCCCTGATAACCAAATCCAGCCATTTCTATTGATTTTAGCATTGGGAATATTAGACTGATTGTTTTGTAGCCATATTTCACCTGCAGCATTGATAGTTGCATCTGGCTTTTGATTAATACCTTTATTAATCCAGAGTTTGCCATCCTTTTTTATAATGATGTCAGAACCCATTGAGTAATGATTCTTAAGTTTTTTTGTTTCATTATCTACAATAATGGCATTAGGTATTGAACTTGTATTTGAGTTAAGCCAAAGCTGGCCATTATCTAAGATAACGGCGTCAGGCATTTTCGATTGATTTTGGCTTTTCCAAATGTATTCGGCGGAAAAGGCTGTATTCGTCAAAATTAGCAAAAAAGTAAGTTGTAATATTATTTTGCTATTGAGATGTTTAGTATTAATCATAGTTTTAATCTTTACGTATATTTAAAATCAATGATCTTACTTTTTTCTATTTAATAATATGTTTAAAGTCTGTTAGTAATTGGTCAATATACTGTTAATTAATTATTAAAGGGTTTTTACTCTAGGGCTCATCTAGTTAATTTTCCAGCGGCCCCCGGTTTGAACACTGCGAACTTGACCATTATGGAAAATGACATACTTGTATAAATCACCTTTTTTGCCATAAGTCCATCGGGTTACAACTTCTTCACTAATACGTACTCTAGTGCCTGTATTATTTAAGTCGTGTTCTTCTGCTACTGTGCCAAGGTTTTCCTTTAGAATTGGTTCTCCACATATATTAAGTACTTCAATTGTACTTTCACCACCTTTGATTAAATATTGACCGCAACGTAAGCTATCTGCATGACTGGTTTGCATAAAAAAGAGTATTGGAGAAAAAAATAAAAACAATAATCGTATATTCATTAGCTAACTCTTTTATTGTAAAAATTTATACTAACATTTGATCTGGCCTTAATCTATAGCGAATATTAATAATTAATTATTATATTTTGATAAGAGTTTAAATGAATTGTTAATGGATGATGAGGGGTTGAAAAATTATTTATAAGTTTTCCCTTAAACGCATTTTTTATGCGAATTTGTTTAAAGATAGTATAATGCTTGTTGAACACATTAATTTATGCATTACATTGGCAGCGTAATCTATACTCATCGCAAACTATTATTATTTGAACTTACCTTGGAATAATAAAGGGTTTATTATTGAATTGAGTAGTACTGACTACGAATTATTGACTCTACGCGTTTATACGTCCCATCCTTCTTCATTGTTTTTAATGTGGCGGCTATTGGAGCTACGAGTTTAACATGTTTCATGTTCAAGTAGGTAAATACATCGATTTTTAACAAAGTATGAATATAAAATTCAGTTTGAAAGTCTGGATTGTAGGTTATTTCTTCAATAAAGTAGTCAGAAGTGATCAGGTTATCGATTCGTTTTTTATTTAAGAGTTTAAAAAGGGAAGGGTAAGTTGATATGGTATGAATATTAGGTACATTTTTTTCAAGCACTCGAATACCTTTTAATACACCATTCCTATATGGCTTCAAGTCGTTGTAATGAGTAAAGTTTGATATAGGGTTGTGATTTACTATAAAAACAGGAACCTCTAGTATTGGCTCCGGTATTGGCACAAGGTTACCGGTAATTTCAGGATCGATTTGTTTAAGGTTCGCGACCCTTAACACCTCACCATCGCCTTCAGAGTTGGCTCGGGATATACTTCGTCTGTATGCTTCCAGAATAAAAATGGTATGGTAGTGATTTTGCTTAAATGCTTCTTCAAGAATTGCTTGAGCAAGTTTTATGTCAGGGGTATCAAATGATGTGAAAAAGCGAAGTGTTTGAGGTGCTCCAAACAACTTTGAGCTTAACAATAATAGAGTGAATAACCAACAATATATTGTATTAATTTTATGCACTTTATTAATTCACTTTATTTGATTCTTTTTTGTTACTTATAAAAATTATACGATTATTGATCTACCATGCTTAACTTTTTTAAAAGACGACTTTTAAGCATAGAGGTTTAAACCGTTCATGTAAGAGGTACTTTTAACTGATATATACCCTTCACAAATGATTTCTAGGTTTTATTATCTTCACTCCTCACCCCAATTACCTATTAATATAGGCTTATGGGTCTTCGTCAATGGATGGCCGCACCTTAAAACCATTCGTATTGGGTATAGGTATGAGTATAGTGGAATAATATAAAAAAATAGGTATTTGTAATGCGTAACTAATGGTAGTACTTCAGTGGATAAGCACTACCAAGATAGAGAGAGGTATTAACCTCTCTCTATTAGCTTTCTAACTTAGTATTATGGTGATTAGAATAAAGCAAGAACACACTGACCAAGACGTTGGTCGTACTCTCCTATGCCACTGCAGTCACAGTAGCTGGGGTAGCCAACAGGGTTGAGATCTCGGGTGCAGGCCCGATTGGGTGGAACTTGGATAGAGCAAGAGCTTTTTATTGAGCGTTTATCAAATCCTTTATGTGTCGCTTCAGAGAGATTATCGATAATACAGTAGCCCACCTTGGCATCATAGCGATAACCTTCATCACATGTACAAATACTGGAGTTTCCACAGGGGTTTATGTCCATTGTGCATATACCGCTAGGGCGTTTGACTGCAGCTTTATCTGAGTCAGCCATTGCCTGGATGGGAGAGAGAAGCGCTATCATTGTTGCGATGCAGGCACTTTTTAATAAAGTATTCATTGTCATTTCCTTGCGTTTTTATGTTTTTAGAATGCCACCTAAAAAAGCGAAATTGCCAGGCTTATTTTAAGTAATGCTTAAAAGTCAACATTTGGTCATGTACGCTTATTTGGTGGAAAATTATACACATAGTTAAGGATGTGTATTTTAAGTTCCCTTTCCGTGTACTATAGTTTTGCGTGCAAATTTATACAACAAATAATGCATAGTTTAATATGACGCTAGTCAATTATATGAATTAAACAATTAAAATTTTGTGAGTGATAATCATAGCAGTTTCAGAAAGCTGTTTTTTGGCTAATTAATCGTTTCCATTCTGTTTATTATTCCGTCAAATAGCCATCTTTCTTATATAAAAATCAAATTTGTCGAGAAAAGTATATGCTTAACGAGTAGTGCATTATGGCGAGGGGCTAGTTAATTATTGATCTGGTTTATTTTTGAACGACAAAAATAGATAAAAGTAAAAAGATGTTTATTAGACTTACCAGAAATAGACGAGTGGGGCGAGAATCTATTAGGCTATTACTCTATAGATGATCATCAATCAGGGCTTTAATAATGGCTGAGTCTTATATACCCCCAAAAGTTTGGCAGTGGAATAAAGAAAATGGCGGAGCATTCGCTAACATAAATAGACCGGTAGCAGGTGCCACCCATGAGAAAGACCTGCCTGTGGGAGAGCACCCCTTACAGCTGTACTCATTAGCGACACCTAATGGTGTTAAAGTAACCATTATGCTGGAGGAATTATTAGAAAAAGGTTTTAATGAGGCTGAGTACGATGCTCACCTTATCAGGATAACCGAGGGTGAGCAGTTTAGCTCAGGTTTTGTCCAAGTTAATCCTAATTCAAAGATACCGGCACTTTTGGATCAGAGCGTTGATCCTGCTATTAGGGTCTTTGAGTCGGGGGCTATTTTACTTTATCTTGCTGAAAAGTTTGGTGCTTTTCTTCCTCAAGCTGCAGCACAGCGTACAGAGTGTTTATCCTGGTTATTTTGGCAAATGGGAAGTGCACCTTTGTTAGGTGGAGGGTTTGGTCATTTCTTTGCTTATGCGCCAGAAAAATATGAGTACCCAATTAACCGTTACACAATGGAAGTGAAAAGACAACTGGATGTGCTTGACCGTCAGCTTGCAGAACACCAATTTATTAGTGGTCAAGATTACACCATAGCAGATATGGCGATTTGGCCTTGGTATGGCGCATTGGTTAAGAATACAGTTTATGACGCAGCGGAATTTCTTGATGCTCAAATCTACACCAATGTGTTACGTTGGGCTGATGAAATTGGTGCGCGTTCTGCGGTAAAAAGAGGGCGAATGGTTAATCGGACATGGGGTGAGTTAAACGAACAGCTTCATGAGCGGCATGATGCTAGTGATTTTGATAACAAAACCCAGGACAAACTTGAGGATATATAGTAGCGCTCTGTAAAGATTGTGCTTTGTACTCTACCTCAATCATTTTTTAAGTATACGTCTGTTGTACTTTAATGTTTGCCAATGGCCAACAAAGGTTGGATAACGCCTGTCGGACTGTTTGCCGCAAGGAAGCGGCAATCAACCGTCCAGGGATGGATTTACGGTGTGTTCGACAGGAGGGATTCAGCACTTTGGTGAAAGTGCGTCTGAAAATAGTTTTTTTTTAAATGGAGTTATATGTAGTGGTACCTTGGTTTTAGTTTTGGTTTTCGATAGTCTCACCTGAAAATAATTCTTATCGGCTATATATTTCTATTAATAAAAATAAATAAAAAAATTGTTAAAACAAATTGATGATATAATTAAAAGTTAACAGTATATGAAATTATTTTAAAATCAATTTAATGGATATTAAAATAGTCGCATCATGATTACTTTTGCTTATAGATAAGATTAAATAAAGTAATTTGTATTGTTTGGCATATTATGCGTTAATGCATTCACCAAAATTTATTGGGTTGTATTAGATTGTATCGGGCTATTATATGGCAAATCTAAAAGTACCTCTTAATAATGGTAGAGGATTTAGCCTCCTTTCATGAATTATTGTTAGCTCAGAATTAATAGCTGTATTAATACCGTTTTTTACAGTGTGTATCTGAAATGTACCGTCTATTGCCTCTAATAATGTATTGAAAAAATGCATATATTTAATGCTTATCTAAAACTATTCCATGAAGGTGATATTTTTGAGTGCAATGGCTTTTAGTTAATAGCGTATGAGCATGAGCTCTATTTAATTAATCGCGTTTAAATTTGGTAGGGCACGAAAAGAATTCGAACTATCTTCGGTCATGATGTGATGTTTATTACATGGAGTGTAATTTGAGAGGCCCTTTAGGGCTTCTTGCAACAGTACAGGTATATCCATAGGTCATTATTTTTAATAACGCTAATTGATAGGTTAAGAGAGCCTGATAATAATGGACACTGTTTCAACTCCAGAAGTTAATGAAACGTCTACAAACAAGCAAAGCCTAACATTGAGTCAACGAGCTAGATATGTCGCTTCAGTTTATAACCGTCTTGCTCAGGGTACTAACTCAAATCAATTTAATGGAGTGATAACGCCTGGGTTTCCAGTACCCAATAATGAACAGCTTGCATCATTAGACTTATCAGCAGCAAAACAGGCCGTTGCTGATAATATAAACTCGGTGTTAGCAAAAAAGAAATCAAGTGGTCATCAGGTACCGGAACAGTTAGATGCTGATGCCGCAAATAAATTGGCTGATTTATTTGTAGAAGCAACCGTTAAACAAGATTATGCCAAACGAGCAGAGCTGATAGAAGCCGTTGAAGCACTGGGCATTGATTTTAAGCCAAAAGGCGAAGGGGATAGCTTACTGGCATTTTGGTCTGGAGATTACTCTGGTTATCGATATATCTTGAATCAGAAGCTGGCAGACAGTGGCAAAAGTGTAGCAATAGACTTTGATGTGACAGGGCTTGATTTTATCCATGCATTGCGTAGCGAGCTATCACGCTATTCCAGAACACTTCCAGAAGACTCTGTTATTAGGCACTCGATTCAAGCCGGTATGGATACCCTGTCGGCTTATTTAAGCTCAGTCTATGCGACAGGTGTTGAAGGAACAGCTTACGCACTATCGCCAAATGGTCTTAAACTTAATAATTATTTTTGGCTGGTTGAGCTACCGGTACTTAGGCAATTACAAAAAGATGGTTATGTAAGTGATGTAAAAGTCCTGTTTAAAAAATTGGATGAATATTTTGATAAACCGTTGAGTGAGATAGGTACACCTATTTCCGATCCGGAAGTGCCTCTGCAGGTACAAATACAACGGTTACCTGAATGGTTACAAGCGTTTGGAACTGCGCGTAAGTTACAGCAGGATGCAAATAAATTACTGGTTCCGAAATTAGATGAATTAAAAGCAGCTATTGAAGAGTATGTGAATACCCATGGCGACTCCAGAAAATCAAGAGCGCTGACTAGGGTGGGTAACGAGATTGATGCTTACATAAACAGGCTGTCTTCTCTTACTAAACAGACGTCTACTGAACAAATGGAATATTGGTATGAGTTTATTAAGCAAAGAAATAAAACGGGAGGGAATCCTAATCTAGAATCGGTAAAACAATTAACATCTTCTGCTACTGTTTTGGGTTTATTCCAGGGGGAAAGCTTCAAGAAAATTATTCAGCTACTTGATGAAATCCATACGAGTTCGAAGAAAATTTATATACCAGAGCCTCATGATATTATTGACCTTGGTGTTAACGGTGACTTTATTAATCAAGCGGCGGATACATTGAGGCATAATTTACTACCGTTAAATTTATTACGTAATGAGTGGCAGGCAACCGTTAGCCATGATATAGCCTCAGGAAAAGTCACACTGATGCTCGAAAATGGTCAAGCGGTTGAATTACAGGTTGATACTTCTGCTGACCAGCGTAAGCAAATAGCCACTTTGCAACGATATATATTGGCTAATTTCGACCAAAACTCATTGCCCGCTGTATTGGAAATTGCAGGTGACCAAATCATCCAAACAGGTAGAGAGGGAACTGCAACTATAGTCGCCCAGCGTATTGCTGGAGAATGGCTATCCTCTGACCTAGTTGAGCGTCGCAACAATGCGAATAACATTGCCAATCAACCTGAAACTTCCTCTCCCATAGTATCAAGTGAAACAGGAGAAAATCATTTAGAAAGTAACTTAGATACCATTTGGGGCGATGTACCCGATAGGGGACAGTTGATAGAGCAAGCGACAGTTTTTGGAGAGGCACAAGGTGAGCGTTATCGATCAATTTTGACGACACTTGATTTACTGTGGCAACAGCAAGGTGTTGATCGTATTACAACAGCGTTTGATCTGTATAAGCAGGCTGGTGAGTATATTATTGAGCACCCTGACTCTAAGCGCAATGCAGCCATTCAGGTTTTACGTGATCGACTTGTTGAGGTTATTAATAAGGCACAAGCAGGTGAAGTCGGTCTGCAAGGGCAGGTAGATGCCGTAAAAGCACAGTTAAATACTCTAGAAAAAGACTGGGTTGAAGCAGGAAGTTCTGCAGGACAAAACACTGATAAACAAACAACGACAGATGATTTGGTTAATCAGAAACAAAGCTCGTTCAGTGACTTATATGATCAGCTCCGAGGTGCTTCAAATAAAGATAAACACCTTTACTTTGATAGCACAAACGGTTTGCACACCAATGGTTTTCAAGGTTTATTCAATACACTGACTGAAGAACAGAAAACTGCTCGTCAATTACAACGAGAGACGGCTTTTGCTCAAGTGAGAGCCTTAGTGACTGCGGAATATGGTGAAGCTGTTGCTGATAAAGTATTTAGTGAGTTGACCGCAGAAACACTATCTCATGATGGCAATGGCATTGATATTCGAGGTTTAAAGCAAGTACACCTGGCTATAGAACGTCAGTTATCACCAACCAGTGCCACATTATTTGTCTGGTTGCCTCATGGTGAAAATGTAGGACATGCAGCCTTGGGTATTGGCCAAGGTCGTGTGCAGTTATCTTCGGCAGAAACCAAGCCCTTCCTGCAAAGTCAATATGTGAGCTGGTGGCCGGAAGCTAATGATGCAGGGCCTTTTGGTTTTTTATTTACTTCCTTTAATGCGTCACCTCATGATGATTTAACAACAGATATTGCTCATGAGGAAGAAGAGAATCTTTTTAGAGGCTTAAGTGATCGAGATTTGGAAAGGCTAAAACGTGCGCGTCGATTTAATCCAGAATTACTTAATTTTTCGCGCAAAGATGCACAGGAACTTCTTGCTTTAGGTGATGAGGCTGTTTTAGAAAAAGCCAGAGAAAAAGGAGTTCCCAAATCGGTTGTAAAAACATTTCTTGAAAAAAGAAAAGATCCTCAATTAAAAACGAATCAGCTAGTGAATGGTCTGGTTAAATCAGTTGAGCAGTTTATTCAGAAAGCACGTGTAAATAATCCCAAACTGGTTAATTTTTCTGTAGCTGAAGCAACTTATCTGCTTACCGATCCATTAGCAGAAAAGACAATGGCTGGGTTTGGTATACCCGATGAAATAGCCAGGTTTTATTTAGCGCAATGGAATGATGTAAGTAGTGACCAACAAGAAGTTATTAACAGCTTTGTTGATGCTGTTCAAGCTGATGCACGTCGTATTCTTACTGACGCGGATATTGAGGCTGACGTTAATAACCTGCTTACAGTACTTCAGCAGCAGTATAATCACGCAATAAATGACTCCAAAAATACCGCTTATGCAGACAGCGATGGTGTTTTTGAGGATGGACGTGTTATCCGCATTAATTTAGAAGGCTTGGATGTGAATGCAATGCAGCGGGAGTGGCAGAGCATTCGCAGTCAACCTGATGCTAAATACCAACTTCTGAGTAAAAACTGTTCAACCATGGTTGCCAGAGTGTTGAAGGCTGGTGGTGCTGAAAAAATTATTGGTAGGGCTTGGCGTCCATTGGGTGGAATTTGGCGCCCTCGAGAAATATTTAATTTTGCTCAGCATTTGCAACAAGCTCAGCTTGATAAGTTGGCTGCTCAGGGGGGAGAGGATAGTCAACGGCTACCATCCGGCTTAGCGGGTTCCGTCGCATTAACCAATGACAATACCCCTGTTAATAATCCTGCTGCGTCACTTAGTCCATTAAAACGTTTTTTCAATAATGAACTATTTGGCCGCTTAAATGAGCGCCGACAGCTTAATCCTCATACGCGTCGAGTGTTGTCACAAGCCGTTGCTGACGGTACTTCGGAAGCGGTTACGCTCGCGGGTGAAGCTGGTCGCTTAGTAGGCTATTACCACAAGGCTGAAAGCTCCCCGGCAGCAGACAAAAAAGTTGTGCTCTTTTTGCATGGTTCGGGCGACTCTGGGGACTCTCAGGCTGAGCAAATACGTACTAAGTATCAACAGCAAGGCATGGACATACTGGCGGTAAACTTTCGAGGCTATGGCGATAGTGATGGTGCTCCCAGTGAGGCTGGGTTATACCAGGATGCGCGGACTATGTTGAAATACCTGATGAATGATCGTGGTATTAGTCCAGCCAATATTATTGTCCACGGCTACTCTATGGGTGCCCCCGTTGCTGCTGATTTAGCACGTGTTGCTGCTGAACAGGGGTTACCCGTTGGCCAATTGCTATTAGATCGCCCTATGCCCAGTATGAGCAAAGCGATTACTGCGTTTGGTATAGCCAACCCTCGTGGCATAACAGGAGCACTGGCGAAAGCAGTTAATGGCCAGTTTAGTGTGCAGAAAAACCTCGCAGGGCTACCTAAAGATACCCCTATTGTGCTGGTGACGGATAGTGAAGATATCGGTAATGCAGGTGAAGTGCTGCGCCTGAAGCTGGTACAAGATGGGTACAATGTCACTGGAGAGCAACTCAATGTTACCCATGAAGATAACAGGGGGGCTATTAGTGAGCTATTCGACAAGCAGCTGTTAAATAACAACAACACGGCTTCTGTCGATCCACAAGCAGAAAACGCATCTGGTTTGGTTCGTGGCTATTTGGCGCAGTGGCAACATAACCAGCAAATGATTGATCAGTTTCAACAACGTTTGGTGGAAGTGAATCCTGATCTGCAGTGGCGTCCTGCACCTCAATCTGTATTGAGTATTGATGTCGAAGCAAGTCATCGTAATGGGTTGTGTGTGGCTATTGCCACCGTTTGGGCACAAGCCAGCTATCTGGACAGTCAGGATGGCGGCAGTCGAGCGCAATTCTTACTGGATAATCTGTTTACTGTGGGTGCTATTCGTAGTCAGGCGTTAGCAGGTCCTATATCCGACCATGATGCTGCAGTGGCACAGCAATTTCTGGATACCCTCAGCCAAATTAATACCGGACAAACGACAGATTCCGTTCTACCTGGCATAAGTCGTAGTTTGGGTGAATTAAATCTAACCGAGCTAACCGGGCAAATCAGTGAACGTTTTCCGGTGGGTACAACGGGTACCGAAACCTATTTATTAAGTACTCGCAACCATACTATAGCTGTCGTGGTTAGTGCCTCAGAACAAGGGTTTTCGATTCAGCTGAATGATCCAACAGTGGGTGCTGTAACGGGTATTTCAAGTCCCCAACAGTTGCAATCTGTTTTACAAAAGCATTTAGTAGATCTCAGTGATGCGTACTTATTTACTTCGGATAAATTATTAGTCGAGCAGGTGGATCAAACGAAACTGGCGAGTAGTGACATCAGTAACAAGCTGCAACCACAGTTTAATCCGATCACCACAACTATAGACCAACTGCGTACACAAGATGCTGAGTTAGGAAAAGTCACGTTAGATGATCAGCAATTTAGCCGTGTTGACTTGTACCGTTTAGGTACGCTGGTTGATGGTAAACCAATTGATGCCAGTACCAATTTAACGGATAGCAAAACCTTACAACAAATAACATTCCGTCATGATCAGCTCCAGGCGTTTATCAAGGGGCAGGATGGAGCGATGGTGACTAAGGTTTATAACTTAACCGCGTTTATTGCCAGTCAACACGTTGCGGCAGGTAAATCAGCTGATGTCATTGTTGATACTGCTAATAAAGATCACTGGCTACTGGAACAGCGCCAGCAACTCAATGTCACCAGCCAGGTATTTGCTCAAGCCAAGCATGCACTTGGTATGGCAAGAGCCAGTAGCTTAGACGTCTCATTAGCTCCTGCGGCACACAGTAAAACGTCTTCACTCGGGGATGTGCTTGTACTCGCTCAAACTCAGGCAACAGGTGATGTAAGTACATTACTGGATAACCGTAACAAGGCTGCCTTTATTCGAGAACTGGTTGAACAGGGTAATGCTTCTGCGGCTGAAAAAAACCAGCTTCAACAATTAGACGACGCGAGACGTCGGTTACTGGCCTTGGATAGTAATAACCCTCAACTACGTAGTGAAGCTGAAGCACTGAGTATTCACCAGGTCACTGAACGTTTCAGCTCGGGGCAAGATCTTACCCAAATCTTAAAAGGAGGGAGCCAACACTTCTTGGTATCCAGACAGGCGGGTGCTCTGTCATTTTATGATCCCTCGGTAGGTTGGTTTTCCGGCTTTGAAGATCATCATGCCCTCGAATCATTTATGACTGATTATTTTTCTGGTCAGTTTAAGTTGCAGTCAGGTATGGCAGAGGCCAGCTTCAAAACGAGCACCCTGGCCCCCGCATTTTTTGAGCAACCGGAAGCGGTAGATGCGGCTAACACGTTACAGCAATCTGTATCTACTGAACTCGATAAGCTGGCACAGTTAGATGTCCAAAAAGGCCCATTAATCGTAGAAGGTAAACCCATCAGCCGAGTGAGTTTATGGCAAATGGGTGCCAGAATTAATGGCGAGCCTGTTACGGAAAACAGTTTTGTGGACGGCTGGAAGCGTAATTTAAGCTTTGATCCTGCAGTACTTAAACAACATTTACGCACAGCTGCTGATGCAGAATTTAGCAATAGCCTGCAAACTTTAGAGCGCTTAGCAAAAGCGGAAGGTATCAGGCCAGTTAACTTACTAGATGATGAAGGTGTTTCTCGTCGTTTAAATGCAGCGCTGCAAAGCCTTGATCAGCCAAATGTGCCGCTAAACACCCAAAGGCTTAATAGTTTACGTAGTAAGCTGGGTGGGCGACTTACCCTGGCTCCGGGCACAAAGACCAAAGTAGCGGGTGCAGGCCTTCAACTTTTTGGGCTTTATTCAGGCTTCAAGGCAGCTGATGACGCATTTGCTAAAGGTGATTTGACTGAAGGCTTTGTGCAAGTAGGTGCAATTACGGCCGAGCTAGCATCAATACCTCTGGAAATTGTGCTGGATAAAGCACTGCCCAAACTGGGCCAAAGACTCATATCTTACTCTGCAGCACGCAGTTCGGGACGTTTTGCCGCCCTTGGTAGAAACCTGGGTGTAGGGTTGAGCCGGGGAGCTAGTGCCGCTGCTGGCCTAGTAACATTGCCCTTTGATATTTACAGTGCTTACACCGCGTTCACAAAAGCGGGAGAGGCGGGGCTTACTGATAAGCAGCGTCAAGACTTGTACTTCCAAGGGGGTATAAGTGTCGCAGGCGCTACTATTTCATTGGGGCTGGGTGTCGCCGCACTTTTTAGTGCTTCAGCCGCGACAGTTGCTGGCCCAATTGGGATTGCTGCGGCTGTCGTGCTTATTGGTATATCTCAAGGTTATACTGCAGCACGACGTGTAGAAGACTTGAAAGAGTATGTTGAAGTCAGTGAAATTCGTGCAGTTTGGGAAGGAACGCGTGTCTTCTTTGGATCTGATTTTACCCAAGGTACTCATGACAAACTGAAATTAAACCAAGCGAAAGCCAGTTACTGGCTTAATGCTTTGGAGCATGCGCAAACGTTACTTGATAGTGAGTTGGGACAAACGATTGGTGCAGTAGTTACAGGTAATGCTGCAGCATCTATTGAAGTGTTTGAGCGTGTCAATGTTCAAGAGGAAAGTGGCTACGATACTCAGCGAGAGGCTGTACTAAGAAGTGGTGATGATGTGATTGATGCACGACAAGGCATTGACCATCTCCCAAATCAAGTAGAAACCAATAGCTTTATTACTACTGATCAGTACAAGCAGCTACAGGATGACTATAAGAAAACGCGGGGTGATGCTGAAGCACAAGCACTTGATGAGGCCACAGCACAAAAAGAACAGTTTGAGGCAATTATTCGCAATCAGATAAAACAGGGTAAACAGACGACTAACACGGTCTTCAGTGCTGACTTTACAGAAAACACCGAAAAGGGGGTGATGTTTAATTTGGGTGGTGGTAATGACTCAGCTTATGGAGTTACCGAACGCAAGAACATGTTTGTATTTAATGAAGGTGTCAAACAGCTTACTGGAGGAAACAAAGATGATACCTTCAGTTTTGCTGCTGACCTGGGCACCATTAAAAACTATGCCGCGAACCTTAATGATGATGGCACCTTGATAAATGATAAGCATCAAATCCAGTTCCACCTTGATGGTGGCGATGGTGAAGATACGCTGGTTTTGAGTGGTAAAACATTTAGTCGAGATTTCCGAGAGGAGGGGCCTGATAAGCGTTTTGGAGGCTATATTGTTGACTTGGCGGCAGGGAAAGTATGGCTGAGAAATCGTGGCCAAACCGGAGAGGCTGCAGTGGGTCCGCAAATTGGTAGTCTGGAGAGTATTGAGCACACCACGGGTTCTGGGGCTGGCTTACCAGAAGAGGCTATGAACTACGGTTATGACGATATTCTTTATGGCACAGAGGGCGTTAACACGCTTGTCGCGAATTTTGGCGATAAAGTCTTTGCCCGTGGAGGGGATGATGTCGTCACTATCACAGATTACGCTACGGTTGATGGTGGCGCAGGCAAAGATATTTATCTTGTTCAAAGAGGTGTCATCGATGCCAATATTGATGAAGACGGCAAAGATGTTAGCGTAATTCGCTTTGACTACTCGCTTTCTGAAATTGCTAGCTGGCATCGTCAAGGAACAAACTTAGTCATCACTTTTGTTCCAAAGCATGGAAGTCGTAATCGTACGTTGACCATTAATAAAGTTTATGAGGCTTCAGCAGAAGGCTTAATGCTTGTTAATAATCAACTTAGCTTCCAAACCCGTGATGGGTTTATGTTAACTCCGCAGTTAGCACAAACCGTTGGCTCGGAGAGCATTGATGAGCTGCAAGCCATCAAGCTGATCGCACGTTATCTAAAACCGGGTGACCAGGTTTATCGGGAAGATACTCATGGTGTCACGATTGACTTAGAAGAAAACCGCATTGACGGTGAAAACTTAATTAATGCGGCCAATGAGTATGATAAAGACCCAACTAAAGTCCAAGGGCTATTTGAACTAAGTTCAACTCAGGCAAATGTTGATAGCCAGACACTCAATAGCCATGAAAACTACTTTGTTGCTAGAGGACAGGGTATCACGGTCGTTAATGGTGAATTACAAGCTGACCCTGCAACAACCCGCAAAACCTTTTACTTGGATTATGATGACAGTGAGATTTTATCTATTCAGACCCGCTACACACCAAATTTCTATAAGCATAGAAATGGATATTATCTGTTAGAGCGAAATGACTATGCCGTAGTCGTGACGATGAAAGATGGTCGTCAGTTGGTACTTAATAATGTGATTGATAATACAACGGATAATAGTAGTGGTGCTTACCTCTCAGGTGGTCAAACACAGTGGGATTTCACCTTAATTACCCGTGAAGGAATTGAATATAGCCTTAAAGATCAACAGAGAGGCACGTATTACAAGCCTTTTAGCTCTAAAGAGCTAAATACGGGGGATAAATACTCAGATAAAAATCATGAAGGTGAGCGTTTTATTGATACCCGAAGTCGGTTGCTTCAAACCGACCTTAAACTAACTCATTGGCAGTGGGGAGCTGGCCGTCACTTAAACAAGCAGTACCAGCTGACAGCTGAAGGTACCCTGCATGCAGATAAGCTCTATGGCAGTGATCAAGATGATATTCTGCGTGGCTATGGCGGCGCTGACTTTATGCAAGGGCGCGATGGGCACGACGCATATGTAGTCACTGGATTAGCCGAAGGCAATGTAACCATTAATAACTTAGCCTCTGATCAGAAGCTGGATAATTTAATTCTGACCGCCAGTATGGAAGATATTACTAGCCTGCGTCGGGGGAATGATTTAGTACTTACTGCTAAATTGCCACAACCTGCGGAGTCAGGTGAAGTTACTGTTATCACCCGGGAAATTACCCTGAAGCATTACTTTGTGGGTGATGTTTACCGCCACATTGCAATCACTACCGGTGATGGTCATCAGCAGGAGCTAGTGGTGAACGATTATGGTGAAATCAATCGATTAATTATGGTTGGGCCTGAAGCAGAAGCACCAGTGTGGGTCGAGAGTTTGCAAGCCAACTTAAGTAATCTGCAATTGGGTAGAGATGGCAATAACCTGCATGCGCTCATTATTGATCAAGGTAATGGCGCTAACAGTCGGGTAACAGAAGTTGTATTTACGGATTTCTATAGCGGTACTCAAGTTCAGAGGCCTTTTTCACTGGAGAATACCGCTGTAACCTTAGGAGGTAATGAACTATATCAGTTGGCTTCTCTTGCGATACCTCGAAACCAATTAACCATTGAGCCGGGCGTTGCTTCAGTGATTGATGGGGTCAATACGGTTAATGGTGAATTTATTGGCAGTAGTAAAGACGACTATGTTTCTCTTGTCAGGACTGACAACGTTAGTCGTATAGATTTGGCTGAGGGTAGAAACCGTTTAGATTTATCTCAGCTAGCCACTGAAAATTTCATGGGGGATGAGCTTGCGTTATATGCCAATTTAAATGATGGGGCACTCTATGTTAAGGGTAAAACCATTCAGCTGAATAATATCCAGCATATGGTGGGTACGCATATCAGTGATAGTCTAATGGGCAACCAGGAGAATAATATTCTGATAGGGGGTGATGGTAACGATCGCTTACATGGCACTGGAGGTTTTAATACGCTGATAGGTGGCCAAGGTGATGATACCATTCTCTCTGGTGTGGATGCTGATACCATTATCTTTAGTAAAGGCGATGGTAAAGATGTAATTCAGTCTGGCTACAGTGGTAATACAACAGGAGATATATTAAGGCTACAAGGGATAAGCCTCTATGATGTTCATTTCAGTATTGAGGAAAATGTACTGGGCTCTGCATTACGCATCACCTTTAAAAACCAGGACAGTGATGGTATTACCATAGAGAGCTGGGAGCAGAATGAAGCGTTTCATATTGCGACAGATGATGGTAGTGCTCTGGATCGACAGGGTATTGATCAGCTAGTGCAAGCGCTGGCTGGATTTGACTCTGCTGACTGGGCAAGTAGTGCGATGTCTGTTGATGATGCAGTAACAACGCATATGACCTCTGCATGGACAATTAGTCGTCCAGTGACCAGTTGATAATGTTGGTCGTATAAAAAAAGCAGCCGTAAGGCTGCTTTTTATTGAGAGCATAAAAAATACACTCACTAGTTTTTGGTATCGATAACCACATCATCAAAGAAGTGTTCAATACATTTTACGTAGTCACCTTGTTTGAATGCGCTAAAAGGTGTCTGGTAATTAACCAGTTTACACTTATAGCTTTTACCAGATGGTGTGCTAGGGTCCCAGCTCCAATCTTGTTCCCAATAAATATTGAGAGCACCACTGCCTTTCGTATCAAACCGCTTCATGTTGGCGCAGCCTAATACTTCATCATCTGCAATGGGCACCTTCAGGTACTGGGTGAATTGCTTGTAATAATTAATTCGGTTTTGTGATTGTCGGTGCTCTGTTGGACCACCACATTCAACACCACCATTAATTATTTGTGTGGTTACACCAAAACCATGCACTAAGCCACCTTCTTTATCATGGGCGTTGGGCTGCCAGGTGCCATTAATAACGTGGAACATGCTGGGTTTTGGAGGCTGAGGATAAACATAAAAGAATACAGCACTTGCCAGGTTTAACCATGTATCCGCCACTTTTTCAGGGTTATCGAGTAAGGTACGTACTGTGCCAAACATCGCTTCTGAAAAAGGTCCGTAATTGTAGTTATAACTTAGCTGTTTAGCCCCTCGGCCAAAGTAGCTTTTGTATTGACCATCCGCAAACTTACCACATGGCCAGGTTTTGCCCTGCCAAGTGTCTGGACTACATTCTGCGTTATAACCACCTCGCTTATCTTCGGTCCAGCCCATTTCTCGAACATAATGTAATCCTTGCCGCCACTCTGGTACATCCATATAAGCTTCATGGGCACCAGTTTCTTGAGTGAAGTGAGCAAACATGGTGGCCAGTGATTTACGACAGATAGCGTCTGCATCACGTCCATCATCGTAGTTACCACAGAATGCCGGGAATTTACCAATGGCTTTCAAAAAGTTGGTATAGGTATATTCTTTCGCCCGCTTGGGAAAAAGAAAATCCCAGCCATCACTGCCAATGATAGACTCCACACGTTTTACGTTTGCGGGGTTGGTGGCATTTCCTGGCGCAATTTTCTCGACCAGTTCATTATCAAGTGTTGCAATACTGGCTTTTACGTTTTTCATTAAGTCCGTGTTGGTTAGCTCAGCCTCTCTTGCTTTTAATTTACTGAGAGGAATGACGTAGCCATCACCGGGTTTTGGCTTATCTCCGTCTCCAGGTTTTGAGGGTGGAGTAGGCTTGTCTCCATCACCAGGCTTATCACCATCACCGGGCTTGTCACCGTCACCTGGTGGAGGGGGCGGAGGAATATCTCCATCATCGGGCTTGTCACCATCACCTGGTGGTGGGGGTGGAGGAATATCGCCATCACCGGGTTTGTCTCCATCTCCAGGCTTTGGTGGTTTTGGTTTGTCGCCATCATCAGGTGGTGTTGGCTTATTACCTTTTGCCTCCCAGGGTCCCCATTGATCTGCTCCTGGTTCATCGCCACGTGTCCACCATTTAGCTTGGTAAACCGTGTGCTGGTAACTGGCAAGATCACCTTTTACATACACTTTATCGGCTTGCCATGGGGTTGCATTACTAGGTGTATTGTCGTCTGGTTTGCCATTATCGCCTGGCTTATCACCATTGCCAGGTTTATCCGTATCGGGCTTGTCACCATCACCGGGTTTTGTCGGTGGTGGATTATCGCTGCCTTGAACCTGTTTCCACGGACCCCATTGATCTTTGCCGGGCTCATCGCCGCGGGTCCACCATTTAGCTTCATAGGTTTTGCTTTGATACGTTACCTGATCGCCTTTGGTATAGACTTGATCCGCTTGCCAGCTATTAGCCGGTGGTACAGGCTTATCACCGTCGTCACCAGGAGTATCATCACCTGGCGGTGGGGGTGGAGGAATATCACCATCACCTGGGTCTCCTGGTGGAGGGGGCGGAGGTGGAATATCATCATCGCCATCACCCGGTGGTGTGGGCGGCTTAGGTTTGTCACCGTCATCGGGTGGCGTGGGCGGCTCGGGTGGTTTGGGATTATCACCTGGCTTATTGCCTAGCCCTTCATGAATGGCTTTAAGAATATCACCGTTATCAGCATCTATTTCCCACGAAAATACCCCTGCTAAGCTATTGGCCGTGACATATTGGGCTTTGGCTTTCACTGAACGAGGATTGTCGTAAGTTATCAGTTCGCCTTTACTGGCATTCCATAAATAGGGGGCTTGTGCCGTATCATCATAAAAATACTTAAAGCCACTGGTGCCTTGACCATCGGTACCACCTAAGTACTTAGAGACGATATGCTTGTAGTCAATAACGCCAGGTTGCCAGGAACCTTTTATGGGTTTACCGTTAGTGCCTTCCCAGGGATTATTGTTCTGGCCACCTTTAATACCCGTCCAGCCTCGACCATACATCGCAGCACCCAGAACCAGTTTATTGCCTGGTAAGCCTGCCTGGGTGAGGTTTTGTACGGCATCATGGGCATTAAATTCAGGTACTTTTTCGTGAGGAGCGGCATATAACCCTGAATGATGACCAAGGGTACTGTCCCAAGCACCATAGAAGTCATAGGTCATAGCAAAAATGTAATCGACATAACCACTGACTTCAGCGTAATTAATGTTATCGATTTTTTTAGGACCAGCACTGGTTGCCGCAGTGAGCTGGTATTTTTTGCCGGTCTCTTGGCTTAACGCATCCAACGCCTGTCGTAAATCACGCATTAAGGCGGTAAAGGCAGCTTTGTCTTCAGGTGAACCCAGTTTGGGAT
>NZ_JAEVHG010000012.1:0-183434 GCF_018263875.1 Zooshikella ganghwensis
CACAGCAAGGCTATGTGGCAGCCAGCACGGCAGCAGAAACCGTTCTGTGTGAAATTTGGCAACAAGTGTTGGGTGTTAATCCGGTTGGTATACACGACAACTTTTTTGCGATTGGTGGTGATTCGATATTAGCCATTCAGGTGGCCTCTCGGACTTTGCGAGCCGGGTATCAGTTGAGTACGCGTCAGGTGTTTGAGTATCAAACGATTGCTGAACTGGCCAAGCAGCTCAAAGCTAACCAAGCCCATCAACAGGCTAATCAGGTTGTGGTAGGAGAACAACCTTTACTCCCTATCCAGCAAGCCTTTCTAAGTGGTGATACGGTTGATTTACACCATTTTAACCAGGCCATGCGTATTACTCTGCCAGCGAGTGTCAATGAAACTCAGCTACGTAAAGCTATTCAAGCTATTTATCAACGACATGCGGTATTTCGCTTATCGTTTCAACAATTGTCCCAGGGGCATCATGAAGCAAAGCAACAATGGCAGGGATTGTATGAGGACAAGCTGAGTGAGCAAGCCATACAGCAAAGCTTCCATATAGTTAATTCAGATACTGAATGGGATACGCTTGCCTATAAAGCTCAAACGAGCTTGCAACTAAGTGCTGCTCCCTTAAGTCTGCTGGTATGGAAGCCGGCGCCACCAACAGAAAATGCGGATAGTGAACTGCTGTGGGTGATTCACCATTTAATTGTCGATGGTGTGTCCTGGCGTATTTTGTTACAGGATCTGGAGTATGCGCTGAACCAGTTGCAACAAGGTAAGCCCATTGATCTGGGGTTGGGAACAAGTAGCTTTCAGCAATGGGGGCTGCGTTTGATCAAATACAGTCAATCTGAGGCGTTGACGCAAGAAAAAGCCTATTGGCAACAGGTATTGAGTCAACACGTTTCGGTTTTACCTGTGGATCAACCGCTCAATTCAGGGGTGGATGACACCTATCAAGCCAGTGGTGAGGTGACGGTTAGCTTGAGTAGCGCTACGACTCAGGCGCTATTGCACCAAGCAAATCAAAGCTATCACACTCAAATTAATGACTTACTGCTAACGGCGTTACTGCTGACCATCACAGACTGGAATCGGGGGCAGGCTATCCGTTTGGAATTGGAAGGACATGGCCGAGAAGCGTTATTCGCGGAGGTTGATCTTAATGAAACAGTTGGCTGGTTTACCAGTACTTATCCTGTAACACTCAACCGAAATACCGATGAGTTAGGCACGCTGATTAAATACGTTAAAGAGCAGTTACGAGCTATCCCTAATAAGGGGATTGGCTATGGGGTTCTTCGTTACTTTAATGATGATCAACAGGATTTAGTGCCAGCTACTCCTATTGAGCTGGTGTTTAACTATTTAGGACAGTTTGATAGCCATACTGGGCAGGAATCGCCTTCCTCTTCATCACAAGCAGGCATGGTGCTAGAGGGTAGCTTTGATAATACCGGGCCATGGGTAAGCCACCGCCGGCAGCGCAGTCATCGCCTGAGTATCAGTGGGCTAGTCAGTGAGGGAAAACTGCAGTTAGTGTGGGACTACAACCGCTATCAATATAATGCTTCGACGATTCAGGATCTGGCTGATAATTTCTTCAAGCATCTCACGACAATAGTCGAGCATTGTCTAGCATCTCCCAGTGTTTATACCCCCAGTGACTTCCCATTGGCACAAATAGACTCAAAACAGCTTGACCAGCTTCAGGGGGCTTATCCTCAACTAACTGACTTATATCCTTGTACGCCAATGCAGCAAGGGATGTTGTTTCATAGCAAAATGCAGCCTGAGTCTGGTGTGTATGTTACTCAGCTCATTCTCAGCTTTGGGGCAATCAATCCAGATCACTTACAGCAGAGCTGGCAACAGTTGGTAGCAAGACATGCCATATTAAGGACAGCCTTTGTTCACTTAGATCAGGCGCAACCTCTGCAGCTGGTACAACGAGAAGTCGAGCTGCCTTGGCAACAAGTAGACTGTCGAGCATTATCGGCAGAGGGTTACCAGAAAGAGTGGGCTTCACTGTTAAGGTCAGAACGAGAAGCACTTGTGGCACTGGATCACGCACCACTGATGCGGTTGGCATTAGTGCAGCAGGCTGATGAGCAATATCATCTGATTTGGACGCATCATCATGCTTTATTGGATGGTTGGGGAGTTCCTATACTGATCCAGGATTTGGAAGCATTGTACTGTGCTCATCAACAAGGACAGCCTGCTCAGTTATCTCCCGTAGTGCCTTATCGACAGTATATTCAATGGTTGCAGCAACAGAGTGCTGAGTCGGCAAGAGTTTTTTGGCAAGATTATTTGGCAGGGTTTACTGAGCCTTCACCGTTAGTGATGACGCCTGTTAAACGCTTTGTGGATGGCCAGGATCAGCCATTAGAAAAAGAGTATCAGTTCGCTTTAAGCCCTGCGTTATCGTCTCAACTACAGCAACTTGCTAAGCATGCACAAGTAACATTAAGCACTGTTTTTCAGGGGGCTTGGGGGATGCTGTTAAGCCGCTATTGTGCAACAACAGATGTGGTATTTGGGGTAACGCGGTCTGGCAGGCCTGAAACTATTGCGGGTATCGAGGAAATGGTCGGGCTGTTTATCAATAGTGTACCGCTAAGAGTACAGTTTGATGCTACGAAACAGCTGGGTGATTGGCTACAAGCTTTACAGCAATCACAAGTAAACCATGATCGTTTCAGTTATGCCCTTCTAGCGGACATTCAGCAGTGGAGTGAGTTGCCCCCGAACAGTCAATTGTTTGATACGTTATTGGTTGTTGAAAACTTCCCAATGGAGGAAAAGCTAAAACAGCTGAACGGAGAAAGTGATGCTACCCGGCTACCGTTAACTGAGTTAGAGGGTATTGAACAAAGTAGCTTGCCACTCAGTATCACAATTACACCAGGGGAATCTTGCCATGTGAGAGTCTTGTATCAACAAGCTCAGTTTGATGATGCTGCTGTCAGACGGTTAAGTGAGCAGTGGCAGCAGCTATTAACGACCATGGTCTCTTCAACACAGACATTGGCAAGCTTAAATGCACTATCAGCTTCTGAAAGGTACCAGTTACTCGTTGAATATAATAAGACAGAAGCTGTATACCCTAAAGAAGCAAGCTTACATTCTCTGTTTGAAGATCAGGTACAACGTACACCTGATGCAATAGCTGTGCAATTTGAGCAAGCATCGTTAACGTATAAACAATTAAACCAGCAGGCTAATCAGTTAGCGGTTATTTTACAGGGCTATGGAGTCGGGCCAGATAGTTTAGTTGGGGTTTATTTAGAACGCTCGCTAGAGATGGTGGTAGGATTATTTGCCATATTAAAAGCCGGCGGTGCCTATGTTCCTTTAGATCCTAGCTATCCGCAAGAACGTATTGATTATATGTTGAGTGATAGTAACCCAAAAGCGATACTCACGACATGTGCCTTACAGTCTCGACTGTTGACCGATACTCAAGTCATTTGTGTAGATGATATGACTATTCGTCAGTTACTACAGAAAAGTGATCCAACAATAGAAAACCCTATTATTGAAGGATTCACTTCAAATAATCTGGCTTATGTTATTTACACGTCTGGATCGACTGGGAAGCCCAAAGGTGTCATGAATGAACACCAAGGGGTTGTGAATCGAATTTTGTGGATGCAAAAACAGTTAGGTCCCTTAACGTGCAAGGATAAGATACTCCAAAAAACGCCTTTTAGTTTTGATGTATCGGTATGGGAGTTTTTTTGGCCGCTTATGACTGGCGCAAAGCTTGTTATGGCGTTGCCCGATGGGCACAAAGACGTTGACTATTTACTGAATATAATTAATAGCGAACAAATTACAGTGATCCACTTTGTTCCTGCTATGCTAGCGGTATTCATGGCAGATAGCCGGTATAAAGAAGAAACACTGTCATTAAAATCGGTCATTTGTAGTGGAGAAGCGTTGCCTGCGAAACTCGCAAATGAATTTACATCGTCACACCCAGCCGCGTTGTATAATTTATATGGTCCAACTGAGGCCGCTATTGATGTGTCATGGCATCGTTGTCAGCAGAATTTAAATTATCACTCAGTGCCAATTGGGAAACCCATTGATAATATCCAGCTGTATATTCTCAATGATCAACAGCAACCGGTTCCATCAGGCATTGTTGGAGAGCTATATATTGGTGGGGATGGTGTTGCAAGAGGCTACTTGAATCAACCTAATTTAACCGCAGAGCGCTTTATTGATAACCCATTTAATGATAATCCTGACAGCAAAAGCTGTCTCTATCGAACGGGGGACTTAGCGCGTTGGTTAAGTAATGGTGAAATAGAGTACATTGGTCGTATTGATCATCAAGTAAAAATTCGTGGATTTCGGATAGAGTTAGGTGAGATTGAGTCTATTTTAGTCAGTCATCCATCGGTCAAACGTGCTGTTGTTTGTGTCAATGAGGATGGTTTTGGGGACAAAAAACTGGTGGCTTATATTGTACCGGATTCAATGTTTGATGGATCAGAGGAACATTTATTCAGTGCGCTAGGTTCACTGTTAAAAAGTCGGTTACCTATCTATATGATTCCTGCTGCATGGGCATTAATCAGTGCAATACCCACATCACCCAATGGTAAAGTTGACCGAAAACAGTTACCGAAAATATCATGGAGCAATAAAAACGAGCAAGCCTATATTACAAATGATCTTGAATTTCAGTTAGTTAAGATTTGGAAGAAATTACTTGATATTAAGCAGCCAATAGGCAATCAAGATGACTTTTTTCAACTGGGTGGGCACTCATTGAAGGTAGTGCAATTAGTTTCTCAAATTCAGCATGAATTAAGTATTAAGGTAAGTCTCCAATCAATATATGACTACCCAACAATACAAAGCTTAGCTTGTCATTTAAATCAGTTGAATAATGAAGGGGTATCAAAAACTAACCAGACGGTTGTTGAGCTGACACCTCGTATTGCTAGCAAGAAAACAGTTTATTGTTTTCCTGGCGTTGGTAGTGCCAATTTAGACTTTAGGCCTCTGGCAAGCTGTTTAGAGAATGACATAAACCTGAAATTAATCGATTCAAGTGATTTTCTAAAAGAGCATGCTGACTCTAATGACTGGACTTCGTTAGTTAACTTTTACCTGGAAAACCTGCCTGATGATAGTGAGTATTATTTGGTGGGTCATTCGTTTGGTGGATGTATAGCGAATGAAGTGGCGGCAGCATTGGAGCGAAAAAATAAAAAAGTATATTTAGTATTACTTGATACACTATTAGGCTTGTCAATTTTGAATGATAATAGTGATGAGGTATTATCAATCGACCAGTTTGTTACCGCACTTGGGATGGCATCATTTTTTGATTGGGAAGAACAGCAGGTCAAAGATACTATTACTAACTTGGAAAATCCTACTGAGTTGTTACGCACGACGTTTAGTAATAACCAGTTTTCAGATGAATTTGCAGATAACTTTATTCAACTAAGTAAGTTGCAAATGGGATTTTTTGCTAACTACCAGCCAAGTAAGCTGAATACAACTCAGGTGGCTTTTCTTTATACAGTTGAATCATTTCCTGATGACCAATTTTTACATAAAGTAGTGAGTTGTTATAAAACAATTTATTCTCATTTAGCGCGATCTACACGAGTAGATGGTGGTCACTTGACTATGCTAAAAACAGCATTTGTTAGTGCTACTGCTACCGAAATTAAAGGTTTTCTTCCAATTTTTTGATATTTTTAATTTGAGGGCACTATACCCGTGTTTATGGGTATAGTTGGGATGGCTTGGAGTGTAAGCTGTCCTGGTCCTATACGCATGGCTGCCTTAATATGGACTCTTCTTCTTTAGATGTAACCTTTGAAAAAACAAAAAAAACTAACCATGAAAATATTAGTGTTTTTTATTTTGGTGTAATACTAGTGGCAACTATGGTATCTGTGTTGGGTACCATGATTACTGACTTTGCTTTAGGTCAGTGGGTCTATAAAACAACTAATTCAACGACTGCATATAGCCTGATTGGGTTTGCTGCACTGGCTCCACAGTTACTTTTAGCACCTTTTGTGGGGACAATTATTGACCGCTACCCTCGGAATCTATTGATGATTTTGGGGCATGCTGGGGCAGGCTGTTGTACTTTATTATTATTAGTGCTATATGCTACAGATAGCCTTCAAGTTTGGCAGATTATTATTTTAGCGTGTTTTAGTTCAGTTTTTAATGGCTTAGTCAGTCAAACATTTATCGTACTAATACCAGTTTTAGTTAAAAAGGAGCATTTTGGAAGAGCGCAAGGATTTATCCAGGGAAGTACCGGTATCATTCAAATTGCTGCCCCCGCAATAGCTGCATTTGCACTAGCTGTGATTGATTTAAAGGGTATTTTTATTGTCGATATTTGTAGCTTCTCAGTTGTTATCATTGTATTGCTTTCAATTAATTCCTTATTGAAAAAAGGGGATGGACGTGAAGTTAAAAAGGATGAACAAGTAACGAAAAATAGTTGGAAGTCAGATATACGTGATGGTTTAGCTTACTTGAAAACTCAGCCATCGCTTTTGAAGTTATTATTGTTCTTTTCAATTGTGAATTTTAGTATGGGAATGGTTGAGATTCTATTTCCGCCGTTGATTTTAAGTTTTTATGATGTGGTTGAGCTTGGTACAATCTTGAGTGTTTCTGGTTTAGGAACACTGGCTGGGGGAATATTACTAAGTATTTGGGGGGGGCCAAAAAAGCGTATTCAAGGAATGTACTTGTTTTTAGCTATTATGGGAAGTGCTATAATGTTAATTGGAGGCGCATTTGTTTTTGAACAATACACTATTCTAATTTTGAGTGCGATAGGGTTTATTGTTACTTTGTGTTTTGTCACAGTAGATAGCTGCGATCAAATTGTTTGGCAAACCGTTGTGCCTACGGGATTTCAGGGACGGGTATTTGGTATTCAAACGTTGCTTGCCCAACTAGCAATACCAGTATCTTTTTTAATCGCGGGTCCATTAGCTGATCATGTTTTTGAGCCGATGATGTCTGCTGATGGATTGCTTGCAGAAACAGTAGGTTCTGTAATTGGAGTTGGTCCTGGAAAAGGTATACTATTACTCTACAGTATATGTGGATTACTGGTTTTATTAAATATTGCAGTATTTAAATGGTTATCTGACCTTGATGGCTTAGATAAGATAGTTAACAAGGCTACTCAATAATATTCTAATATCTATATGTGTTCTTCATGAATATTTTTCAGTTTTTTTGTCGACGTTCTTGGCAATAGACGTAAAAAAGCTTCGTTATGTGAAGAGTCTATTCGTTGTTTGCAGTTAAAGGGATAAAGTATGATTAATTTTATGGAATTTGAGTCTGAAGTGCGTAGCTATGTAAGGTCATTTCCAACCGTTTTTGAACGTGCTGAAAATGCAATAATTTGGGATGAGAAGGGTAATGAATACCTGGATTTTTTTGCGGGAGCGGGCACGCTAAACTATGGACATAATCCTAAATTAGTAAATGCTGCACTTATTAGCTATCTTAGTAATCAAGGCATATTACATAGTTTAGATAAAGCGACAGTCGCAAAAAAAAGGTTTATTGAAACTTTTTACCAAACTATTTTGATACCAAGAAATCTTGATTATAAAATTCAGTTTACTGGACCTACAGGTACTAATGCTGTAGAAGCTGCGATTAAATTGGCTCGCCGAGTGACTCAACGATCGAATGTGATTGCATTCACCCAGGGTTATCATGGTTTAACAATGGGTTCATTAGCGCTTACCGCAAATGATTACTATCAAAGTCAAAGCTATGGTGGACGAGCTAATGTATATCATGCGCCTTTTGATGGCTATTTTGGTGAAAATATTAATACAGCTCACTACTTGAGACAATTAATTGAAGATTCAAGTAGTGGCGTGTCAATGCCTGCAGCTATTATTCTTGAAACCATTCAGGGTGAAGGGGGTGTGAACACGGCATCCAAAGAGTGGCTACAAGATATTGAAAAGCTATGTAAAGCTCATGGTATTATTTTAATCATTGATGATATTCAAGTGGGAAATGGTCGTTCAGGAGAGTATTTTAGTTTTGAGTTTGCAGGTATTAAGCCTGATATTATTTGTATGTCAAAAGCTATTGGTGGTGGTTTACCGTTAGCATTCACATTAATAAAACCGGAGCTAGACCAGTGGCAGCCAGGTGAACATACAGGTACTTTTAGGGGAAATAATTTGGCGTTTGTGGCTGCGACAGAGTTACTAAAAAACTGGACTACAAGCGAATTATCACAAGAAGTGCATAAAAAAGGCTGCATGATAAAGACATATCTTGAACAGCTCGTATTAGCTTTTCCAGAACTTGACATGTCTGTTCGCGGTAGAGGAATGATTTGGGGGCTAGATATACCTAGGTCAGGTTTAGCAAAACAATTGGCGAGAGTATTATTTAAAAATAACTTACTTGTAGAAACTTGTGGCAAAGAAGATCGCGTTATTAAGCTATTACCGCCGTTAACTATTGAAAAAGCGAAGTTAGAAGAAGGGTTAAGAAAAATTGGTTTTGGGCTTGAGAAATTAGTCGATAAAGAAAGTACGCCTCTACAACATAACAAAAAAGTTGCAGTTTAATATTTGTGTAGGCCAAGTACTAAAAAGTAGAGCAAGGATCTGGTGCCACAAGGATGTGGCAATCAAGCTTCCAGAGAAAGGTTTACAGTGTATTTGAGGAGCATTATGCAGACTTTAGACAGGAATGATTGAACGGCAAATGATATGCGATGACCTTGGAGGTAATCTTTGATCATTATACTATAAGTGTCTTAGGCTGATGCCCAACGTATTAAAGTGCCAGAGAGTTCATCACACGAATACTACCTGCGTCGTTTGCCCACAAATCATTTGCCGTTACGTTGCCGAAGCTGGCAGTGGTGTTGCTATGTACGGCTGATACCGTGGTGTTTGCAAGTGGTTCACCGCTGCTGGCTTCGAACAATTTATTATCGTTTAGTACCTCAGCGCCATTGGCACCATTCCAGATTTGTGTATGACAACCAGGCGTACGGTTTAAATTACCTAGGCCATCGCAGTTAAATGCATAAGCGTTAGGTGTCGAAGCCGTGCCTGGCTCCAAGCGAATTGAAGCATCGACTAGCGACATGCCTGCCGATGGGACCAACTGCAGCTTCACGTACTTATTTGCATTACGAATACGACCAAAATGGTTGTAGTAAGAATTTGTCTTTGGGTCTATGCCGCCACTGGCAGCATGATCAAGGCAAATTTCCAAACCAAAATTGATTGGTTTGCCATTAACATTGTTGACGTTGTTCAGATTGAACAAGGCACCACCTTCGTGAGTCGTTTCTTCTACAAATCTGAGGGAATTCGCGTCCAGTGGTGTGACATGATCCTTTAAAAAGGTGACATTGTTATACATGTAGTACTTCAGAAAATCGATCGCGGAAATATAGTGCTTACGACTAGCGTAGTTTACATTTGTGTTACTGGCACCACCAAGCTGAACAAGTGCTGTGTTGTAAATTTCTGCGGGTTCAGTGAAGTCAATATACGCCTTACTGTCTGGTGTACGGGGTGTTGGGGTCAATGTGGTAGCAAAGGATGCACTGATGGTGGTGCCAAAGACAAAAATCCAATGTTCAAACAGATTGTTGGCAACCAATGCTTGCAGATTGCCAAATAGCCCTGTCCATGCCCTGGCATAAGGCGTATTGTTTAACATGAAATTGTCAGGGGCAGGACCGTTCCAGCCATTAATTAAATCATGAAGGTAGGCTCCACCTGCACCACGATATAAAAACTCAGGCGCCATGAATATTTTTAGCGTAGATCTGTTTTTATCGATATTACTGCTGTGTTGAGCAGCTTTTATTGCTGCTTCGGTAAACTTGACACGAGCTTCAATATCCTGACATTGCCCTAGAACATCGAAGCGTTTGTCATTTTGAGAGCTGATACCTGGATAATAACCAGTCAAATCCTTTGGGTTGAACGAGGCGGGGTTGTACACTGTTTTTGGTCCAGTGTTAATCTCCCAAGATATAAATTGTACATGTGTATAATTCATTAGGTCGTCCTTTACCCACTGTCTATTCTTAATAATTTTTGGTACAGATTCTCAGTATGTATGAAAGAGCGGGTGTATTTTTTTAAAGATAAAATATACCCTTCACGAATGATTTCTAGCTTTTGTTATCTTCACTCCTCACCCCAATCACCTATTAATATAGGCTCATGGGGCTTCGTTACTCGATGGCCGCACCTAAAACCATTCGTATTGGGTATAATAACTACGTTATCGACACAGCATCATTGATGTTACTTGCTGCTTGATGGGCTGTCGTTTTTTGTACTCTATCTGATAGAAAGTAGGTATTATCCAGCTTATCCCCTATTTGCGTTAAAAATACCTGAATTTTATCTAGATACATATGTAATGACTGTTGTGTAAGGTCACTGGCTTGTTTTGAAAGTAAACTGGTTAAGGTTTGGTTTATCAAACTTAAAACAGCTTCACTCTTGGGTAATGGATTTGTATTTCGAGCAACCTCAGCTATGCAGAAATAAATAGAGCGAGGAAAAACTTTCGATTTTAATAAAAATGTTAATACCTGCTCTTGTGAAATATTTACTTGCACTTCACGCCTATACATTTGGTAAGCGGTCATGGATTTTAATACACTCATCCATTGAATATTCGCAAAAGGGTGAAACTCCAGGTGGTTATTTTGATTGAGTAAGTTTGTAGTACGCACATCAATAATGCGTGATGACATATCGGCTCGTTCGATATAACGTCCTATTTGTAAGAATAAATAACCTGCATCACGATTCATCGTGTCCGCTAATAATCCATTAATGGTCTGGCAATAGGTAATGATAGAGTTAAAATAGTCAAAGCGTTTTGTTTTACGTTGTGCATAATTGATATATTCACTAGCGTAGAAATGCAGAGTATTTAACTGCTCCCAGGCTTCTTGGGGAATAACATCACGGGTTGTCCTTGCATTTTCTCTGGCTGCATTTAAGGCAAAACGAAGCGATGCAGGGCTTTTTATATCAGTCACTAAGTAGGCTATTACATTAGACTCACTAAAGTTGTTGTATAAATCCAAATACTGGGCTCTGGTACCTGTAATATCGATGAGAGGTTCCCAACCAGGTGAAATACCTTTTGGTAAGTCCAGCAAAAGGTGTGAGTTGACATTAATTAACCGTGCAATATTTTCGGCGCGTTCTAAGTATCGGGCCATCCAGTATATAGTTTCTATCACTCGAGCTAACATGTTAGACAGGCCTCCTCGTCAACAATCCATGTATCTTTACTGCCCCCACCTTGGGAAGAATTAACTACCAGTGATCCTGGCACCATTGCAACGCGGGTTAACCCACCCATAGTGACTTGTGTTGTGTGGCCACTGAGGATAAATGGGCGCATATCAACGTGTCGTGGTTCAATATGGTGATTAATCAAGGTGGGCACTGTTGATAGTGCTAAAGTAGGTTGGGCAATATAATTACGTGGGTTTTCTTTAATAAACTCCGCAAATTGTTTACGTTGTTTTTTACTGGCAATCGGCCCAATTAACATACCATAGCCACCAGAAGCATTTGCAGGTTTGACCACTAACTTATCAAGATTATTAAGAACAAAGTCCCGCTCTTTTGGATCAAAGCATAGATAAGTGGGTACATTGGGTAATAGCATTTCTTCATTTAAATAGTATTTAATCATTTTTGGGACAAAGGCATATACTACCTTGTCATCCGCAACACCCGCTCCTGGTGCATTGGCCAGTGCTACATTACCTTTAGCCCATGCCTGCATTAAACCAGGTACGCCTAATAATGAATCAGGGTTAAATACTTTAGGGTCTAGAAATAAATCATCAATACGTCGATAGATGACATCAACTTGTTCAGGTCCTTCAATGGTGAGCATATAGACATTGTCATTTTCTACGATCAAATCACGTCCTTCAACCAATTCACAGCCCATTTGCTGAGCTAAATAGGCGTGCTCAAAATACGCTGAGTTGTAAATGCCAGGGGTTAGTACGACAACGGTTGGATTATCAGTAGGACGTGGTGATAAAGCCGCTAATGTGGCAAACAGCTGTGAAGGATAATCGTCAACGGGCAGAATAGTATAGTCTTCAAAAAAATCTGGAAAAACCCGCTTCATTACCGATCTGTTTTCCAACATATAGGAAACACCTGAAGGTACACGTAAGTTGTCTTCTAATACATACATTGTCCCTTGTTGATCTCGTACCAAGTCTGAACCACAAATCGGTGACCAGCAATTTAAAGGAGGGGTAATATCCATACATTGTGGTCTAAAGTTTTCGGAATTGGCGAGTAATTCAGCAGGAAAAACACGATCTTTAATAATTTGTTGCTTGCTATAAATATCACTTATAAACAGGTTTAATGCATGTACGCGCTGTTTTAACCCTGCTTCAATCATTTGCCATTCAGTGTTTGACATAATGCGGGGAATAATATCGAAGGGCCAGGCGCGATCAATTGCACCTCCCGATTCGTGATACACCGTAAAAGTAATCCCCATTAATTTAATGGCTAATTCTGCAGCGGTGCGTGCTGTGTCTAGTTCTTCATCACTAAATGACGCCAAATGATGTATAAGTCGTTTGGCAACGGTTCTGGGCTGGTTATGCTCATCAATTAGTTCATCCTGAGCTTGGCGAACGTTATAGTCATTCCATTGAATAGTCATAATATGCTAAATGCTAGTTAAACGTATGTGAGTGTGTTCGTGTAACGTCTACTTGAACGGTCAGGTGATGATGGCCACCACCATAAACGACACCTTTTAATGGGGTGACATCTGCGTAATCTCTCCCCTGTGCAACTACAATATAGCGTTCATTTGCCATTTGGTTATTGGTTGGGTCAAATCCCTGCCACCCATGTTCTGGAATAAAAACGTTTAACCAGGCATGAGAAGCGTCAGCACCTGTCAGTTTAGGCTTACCTGGTGGAGGGTCTGTTTCTAAATAACCACTGACATACATGGCAGGTAAGCCCATGCTGCGTAAACAGGCAATCGCTAAATGGGCAAAGTCCTGGCAAACGCCTTTTCGATGTTCAATAACGGTTTCTAGTGGGGTTGAAAGTGAACTGAAACCGGGCTCATATTTAAAATCATTATATATACGACGAGTTAAGTCATTTACCGCATCCAGTAATGGGCGTCCAGGGGTAAATGAGCTTAAGGCATAATCCTTTGCGCTCGCTGATTGAGGAATTTGTGGTGAGGGTAAGATAAATTCATGCACCATGAGCTGTTGGTGTTTATTCGCTTGTTCCAGGTGCTCAGTAAACTGGTCCCAGGGTAAACTGTTTTCGAGTAAAAGTGAGCATGGTTTGTCAATGGCTACTTCGCTGATTACTGAAATAGTCAATTCCTGATGTTGTTGGTGAATATCAAAGCTGAAGACATTATTTCCAAAATAATCAATACGCTGAAAACTGCTTCTTGGGGAAGGAGAAACATGAACCTTACTAAAGGCACAAGTTTGATGAGGCAAATTCATTGGACTCATACGTGCTTCGTTATGACAGCGACTGACGGGATCTGTGTAAACATAACGTGTGGTATGTGTAATACGAAACGTATTCATACATTCACCTCGTTAGGCATAGCAATCTCAGCAGACATAGACGTTAACTGTTGTGCCTGTTCGGTATGACTGAAATACGTATGGTGTAGGGTGTTTGCCAGTTCTAGTAGGTTACTATTACATGCTTCAAGCAGTTCAATGAGTACGTGGAGCAGGCCATCCTCTCCACGTTGAGCAAGCATATTCGCAGTGGCCAGGCGTAAACGTGTTGCGGTTGCTAAAATAATCCGCTGCTCTGCAGAGTATTCGCGTTGCTGATGACGATGGGGCAAGTGATCAATTAACCGTTGAATACGGTAAATTTGATACGCCAATGCACGAGGATTTGTCTCGTCGAGAATGAGCAAGGCAAGGGTATTTTCCATTTGTTGTAGAGAACGATAACGACGGCGGTGGGTTATCAGGCTTTCGTTATTGACCAGCAAAGCTTCTTGTAAGAGGTGCTCAACAGTGTCATCAAGTCTTTGGCTAAAACAACTTTGAGTTAGGCTGATTTGTAACAGGCTACGCTCAATACGACGACCTAAGTCAAATAGGTACCAGCCACTTTCATGGGGCATACTTTCTGCGGTGAGACCCGTAAAGGCCATAATGGTAGTGATAAGTTCATCAAGACAACTTTGTAAGTCTCCAAGATCGGTAGGTGGGCAGTAAAGTTGGCCAAGGATATCGTCAATATCATCAATCGTGCGCCAGGTATCACTTGACCACAAGTCGCGTACACTAAATGACGCATGTAAAAAAGCTGCAAGCACTTGCGCCAGACTGCCAACCCGCTCGCTATCCCGTACCAGGGATATCAACTCAGGGTTTGGCTGTTTACATTTTTGTTTGGTGTCTTCTCCGGTAAAACCTGGCAGGGTATTGGTCATTACTGTAAGCCCTGTGAGTAACACATAAAGACACTGTTGATCGGCCTCACTGGCAAATTCATCTTGATTATTGATATGGTCCATAATGGTGCGTAATAAACGTGAGCTACCTTCTGCTCGCTCTATATAGCGTCCAACCCAGAATAAACTTTCTGCTGCACGACTAGGGAGTATGCCTTCGTAGCTCTGCATTGCTACCCCGCCAGGGGCCATAGGCTGGAGGCGAATAGGGCGATCAACTTCATGGGATAAAATCCAGGTGTCTTTACTGATACCTCCATTGGTTTGCCACTGGAACCAGCCTTCATTGTTATTGGCAATTCGGGTAAGTCCGCCAGGTAGTGCAACATAAGAGCCACCCTCAGCGACTAAAAAGGTACGAAGCTGGTAGTAGCGTGGCAGTAGCTCATCGTTAATCAGTGTGGGGGTGGTTGCCAGCTGAGGCTGTTGTTGACCTACATAAAAATACGGCATTTGTTTTATTTTGTCTTTGAGCTGTTGCTGTTCTTCAGCCGTCATAAGTGCTGGGTAGTAGCAAGACCCATTGCCAAAAATGGGTTTAATGACCAATTTTTCAAAATTGGTCAGCACATGCTCCAGCGCTGGTTTTTGTCCACACCACCAGGTACCAACAGCAGGCAACTGAAGTGTTTCACCTAACAGATTTTTGGCAATCGCAGGAAGAAAAGCCAATAACCCTGGGTTTTCGAGAATGCTGGAGCCCAAAGGATTATTAATTGCCACTGTTTGGTTGCGAACGGCTTGTAGTAATCCAGGCACCCCTTGCTGGGAGTCCTGTTGAAGTTCAAGCGGATCACAGGACAAGTCATCTGTTTTGCGAAGGATAATATCGACTCGCTGCAGCCCTGCTAGCGATTTTAACCACACCTTGCCATCGCGAACCGTTAAGTCATCACCCTGAACGAGAGGGTAACCTAAGTAAGTAGCCAAATAGGCATGTTCATAATAAGTGTCATTGTCAGGCCCAGGGGTTAGCACAACTATTCGTGCCTCATCTGAATGTTGTGATACCAAAGCCTGAAGACCATTACGCCAGGATTGGAAAAAGTGATAAAGACGGTGAACCGTTATAGAACGCATTGCTTCTGGGATAATGCGGTTCATAATCATACGACATTCTAGTGCATAGCCGGCACCAGAGGGGTTTTGAGCCCGGTCAGCCAGGACCCAGAACTGGCCATCTGCACCACGTGCAATATCCACGGCGAAGTGCATTAACTGGTGAGATAAGGCTAACCGAACCTGGTCGCAAGGGCGCTGAAATCCAGGATGCGCAAAAACCAGTTCAGGTGGAATGACATTTTGCTTGAGTAACCTTCGCTCTCCATAAAGGTCCTGTAAAATACAGTCAAAAAGAAGTGCGCGCTGTTGTAAACCCCTCTCAAGGCTTTGCCACTCGTTTTCTGCCAGTACTAAAGGCAATGGATCAAGTTGCCAGCTCCTCAGGCTCTGGTTGGCCTGACTGTGGACATTGTAGGTTGTACCATTTTCTTGTAGTAAGCGCTTAGCCTCCAGACGTGGTTTATGAAAGGCATTGGGAGAGAGAGAGTTAAGCTGTTGTATTAAGGGTTGCCAGGCCGGTTTAATAGATAGCTGCTCCCCTGACCACATCTCATCAAGAAATTCTGGCTTTAGGTGCTGGCGATACTGTTGTAACCATTCATCATTGGCTTGGGGGGGAGTGGTACTGGTCATTGTTGGCGTAAGTCCAAAGTATAGGGGTACTCATTAGCCATTTGTAATTTGGGTAGGTTTATTGGGCCTGGCCCAGATCCTTCGGCAACAAAGCGCCAGTGGCTAGGTCCACTACTGGCATGTGGTTCCTGGCAGCCAGGACTATGACCATGAGACCAAAAGCGAGCTAGTCGACGCCCTTCAGCGGCATAACTGTTGACTGGGAATGCTTCAAAGTTTCTGCCACCTGGATGTGCAACGTGATAAGTACAGCCACCTATGGCTCGGCATGACCAGCTATCAATCACATCAAATACCAGTGGTGAGTGCACACCTATCGTCGGGTGGAGTGCCGAAGGCGGTTGCCAGGCGCGGAATCGAACACCTCCCACATACTCACCTGGGGTACCTGTAGGATGGAGGGGGACCTGCATACCGTTACAGCTGATGATATGACGGTCAGGCGTTAGGCCGGCCACTTTTATTTGCAGGCGCTCTACTGAAGAGTCAACAAAACGGGACGTACCCTGTTGGATAACCTCTTCACCTAGTACATGCCAAGGCTCTATGGCTCCTCGTAACTCAAGGTGAATGTCTCCTAACTGAATTTCACCAAAAACGGGGAAGCGAAAGTATAAGAAAGGTGCAAGCCAGTTAAGTTGAAAACCATAACCTGACTGTTGAATATCGGCAGCCACTTCGGCTATATCGTTCCAAATAAAATAAGGCAGCATAAACCGGTCATGGAGGGCTGTCCCCCAGCGAACGAGGGGGTGGTGGTAAGGTGTTTGCCAAAAACGCGCAACTAAGGTGCGGAGTAATAGCATCTGTACCAGACTCATACGGGCATGAGGCGGCATTTCAAAAGCACGAAATTCGAGTAGTCCAAGCCGGCGCTGAGCATTCTCGGGTGGATAAAGCTTATCTATACAAAACTCGGCACGATGCGTGTTGCCTGTAATATCAACTAATAAGTGCCTGAGTAAACGATCAATTAGCCATGGGTGAGGCGTTTCTCCTTTAGGAATTTGCTGAAAGGCAATTTCCAGTTCGTATAAGGCTTCGTGTCGGGCTTCATCAATACGAGGGGCTTGACTAGTAGGCCCAACAAACAGCCCCGAAAATAAATACGAAAGACCTGGGTGGTGCTGCCAGTAAGTAATTAAGCTCTGTAACACATCGGGTCTTCGCAGCAATGGGCTGTCAGCCGGTGTATGCCCACCGAGGGTGACATGGTTGCCGCCCCCTGTTCCACATTGCCGTCCGTCTAGCATATATTTTTCAGTGCCCAGCCGGCTTTCATGAGCTGCCTGGTACAAGCTATTGGTAATGGATTTAAGCTCAGACCAGCTGCTGGCAGGGTGAATATTGACTTCAATAACACCTGGGTCAGGTGTGACTTTAAATGACTCGATGCGTTGATCAATGGGGGGTGGGTAGCCTTCGATAATGATGGGTATTTGTAATCTATCCGCAGTTTGCTCAATGGTTTGTAATAGCGCTATATAATGCTCTAGGTGTGATAACGGAGGCATGAATACATGAAGGGTATCGTTACGTAGTTCAATTACAAAGGCTGTGGTAAGAGGTAATCCTGTGCTACCGCTTTTGTTCAGTGTTTGTGGTTGTAGATCGAAAGCTGGTGGATGAGATGCATGGTTTACGGTTAAGGTGAAGTTATCAACGCGCTCAGGCAAGGGAGGAACATGTTCAAATAAGTCTCTTGGGAGAGAGTGTGGCTCTTGATGAGGTGTAGACCAGTGGATGCGATCTAAGGGTAAGCGTAAGCCAATGGGCGAATCCCCTGGAATTAAAAAGAGCTTGCCACGACGAAATTGCCAGAATGCTGTTTTCCAGCACTGATCAATAAAATCCCAATTAACGGGTAGTACATAGCCACGAGGCTGGTCTTTATACTGTTTTAGTTGGTTTAAAATAGCCTGCCGTTGATCATCAGCACTTAAACTCTCGGGGGTATCAAGAGGAAGATTTTCTTCCTGCCACAGTAAATAGTAGGTGTCTTCATAAGCGGGCAAAATAGCATTGGTAGGCAACTGCAATTGGTCTGCCATCAGTAGGATAAAACGCTCTGCATCTTTTAATGAAGCTTGATTTTGTTGCAGAGGGTTGGCAAATAATGTGGGATTTTGCCAAAGGGGCTGTCCATCTTTACGCCAATAACAGCCCAGTTCCCAGCGGGGCAAAGGCTCTCCTGGATACCATTTGCCCTGACTGTAATGTTTAAGCCCGCCTTTGGTAAAAATGACTTTGAGTTTGTCTAATAGCTGTTCTGCGCGCTCTCGTTTTTCAGGGCCATCTGCATGGGTATTCCACTGGAGAGTGTCAGGGTTATCAATACCTACAAATGTAGGCTCACCACCCATTGTAAGACGTACATCAAGTGCCGTGAGTTGCTGATCAACCTTTTCTCCGAGCTGGTCGATCGCGTGCCATTGTTCATCAGTGTAGGGTTTGGTGACCCGAGGTTCTTCTTTAATTCGAGTAACAGAGTTAGTGAAGGAGAAGGTTACTTCACTTTTGCTGGTTGCACCACAGACTGGAGCAGCACTTCGAAAGTCAGGTGTACAGGCGAGTGGAATATGGCCTTCGCCTGCAAATAAGCCCGAAGTAGGGTCAAGACCAATCCAGCCTGCACCAGGTACGTACACTTCTGCCCAAGCGTGTAGATCGGTAAAATCAGCATCAGGGCCACTGGGCCCATCCAGTGATTTGATATCGGGGGTGAGTTGCACGAGGTAGCCAGAAACAAAGCGTGCGGCTAACCCTAAATGACGAACAATTTGTACCAAAAGCCAGGCAGAGTCACGACAGGAGCCGGATTGTTTAGCTAAGGTGGTTTCACAAGACTGCACACCAGGTTCAGTACGAATGGTATAGGAAATGGCTTGCTGTAAGGCTCGATTTAATTCGACTAAAAAGTCAACAATATGTAATTCTTTTTTTTGCCACTCTTTTACCCAACCTTGAAGCAGAGGACCATGCTCTTGGCGCTCTAAATAAGGGATAAGCTCACGCTTTAGTTGGGACTCATAATCAAAGGGGTAGTTTTCAGCATAGTCATCTACAAAAAAATCAAATGGGTTAATGCTGGTGAGCGTTGCTAAAATATCGACTTCAACGGTTAATTGCGTAGTGTGTTCAGGGAATACGACACGAGCCAAATAGTTACCAAAAGGATCCTGCTGCCAGTTAATAAAGTGCTGGTCAGGGGTAATGGTTAGAGAGTAGGCATCAATTGTTGTCCTGCAATGAGGTGCTGGCCTCAGTCGGAAAGTATGAGGCGACAAAGATACAGATCGATCGTACTGGTAGGTCGTTCGGTGATTGAGCGCAACTTGTATGGCCATTCCATGGATTCCCTAGCCAATGATGTCCTTAACTATTTATGGTATGCATAATTCTAAATTAACAAGTGTAGTCATTAATAGTGAATATAAAAATATTGTTTTAGTTTGTTATTTAAAAAAGTGTAATGAATTTGGCGTTAGATATAGCTATTAAGCACTTTATTTCAGAGTTGTAGAGGGAGCACCTTTTGCGGTTAAAGATGTTATTGGCTATCTGGTTAGCTGGCTTTTTGGTTATGACTGTATCAGCCAAAAAATTGCCTGATATTGCTCCTGGAGAGTGGTATGCCATACCTCATTCGCAACTTGTTAATTTACCAAAAAAGCCCAAAGTGGCGGGTTCATGGACTGGATTTTCTGCGATAACCGGGGCTTGGTCTGGCGGTGCATTTGATACTCAACAACAACAGTTAATTATTTGGGGAGGCGGGCATCGAGATTACTCTGGTAATGAGTTATATGGTTTTTCTCTTCACTCGCTATCCTGGAAGCGATTAAGCAATGCAGCGAGAAATGTTGATGAAAAAGGCAAGCTTTCTGTCACGGGTTATTATCCTGATGGCAGCCCAAGAGCACGACACACCTATAACACATTACAATATTTAGCTGAACAGAACTTATTCTGTGCTTTTGGTGCTGCGGCAATGTTTCCGTTATCACAACATATGTTGCCTAATACGGATTGTTATGACTTAACGGATAACCGTTGGTTAAGGTTGCCCCCTGTGATGGTGGGAGGATATGGTATTAGCTCAACTTCCGCTTATGACCCTAAATCTGGCTATATTTATAGTCTTGGCAGTGGTGGCGGCTCAGCACTCGTCAGCTATAAGCCTTTGGCACGGAAATGGTTATCTGTGACTGGGGAGCTACCCGGTTGGATAAGTTATGATTATACCGCTGTAATTTCTTCTAAGCCTCATTGGTATGTGTTGGTAGGTAATAAAGAAACACGCTTTATTGATTTACAAAATCCTGATAAGGGTTTACAGGTCTTAAAGACAAAAGGCGATACGGAGATAGAGCAGTTTGCTAATGTTGGACTCAGTGTTCACCAGCCCACGGGGTTGTTAGTTGCTTGGCACAATGGTGCTGAGGTTTATACGTTGAACTTAGAAACAAAGATTTGGAAAAAACATTCTGCTAAGGGCTATGGTCAAGAAAAGGCTGTACCTAAAGCACTGCAAAATGGCACATTTGGACGTTTTCGTTATAGTGAGCAATACGATATTTTTATTTTAGTCAACAGTGTAAATAAGCCTGTTTTTTTGTATCGATTAGCTGAGTAAGGCTTATCCACAGTGCCTTTATAAATATAATACAGGGGGCATAATGCAGACTATTTCGCTGCAAAGCATCTTGCAAACCTATTTACCTGATTTAAAGACTGGCTTATTACGTTGGCATATTGTTTTGGCTGTTTTTTTAATGGGGCTTTTATCGCTGATGTTAGCGCTGGTGTTAATACATTGTGTGGATACACTCATTGCAGTTAATGAACAGCAAAATCAGCATTTAAAAAAAGATGGGTTTGAGGCTGAATTTTTAGTGGCGATAGTCATTGTTACGATGCTGGTTTTTGTTCGGCTATTACAAGGCATTTTAATTAGCCGATATACCGCCAAGTTAGATTATTCATTAAGTCGTTTACAGTACTTAAAACTTTTACAAGGTAAATTAACAACACTGGAACAATTGGGCTATACCCGAATATTTAATAGCATTGAGGCTGTTAAGGCTGTACAAAGTTGTTATCCTGGGCAGATTTTGAGTATTGTCGTTGTTGTCAGCTGGGTGATAATTTATTTATTGTTGATAGGTTGGGTTGAGCTTTCTTTGGTATTTATTCCTCTCTCTGCTTTAGGTGTTTCTTTATTATCATTAAGTATTTTTATTATTAAATCTTCTAGGGTAATACCACTAGCCTATTCAACGGCACAGATTTTTTATGATCATTTGATTAACTTATTACATGGGTGGTATACCGCGAAAGCGCTTTATTTATCGACTCAATTGAAAATTCGCTATGAAACATGCTATGCAAATAAAGTTGAGCAGCAAGTGACGGTTAATCAGTGCTTGGCTAACTTGCATAGTAACTTATCTCTGATTATGAAACTTCTGATTGTTGCCTGTTCAGCTTATGGGGCTATATTGCTTGTTAAGCAGCAAATAACATTAGGAGGACTTATTGGCTGTATATTTTTAGCAATTTGTAGTCTTCATAGTATTTCACTCATTGCGTTTTTTTGTGAAAGTAGACAAAGGATAAAGTATGAATTATCTAGCATTAAGTCATTATTAGAAGTACCTACGGTTAAGTCCTCTGTAAAACAAACGGCATTGCAAATAATTCAAGGGCGTATTGACTGTAATAAGGTGAGCTTTCGATACAGTGAAGAAAATGCCTGGGTTTTATATCAGGTCTCATTACACATTAACCCGGGTGAGTTAGTGGTGCTATCGAGTGAAAATGGTAGTGGAAAATCTACCTTACTTGGTATTTTAAAAGGTATCATTCAGCCTGACCAAGGGGAAGTACTGTTAGATGGTAAACCTCTGGGGAGTTTTAATGATGATGTTTTAATTCAACAAGTGGTGTATTTGCCGCAAAAGGCTGCCTTATTCAGTGGCACAATTATGGAGAATTTAACACTGTTTAGTACTGCCAAAGAAGTGTTGGCGATTGAAGCTGCTAAAACCCTTAATATTGCTGATGCAATTGCACAGTTACCCGATGGCTTTTATACCCTGATAGATGCGGAGCAGCATCAACTACCACAGGGTTTAGTACAACGCATTGCATTTGCGCGGGCAATTGTTTGTCAGCCGAAAGTGCTGCTTGTCGATGATGCCAATAGTGCTGTTGACTTAAAAGGTGATCAAGCCATTATTCGTTTATTAAAGCAATTAAAAGGAATTACCACCATGGTGGTTGCTTCACACCGACCCTCTATTATTCGGTTAGCTGATCATGTTTTTGAGCTCAATAAAGGCCATTTGCTTCGTGAAACACTGCTTTTGCAACAGTAAAACAATTGTGGCAGGTTTCTAGGGAATCAAACGCTATACCTTAAATGAAAGGTATATACTAAGGACTGATAATGTATCTTGAATCAAGTTACAGACCGGCTGATCAGCAAAATAGTTTTAATTATGAGCAAGTTTTAGTCGAACGCCTAGCAACATTTCGTCATACGACTCTTCAAGAAAGGTATCAGCATTCTGATTTGGTTTCGGTGTTGCCTATTTTAGTATTAGCCCAACACTGGCCACTTCATGCTCTGGAGTTTTTGACAGCATTACCCGAAAAAAAACAGCCTGATTTAACCGATATTCGTAATACACTCGCACGCCTTGGTATTTCATCAACCTTGACTAGAGCTACAAAAAAAAATTGGCGTAGTACGTCTTTTCCGGTCATGCACATTCCAAAGAAAGCACCTGCACAAATTGTATTTTCAATGAATGAAGAAGAGGCGTGGATTTACTCAGCAGAGCGATTACAGGTTGAAAAAATCACGGATAAGCATAAATTAACGCGGTTAAATCAAGGATGGCTGTTGACCATTCCCTGCTATAGTAAAAGTGGTATTGAAGGGGCCATTCAAAATTCCTTGAAAAAACCTTGGCAACGAGTATACCCCGTATTGATGATTTGCTGCTTACTAAGCCTGGTTATTACTTGTTTGGCGTTAGCACTACCTTTTTATGTTATGCAAATCGTTGATCAAGTTTGGGGGAGTCAGCGTCTTGACTTATTGATACCGATAACTGCAGGTGTCACAAGCTTGCTTGTCTTGGAGTGGGGAGGGCGACGATTACGAGGTGTTTGTTTACGTTTTGCAGGAAAGCGTGTGGATTACTTAAGCATGCATCGATTATTGAAAAATATTTGGTCAGGCTCTGTTGATGGTTTATCCGGTTCGAGACAGCACTTTTTAATGCACTCTGCAAGGCAGTTTAATGCTATAAGCAAATTAATGAGTGAAGTAAATACAGGAACCGTTTTTGACGCTGCATTTGCGTTAGTATTCGTTGGTGCCCTTTTTATCGTAGCAGGGGCGGCAGGATGGATCGCACTGTCTGGTTTTCTAGTCTTGGTATTGTTTTTCTTATTTCAAGTTAAAGGTTCAACAAAGAAAGAAAACGATATTTCAGGCTCTTGTCATAAGAATGAAGCCATATCTCAATTTAGGGCAATGCGTTTTGCCGCGGCTGTTGAGGTTTGGTTGAGTCGCTTTCAAAAAGCACAAACTCAAGAGAGTCGCCATTTAGCCCAAAAAACTTTTAAGTGCTGCGTTTATGAAAATATTATCGATGTGATTATTTGGGTGACGGTAATCATTTCGGTAAGTTATTCGATATCGTTAGCGTTAAATGGTGTCTTTTCAATAGGAGTGACGCTAGCGGTTATTGTGTTGCTTTGGCAACTATTTACGCCGTTTATGCAATTAAAAAAAATAATCCCTGATTGGCAAGAAGCTAAGTTATCCATGCAGTCTCTTTCCCAAATTTGGCTGGTGCCAGTGAGTTCAGCAGTCATGACTCGGCATGCACCCAGTCAGGTTAAGGGGGCAGTTGCTTTTGAAAATGTTAAGTTTTTTTATCCCCACTCTAATCATGGTATTCAGCAACTCAACTTTAGTATTAATGCTGGTGAAGTGGTCATTGTCACTGGTGGCAATGGGGCTGGTAAAACAACATTGTTAATGTCACTCGCGGGTCTACAGCAGGCACAGGATGGTGTCATTCGCATTGATCGACAAAATATTAATCAATTATCTGTTGGTGTTATGCAATACCTGTGTGCTTATGTTCCTCAGCAGCCAACATTATTCCAAGGGACATTGGCTGATAACCTGAAGATGGCAAACCCTCTTGCGACAGAAGAAGAGTTATGGTCTGTTATTGAGCTATGTCGATTGGATGATATTGTTAGACAATTACCTAAAGGCTTGCAGACTATTTATGATGTGAAGCAACCTTTAGCGTTACCCATCAATATTCAGCAACAGCTTTGTATTGCGCGAGCATTACTTAAACCTGCGCCTGTCCTGTTAATGGATGAGCCTTTTGTAGGACTTGATTATCAAGCTGAGTTGCAGCTATTAGAAGTAATACGGCAGTTGTCTCGGCAAAAGACGGTATTTCTGGTTACACAGCGCCCCAGTCATTTTAAAGTTGCAGATAAAGTCCTGTTACTGGAAGAGGGTAAACAGCGCTATTTTGGTCACCCTGAGCAACTTCTTAAGAAGAAAAGAAGTTCAACTCAAAACGTAATGGCTTAAGCTTGGGTAGGGTAGAAGGAGTTCTGGTAAGAGGGACTCATATAAAGTGGTGCTCTTAACCTGATAAATCACTATACCAAGCTATGGAAAGAGAAAAGATCATGGAGAAAGGACTTTCTACAACATTAGCTCATGTGATTGACGAGCATTCTCGGCAGCAGGCTCATTGGCTTGCGGACCCCGTGTTAAAAGAAGAAGGAGGGCAGGCCTGGATATACTTGAGTTTGTGGGGAATATTTCTGGCTGTACTCATTGTTATTGTTGGCGGCATGGTTTGGCCTGTTGATCAAAGGGTGGTAGCTACTGGTAGTGTTGTTGTACAGGGGGATATAAGGGCAGTTCAGCTTTTTGAGGGAGGTCATATTGCCAGTGTTTTGGTTTCTACAGGACAGTTGGTTGAATCTGGACAAGCTTTACTGGTGATGGATTCAGCTAAGGATCAGCTTGAGCTTAAAAAGTTGAAATCACACCATGAGCGTTTGCTACAGCAGGAGAAAGTGTATCGAACGTTGTTAACAGGGCAGTTGATAGGTGGTTTTGAAAATCCCAAAGAGCAAGCTGCAATGGATGCAGAGATGCGTATTTATTATGATCAGGCAAAAGAGCGTTACTTGGCAAAATTAGCACCAATAAAGCAGCAAATTGCAACGTTAAGCTCCACGTTGCAAGAAGAGCAGGTTAGATTAAATGAACTGCAAGTTAAGAAAACAAAACTTCAGGAAGCTTTTGAGGCTAAGCAGGTATTGTTACAGAAGGGATATATTACTCGACAGCAGCTCAATAGTGCTCAGCAGGATTTGTCTGAGGTTGCATTATTATTCGTACAAGCTGAAGAGAATATTTTAGCAGGTAAAAAGGACTTAGCGAACATTCGTCTACAGTTTCAGCAGTCCAAAGAAGAGGCTAAAAGTCAGTGGACACAACAACTTACTCAGGTTGTAACCCAGCAGACAAAAGCAGTGGAGCATATTGAGCAGGTTGATCAGCGTATTCGTCAGAAGGTTGTTAAGTCACCTATTCGGGGTGTGGTGCAAGCAATAAGGAACACTCAAGACAGCCCTGTGACGGCAGGCGGTATTGTTGCTGAAGTTGTTCCACTTAACCAGTCGTTAGCTGTTGAAGTTAAAGTGAATAAAGAAACGATGAACACGCTGCAAATAGGGCAAGAGGTACGAGTCGCGATTGATGCATTTAGTGTTAATAATGTTGATGCTGTGGCAGGTGTCGTTAAGTCGCTCATAAACAGAAACTATGTTAATGAAGAAGGTTCTTCATATCAAAAAGCGATCATTGAATTGGCGACAGATTTTGTAGGAAATCAAGAAACACGCAATAAAATATTGCCGGGTATGACTGTTCAGGCAAGTATTCAGATAGGTCAACAGCCATTACTGAGCTATTTATTTAACCCGTTATGGCAACATAGAAAACAGCATAAGGACGTGTAAGTAAGCTTTAATTTTTGGGTAATAGGGCATGTAACCAGACAGTTATATTATGTGATTTTGGTTAATAAGAATGCTTAGTTTGCACTTGTTTTGTGAACATTAGGAGCTTATACAAAAGGCATTTGTTATTTTTTTATACTGTTCACAGAAGAAAAAGAGGTATTTTTCTACAAGTCTGTGTTAGACTTACCGAGGTGGAAGCAAGCAGGATGAATAGGAAGGGTGAGTCACTCACCTTGTTTAGAACAAAAAGACTGTTGATCTACTACAGTGTTTACTAAACGTGATGTAAACAGCAGTTGGAGTGATGACGGCCATAATTCGTTCTGGACGTTAATATCGTTTGTAGTGGTATTATCGTTTGGTTATTCCGAATTGTTAGCGTAGAACAAACGGTAATAGACTTTGATGGTATGTAGAACAGCGCTGTAGTGGCATGTAAGTACCCTCATAGCAAGAACATCAACATTTACATTTTAGTAACTAATGACGAAAGTGTACTGCGTGATGGTTATCCGGTTTTGTTCGTGGATGCAAAGTTGTGAAGAACTGATCATCAGTTCTTGATAACCTGCGGAGTTGGCTATAAGCTAATTATCAGCCGGATACGTAACACACCTTGTGTTGTTTCTTTCCGCGAAGATTGATAACAGTTTTGTACATAGTGCATTACTGTCTCAAGATCTACGAAGCTGGTTGTTAGTGAATCGGATAACCTTTTATCCATGCTAGCTCGCCACTTTGGATTAATGTCGGCGTTAAGTCGATGTAAGTGAAAACACCAACGCTAAGTTGGTATCGTGTGAAAATGAGGGTTTTATGGCTGGTCAATTAGTTACTGGCGTGGTTAAGTGGTTCAATGACGAGAAAGGTTTCGGTTTCATTGAGCGTGAGGGTGGTTCTGATGTATTCGTACATTTCCGTGCGATCAACGGTACTGGAAGACGTACGTTGAGAGAAGGACAAAAAGTGACTTTTGAGGTAACTCAAGGTCAAAAAGGTCCTCAAGCGGAAAATGTTACGCCAGTAGCCTAATCATTCCTACCGGTGCTGTAGGAGATTAATAGCAATATTGTCTCTTGCAGTGCCTGGTAACTAGACTTCTACCTATTCTTATATAAATCTCCTTTCAGTAAAAACTCCCTTCTAATCTACTTTTGAATCTTTTCTGCTTAACTGTAAATGCGCTTAAGTGGTTAAAAGTGATTCTATTGATAATCTGTTGCTTTCTCTTTGAGTTTGTCTTTTAAAAGTACTAAACAAAAACGTTTTTTATCAAAAATATACATATATCACAGTGTAAATTACTGGGTATACCTATCTTGAGTTATGTTTAGCTTTTAGTAAAACATGATGAAGACACAGTAAAGGCTATATATATCGCTCTGTTTAGATATAATACGGCCTGAAATCTGTTGTATACCAATCTATAGGTATAAAACAGGGATACAATTCTAGATTTTTACTTTTTTTAATTTAGTGATACTCAAGGATGATTCTGTGTATAGATTAGTTCGTGATTTTATAGTTAGTCTGTTTATTGTTATAGTTTTACTCCCTACATACGGATGGTCATCGCAAACAGTTGAAGAAGCAAGGATTGACCAGGCACAGCAACACATTCCCAATCAGGTGAACAAGTATCACTCTCTTATCGCAACATTTACCCAAAGTCTAACACGCATCACAAATTACTCGCAGCTAGTGGCATTAATTGACAGAACAGGAGACCAGCTGTGGCAGCAGTCTGTCAGTGATAATCAGGCTGGGGCTTTATATGATGATCGTGCACTTTATTGGGGTAGATTACAATTAACTCAGCACTTAAAAAATACAGAGTTGCAGTTTCAGATAACTTCTAGCCAACTTAATCATGTTTTATGGCGTCTAGAGTTAGCCAGTCGTGGAGCACTACAGGCTACTTTTAAAAACAACACGACACATAAAGTGTTCATCACAGGCTTTGACCCTTTTCAGCTTGATAGTAATATCCGCCAAAGCAACCCTGCGGGTGTTACTGCGCTAATGTTGGACAATACAATCATTCGAGATGGTAATAAGACAATTGAAGTACAGGCAATTAACTTTCCTGTGCGTTTTGCTGATTTTGATAAAGGTATAGTTGAAACTGCATTAACACCTGTCTTATCCACTAACCAAGCTGATCTTGTGATGACGGTCAGCATGGGGCGCTCTGTGTTTGATCTGGAACGCTTTCCTGGGTTACGACGTTCTTCATCAGCACCTGATAACCTTAATGTTTACTCTGGAGGAAGCTATAGCCAGCCAATTCGCCCTCTATTGAATGGAGTAGAGTTAAAGGGGCAAGAATTTATTGAGTTTTCACTGCCTGTTCAGGACATGCTACAGGTGCAGCAACCTTTTGCTATCCGTGATAATCGTCGAGTTATATCATTAACGGGTGTTTATTATCCCGAAAGTTTATCTGAGCTTAAAGGCGAAATATCTATTGAAGGTTCTGGTGGTGGCTATTTATCAAATGAAATTTCGTACCGTACACTGTGGTTAAGACAACAAATGCGCAGTACTGTGCCAATGGGACATCTTCATACGCCTCGCCTCTATGGTTATAATCAACCTATGTTGAAAAAAATAGTTCAGCAAATTAAAACAATTATTAAAAAAGGTGTCTAAATAGTAATGACTTCAATTTAATTATTGACACAGCCCTAATATTTTATTCGCTGTGAGTGTAGGAGTTAATTTAATGATCGGCTATGTGTTATTTGAAGATCGATCAAAAATAGGTAAGCCATTAACCCAGCATAAAGGTGTATCTGTTTATCATAATGGCCAGCTATACGCTGAAAGTTATGGCAGACATTATAGTCCTGATGGTTATTACTACGGCCAGAAATGGCAGTGTGTTGAATTTGTAAAACGCTTTTTCTTTCTGGCTAAACAGCATCGTATGCCTAATGTTTGGGGGCATGCGAAGGATTTTTTTGATTCAAGCATAAATCACGGCGAATTAAATAAGCAAAGAGGGCTTGTACAATTTTTTAATGGTAAAGAGCAGGCTCCTCAATTAGATGATCTACTTGTTTTTCAAGATACTTTGTATGGACATGTTGCTGTGGTCAGTGAAGTTGGAAAAAACTGGGTTGAAGTGGTACAGCAGAATATTTATGGAAAACCTCGACAACGTTTTTCATTAGCACATGAAAAAAATTTATATTCAATTCTTGCGCCGCGTAGACCGGCAGGTTGGCTACGCATAGCGCAGCATTAAAAATCCTTCGCTGCAGACCTTGTCCAAAGTTTGCATCATGCATGTTTAACATGCTGCAAATCTTTCCCTGAGTATTAGGTAGCCGCATCCTTGCGGTACCCTCTATCTTTCATTGGATATTTTTATATGTGATTCCCCTAAGCGTAGGGGCAGTCACTTTTCACTTAAGACAAGCGATTTATCACTGCATTTGCTGTTAATACGTCATTATTGACATGGCTGATATTGTTAGTACTCGTCAGGGAGTCATCATGTTCAGCGGGCATACTACTAATGGCATGAGCAAGTTGACTCACCTGGTGATGCTTGCCTTGGCGGTCTTCAATAACAATATTTTGTTTAGTATTAAACCACCCTTTTAAAATTATCGCTTGCTGTTCATGAGCCGCATTCTGCAAAATGAGGCTTTGTTTATTACGTTGGATACCCAGGTGTTTTAAGTCCAAACTTCGCCAGTGAATAGTATCTAAGCTACCATCTGTTTTCTGACTATTTAGCACTAATGTCGTATAGGTATTATCAAGGCAATAATTATCATTGCCTAACCCTCCTTCTATCATAAATACACCATGGTTTAATTTAATACTATCAGCGTGATCGCTTAGTCTGATGACCAGCGGTGACTCCGTGAAAGTATTGGATTCGTTGAACGCACTATAATGACTGAATTTAACATTTCCCTGTTTTCCTGATTGATGCCAGGTATATTGGTTTTGTGTTAAGTCTAACGTGTAGTGAGTAGATGAGGCGTGAGATAAATCGAGGAGTTTAAGTGATATTTCACCTTGCTTATTGAGTGTGTAATGCCGTTCACCCTCATTTATTGATTGACTATTACTAACAATAAGCGCAAGGTTTTGCTGATTTTTTAATGCATGTTTTATTGTTAATTGGGTATTTCCGTAATGAGCGTTAATCACCTGTTTTTTAAGACTGTCGATTTTAAATAAGTTGTTTTGACCAGAAATTAGGTGAATAGTATCCATGTGCTCATCTGAGGCTCGGGTGTCGATGATCGACCGGCCATCATTTGTTGTGATCTGATAGGTGTCTGCACCTTGTCCTCCTATGGCCAATCCGCCTTCTTCACCCAGAACAAGAATATCATCGCCTGCTTCACCATAGAGTTGATCTACTCCGGCACCTCCCACAAGCATATTGCTTTGTTGGTTGCCTTTTATGATGTCACTTACTTGAGATCCTTTAACATGGTTAATTTGTTGGCTTAGCATAGATTGAACAGCTTGTTGATCAAATTGTAGCGTGTGTTGGTTAAGATCTACTCGCGTTATATTTTTCAAATTAGTGTGGGATAACAGCAATGAGTCAACAACAATGGTTGGATTGTTTTCACGGGGTTCACTTGTAGTCGCTTTATGACTATTTACACTGAAATTATACTGGTTGCCCAATGTGTCCATTAACGAAATGTGCTGATAAGCTCGACTTTTAAAATAATGTTTGATTGTCGCGATTTGAGTTTTATCCTTTGTTTGTGACGTTAAAAATGAGCGAATTTCTGCAAAAGTAGCTAGGTATTCTGCTGTAGATGAGTTTGAGGTGAACTTGTTAATCCAATCTTGTACATAATACGTTGAAAGATTGTGCTTCATTAACTGTTGCTCGATTATTTGCTGTGCTTCTTGTTTAAATGTTGCTGAGGATAAGGCGGATTTTAAGAGTACTGTTATATAATGCTGAATCCGTTGTGATACTATCCAGCCAGTATTGACCTGTAAAATTAAGTCATCATCTTTACTGGATTTTTTAGCTGTAAGCGTCTTGAGATTGGTAATCAGAAAGTCTGTTGTAGGGCTTGTAGGTAAATTAGTTTGAGGATGCTGAGTGTGATAATTCGCATGATGTTTTGCTTGAAAATCAATCGTGTGTTGCCAGTCATTGGATAAATAACTAATACCTCTATCTCGCAGAGACTTGGCTGATGCATAATAGTCGTCGTATAACTCCTGCCAGTTTTTCTGGTAGTGATTATCGAAGTTATTGATGATATCTATGCTGTCGGCTGCAATGATATCTTGCATTTGGATAATATAACTATCATGACCTTTACCTCCTTCAAGTAGATCATTGCCTTCACCACCAGCTAAATGATCATTCCCTTCGTTGCCTACTAATTTATCATTACCAGCAAAACCTGTAAGGGTATTGTCTTTGGCATTACCAATAAATTGGTCGTTGTGGTCTGAGCCAATTAAATGTTCAATATCTTTAATGATAAAGCCATAGGTATGACTTGTTCGTCCTAAACTTTTTGTCAGATCAATGTTAACCGAGTAATGGGAGCCTTTGGGTGGTGAGGTAAAATAGTTACGAACAGAAAAAGTATCTTCACCCTGGCCACCGATAAATTCAGATCGGCCATTGTCGGCATTACCTTCACCATGACGCCAGCGTAGTAATTCGAATATATCACTTTTATTGCCACCAAAAAGGTGTTTTCTTCCCCAGCCCGATACTTGAAAAATATTGCGTCGGTTTAAGTCCCCCTGTGCCATATCATAGCCATTGCCTAGCATGATGAGGGTAGCACCATCAGGATTCAAGTTGTCTAAAGCCTTAACTAATGCAGGTTTTGGTGTTTGTCCAAAGACATGGCCAGGGGCATAAGGTGGTTTATGAGCGTTATAGCGAGCCATTTGCTCAGATGATAATTGATAGTAATCGTGCCGTCCGGAAATGCCACCAATGACTTTTCCATAACTTGTTTCGATATGGCCTGCGCTGTACACAAGTTTATCAATACCGTTTTTCTGTAGTTGCTCGAACTGTTTGCTCATTTGAGCCTGATAAGCCGCAAAGGTTTGGTTATAGGCTGCTTTATTTTGCACATCTTCAGGTACAGGAAAACCAAAAAACACGGCAATACCTGTACGCCACAAGTCGCCTTCACTGATACCTGCAGAACGAAGGCTTTGAGTAACTCGTACCGCATTATAAATACCTTGCGCGATACTGATTGCCAAGCCAATAGCAACACCGATAGGGCCTGCAGTAGCTGATACTAAGGACGCAATACCTGTGACAACAGAAATAATTGTACCTGCTACAGCTAAAGAGCCTGAAACAATAGCGTCAATCCGTTCATTACCTTGAGTATTGGCTGCGGTTTTGAAAGCATCTATGGCATACCATGTGCCAATGCCTGCCCCAACAAAGTTGGTAAAGGCGCCTAGTTTTCCTGCAACACTGGATAATCGACTGGATAAAGAATGAATACGGCGGCTGTTGGCTAATACATCCAGTGTGACATCCAATGTGTCCATAGACACTGCAATGCCTTCTCGTGAGGCATTGTAAGTATCACCTTGGTGAGCTGCATTTATTGTTTGATAGAGGCCACCTGGTAATCGGCTTAACTGAAGCCCTAAATTAATTCGAGATAAATGACTCGTTAAACGTTGCAGTTTATGTTTTCCATGCTGCTGTGGAGCATAAAATGTTTTGCTATGTTGTTCGATAGTATGTAAATGTTTTAAGGTGTTTAATAGTTGATCATTAATTACATTAAGTTGAGTACTGGCTTTGTCTAGTTGTTGAATAGCGTTAAGTTGTGTATTGAGTCGTTGCTGTGCTGCCTCATTGCCTGAAAGTGTTAATGAAACACTTTCGTGTTTAGACATGATGAGTGTTTTTGTTAAGGATAATAGGTGATCTGCTTGGTCGCCGTTCACCTGCTTTAGTAATTGCTCAATGTGTTCAGCATTTAATGATAAGGACTGATTTTCAAGTAAGTTAAGGTTGGTGAGAGAAGCCAATTCATTGACAGAAATTAATTGATTATTGTGGGTGAGACCCAGCTGCCAGACATCAATACGAGACAACTTATGGTCCCCAAGAGAAATGCTGCCAAATCGTTGATCAGCCAATAACAGTGTTTCCCACTCAGGGATATAGGTTGTCGTCAGTTGTTGTAATGATTTGACATGGTCTTGTTGTAATTGGGGCGGCTGATACACATTAAGCTGCCAAGGCTGCCTGTTTAAACCAAGTTCGGCTAGCAATGTTTTTAGTGAGGATAGCTTAGGGAGCTGCCACGTTTGGGCTGTGGCAGGATCATAGACTGCAAGATGATTTTTGTATTGAATCACTGCCAGTATGCGGTCGCTAATTGATAATTCTAGCAACTGAGAAGCATTATTGGCTGTGTTATTGACGTTATCGCGCAGTTTATTGATTAAATGTGAAACTTTTTGCCCATTGGCAAATGCTTTTTTCTTTCCAACGGGTAGCGCTCTAATTTTTGCTACAAACTCTATTTGTTGGTGATGGTCTGGTAGGTGAGATAAAGTGGTTAATTTATTGTGGTTAGCTGCAAACGTCACTGCTTGAAAAATACTGTACTTTCCTGCGGCTAAAAAAGCACTCGTTAGCTCGTGACTGGTTAAACCTAATCGGTGTTTAGCATGGCTTTCTGCTTCTAGGATGGGACTCAGTAATTCACTGAGTTCAACTTGATTACGAATACCATGCATAATGGGTCGCAATACATTGGAGCGTAAAATTCGTTTACCTAAACTATTTAATGCACTGGCAAAGGCACTCCGAGCATCGTGACCAAATAAACTGCTAATGCCTTCTTTGTGAAAAAAGAGCCCATATAAAATTTCTTGTGCTGTTGGGGATAGCCGTTCAGGATTTTGTAAATCATGTAGAAACTTTTCCCGCTCAAACATGAGCACAGTGGTTTTTTTATGCCCCCAGGAAATACGAAACAGTGGTCTTATTGGTTCTGCTTTAGGACCTCTGACAAGCTCAATCACATGGATAATGGGGCTAAGTGGGTTGGGAATATTCCAGGGGAGTTTACTTTTTACAGCGCTTATTTCACTTACATAGTCACTGACATTGACAGTAAGCTTACGGCGGACAGCGGTATCATTTACTAAATAACTAACAATCCTACGTTCTAAATCATGACCAAAGCCTAGTTCATCCGCAAAGGCAAAAAGCTGCTCTACACTGTCAGCTAAGGAAAGAGGCTTGGTTTGATAAGGCTGTTGGTTATGTAATGCTTTTAAATGACCACTTATTTGATTAAATAAATCCCACTGTGCTAGGCCATGTTGAAGATTTGTTGTGCTATCTAATAAGGTTGATTTCGACTTGGCTAGTTTAAGCGCATGGTCAATGAGCTTGAGATCATCGGGTGACTGTTCTATTTTAAGCAGTGCTTCTTTATAAAGCTGTCGATAGTTATCGCTTCTTTTATCAAACTGTTTATGAAGTTTATTTAATAGCTTCTCAACGGTTAACTCGGAATTTTTAATAATTTGTCGGTATATTTTCTGCCAAACTCGAGCTTGTGCTTGGTCTTTGGCAAAGTGGTATAGATCATTAATACGACGCAATAATGTCGAACGTAGTGATTCGTCAGTTTCGGCTTCGCGGGTTAAAATGTTTTTTTCTGTATCGGTGGGTGTTTCAATAAGATTAAAGGTGCGGTTCATATATTGTGCCATTGCCTGGCTAAAACCTACACCACCAATGGTGGCACCAACACCAGTAAATAATAAAGCGTTTATGCCAATACCATAAGGTCCCCCCAAAATCATGCATAACTGACCAGCTGTGAGTATTGTGCTGCCAAATGTATCAATGATATGTGCATTACGTTGATTGCGATAAAAACGATCAATGAGATGGCTGACTTCTTTGAGTGAGCTATTGGATTTTAATAGGTCATTATTACGCAAAGTATGTAACCAGTCTTGAATGTTTTTAGTTTCATGAATACCAATACCGGCTTTGGCTAAACCTGCAAGTACCATTTGCGATTGACCAATGACATTAAAACCGTCACCAATAACGCCTAATGTTTCACTGAAGGGAAGTGTTGCATTACCTGACAACAGTTGTGTAGTTGCACGACTTTCAAATGCTAGCATCCCCCAGTACATTGAACTTAAACCAGACTCCGTAAAATTTGCGGCAAGTCTGCTTTCCACAAAAGATAACCAGCGTTCCTCATGTAAGCTTCTGTATTCTGCAAGCTTTTGTAATGTGTCTTGAGTTTGCGGTGATTTAGGATCGAAAAGTGTGTTATGGCTTAGCAGCAATAATAATTTTTTTAAAGTGTCTGGGTAGTTGTCCTGATGATTATGGGGATAATTAATTAAGCTTTGTAGTCGATGACGCTCAGTGGTAATTAACGTAATAAGCTCATTCAGTTGTTTAAGTTGGTCGTTGAGGGGGAGGGGATCATTTTTTGTTAATGTTTGAAACTGTTGAAGTACTGCTTTTTTAAACTGTAGATGTCTTATAATGAGTTCTTGATCTGTGGATAGTGTTGGGCTTTCGATCAGCTGATGTTTCCACTCTAGTTCTGATTTTAATGTATTAATCAATTCTTCTTGTAACTCAGTGAGCTTGCTTTTGAGTTCACTGAGTGCTTCACTGGCTTCATTACGCTCTTCCATGGCACCTAACCAGCCTTTGTGAACAACTGCGATAAAGCCAGGGTATAAGCCCGTTGCTTGTACTGCTTGCACTAATTTTTTTGGTAGGCCCGAATTTTCAAGGCTTACTGCCAAGTCATCACCACCATCAATCACGACGACTGGCCCTGACTCGGTGTTGCTAAGGGAGTGAACAGTATGTCCATTGCGCCCTCTTAGCTTACGGAAAAGCCAGGCTAAATGTTTTGATCGACGACGAATGAAGCCTTTTTCTAGTGATTGTTTAGCATCAGTCAAGCTCACAAACCGCATGGTTTGCGAAAGGGGACCACCCTGAACTTTCCATTTAAAACCTGCTTCATCAATTGCAGTGATTGATACATCATAAGTGTCAGTCAACCAACGTTGTAATTCTTGAGTGGCCGGTATTTCCCAAATTGTCATATTCTACAACTCCATGCTATGACATAAAAAGGTGGGCAGTATAGAATCAAAGATGAGAATGATTTGTATTTAACATTTGTATTTTTGTAACGATTTGCAATTAGCTTTTAAAGCTTACGTCAGTAACTTGCTACTGCCGTTCAGTTTGTAGAGGGGATGGTTAAAAGAGGAGGTTATAAGCGATGATAAAAACAATTAAAATTAGAGGAATTGATCATATTGTACTGAGAACAGCACAGCCTCAGGCTATGATTGACTTTTACTGTCGTATTTTAGGTTGTGTTGTAGAACGAAAGTTAGCGAACTCAGTTGGTCTAACTCAACTACGGGCTGGCAATGCGCTAATTGATATTGTTGATGTGAACAGTGAGTTAGGACGAGTGGGTGGGGGAGAACCAACTGCGACTGAAAGAAATTTGGACCATTTTTGTTTGGTTTTGGAGCCTATATCAAATGAAAAACTAAAGTACTATTTAGGGCAGCACAATATCAGTGAGGGGGATTTTGAAGAGCGTTATGGTGCCGAGGGAATGGGGCCTTCTTTATACATTAAAGATCCCGATGAAAATGTGGTGGAACTGAAATCGGCTTTGTTATAAACCGAGTTGGTCCTGGGTCAATTCCCGTAAATCATCAAAGTCAAGATCGGAAAGACCCATATGCGCTAAAATCATGCCTTTATTTTGTTCCCACTCATGATCTGTTGATTGGCCACCTATGCTGTCATATAGCTTACAGATATGCTCTGCCATCTTTAAAAGACAGATAAGGTCATCTTGATCATTCCCTTTAAAATAAGCAGATTTATCTGCAATGGGTGTTAAGTGGTGATGGTCTCGAATAATTTCGGCTATGTCGTTACTAAGCTGCCAAGCTTTAGCAACATAGTAACCTACGATACAGTGATTGGTATGGAAATGATGATCTTCAAACTCAGTAATACTATCAACAGATTCATCATAAGCTTCGCGACAAATGGTTAGGTAATCAGGAAACTTTTGTAGCATTAAAGGGATGCCACAGTTATGGAATAGGCCGATTATATAAGCTTCATCAACGGCTAATATGTTGAGTTGTCGAGCTAATAAGACCATTGTTAGCGAAACGTCTTTGGCTCCTTGCCAGAAATTTTCGAGTGCACGTGCATCAACTTTATCAAATGAACGTTTTAATAATAGTCCATTGATAATATTAGTGACATAAGGACAGCCAAGTAGCAGCACAGCTTGAGAGATAGAGTTAATTTTATTAGTTCTGGCAAAGGCTGGAGAATTAACTGTTTTAAGTACCATTGATCCAATACCTGGATCAGTGCTAATAACCTCAGCAAATTTATGAATATCATCTCCGACCGCTTTAACCTGCTGTATTAGCTTAGGTTGAGGTGGGATAAAAACACCTGTTAAATCAATAGGCTTTGCTGGGTCCATAGTCTGAGCTGCACAACTTCAGGAAATATTATGTTTAGTTTAGCTAGCAACGGGTAGTCATCAAGTGGAATTCTCTAACTCATAAAGTTAAGGCCTATTGATATAACTGATCAATTTTTATCAACTATTGAAATAAACAGAGTTAAATATTAATTTAGCTTAAAAGTTGGTTTTATGTATAAGAATTTGTCAACTTTTTAGCTAGTTAATATGGACTAAAAATATTTATAATAGTGTTTTAATAAAATGTTTTTGGTAATTAGCTACAAGATAATCTGGACGACCTTAATACTCTTAAGGCTATATTATAAAGGTTAAATATGCTTAAATTACTTTCTTTGTTTGCTTTATTTTTTGAAATGGTGTAAGTGCTGCTAACTGTTAAGCAAGTGGCCAAATCGATTCGAATGATTTTATTTTGACACACTATAGCATTTTTTATTTCTACTTCTGCACCTATGTATGTATCATCTAATATAATACTATTACTGACTTTTACTCCTCTATCTACAATACATTCATGTCCTATTGAGGTTTGACCATAAAGTTTCGCACTTTTATCAACATAGCTGTGATCTCCAATATATGTTTTTCCATTGCTTAAGGAATTTGACTGAATGAGGCTTCTTTTTCCCGTGATTAGATTGAGTGATTGCTCAATACCACTAGCAATGAATGTTTGTGGGTGATTAGCTTCTGTGAGTACAAGCTGGTGATAAGAAGAAAGTGTATGAATAAGATAATTTTTAAGTGGACAGTTGATCTGGACCACATCTATTTTTTCAGGCTTTTTTAATGGCCAGTCAATACAATCTATTGAACAGCTTTTATCATTTACTTTAATTAATCCTAAAGGTTTATTAAGTAAATTAACATAAGCCGTCGATTCCCTTTCATTAGGTAAATTCCAATCATATGTGCCTCTTACTATGTCACCTCTCGCAACATAATAAGGTAACTTAAGAGTTGGAGCGAGTTTTTCTTTAATTTTATTGGGAGTATCGCTGTTTTCACATATTATGTAATGAATAGTTAAGCTCCAACGGAGGCCCTGCTGAAAATAGTCTTTGATGGCTTTCTGACTGCTGCTTATGACCAAAAATACTTCTTTAACTTTATTGAGTTTAAGTTCATCCATGCAATGCTCCAAAACGGGTTTACCAAGTATGGGAAGCATTGCGGGACAATAAAATTCATTAAGGGGACTAAGTTCTTTACCACAGCGGTTCGCGAAGACAATTGCTTGCATAAAGTTCCTCCTTAATAGTTAGTAAGCACCTTGACCACTTATAAGACTTGGTATGGTTTGGAAAATTAACTTAATATCACGCCATAAACTTTGGCGGTGAACATAATCAATATCTAACTCTGCTTGTCGTTTAAATGAAATTTTTGATCTTCCTGCAATAACCCAATCTGAGGTTAAACCTGGAATCGTATCTAATCTTTGTCGCTGTAATAAGCTATATTTTTCTATTTCACTGTATAATGCTGGTCTTGGTCCAACAAGAGACATTTCTCCTTTAAGTACATTCCATAGTTGAGGTATTTCATCAAGGGAGAGTTTCCTAATTAATCTTCCTACGTTTGTTACGCGAGGGTCATTCTTAACTTTAAAGGTAACACCATCTTGCATTTCATTGCTACTTTCTAAGTCTATACGTTGTTTCTCTGCATCTTGATGCATTGATCTGAACTTCCACAGGAGAAATGGGTTACCTCGAAAACCTGCGCGTGTTTGCTTAAAAAAAATGGGGCCAGATGATTCTATTTTAATTGCCGTCATAATTAAAAGACAAAGTGGAAAGAGTACAATTAAGCCAAATGCTGATAATAAAATATCTATGATACGTTTCATTTTTAGAGGTAGTTTATTACGTAGTTGCCAGTAATTACGTAATAATTTAGAACGTATGAGTGATATTAGCTTTTCATAAGCATAAGATAAGCTGTTATGTGAGTGTTGGGGGCTATTCAATATCTTTTTTGCTTGCCATACTCTCCAGATGAATAGTGGATTCCCAAGTATGTAACGTTTCCACATTCTTTTAGGCTCCTGAATCAGTCGCCACACCCACTCAATACCCAGTTTACGCATCCAAAAGGGTGCTCTTGAAACATTTTTCGCATAAAAATCAAATAACCCTCCAACTGCAATGTTTAATGTGGTACTCAGTTTGTGTTGATGTTGGCTAATCCATATTTCCTGTTTGGGGACCCCTAATGCAACTAGAAGTACATCAGCTCCACTATGGTTTATTTGATCAATAATCTTATTCGTTTCCGATGGAGGAAAATAACCATGTTGTGTACCAGCTACTTTTAGTGCAGGGAACTGTAATTTAATCAAAGCTTCAAGTTGGTCAACGGTCCCTGGCTTAGCTCCCAGCAAGTAAATAGACTTATTTTTCTTTGAAAAGAGTGTACAAAGATAAGGGAATAAGTCTGTACCATTTAAGTTTTCTATGAGATGACCTCCAAGAATCTTACAGGCATAACTAACACCACTCCCATCAGGAAGGACTATTGATGCTTTCTGTAATGCCTTTTTGTATTCTGAGTTACTGTAAGCTGTATTTAAACAGTGAGCATTGATAAAGAAAAGATTGCTTGAGCTTCTTTGGTCTAATGTTTTGGTGACTATATCCAAAGCTCTATGTCGGTTTATGTTGGCAAAGGGGATGCCTAACAAAAGACTTTTATTTGAACTAGCTGATGTGGTTGTTTGGTTTGTGAGCATGAGGCTTTCCTTTGATAACGTAGACTATAAAGCTTCTGAATTGCTATAGCTGTTTCAAAGATTAAGCCAACTTGTTTTGTGGGGATTAACTATATGATTTATAATATAGTTTAAGGTTTTTTTTCAGTTGTAAGGTGTTTATATTTCACAGATGAAGTGCTTTATAAAAAATATTTGCATTTTGCAATGCAGCCTGCAATGCAGACTATTTAAGTGTCTCTTTAAAAAGAAATAGAATATACCCTTCACGAATCATTTTTATGTGCGCTATCCATAGCGCTCACCCTAACGGGCCAGCGAAGCTGTTCTAATGTGCTCCCGACACATTAGTAGGGTTTGTTGTCAGCGCTCTTGACCAAGGATGGTGGGAATGCAGTTTATGCAGGAGCATTTAACTGCCCCCCCAGTCACTTAATAATATAACCGCCCAGCAGCGCTGTTATATCAATTAAAGTGGCTATCGCAAGTTTCACAGCAGTAAACTTGCCCAGGGGCTTCATCGCTTGACGGCCGCCCCTAAAAACCCTTCATTTTGGGTGTATCATTAGCTTAAGTCCTGTTGAATTCGTTTTTTCTGCATTATTCCAATCAGCATACTGGCATGATGTTCTATTCGCTTATAAAAAGATGGTAAACACCTCAGAAGATAAGCAGCACAAATAGTAGTGATTGTTCTTGTGGGCTCCTGAAAAATCATCAGTTTATGATTTTTTAAAGCCTGATGTGTCATTTTAACTGCTGTTGAGCCATCCTTTAGTCTAATAGCTTGTCTAGCCAAATACCTTAGTTGAAATGCTCGAGCAGTTTTTTCCCATTGCTGTGAAAATGATGGCGCATACCTTCGCGTTTTTTCAGCGACTTTTTCCCAGGATTCAAGCTGTTTATAGAGCTGAGCTGAAAGACCCTCAGCATTAAGACGGTATAGGGTGAGTGGTTCTGGTATTCCCTCAACTCTCCAGCATGTTGTTAAAGCAATTCGTAAGAAACACTCTATATCTTCTGAGCGACGAAGATTCGGGTCAAAGTAACAGCGTTCTATAGTATTTTCGTGTAGGTGGTCAAATGCTATAGCTTCTAGTGTCTCACGACGAATGACGGGGGAAGAGCCATTACCTACGGGGTTTCTGCAAAAAATATAACCAGCATCAATATTTTTCAATCTAGGCATCTGATAACAGTGATTAGGTTTACCATTGGTATCAATAAATGCAGATCGACTGAATGATAATCCTATGTCTGGATTTTCTGTTAAGTGTTGAACATGTCGAAGTAATTTATCTGGGTGCCAGAGGTCATCTGAGTCTAAAAAGGCAATGAACTTTCCTTGAGCGTTTCTTATGCCTGTATTGCGTGCACCTGCAAGACCTCTGTTTTGTGAATGATGAATGATTTTTATTCTTGGGTCTTTGAAGCGTTTACAAATGTTAATGCTATTATCGGGTGAGCAATCGTTGATGATTAATAATTCAAAATTAGTGTAGGTTTGCTTAAGCACTGATGAAATTGCATCCGATACAAATGCTTCTACGTTATACACAGGCATAACAACAGATAGTGTTGGCTCGGTAGTCGTTGACATGATTATTCCTCCCTTTATATTTTCTGGTCAAACGGCTTTAGTCCTGGGCAAATTAACTGGAAGCTGTAATACACAAAAATACTTGCAAAGAATATCTGTGAGGCTAATACTCCCCAAGCAACATGAAGTAGACTGAAATGAGCAGTACAATAGATAAATAATGTATATATACTTGTAAATAGTGTTTGTGCTTTTGCATCAGTACTCGGTTTATTACAAGCTCTGAGAAACTGCGAACAGCACTCGCTAAAAAGTCTTGGAATTGCAGAAAGACAAAGTATTGATATTAACGGTATTGCTCCTAGCTCTTGCCACTTTTCACCAAAAATAATTGGAACATAAAATGGTGCTAGTAACGCCTGTAATAAAATTAAAGGAGAAAAAGTCAATACAATGCGACGCATACTCGTTAACATTCGTGTAGCTATTGCCTGGAGCTGTCCTTGAAGCTCGCATAAATGTGGGTATATTGCATTACATGCTGCGCGTGATAAGCCTTGGGATAGTCCTAAACCAGCATTAAAAGCAAAATAGTAAATCCCTAGAGCCTCTACTCCTAAAAGTCTACCAATGATAAGGTAATCAATATTGTTGCGTAACGCAGTTAGTAGATCGATCCAAATGAGATGTTTGCCAAAGTGAAAAATTGAACGCCATTGGATCAATGAAAATCTATTTTCAGGCCGCCATGTGTGGTAGTTACGCATTTGCCAAGACCAAATCGGAACAACTAACAGTTTTGGAATGACTAAAGCCCACAATCCATATCCAGCAATGAGCAGTATTAAGGTGAGCAGGGCATCTATAACTGACTGGAGCACTTCTACATGCGCAATGGCACTTAAACGGTTCTCGCGAATTAGAAGAGCTGCTTGAATAGTGCCTAAAGGTAAAAATAAATAACTAATCGATAAAACAATAATGGGTAACATTAAATTACTATTGTCATAAAACCAGGCAATGGGCCAGGAGAGAGAAGCTTGTACAATAGTCAACCCTAAGCAAAGTAGCCAGTTTAGCCAATAACCAGTGTTGCATAAAACAGGTAACTCTTTCTCCTTGGCTTGGATTATTTTTCCGGATATACCGCCATGAGAGAGTACATGGATCATTTCATTAATTGACAACACGAGTGCAACTAAGCCATAAACATCTGGTGCAAGCATTCGTGCGACCATAATGGTACAAATAACTCTTAATAAGCGGCTGCCAAATTGTGCGTATATCATCCAGAGTAAATTTTGATTAAGCCGTTCTTTCAACAGTTTAGCTAAATTATTTCTGATGAATGTAACCATTAACAGGACACCTTTATTGCAGCATGAGTATTTAGGGTTGTGCAATAAATCTGAGCCATTTTTTTGGCAAGTTGAGACCACGAAAAATGTTGTTGAACACGGTTTTGGCCAGACTCTCCCAGTTTAAGTCTAAGTTCTGGGTTGCTTAGTAGCTTCGTGATAGCATTAGCTATTGAGTTCGTATCAGGCGGAATAAGTAAGCCATCTTGCCCATCATTGATGACAGTTTGCATTACCTCAATATTGGCTGCAATTACTGGTTTTGCATAGTGCCATGCCTCTAAATAAATTACTCCTAAGCTTTCCTGGGTAGAAGGGACGCAAAGTAGATCGCAAGCGGCTAATGCAGAACATTTTTCTTTATCGCTTGCGTTAGGAATAAGTAATATTCTGGAGTCATTAATACTGTTGAAAAACTGCTTTGATTTTTCGGTCTGTGGCCCCATAAATATAAATCGTGTTTCAGGATATTCTTGCCAAACCTGTTGTGCAGCTTGAGCAAGCTGCTGGTACCCTTTTGTTTCAACATGGCGACCTAAAAATAATATACTGGGAGCTTGTCCAATATTGTAGCTCTTTTTGAAATGCTCCGGACTTGGGTTATTTGAAAGTAATGGTCCAACAGGGCAAACATGGGTCTTCGTTGGGTGTGCACCTCGTTGAATAAGCCATTCCCGCTCGTAGTGAGTCATTGCAATAATTGCATCAGCCTGACGATATATTTGCAGAAAGCGTGATGATGACCAGCCTTTTCCTTCCTCTGTGTGAGTGTGTGCTAAAGGAGTAAAGACAAAAGGAATGTTATGCTGCTTCGCTACCTTTAAAGCTTGTTCTGCAACACAGGTCATTCCATTGTATATGACATGGATAAGATCTTTACCTGCACTTAACTGAGTTAAAGCTTTATAACTTACTGTGGAGAAAAAAAGGTCATAAATAGGTCGTATCAAGCGCATTTGGGGATGAAATAAGGCAAGTGTTTTTAATAGTGGTCTACGCCACGAGGTTGGGGCCACTTGATGAACAGGTATTTGCTGGTCATGGAATATTTTGGTTTTAGCTGTTGCACAGGCTTGCTCATTTGGGAGAGAACTGCAACTGTTGTGATTTAGCACAGTGATTTCTGCATATGAAGAAAGATAATGCGCAAGTTCGCGGGTATGTAGTTCAGAGCCACCTACAGCAGGCCAGTAACGAGGGATGCAAATCAGTGTTTTCAATTTATTCATGACTATACCTTGTTTTGAGGCTCGGCTGTTGATGGGTATGAGGAGGAGCTAAGTTTTAACTGCTGTGTAGTACAATGAGCTTGACCCATACTCAAAAGTGCAGGCCAAATTAAATAAGCAAGAATTTCTAAGTTTTCCCCAAAGGTATAGAGCATTAAAATCGCTGATGAGGCAAAACCTGTTTGAATATATGGATGTTTAAGAGCTTGCCAACCCAATGATAATAGAGAGAAAACAAGAGGAATGGCTAGAGCAAAAAAACCAACAATACCTTTAACAAAAAGTAAACCATACCAGCTGTGGTGACTGCCAATCGGCATATACTCAACCAAGTGCGGACCTCGCTCGACGATACCGTGTCCCCAAATGGGTGCCTCACTTTGCCAACGTTGTACGGCAATATTTGCAAGTGTTGCCCTAACACGGGTAGAGTCAGCTCTTGCTCCTTTAAATGATTCCCAGAAGTTTACAATAAACTCAATAATTTTTGATCCTGATAGGGCAAATATAAGTGAGAAAACAGCGCCAAAAATAGTACAATAAATACTAAACGCTATTCGAAGAAAAATAGGAAGAAGTGCAATACAAACTAAAGTAACGGCAGCCAAGCGTGATTGTGACATTAGAATCATGAGAATGCTGGCACTAATTCCAATTATTCTCCACTGCTTACTTTTTTCTTGAAGTGCAAACAAAAAGAAAATATTAGCAACAAATCCTAAAGCGGGAGCCCAAGGCGTAAATAAACGCCAGCGGGGTAAACCACTACCGGGGTCAATTTCATAGAGTGAAACCGCAAAAAACTCAGGGCCGGGACCTCCAATTATTTTGAGTGGTGAAACATAAGGTGTATCTGGAAGACCAACTATCCATGAAACAATAAACACTGGGCATAACAGGAGTGTGTGTAAACATACCTTCATAGCGGCACGGTAAATCAGTTCAGGGCGAATAGGCAGCATACCTGCAAGAATAAATAAGGCGAGTAAAGCCCATCCTTTTGCCCATCCGATAGAGGACTTAATAAGTTTTCCAGTACCCAGTTGCCAATCAAGATGGCCTACTATAAGTGCTACTAGCATAGTGAGCATGCCAATAACCCATAATAAAATTCCAACAGGCATTGATGAATTATTTTGAGGTAATAACCATTGGTGCACAAATAAAAAAAATAATAGCCAAGCAATCACTGGGCCGCTGATGTAAAGTGCACCAATAAAATAAAGAGGATAGGTTGCGGTTAATGCGAACCAGACGATTCGTTCAGCAGTATTTTCTGGAGTAATCGCTTGCGTATCCATAGCGTTAATAATCCACAAATAATAAATAGTGTTGCTGCTATTCCACCAACTAATGCCAGTTTAATGTGTAATTTATCTGGGCTCTCAGGTAGGGTCGGGGCGGCTAAAATTTGTATTAAAGGGTATGAGGCGAATCGGTCTACTTTCCCGATATCTTGTTTAGCCAGTGCAGTGGAAAAAACAGTAGTTGCAACTTGCTGTTTGCGTGATAACTCCTCAAGTTTTATTGCATCTGCAGCGCCATTTTCTATTCTCTTTTTTAATCCTTTAATATTGATTTGAAGTTGAGATAGCTGTTTGCTTACACCAGCAGCTTCGGCCATGAATTGTGCGAGTTTTTCCAGTAGAATGGCTTTAATTTTACCACTGCCTAACTCAATTAATTCGTTTGTAGTAAGATTTTGATTTTTAGTGAGTTGTTTTCCTCGTAGAGCGATTGCCTGGTTAATTGAGCGAAGTGTTGCCTGCAACTGATTTAGTTTTGGATGACTACTTCCCCAGGTAGCACTAGTGACATCAATTTGTACTTTTAACTCAGCTTGGCGACTTAATTGAGCCTGAAATAATGAGTCATTTCGAAGCGTGATGGCATAGCTCACTTCCTCTGGTTTAAGCCTAACACTTGTCAGTAAATGTTGTATTTGCCCCTGAAGAAAGCGTTCTCTTGCTTTAAGTTTTTGTTCGGTAGATACATCGTATTCCATTTGTGTAACCAGCTGTTCGAACTGACCGACTGAAATGATACTGTTACGACTTTGGAAATTAAGTTTCTCTAATTGGGTTTGTTGTAGTTTATTCCCAAAATCTTCTATTGATGACAAGCTAGACTTTGTTATACGGGCTACTTCATCGTTTCGTAATATTTCCAGTTGATTTTGAAGCGCTTGATAAATAGCAAGTGACTTATCACGGGCTTGTTCCGGTGTGTCACCTTTTATTTTAAACTGCATTAAGGACGTTTGATCTATTAGTTTAATACGTGGCTTTCCGAACGACTTTACAGAAATATCTAACATAGCTGCTGCTTTCGACAGCACGGTATGACTTGTCACAATTTCGCGGTAATTAACTAAAGGATCAATAGAGGTGTTAGTAAAAGGAGAAGCAATGTTTGCTGTAGCTTGTCCAAGGCTATCAAGGTTAACAGCATGACCACTGCCTGCTCCGGGCATAATTAGCGTCCATTCGCTGGTAAACTTTGGAGAAGAGAATGCCAAGAACAATGAAATTGGTAACCAAACTAATGACAAGCTTAACAATAAAATTGAAGTATAAAGTGCAAGTCGTTTTTTAGGTGAGAGACTGGACCCAAAGACAATGGCTCTATAAATAAACCCGTGCTGGCTAGTTGATTCTTGATGAACCTGCCTTGCGTTGTCTGTAGTTAATTTAATGGCAGGTTGATTCATAGTTTAAATAATGAAACTGGAATTAAAATATCTAAGATGGTACGGCCAATATCACGAAAATTAGTGATAGTGGAGTCATAGCAAACAATATTATCGTTTGGCATTAAGTATGGGTTCACATCCAGTCGCTCTGGGCTTTGTAATAAGCCCTCAATTTTTCGTTCAATTGTTACAGGTTGCTGGGTTGAAGAGGATTGAGTAACTAAAATTGCATATCGGTTACTGTTGGTTGCGCCTGTGCCACCTGCACAGTTACCTGAAACGGCAGCGTGTAATAACCTGGAACCATAAGGGAGACTGGTGGAGTCTTTAGAAATGGCTGAGTTAGCATTACTGGCAGCAGGTACTGAAAGATTGGAAATATAGACTCGAATACCCGGTGGTGTAATTGCTGATGGTTGCATCAGTGCTTGTTGTGGAGCATCTGCATCAGGAACAAAAAGCTGGTCCCCATTCATTAAAGGTACTTGAGTAACCGGGTACCCAATTACTAAGCCAGAAAGGTCAATATGATAAGTTGTTTGTCCACGTGTCAGTGTTATACGTTTAATGTCGGCATTAGGTCTAACACCACCTGCGGCCCGTAATGCATTTGGCAACATACGATTATTGGGTAAATTACCACTCAACTGGGGTTGGGCTTGATTTGCTTCTTCTGTAGAGCGTTGATTTATAATGTGCTGACCAGGTTGAAAGACGGCTCCTGAAACAGAAATAGTTATGGGTGCCCATTGAACAAGCGTTAGAGAAACTTGGGCCATTCCTTGACGGAAGAATTTTTTTGCCTCAAGTGCTTGGTTAACACTCACTTCAAGTTCAGAAAGTGTATGTCCAGCAGCTTTGATAAGTGGTAAGTAAGGAAACTTAATGTGTCCATCAATGCCTACTTCATAAATACCATTAAGCAACTTATCTTCGCTACTTAACTCTCTGAGCTGTAAGTCGCTCAGTGAAAATAATCGGATACGATCACCAGGTGAAAGGGGGGGGCGAGAAGGCGGTGGTGATGAGCTGACAGTCGTATGCGCTATTAAATGAGTGGTTGGGTCGATGTTTGAATAATACGCTGAAGGAGCAACATAATGAGTGCTTGATAAATCACTTTCTTTCAGCTTGGCATACCAATGTTGTTCATAATTATGCGTTGTCAGTGTTGGTGTAGTACACCCTGTAATAAGTATGGATATGAACAGCAAATTAAGAATGTTAGTGGTAAATAGCTTGGCCTGCGTAGAGGTCATTGCTTTACTCCTTAAGATTCTTGCATCCATAATAATTACGAGTGTATTAGCTTGATGACGACAAGTTGTAACAAAGACACTAAGTCTCATGAGTCGATATTGTTAAGTATAGATAAATCAAGAGCCAGTTTTTGAGTGCTGACTTTAATTAATTTTTTAAAAGCAAGATTTACGTCAGTTGTCTTTCTCATTTAAAGGTACAATCAACCGTTGTTGAATTACTATCAAAAATAGTGCCAGACTTATGATGACTGCTAAAGAGCGAGAATATCTGTCCTTATCAGTGTTGTGGCTTACTTTTATTTGCAAATTGCATTGCACTTTTTACTACGTTGCAATTTGCAAATATTTTGCTTATAAGTTGGAGGGTATCAGCAGGTTGATGGCAAAAAACAAATAAGGTCTTTATGATGTTCGGTTACACCTTAATTGCTCTATCATTTCAACTTGTCTAGCACCAGCTTGAACTCGTGCTCTCAATTCCTCTTTTAAAAAAGGTTTACGTATAAAATCGTCAGCTCCATTATCAAGGGCTGCGATAATATCATAAGCACCACCCTGACCGGTCAGCATAATAAAATAGGGACGTATGGAGAAGTACAAATTTAAGTAGCTTAGAAAGTCTAATCCGTTCATTTTTGGCATACGCCAGTCACAAACAATGATGCCGACAAGTGTATCCTCAAGGATTGACAAGGCTTCATGGCCATTTCTGGCAGTATAAGTAGAATAGCCTTCTTGTGATAATATAGTTTCTAGTCTAAACCTTTCAGGTGGTACATCCTCGACAATTAAGATTTGTTGCCATAAGTTGGCTGACTCAATTTGTTGTTCAACTTTTATTTCCAATGTATGTCTATGACTATTCATATTCATGAAAAATCCTTATCTATGTGATTTTATAGTCCTCGTGGAGTACTGCGAATACATCACTACTTAACAGCCATTAGTGTTAGTGATATAAAGAATAACAGGAATATAGCTGGCACTTTTTAGGCCAACCTTGCGTGAGAAGGTAAAAGTAATTACTGGTGAGACTATTGCTGTAGCGAAGGAAAGTGTATTATTCTCTTTAATCGTTAGGTAATAATTTTTTATCCCAATGCTGCTTTTTACGATAAATAGTAGAAGGGCTTACCTCAAGAAATGCTGCTGCGCGAGGTATATTTCCGTCACATTTTTCAATGGCTCTTTCAATGACTAGTTTTTCTTCTAACCATAAAGGCCGTATTGGTTGGGTGGCATTATGATTATCAGAGGAGGCTGTGTGCGAACTATTAGTATTCGTTCCGTTGTCATGGGTACTTACTTTCGCAGGTAGTATTTCTTTATCCAGTTCTTCACTTAGTGTTAGTTCACTGTTTTTACTAAGTGTATCTGTATTTTGAAATTCAATTTTTTTGAAATTTTCACTTTTGTTAAATGGAGAAGGTAGCATATTTAATGTAATACTCTTGCCTTCATTTAATACAACTGTGTTTCGAACAATATTACTTAACTCTCTAACATTTCCTGGCCAGGAATACTCAAGGAATAGTGTTTCAACCTCTGAAGAGAAAGTAACAAAGGATTTTTTTTCCTCCTTGTTGTACTGATCGAGAAACGATTTTGCAATGAGTAAGCAGTCTTTACCACGTTCTCTTAATGGCGGCATTTTAATGGGAATAACATGTAATCTATAATAAAGGTCTTCGCGAAAGCGGCCTTCTCTTACTTCAGTTAAAGGGTCTCTATTTGTTGCACATATAAAACGAGCGTCTACGCTTAATTCACGACTACTACCTACTGGTTGAAAAGTACCTGATTGAACAAACCTGAGTAATTTGCTTTGTAAGTCTAATGGCATTTCTCCTATCTCATCAAGAAATAATGTACCGCCAGCGGCTCTGGAGGCAGCTCCTTCGCGTGCAGTGACTGCACCAGTAAATGCTCCTTTTACATGTCCGAAAATTTCGCTTTCTAATAAATCTCTTGGAATCGCAGCACAGTTTAAAGCAACAAATGGCTTTGTTGATCTATTGCTTTCCTGGTGAATCGCTTCTGCACATAGTTCTTTACCTGTCCCACTTTCTCCGGTAATAAAAATTGTAGCTTGACTTGATGCTGCGCTTTCAATAATTCGATATACAGTTTGCATTGCAAGTGATCCGCCTATAAACTTATGAAACTGTTTACGGTTACAACTCTTTTCATACTCATGGACAATATTACTCAGTTGCCGCTCTTTGAGTACGTTATTAACCGTCACAATGAGTCGATTACGGTCAAATGGCTTTGTTAAAAAATCATTTGCACCAAACCTCATAGCATCAACAGCTATGTCAACGGTACTATGTGCAGTCATTACTATGATGGTTATATGTTTATCATTTATTCTTATGGTCTTAAGGATATCAAGTCCTGAAATATCAGGCAGTTGAACATCAAGTAATATGACATCAAAACAACATTCTTTGACTGTGTCCAATGCAATTTTTCCTGAGTGTGCAATACTTACTTGAAACTCACTTTCCAAATAGTGGCAATAAACCTGAGCTGTTGACGCGCTATCTTCAACAATGAGAATATGCCTACTCTTTTTTGGGTCCATAGTGTTACTAATCCCCTAAACATGTATGTTTATACCTTTTTCTGTGGGTATGGTGTAAAATCCCCTAACAATTTTTGTTGAGGTATTCTTGATAACTTTTTCGTGTAGCTAACAGCACAGATTGAAACTGGTCAACTAATGTATCAACTAATGATGTGTCATAGTCTTTAGCTGCATACTCAAGTTGCATGGTAAGTCTCTGTAATTTTGACGCGCCAAACGTGCCACTACAGCTTTTCAGTGCATGTGCTTCTTCTCGAATAGCATCAAAGTCTTTAATCCCTACAGCTAAATTGATGGCTTCAAACCGACTGTCTAATTCAGTTATGAACATATTTAATAGTGGCGTAAGTGATTCTTGAGAAGTATCTTTAACTAGTTGGTTTAAAATGACTTGTTTAAGAAAAGGCTCATTATTTTCTTTTTCCCATTTTGGATCAGTATCCGTTGTTATTGTTGCTTTATTTTGACTGCTATTTAATCGACATCTTTTAATAGCTTCAAGTAATTGATTTACATCGAATGGTTTACTCACAAAGTCATTCATACCTAAGTTAAGGCATTTTTGTATTTCACTTTTTTCTGCGTTTGCTGTCAGAGCAATGATAGGTGTTCCTGAGTTTAGGTTGTTACTTTCACGAAGTGCTTTAGTAGCCTCATAGCCATTCATTTTGGGCATTCTAATATCCATTAATATGACATCAAAAACTTCCCGCTTAGCAATTTGAATAGCTTCTTCACCATCATTAGCTGTTTTTACATTAAACCCACGACTTCTCAGCATTTCTCCGGCTACCAGCCGGTTAGCTGCGACATCTTCTACCAAAAGCAGCTGGCCTCCATTCGTCGGGTTAAACGTTTCTAAGCGTGACTCAGTTTCATCTTTAACTGTCGTAATATTTTGATAAATTGAATTTAAAGAAAATGGCTTTGGTATTCTTTTAAATGAAGAAAATGGAGGGTTTAACTTTGTCCAATCAGCGCAAATACAAAAGCAATGATCCTTATTACTGGGTAACCAGGAGTAATCAATAACCTGTTGACTATCTTTATAAGGTACATGCGGTGTTTGCTCATCGATGATCAGTATAGAGTTATCAAGAGAAATATCATTTTCTATTATAGACTCTTGTAACGCCTCTAATGATGAAAAGCTTGAACAAGTATTGTTTATTTGCTTTACTTGTTTTATTACTTTACTGCGTAGAGCTTTGTTTGGAGAAATAAATATAAGGTTTTTTGATGAAAAATGATTGTTAGGATCAATGTTGCTATATTCGATGGTAACTGGAATTATAAAAGTAAAGCAACTCCCTTTTTGTGATTCACTAGCAACATAAATATTTCCATTTAAAAGCTGAACTAGCTTTCTTGCAATAGTAAGTCCTAGTCCAGTTCCTCCATAGCGGCTATCTATGCTTGCATCAACCTGCTCAAACTCATTAAATACATTTGGTAAATATTTGTTTGGAATACCTACACCAGTATCAAACACTGACACCTTTAAAGCCGTTTTTCCTGAGTTAAAGGTCACTGGTAATACAGTGACTGATACAACGCCTTGTTTGGTAAATTTAATTGCATTATCAACGAGAACATTCAGAATTTGACGAAATCTGACGGGATCTGTTGTTATCTGCTTTATAGTGAAATCGACAAAGTACAATAATTCAACTTCACTTGATTCTAGACGGGCTTGAGCACTATTTAGGACATCCTCTAATAGTGTAAATAAGTTTGTCTTATCTGAAATTATAGATAAATGACCTGCTTCAATTTTAGAAAAGTCGAGTACCTCATTAATAACCGCCAAGAGAGCTTGTCCACTGGTTTTTGCTGTTTGTAATAGCCGTAAATGGCTTGGGTCATTTAAACGCTCAGCTATTAAATTAACCGAACACAAAACGGCATTTAGCGGTGATCTGATTTCGTGACTCATATGTGAAAGAAAACGAGACTTTGCTTGAGATGCTTCTTGTGCGGTGTCACGGGCGGCTATCAACTCTCCTTCAGCTTGCTTTCTGTCACTAATATCTCTTACAAAAGCCGTAGCTAGCCGCTCACCATCAATTTCTGTTCCTACTAGTGCTAACTCTACAGGGAATCGTTTACCATCTTTATTAATAGCTTCTATTTCTATTCTTTTACCTATTAATGGTCCTTTGCCTTCTTCCTTGAAGCGCTGTATACCTTTGCGGTGTGCTTCACGCATTTCTTCAGGAATAAAGTAATTTTCCATTAGTTGACCAGTGATTTCTTCTCGTTGCCAACCGAATATTTTTTCTGCTGCAGAGTTGTATTCTTGAACGTAACCGTCCATATCAACAGTAACCATTGCATCAAGGCAAGCGTCAGTAACCATGGACTTAATTTTTTCAGAACGATTGATTTTTGCCTGAAGTTTCTTTTTGGATATGGTGTCGCGTAATAAAATGATAAAGTAACAGTCATTGTTAAGTTCTATTTTTGAAGCAGAAATGTCAATTTTTATAAGGCTGCCATCTTTACAATAACCTCTAATTTCATGTGTAGTATTTAATTCATCTACACCTTCAAAGCTGTTTGTCGATTGACAGGATGTTAATGAGGAAAATTCAGGAATAAGAAGAGAAAGTTGAGCACCAATAAGTTCTCCTGGCAAGTAACCAAATAAATGCTCTCCAATAGTATTTACATCCTTTATAGCTCCATTGCGATTAATAGTGATAATGCCATCACCAATGACATTTAAAATAGCCCGTAAGTATGTTGGGTTGTTAAATAGAGTATTTTCTTGCTCATTTTGCTTTTTAACTTGTTCTGTATGAGGTTTGTCATAGACCATATAGCGGACATCCTGATCAGGCTATCTGACAAAATAAGTCATTTGATCTAGTAAAAGTTATTTTTCTTTTATTCGTGATTAACTGAGTCTAGCTCTGCAACTCTTTAACAGCCAATATGAAGATAGAAGAACAGTAAATACAGTACTAAGTAACAGTCATCCTAGGGCCTGTTAACACTATTTGAATCACCACTGCCGTAGACTATTTTTTCGCCTAGCAAGGCACAAGGAATGCTGTGTAGTCATTCTACATAAATGACTTGTAACACTGCTAGGTGGAAAAATAATCACGGCCCGAAGGGTTATGACGGTAAAAGCACTACTCGTTGTTGCTCATTGTTCATTTAGAACAACTAAACTTCACTCTTCGCGCCTAGATTAGTGCTTTTACCGTCATAACAGTGATATTCAAATAGTGTTAACAGGCCCTAGCAACTCATTACAATCAATGGCTTAGGGTCCATTACTTGACAGCCCCACCTGACATCTCTGAAATGCCTAGGGTTATCAGTTAAACTGACTTAAACATCCAGCTGTTCTTGGCGCAGCTCGGATAGCAACGTCTCTTTACCTTCTGATTGGACGTAGTTCAAAAATGTGTTTGCAATAATTGAAAGTTGCTTGCCTTTTAGCCAAGCAAAGTACCAGTGAGTTTTAATAGGAAGTGGCTTGATGGCTAGTTCCACCAGACCTGCACGTCCTCCAAAGGCTAAGGTATGAGCAGAAAGAATTGATATCCCTAAGCCCGACATAACCGCATGCTTAATTGCCTCATTACTTTCAATGGTCATTTTGAGGTTCAGTTGTATTTGATGCTCTTTCATAAATTCTTCGATGGCGAAACGTGTTCCAGAGCCTTTCTCTCGCATTAAAAAGGGAGCATCACTAATGGTTTCAAGATGAATTCGTTTTTTGGCGGTTAATGGGTGATTTTGAGGAGCGATGGCCACAAGCGGGTTAGGTAAAAACTCAATAGTTTCCATCTCGATATCTTCAGGTAAATGGCTGAAAACATAAAAGTCATCCATGCCTGCACTTAAACGGTCGATCACTTGTTGTCGGTTAGCGACTTTCAGCTGTATATCTATGGCAGGATAACGTTCACAAAAAGGCCCCAACAAGTGCGGAATAAAGTACTGAGAGGTTGTTACAACAGCTATTTTCAGTGTGCCGGCTTTTAGACCTCTTAAGTCAGATAACTTGGTTTCTAAGTCGATAAAGCTATTAAGCACATCTTTAGCCGTTGTTGCTAGTGCGTGTCCTGCATCTGTGAAGACTAGTTTTCGACCAATCTGTTCGTAGAGAGGCATATCAATGGTTTCAGCTAACTTTTTGATCTGCATCGAAACAGTGGGCTGCGTAAGATAGAGCATCTCAGATGCAGCTGTAATGCTGCCTCCTTCATAAACCGCAAGAAAGATCTCCAACTGACGTATTGTTCCTATATGTGCATGTAGTCTTGAAGTCATAAGTAATGTTAGTAATAGAGTGTTAGTGTATAGAGTATTATCTATTCAAATAAGTTTACTAGAGTTTTTTTTCTATATATTACCTTGTGCATAAAGTGGAGTGATGTCAACTTAAATTCTACATACTGCAAAGTTTATACAGCCATATCAAACACGATGTTATTGAAAGTAAATATGAAATCGAAACATTATCTTTTAGTGCTATAAAATACTAATAGGAACTTTCAATATATAGACTTTTATCTATATAAAAATTGAAAAATATCTATTTCCATCTAACTTTTAACTGGTGCATGATATTAACAAGTATCAGGAGCAGGCTGGGCTTTAACTTGTAGTCTAAAAACAAGTAAGCGTAGGTACTGCACGATATTATTTGATGTTTTAAGGGAGAACATACTATGACATTTAGCCGACCAATCGTTTTTAGCGCTGTTGTCGCCATGAGTTTGATTCTAGTAGGGGGGTTATTGGCGAGCCTAAACGTTATCAGTTGGGCTTTGGCGTTAGTGGGTGTTTTGTTATTGGTTGCTAATTTGTTTAATGCAGTAGCATTAAAGCCATCAAACGAAAGTCTTATGGTAAGCCGTTCAACAATTGCTAATAGTGCCGTACGTTTATAATTAAAAGTGGAGGAAATATGCCGTTTGATGTCGTGGTTGCATTTTTCATTCTGGGTGTTGTTGCCAAATTAATGCGAGCCGAATTAACCTTTCCTAAAGGACTTTCACAAACTCTCACCTTATTTTTAATGATCGCCATTGGTTTAAAGGGTGGGGTGGCTCTTGCTGACCATGCGCATACCACTTTAATTACTCAGGCATTAGCGGTTATTGCTTTTGGGGTCGTTTTACCCTTTATTGCCTTCCCCATTCTGACTTATTTTGGCCAGCTACCAAAAGTGGACGCTGCTTCAATTGCCGCACACTATGGCTCTGTGAGTGTAGGGACTTATGCAGTTGCGGTGGCAGTACTTGACTCGCAGTCGATTGCTTATGAAGCATATTTTCCACTTTTTGTGGTGTTACTTGAGCTTCCAGCAATTGCTGTAGGTGTTTTCTTAGCAAAAGGAGCTTCATTAGGCTCTGAACGAGGTAAACTGCTGCATGAAATATTTTGCAGTCAAGGGGTTGTTCTTATGTTGGGAGGATTAATCATTGGTTGGATGTGGGGAGAGCAAACCCAACAGATAATGCCTTTCTTCAAAGAGTTATTCCATGGCATTTTAGCCTTATTTTTACTGGATATGGGGTTAGTCGCAGCGAGCCGTCTCAGTTCTCTTAAATCAACAGGTTCATTTATTGCGACCTTTGGTGTGATCATGCCACTTATTGGTGGCTTGCTTGGTGGTTTGTTGGGCAACCTATTAGACTTGAGTGTAGGTGGAATAACGCTACTGGCTGTTTTGGGCGCTAGTGCTTCTTATATTGCGGTACCCGCAGCGCTTCGAGTAGCTCTACCAAAAGCTAATATGAGCCTATCAATTACGGCTTCGCTCGCAGTGACTTTTCCATTTAATGTTTTGGTAGGAATTCCAATTTATATCAGTTATGGACACTGGCTAGCTATACTTGGTTAGCGTCAGTTTAGAAATGACTGGAGATAAAAGAGAGGCTTGATTATGAATATTCAAAAAATTCTAGTACCAATTTCTCCTGAACAAACAGTAACCGAGCGTTTTCACCAAATATTTCAATTTGCAAACAAAAAGAAAGTTTCAGTGACATTACTATCCGTTATTGAGCAAATTACGCCAAATTGTGTTGCTCAGTACACCCAGCAAGCATCTTGGGAAATACTCGATCAGATTAAAAACGAGCAGCAAAAGAAACTAGAGAGTGACGTTAATGCGTTAAGTGCACAGTATAAAGATTGTGCATTTAATTATGAGCTGGTATCAGGAATTCCTTTTGTTGAGATAATAAAAAAGGCTTCAGAAGGAAAATTTAATTTAATTGCCATTGATGCGGGTCGAGGTTACAAAAGTAGAGCGGCACAGTTCGGAAGTACTACACGCCATTTAATGCGAAAATCTCCAACACCGCTCTGGACGGTAGTCTCTGACTATCAGGCTAAAATAAACCGTGTGTTAGCAGCTGTTGATGTAGCCGCTCCAACAGATGATGGGCTTGAGTTGAATAAGAAAATAATATCATGTGCTGCTGCATTCGCTGCTACTAATGAAGCAGAGCTTTATGTTTTTCACGCCTGGCGTTTATTTGGAGAGGGATATTTTCGATCATGGGGAAGGTTAAGTGAGCTTGAAATTGCTGAGTATGCACTTAAGGAAAGAGATGCTCGTAATGAAAAGCTGACTGAGTTAACACGTCCAGTAGAGGAAGCAAAAATTACATTACATCAGGTGTTAAGTGAGGGCGAGCCTGAGGAGATATTACCCGCGTTTATTAACCAAAATGGTGTGGATTTACTAGTGATGGGCACAGTATGTCGCACAGGTATAGCTGGCTTTCTGATAGGTAATAAAGCTGAAAATTTATTAGATGCAGTCCGTTGTTCAGTTATTACGTTAAAACCAGAGCATTTTGACTCACCTGTTTTAGGCTAGTTAGAGTTTGCTGTTGTTAGTTTCAACCAGATAGTAAGTATGCATTTGAAGTATATTATTGCAGAGGGTGATTTGAGGCAAGTTAATAAGAAATGTAAATAAATACTTAATTAGAGGCATGATTCTGTGAAAGTAGATACGCAAGATAAGTTGATTTTTAACTTGCAAAAGTCTATACATTTTGCTGTTAGAATTCTGGCAGTACTAATGGTGTTTGTGATTATCATGGGTGTTATTGATGTGGGCTGGACTTTATATCAAAGACTGGTCTCTCCGCCTTTTTTAATTTTAACTATTACTGATATGCTTGCGACATTTGGTGCATTCTTGGCGGTATTAATTGCAATTGAAATATTTATTAATATCACAGTCTATTTACGAGATGATGTTATCCATGTCAAAATTGTCATGGCAACAGCATTAATGGCAATAGCTCGAAAAGTGATCATTATGGATCATGAAGAGGCGGATCCATTTTATATATTTGCTATTGGTATTGTTATTTTGTCGATGAGCATTGGTTATTGGTTAATACACCGTTTACCGAGCAAAAGCCATCAAGAAGAAGTATGATTCATGGTTAAACTATATTAAGAGAGCATTTTAAACTGTTTGAAGACAATTATGGCTCCCCAAATAATAGAAGATATCATAATAGTGGACCCTAGAAAATGAGCACCAACAGCAATTGCTTGATCATACTGTAATAAACCCGTTTCGGTTAAAAGATACTCCCAGTCATGAAACCCATATGGCGAAGAATGCCCATAGTTCCCTCCTAATAATAACAATTGACCCGCTCTGGCATCGTTAATATAAGGTGCTATATCCAAAAAATTTTCACCAAACCACCAGGCGCAAATAGATGAAGCAAATGTATTATGCTGTTTAATTAAAAAAACATAAAAACAAATTAGTGGGATGGCAAGTTGACCTAGCGTTCCACCCAAAGAGGTCATAAATTCTCCAAAAGGACGAAAAATAACATGGCCTGCCTCATGAAAGGGTAAATTTATTAAATGCAAAAATGAACTGCCAGCAGCATTGCTAGCAATTGAAGAAAAAATTAATGAAAATCCCCAAATACTTATTATTATCAGTAGGGCCGCTCGACTGTATACAGAAGGGCTATCCACTTTGTTACCTGGATAGAGTAAAATTTCTCTAATTGATATATTACTTTGCTGAGGGATTGGCTTAGGAGAAGTAGTTGAGCAATCTTTTGAAGGAGGATGATATTTGAAATACTTTTCAAAAACCACACCGCAGTGTATGCAAGTTGTGTTTGTGTCATTTTGTTCAACTTGGCACTTTGGACATTTCACAGTTTGTTCTCTCAGGCTTTCATGCTAATAAGGGTTATGATTTCTTTAAGTGTTAACAGGCCCTCGTAAAATAATTATATATCAAGCATTCATCTATCTTCTGTATTAATTATAATCCTATACTATACTTAGTACGAATTTAACGATTAATATGTGAGAATGAAGATGCCTCGTAAGAAAGTAAAGGTAAATGATTCTGTTGAAACTCATCAGTCTATTGAAGCTCAAGTCGATGAGTTTATTAAAGCAGGTGGAAAAATCACTCAAGTGCCCCGTGGGGTAAGTGGTAGACCTTCAATGGGAAAAGATCAAGCTGCTTTAACGAAAAAATAGTTAAATAAAAAGTTACTTTATTTTAATATACGATGTTCATCGGCATGGATACAGATAGGCATGTGTGTCTTAGTCTTCTAAATTATTAATTTATTACATTTTGCTTTAAATTTCTAAACTATTATTATGCTCGTTGAGTATACACTTTCATGTAAATTCTTTTCTGCCATTAAAAATCTTCTGTCAATCAGTTTTTTACTCTCCTCAGTTATACCCACAGTACAGGATATACTTCCTGACTATATTTGTTAGCGCTTATACCTCTTATCATGTGAAAGTATTGCTGCATCAAACAGGTTTGGTTAAATATTATCCTATTTGCAGGCGATGCTGGAAAGGCAAAGTTAAAACAAAATTGTTTATTTTGCACTGACAAATTATCATTGCATCCTTGCAAGCGCGAATACATGAGAGTGGTGATATTGTGTACTCGTGCTGTTCATATGTATAGTGTTGGAATTTAGGACAGATTGATTATGAAGTCAGCAATATTGGTCATTGATGTACAATGTATCCTATTTGATAAAGAGCCAAGACCTTATGAAGCTGATGAAGTTATACAACGGATAAATGCTATTACCCATCAGGCAAGATGTTCAAATGTACCTGTTATTTTCATTCAACATGAGCAAGCACACACATTACTGGAGTACAGTAGTGAAACATGGAAATTACAGTCTAACCTCAGGGTTGAAGGAAATGACTATAAAGTACGCAAAACAACGCCAGATTCATTTTTACGAACTGATCTTGCTGACCTTTTGTCTGCATTGAGCGTGGATAACTTAATAATTTGTGGTTATGCCTCAGAGTTTTGTATCGATACTACGGTACGTCGTGCGGCTGCATTAGGTTATAACGTTCAGCTGGTTGCGGATGCACATACGACACATGATAAAAAGCATGCAGCAGCAAAATATATACGAGAGCATCACAACGCAACACTTTCTGGGATTTCTAGTTTTGACACTAAGATTTCTGCTGTTGCTTCTGAAGCAGTTAAATTATAACGTAGCGATGGTGAATAGAACTTAAATCTTTATGGGTAGATTTTGGAGATGATTATTGGAGAGCACCATGAGTGATGTTTCATATCCTATTACAGGATCATGCCAATGTGGCAATGTAACCTATCAACTATTGGAACCACCTACACATGTCATAGCTTGTCATTGTCGAGCGTGTCAAAAGCTGTCGACCAGTGCTTTTAGCATCACGGCTGTAGTTAACGCTGACTCTGTTTCCTTTCATGGGGAAATGAAACAGTGGGAACGGTTAGCAGATAGTGGTAATAAAAATTATGCTAAGTTTTGTCCAAACTGTGGTAATCGTATTTATCACTTTGACCCAGATAACCCTGATGTCATTAAACTAAAGCCCAGTACGTTGAGTGATACTCGTATTATTAAGCCAACTGTTCATGTTTGGGTGAGAGAGAAACAAGCATGGTATCAGATACCTAATGGAGTCAAGCAGTTTCAGACGCAACCGACACTTTGAGGTTGAGACTATCGGTTTGTATATAAGGTGTTTTTAACATATGGGTTGATTTTATTGTTTTTACTTTTCGGTAAAAGGAAAGATAAGAGTGAAATGTATGCTTTAAACTAAGCTCTACAAAGAATAACATTAATGAGCTTTTCAACAGTTGCACCTGTATTACTTAGTCCTGTTTCATAATATTGCTGAACGGTTTGAACTTGAAATCCAGCTATTGCCAACAGTTGTTCTACTTCCTTTGAGTGATAAAGATTGAAGCCAAACGGTGAAAAGGGTAAGTCTTTCATAAATGACTTATCACCAAAAGCGATACAAAATAAGCCATCTTTCTTCATAACCCTGTGGATTTCAGCAAAATGTAAGAAAGGGGAGTCCCAAAAGTATAAAGTGTGAATTGCTAATGCCTTATTAAAACTTGAAGAAGAAAAAGGTATAGCACTTGAGCTACCTTGGTGAAAACTGGCGTTATTTGAGGCAATAAGCTGCTGGTTGTGTATTTTGGCTTCGTTTACCATAGCAGAGGACCAGTCAAGCCCTTTATAGGACACATTTGTGGCACTTTCAATGACCTTTTGTGCAAAAGCGCCGTTTCCTGGACCAATTTCCAATATATGATCATTAACGGTGATATGCAGTAAATTAATGCATTTGTTGTTTATTTGGTAATTTGCTTGATTCATTTGCTGGGCAATTTCAGGGGCTTTTTTGCCTGAAGGACAACGAAGTTGTGTGGCTATTTCTTTGGGATTCACTACGATATGTCCTCAATGAGACTGCTGTTTCTAATAAATTGTGCAATGGTTTTGGCACAGGCTTCTGTAGAGGTTTTAGTCGTATTTACACTAAAATCATACTTAATATCTTGATGAACACGATAAAACTGCTCTCTTGCTGTATATTGTTTTCTGTTTTTCCTATTTTTTTCTCTTTCTTCTAGTGTGTCTAAGTTACAATATACAGCAATATATGCAGTACTATACGGTGCCAGTACCGATCTCCATATTTTCATTTCCGACTCACCATTTGTAATATCATCTACGATAAGACGAAGACCATTCCTCACTAAGTTTGCGACTGTCTTTCGATAGGCGTCATTTACTTTTATCCCGTAGGGGCCTTGTTGAATCTGATAACCAGTTGTATTATCTGGCAGTAAAGTTTCCCTCCAGTAAAAACCGTCTTTTTTTTCACTACCTTCTAAATCGTTAGATTTTGATGGCATCATTGCTATAAAATGATCAATACCTATGTGTAAATAATAATCAGGTAATATAGCTTGTAACTCACTAGCAATACTACTTTTCCCTGAGCAAGTTGTACCATTTAAAAATAAAATATCCATAGGCTAAAAAACATGAATCAAATAGGTTAAAAGACAGGCATGTTGAGTTTTAATGTCTCAATATGCTTTTGTACCTCTTTTTAGAGGTTATTAAAGCCATCTTATGGGGTATACACGCTTACAAATCCATCGATGATATACTACACCAATCGTTACAATGAGTAGGGTACCAATCAATACAGGGTTAAACAAAAACATCCATGACTCTCCTGTTAGCATAACCAATAAAGGGTTAGCTCCAGCTGGAGGGTGTGTTGTTTTTGTTAGTATCATAAAGGCTACTGCAAGACCGACAGCTGCCCCCATTGTCCAAGCATTTACCTCAAACATGTTTACCATCACTAAGCCAATTAAGGTGGTCATTAGGTGTCCCAGTATAATATTTCGTGGTTGGGCAAGTGGACTATCAGGCAGGCCAAATAAAATAACCATAGTTGCACCATATGGCGCCATTAACCATGCAAGAGGCTGTGCAGCCTGGTCTAATGAACCCAAGGCTGTTATACACAACATTGCACCTATACCTGCTGTGACTGCAGGCCAGCGTGTCAGAACATTTGAGATCATAATGATATAACTCCATTATTGAATGGTAGACCGATCTGTCTATCGGCTATAGTAGACAAACTTGTATACTTATGTCAACATAGTTTTTCAGAATAAGATCTTGATGAGTAAGTTAATGAATAAGCGAGAAAAACTGATTCAAACAGCTTTTGAGCTTTTTTATAAACATGGTATTCATGCGGTAGGTATAAACCAGATACTTAAAGAGTCAGGTATTGCAAAAAAAACGTTGTATTCCTATTTTGAAAGTAAAGAGCAGCTGGTATGTGAAGTTGTTAGTTATAGGGATAAAATTTTTATTAATTGGCTCAAGACAAGATTAGATGGAGTTAAAAAAGGTTTGCCTGCTATTGAAGTATTTTTTGATGCACTGGATGATTGGTTTAATAGTAGAGTAGATGTATTAATGGATTTTCGTGGTTGTTTTTTTATTAATGCATGTGCTGAGTTTTCTAATCATGAGGTTAATCAGCGCTGTCTGGCACACAAAGAAAAGGTATCTCACCTGATTGAACAGCATGTTCGGCAATTGAATATATCTAAAGATAATGTTGCGACTGTAACTGAAGTGCTTTGTTTTTTAAAAGAAGGTGCAATTAGTCAAGCATATGTCCTAGGTGACCTTGAGGCAGCACAAAAAGCTAAAAAGATAGCTTTAAAGATTATTGCTTTAAGTTAAGTGGTCAGCTTATTAGCAAAATGCTGGTTGTACCTCTCACAACACTATACAGGGTGCTCCTAGCACCTGCTTCACAAACCCATTTAAGCATTGCTGGCCGACTTTGGATAACGATATTTTAAAAAAGTTATATGACATTGCCTCGGGATGTTAGAGCTGTTTGGTCATATAAGTACTAAATGGGTCATCAGAGTAGTCTGAAAATGGTTCACAATAGCTGAAACCAAAGCGTTCATATAACTTGTGTGCAGGCTTGAATGCTTCTGTCGTGCCTGTTTCAAGGCTGACTTGTTTGTAACCTCGTTCTTTAGCCTTAGTCAGGATATGATGCAGTAGGTGAGTAGCAACCCCTTTTCGTAGATGAGATTTAGCTGTTCGCATAGATTTTAATTCAGCATGGTGCACAGTGAGTCTTTTTAGTGCACCACAACCTGTAACCTCTAGCCCTTCCCATGCACTCCAGAAAGTAATTTCAGGTTTACGTAGTGCCTCGAGATCAAGTGCATGAATGCTTTCTGGCGGTGAGTTTGCTTTCATACCATCCAGATGTTCTGTGAGTAACTGGATTACCTTTGGCTTGGATAAGTCGTCAATTATAATCTTCATAAAAATACTTCAGTCCTTCAGCCAACTTAATGTGTAAGGTCAAGATCAGCAAGTGGCGTGCCAAGTGGAAAGCATGGTTTTACTCTTCTTAACATACTAATGAAATTATTTGAATCTATACTGTGCGATATTATGTTTGTTACTGCGTATATACCCTACACTGGGGGTATACACTTCGCTTTGGGTATATCATCTATAAATAGATACGTAAAATAATGAAAAGATATTTGGAGTTACTTACAGACCGTTTTCTTTTATTGCTCACAGCTATTGTTCTGGCTATTTTGGCCTGGTTATTTTGGAGTAGCAGTGGCCAGTCTATCATTTTTGAAATTTTCATTTTGATTTCAATTATATTGCTGGTTATTGAAAATGTTCATCTGAGAATCAGAATAAAAGTGCTTACTAAAGAGGAGTCTTCTAAATAAAAACAGTATTTTCTAATTAAGCTATTACCATATCAAATAACAAGGCAATAGCATAAAATAGCTTTTAAAGGATATAGGTTGTGCTGATTAAAGTATTGCGAATTGGTCGTTATACAGGCTTTTGGCAATGATGTTTTAAAAGCAAGTTATATGCATTTTTCTATATCCAATAATAAATGATAATAATTAAAAAATTAACTTATATACCCTTCACGAATGATTTCTAGGTTTTGTTATCTTCACTCCTCACCCCAATCACCTAAAAACCATTCGTATTGGGTATAAAAAGAGTGTATAGACTTTTGTCTATATTGATTCTTGCAGAGAATTAAATTAGGGTGAGTTTGATTCTCATGGAAGGAATTTGAAAAATGAAAAAAATACTTGGTTATTCTGTCATTGCTTTTGCTATTGGAAGTCAGTTTACTACAACTATTAATGCTGATGAAAACTATTTGTATGAGGAGCTAAGTCCTATAAATGAGGAGGGGCTACTTCCTTTGAATGATGATCAAACTGAAGTATATAATGCGATTGTATCTCAGAGTATGAGGATTTGTAAGAACCAGCGAGTACCAAAGGGTTGGGTCATTACCGGAGAGGCTTCTGGTGCCAGTTGTTCAGGACGATTCCCTAATATGTGGATTATCAAAAAACCAAGTACATCTGATAGTATTTGTAAGATCTCACCATTCCCTGATGGCTATGTGATTACTGCTGAAGGTTCAAGTGCATCGTGCCCTCATCAATTTCCTAATGTATGGAAAATAAAAAAACCAAGACAGTCTGAGTCTATTTGTAAAGTATCAAAACTACCAAAAAACTACATTATTACCAGTGAATCAAGTAGTGCATCGTGTCCTCATCAATTTCCTAATGTATGGAAAATTAAAACACCTAGAAGTACTGATACGATGTGTTCTATATCACCCTTACCTGAAGGGTATGTCATTACGGGACGTGGAAGTAGTGCATCTTGCCCAGGACGTTTTCCAAATACAACAAAAATAAAAAAATTATAAATATATCTTTACCAGTGGGTATACTCAAAGAGTAGTCGTTTTGAAATATAGAATAATACAGGCCCGTGTTGGGCCTTTTTTTTGTGGCTGAGATTACCTTACTCCCTAAACTTATGACAGGCTTTGCTTGACCTATGTGTAGCTCAAAGGTGTAGTTTATAATGGCATGGATATGGTGACTCATTAAGCATTGGCTTTCAGATAGGAAAAGGTGATGGAGCAGTCAATCTCAAATAAAGAAAAGAGTGTGGTGCAGTGTGAGCTTTCACAACATCAGTTACTTATTGAAGGAGCAGGATGTGCTAGCTGTGTAGGTAAAATTGAAAATGCACTGAAACAAGTGCCGGGTGTTCAACAAGCAACGATGAATTTTGCTCAGCGTATGGTTGAGGTTTCTGGTAGTGTTACTGATACGCAGCTCATTAATGCAGTTGAGCAAGCTGGCTATCGTGCTCAGGTTATGAATAGAGCAACCGAACAAGAAGTACTTGAGGAAAAGTCAAAGGCGGACGTTGAACACTATAAACAGTTAATTCGTAATATGACAGTCGCACTGGGTTTAGGCGTTCCCCTAATGATTTATGGTCTTTGGACCGGGGATATGAGTGTATCCAGTACCCTTGAGCAAATCGCTTGGTTGATAGTAGGACTTTTGACGCTGGCTGTTATGGTCTACTCTGGAAAGCATTTTTATTTAGGTGCTTGGAAGTCACTGCAACACCATTCCGCAACAATGGATACACTTATTGCATTAGGGACAGGGGCTGCCTGGCTATATTCCATGGTGGTGGTCTTGCTGCCTAGTAGTGTCCCAGAGATGGCGAGTCATGTGTATTTTGAAGCAACGACCATGATTATTGGCTTAATAAATTTAGGGTTAGCACTGGAGTTAAGAGCCAGGGGAAAAACGTCTGAAGCGATCAAACGTTTAGTAGGGTTACAACCTAAGACAGCACGAGTGATAAGGAATGATAAGGAAATAGATATTCCCATTGAGTATGTACAACTGAACGATATTATCCGGGTCAGGCCTGGCGAGAAAATACCTGTTGATGGTGTCGTCAAAGAGGGAAATACAACAGTTGATGAGTCTATGTTGTCTGGAGAGCCAATGCCTGTAGAAAAAGGCATAGGTGATGAGGTCGTAGGTGGTACATTAAATAAGCATGGTACTGTTTTATTTATTACGACACGTGTTGGTAAGGATACTGCGCTGGCACATATTATTAGTATGGTCAAACGAGCACAGAATTCTAAACCACCTATTGGTCGGTTAGCGGATGTGATATCGGCTTATTTTGTACCAACGGTAATGATTATTTCAGTGTTAAGTGCTTTGGTTTGGCTTAATTTTGGACCTGACCCCGTCCTGGCTTTTGCCCTTGTATCTGCCATGACTGTGTTAATTATCGCATGTCCCTGTGCACTGGGATTAGCAACGCCAATGTCAGTAATGGTTGGCGTTGGTAAAGCTGCTGAAGCAGGTGTGTTAATGCGTAATGGTGAAGCACTACAGACTGCGTCAAAAATTACTACGATGATGTTAGATAAAACAGGAACGATCACCCAAGGTGCCCCTAAAGTCACTGATATTATTGCTTTGAATGATATGAGTGAGGAAACTATTTTGCAGCTGGCTGCGAGTCTAGAGTCAGGTTCAGAGCATCCATTGGCTGTGGCTATTATGGAAACAGCTACTGAGCGTAACTTATCACTTAAAAAAATAGATGCTTTTAAAGCAATAACAGGTCATGGTGTTGAGGCAAGTTGCAATAATAATCAGCTGTTATTGGGAAATGAAAAGTTAATGCGGGCTAAAAACGTTAATATTGATGCTGTCAAGGGTCAGGTTGATAGGTTAGCCAGCGAAGCCAAAACGGCCATTTATTTTGCAGTTAATGAAAATATTAGTGCTATTATTGCCGTTGCAGACCCAATAAAAGACGATGCAATTTCTGCTATCCAACGTTTACAAAAAAATAATATTCGTGTAGTTATGGTAACGGGTGATAATCAGGCTACAGCCGCAGCTGTTGCAAAAAAAGTAGGGATTAGTGAGTTTTTTGCAGAGGTATTACCTGAAGAAAAAGCTGAAAAAGTAGCTTTTCTACAGCAGCAAGGTGAAATTGTGGGGATGACAGGAGATGGCATTAATGATGCGCCTGCTTTAGCCAGGGCTCATGTTGGGTTTGCTATTGGCACAGGTACCGATGTCGCGATAGAAAGTGCAGATGTAACGCTAATGCGTGGTTCTTTGCATGGTCTGGCTGATGCCATTGCCATTAGTAAAGCAACATTGAAAAATATCAAGCAAAATTTGCTTGGTGCTTTTATTTATAATATAGCAGGTATCCCAGTCGCAGCAGGTGTCTTATATCCACTCTGGGGAATGCTCTTGAATCCTGTTATTGCAGGTGCTGCAATGGCATTCTCTTCAGTAACTGTTGTGACTAATGCTAACCGGTTACGTCTTTTTAAAGCGCAGGATAATTAGGAGGGCGGGATACATGCTTTTAATGAATGTAATGGGGCTAGGGCTGATTGGCTTAATCATTTGGTGGTTCTGGCTTTATAAACCGGCAACAACTGTTGTTGATAACACAAGCTTTATTGTTACAGTTGATAATGGTGTCTATGAACCAGCACACATTAAGCTAACGGCTCACCAGCCTGTTACACTTCGCTTTATACGTAAAGATGCTTCACCTTGTGCAGAGATGGTACTGTTTCCTGACTTAGAGATTAGTGAAACATTACCACTGAATAAACCTGCAGAAATTAAGCTTCCGCCTCTAAAATCCGGAGAGTACTCTTTTCATTGCCAAATGCAGATGTATCGTGGTGTTTTAATTGTGGAATAAATACGGTCGTGTTCTTGTATTAGGGCCTGTTAACACAATTTAAATCACCACTGCCGTAGACTATTTTTTCGCCTAGCAAGGCACAAGGAATGCCATGTAGTCATTCTACATAAATGACTTGTAACACCGCTCGGTGGAAAAATAATCACGGCCCGAAGAATTACGACGGTAAAAGTACTACTCGTTGTTGCTCATTGTTCATTTAGAACAACTAAACTTCATGATTCGCGCCTAGCAAATATCGCAAATTGCATTTATCTGCAATTACCCAGCGCATTAACTGATAACTCCTTTTGTTTTTGCACAAAGCTAACTACATTTAGGGTATGCTGCTTTGTTAATAAAATGGAGTGGCTATTATTTAATGATTAATCTGTGGATATATCATTTGGTTGAAAGATCATTTTTGAGGGGCTATAAATTTTTTATATTTATAGACAAAAATACTCAATAATGAAAACTGATCTTTGGCCTAATGTTCGTCGTAGGCGATTATGGTTATTGTTTTTTTTACGATATTTTCGTTATGTATTAGTGCTAGCACTATTGCGAGTCAGACATATGCTGGCGACAAAAAATGCAATCAATGCCACGCAGATATATACTCTTCTTATATTAAAACGGGTCATCCCCATAAAATTCAAAAAATAACTGGCCCTCCCTCCTTTCCAAAAGGAACTTCCCCTGGAGTGCCTTCTCCACCAGAGGACAAAGATTGGAATGATATTTCCTACGTTATTGGAGGATTTGCATGGAAAGCACGTTTTATGGATAAAGAAGGCTATATATTAACGGGTGATAAATTTCGTCAATTTAACTTAGCCAACCAAATATTAAAAACGGCATCTACTTGGACTGGTTATGATGCAAGTAAAACACCCCGTAAACCTTATACCTGTGGCGTGTGTCATACAACAGGGTGGGTTCAATCTGGGCCTGAAGGTCCACACCAAAATAATCTACCTGGTATTTACGGGGTTTGGTATGCTGATGGAGTTACCTGTGAAGCTTGTCACGGCGCTGGAGCTCGTCATGCCTCTCAACCTGAGCAAGTACAACTTAGTATTGAGGAAAACTGTGGTGACTGTCATCGGCGTGGTAATGCTAATAAAATTGACGCGAGCAATGGTTTAATCAGACATCATGAGCAGTATGAAGATTTATTAGCTTCACCCCACCGTTATATAAAATGTACAGCCTGTCATGACCCACACCAGAGCGTAAAATATCAAGGGAATGGATTTAAAGGAGAACAAAACACATGTAATACTTGCCACACTGAAACAGTTGATAGTATTGCTGCAAAAGCCAAGTTTCAATGCACCACCTGTCATATGCCCCGTGTTGCTAAATCAGCTGTGTCAGTCAAACACCAAGCTAAAATTGGCGAAATTGCTGAGGGTGATGTGCGCAGCCATCTGTTTCGCATCAGCACAGATCCCAACTGGAAGATGTTTACAGATGATGGCAAGTTTGTGCGAATAAATGACGAGGGAAAAGCATTTATCACAGTTGAATATACTTGTTTGATCTGTCATACCAATAAGGATCAAGAGTGGGCTATTGAGTCTGTGAAACGTATTCATAAATAGCTATGTTGAAACATAAGCGAGTTGTATTATTCATTGGCGTGGTTATTGGAGTGCTGTTGATATTAACGGCTGAGCACGTAAATTATGTGACATCTACAGATGATTTTTGTAGTAATAGTTGTCATTCAATGAATAAATATATTGCAAATGATGAAGTGTATGTTTCTTCTAAACATCGAACATCCGACAGTGGTATTATGGTTAGTTGTGCAGATTGCCATATACCAAAGCCTCTATTACTAGCTATGTGGGTACATGTTAAAGGTGGCGTTAATGATAGTATTTCAGAATTAAGAAATGACTTTACTAACCCAGCTGTTTGGGAAAGCCTAAAGCCACAGTTAGCTAAACAAGTTAGAGAGCAAATGCTAGCCAACGATAGTAGGGCTTGTCGTAATTGTCATACCATGTCTAAAATTGCAGTTTCATCGCTTGAGGGGCAACGAGCACACGCGCAGTCATTTTTTAATAAAGAAACGTGCATTCAGTGTCACTATAATTTGGTTCATTCCCCCGTTGAGCCTCATGAAGGGTTTGCAAAAAAATAGAATAGACTGACTATCTTTTTTTATGTGAAACTATACACTCTTGATATTTTTGTCTAAGTTTACTTCTCATTAACTATTAAAAAATAATAGCGTATGTGTTCTTTGCGATAAGCTCAACGAAAATTATAAACTTCTTAATATATTATTAATAATAGTAAAATTTTGTATTAAGGAAGGTTTATGAGCGTATCAAAAGTTATTGCGCTTCCTCTAGCAGTGCTTTTTGTTAATGTTGTCAATGCTAAAACATTAAACCTAACACAAGAAAACACTGTTCACACTGCTGTTGAATTAAATAACCAAAGTTCCATCGTTAAAAAAGAGAAAATAATTCACATTAATCCTGAGATTTTAACGACCAATTTGCTTGCTTTGGATAAATTGAAAATACAATTGTTTGATGGAATTCAAGTTATTGTAAATAAGAAGCATGTTGTGGATAATGGCGCATCTACAAGTTTTCAACCCTCTGAGATCTCAGGTACTCAAGTAAGTAGCTTATGGATGGGAGCTGTTGACAGTGAGCCAAACAGTAAAGTAATTCTTGCGATTTCTCCAGAAAGCGTTTCTGGTAAAATTGAGGTTATGGGGAGAACATTTTTTATCCGTTACCTTGAAGGACAACAGCTAATTCGTGAAATGAAACAAGGCACGACAAATGTTGCCAAAATGCTGGATGAAACTAGAGAGCAGGCTGTTTTTAAATTAGTCAACCAGGAACGTGCAGCTCGGAATTTACACAAATATAATTATGATTCCAAACTGGCTAAGTCATCTCGTTTGCACTCTGAAGATATGGCTCAGAATAACTATTTTAGCCATACCAGTCGTGATGGACGATCACCGTTTGAGCGTATGAAGGCGCAGGGATACCAGCATGGTTATGCAGCCGAAAATATTGCTGCGGGTTCTTCGAATGCCGAAGGCACTATGGAGCAATGGATGAACAGCTCTGGGCATAGAGCTTCTATTTTGAGTAAAAATTATTGCGATATTGGTGTAGGTTATGCCTATAACAGCAATAATCGCTATCGACATTTATGGACGCAAAACTTTGGTAAACTACGTGGTACCAATACATGCCAGAGTAAACCCGATCCAGACCCAACCCCTAATCCAGATCCGACGCCAAACCCTGATCCAGGCAATAATAAGTTTAAGCCTGTAAAGAATAAACTTAATGTGTGTTTAGGTACAACCAGTAATAGCAGTGCCAATGGAGCGCGCATCAATGCATCGCGTTGTAGTAACTCAAAATCTCAGCAATGGGAGTTAGATAGTAAAGGTTTGTTACATCCTGCTAATGCGCCTGATAAATGCTTGCAAATGCCACAGTGGTGGAAAGGGACTAATCGAGCAGTCATTGGTCAATGCAATGCGCAACAGCTTAATCAGCGCTGGCAACTGGTTGATGGTCGTATTCAAAACTTGGCGTATCGTATGGTTTACTTGAAGCACTTTACAAAATACGGCGATTGGGTAGGTATTTGGACAAAGGATGATTCAAAAGGACAACAGTGGCAGTTTAAATAAAATACTAAAAGTGAATTTTATAGATATTAAAAGTTCACATGGTATCTGAAATCATTTGCTCCACCTGTGTCAGAAGGCCATCCTTGGCCTCTGACACTCCCCGTGCTCCCGGCACGTGTTGTACAAACAATCTCAGGCACCATTGGCGAACATTGAGGTGATGTTAATATTATAAAACAAAGATTCTTGAAATAGGTGGTTGTTAGTAAAGTCATAGGTTCTATTTTTCAACAAAAGCCGGCTGATTAGCGTTGAACCGATTGCCGCAGGACGCGGCAATCGAGCTTCCAGGGAAGGATTTATGGCGTGTTCAATGGGAATTAGGCTGCTTTTGTCACCAGCTTGACCAGAGCCAAAACACTAACGATATCTTTTTATCAGTATTTTTGAAATTTACTCCTCTGGTGGAATAGGGTTTCCCTCTCCATCTAAAGGAATTTCATTATTTACCTCAGTGATGCGCTGGAGAATACGGTCAATTTCTTGCTCGATATTTGCAGGTCCTGGATCATCCCTAAAGTAAAACGGAGGCTTGGCTTGCCATGAGTCTTGATCAGGTAAAACTTTTTCTCGGCCATATTCCATAAATTGAGCAATATACGCTAAAGTAGGTTTATAAGCTGAAAGTGGCGAAAATAAAGGGTTTCCGGTGGGTTGTAATGGGTATTTCGCCCAACCTAAAGAACCATCTTTTAGTTCGCAACGTAGAAAAAATAGGATCATCTGGATGTTTTCGTGGAGTCGAATATCGTCATACCGCTGTGCCCAAACGCTCCCTTTTTGCCAGCTATATACTACTCGTTTTTCTCGATCAAAAATCAATGGTGCAGGTTTGCGTAATAATATTATCCAGGGCAGTAGGATAGAAATACCAAGTAAGGGGATGCCCGTAAAAATGATGTCACCAATAATACGCTGCGTGGTATGCGTGTAGTTGTTATAGCGGTCGTGGATAAACTCTTTGAATGACATTTTTTTGTCATCGCCTACAGCAGAATAAAATGCTAGAGCACCGGGATCTTGTGTAAAACTAAAATACTCATTCCCATTTTCTTTCTTGGCAATTTCTATGAAGCGGTTTGCATTCCACTCCGCACTTTTCCATGCATCATAGTAGTCAAGTAGTTTAAATCCAAGCATAGAAATAAGTCCAAGCAAAAATAGGCTTGCCCACCAGTTGCGGATTTCGGTTTTATTTTGCATGACCTTAAGTTGACGAGTGTTAACTTCAACTATTGGCTCCGGTTGTGTAAATGAACTAAGGTCTATAGCCAGCAATTCTTTCCATTTCAGAAAAAAAGGATTTGGATAAGTGGTTTTAAAAAGTCTAGCCATTACACTTAACTCTTTGCGTATAAATTGTCACTTTTTACCTGTTTTCTGCATTTGCATTATATATTGATATACTGTGGTTATATGGAACCAGAGATTATTTGCTTCACCCATGTCAGAAGGCTATCCTTGGCCTCTGACACTCCCCGTGCTCCCGGCACGTGTTGTACAAACAATCTCAGGCACCATTGGCGAATATTGAGGTGATGTTAATATTATAAAACAAAGATTCTTGAAATAGGTGGTTGTTAGTAAAGTCATAGGTTCTATTTTTCAACAAAAGCCGGCTGATTAGCGTTGAACCGTTTGCCGCAGGACGCGGCAATCGAGCCTCCAGGGAAGGATGCACGGCGTGTTCAATGGGAATTAGGCTGCTTTTGTCACCAGCTTGACCAGAGCCAAAACACTAACGATATCTTTTTATCAGTATTTTTGAAATTTACTCCTCTGGTGGAATAGGGTTTCCCTCTTCATCTAATGGAATTTCATTATTCACTTCAGTGATGCGCTGCAGAATACGGTTAATTTCTTGTTCAATATTTGCAGGTTCTGGATCATCCCTAAAGTAAAACGGAGGCTTGGCTTGCCATGAGTCTTGATCCGGTAAAACTTTTTCTCGGCCATATTCCATAAATTGAGCAATATACGCTAAAGTGGGTTTATAGGCTGACAACGGTGAAAATAAAGGATTTCCTGTGGGTTGCAATGAGTATTTCGCCCAGCCTAATGAACCATCTTTTAGTTCGCAACGTAGAAAAAATAGGATCATCTGGATGTTTTCGTGAAGCCGAATATCATCATACCGCTGTGCCCAAACGCCCCCTTTTTGCCAGCTATATACTACTCGTTTTTCCCGATCAAAAATCAACGGGGCTGGCTTGCGTAATAAAATTATCCAAGGCAATAGGATAGAAATACCAAGTAAGGGAATGCCCGTAAAAATGATGTCACCAATAATACGCTGCGTGGTGTGCGTATAGTTGTTATAGCGATCATGGATAAATTCTCTAAATGACATTTTTCCGTCATCACCTACCTTGTTATATATTTTTAAAGCACCAATATCGTTAGTTTGTTTAAAATAACTGCTGCCATACTGACTTATTCTTAAGTAAATAAATCTATTAGCTGACCATTCTGCACTGTTCCATGCTTCATAGTAGTCAAGTAGCTTAAATCCAAGCATAGAAATAAGTCCTAGCAAAAATAGACTTGCCCACCAATTTCGGATTTCAGTTTTATTTTGCATGACCTTAAGCTGACGATCGTTAATTTCAATAATAGGCTCAGGTTGCGTAAATGAACTAATGTCTATGATCAGTAATTCTTTCCGTTTCAGGAAAAAAGGCTTTGGATAAATAGTTTTAATAAACTTTCCCATTACAATGGTCTCTCATCTCGCATGCCGATAATAGGTGTTTTTAATCTCCCGTCATCGGTAATTAAACGCATTGGAACAATAATATTAGGCTGAGGCCGATATACCCAGAATATGCTGGCTTTGGTGTTGAACTTCATCTCAAGGCTAAAATGAGCTGCACCCTCTTTAAGTTTTACATCAGCTGTCTTCATTTTTTCTGCCATCTGCTGAGTAAGTAATTTGTTAGGCTTAATGATGTACTGTCCATTTTCATCAAAACCTGCCTTGGTATAAAGTGCAAATTCAACTTCAGATATACCTGGCTCAAACCCCGGTAAAATGAATTTATAGTGGTAGGTGTTGCCAGAACCTGGAAATAGTCCAATATTTTTATCTAGCTTAAGCTGAGGCATATATAGGATATTCATAAACTCCTGTAATTCCATTCGGTAAGCAAGTTGTATTTCAGGTGCTACGCTAATATCTTGACTCCAAGTCAATCTTGTAGAAATATCGGGTCGGTCATCCCTTAGCAATTTACTTCTATCTCCCGGCCAAAAAAGATATTTGGACCCTGATCCCCAAAAACAGTTTTTAAGCAATGTTTCTAATGGGGTTTGACCGTAGATAATAAGTAGTGCACCACCAATACCCAAAATTAAGAGGCCAATAGCAGCAATAATTACGCCGACAGGAAGTCCTACGCCAGTGCCTGCAGCACTAGCACCTGCTGCTGTACTCGCTGAGCCTGCAGTAAATAACACCTGGGAAAAAACCATTGCTGACCCTACGGCCATTAAAGAGTATCCTGTAGCTTCTCCATAACTTCCTCGATTATAAGCTTTAAGAGCATCCCATGATGATGACAGCATAGTAGCCACGTTGGCTATAACAATCAGGCGTGTAGCAGTCTTGGAAGCAAGAAATTCCCCTAACCTGGTTGCAGCTCCCATCATCTTAGGTGCTAGCGCTTTTACTAAAAGCGGAGCTGCTTTGTTTAATGCTGAATTAGTAACAAGAACTCCTGAACGCATAATCAAAGCTGAATCAAGCGTAAGTGAGCTGATAGTTGCTGTTAGGGAGATGGCTGAATAAAGACTGTTTCCTTGATTGAAGGGGTTTGCTTTGGAAAAGCGGGTAGATTGAGTAATATCATAGATTGTCATCAAATTAAAAAAGCATGATAAACCCGCAAAGCTTGTATCGAAAATTAACCCTATTTTTTCAACTCTGTTGGTTGGGACAACAAATGAATAGCGATGACCTGAGGCTCTTACCACGCGCACTTCTGAAAGATTAAGAAGCTCAGGAAGTTTTTGAGATTTCACTCGCTCTGCCCAGTTAAATAATGATTGGCCTCTTTGAACTTTCTTAACAGCTTTATCGAGAATGGTGTTGGCGTTTTTACTATTACTGGATTTATTAATACAGTTAGCAAGGGTTTTTGCCAGTTCATCGTGGGTCATTCGTATTCTTTTATTGGTATCAAGCTCTAGCCCATAGACTTTAAATACATCGTATATTAGCTGATTCGTTACATATTTTAAGGCATTAAACGTCAGTTTATTAACAGTTCGCTGACCCAGCTCTTTACTAAATTTCAATAAAGAAACTGAGTGCCCCCATATGGCACCAACCTGCTGTAAAAGCTTATCAACCGCTTTCACTGAAGCGATTGACCAGTCAAACCCTTCTTGAGGGGTAGTAACAATGAGTCTGAATAGCTGGAAGGCCACGTGATAAGCATTTGTAGAGCTTTCAATTTCTTTAGGCTGCTCTGCTGCATCGGAAATAATTTCTTCTAGTACTTGTTTACCAGATACTGATGCAATGATTCCTTGGTATATGCCTTCAGATAGCTCGCAAAGTTTTTGCAACTCTTGCTCAGCATCCTGATTAGAATGGGGCGCATGACAAAAGAAATTTTTAAAGTAAGTATCGAGAGAGCCAACAGTGCCAATATTGGCAGAACCAAACATAAAGGATTTATAAAGTGAGGCGAACTGCTCCTGCCGTTTTTTGAATACCGAAAATTCATCCTCAATATTTTGCCAGTATTCACCATGTTCCTGCCAATTGATGGATTCTTCGACGATTTCTTTAATCTCCCCTTCTGCCGAGCGCTTTAAGTCATTGACAATTTGCCCAATGACATAGGGATACATACTTTTAGAGGCATACTCTTTCTCCCAGAGCGACAACATGGCATGAACACGGGCAATTTCTTTTTGACGACCAACAGGATCGTGTAAAGCAACGATTCGTGCTGTCTTACTGTACAGTGTTTTTTCCTGAAGTTCAGCCGCAATCTGGTCAGCTTCAAGCTCGTAGGATGTTTCTGTTGTGAGAATGTCTAAACTGATGTCTTTGACAGAGGGGTCTACATCGGCATTTTTAAGCGCTAATAAACGATGTTTGCGGCCCCGGTAATCCTCAACCAGCTGTTTAAAGTTTTCTGTGGTAGCAGGTAGTGCGTAAGGATCTTGATCAGCATGCAAATTGACCCGTTGCATCGCTTTTTTACGCGCGTCCAGTTGCCCATTCATTTTATCGATGACATCAGCGTGCCACTCGTGTTCACTGTAGGCGATACTGATTTCTTTTAAAGAGCGCTTAACAAAAATGAAAGGGTAGCCGTTCTCACTGCCGGAGCTGTCATATACCAAGCCACCTTGTGCATTCACTTTGTTTTTAAAGAGGTATTTATCAAACTGCTCTTTTACGGTGCCGTTCTCTTCGGTTTTTGTGTATTTAAAGATATGAAAATGGCCGTTAGCGCTGTCATCTTCTTCCCGAATATATACCCAGCCTTGGCGTAATAATCGTATGACGTAGCCTTTGCCATCGGCAATGGTGTTTGCGCCGAGCATGGTATTGATGGATGGTGGCTCAGCTGCTTTTTCGAGTGATTCTTCAAAAAAGTTAGCATAAGCAAAGCGAACGGGGTAAATAGCCGTCACTTTAGTATCAATAGGGCGCTCAGTTAAATAAACGACAGGAATTTTATTGGCGCGGTTGCGATCGAGGTATCGTTCTGATGAGACACGTTTATTTTTTTGCGGGGGAACCACTTCTTTATTTTGGTCAAGCAGTGCTGGCGCAATGGGACCAACAGGCCCCTCGGCTAAATCAAAGCCTTTGCTTTGTTCATAAACTGCAACACTATCAACGGATGTAGCCTGTTTATCTAATTCAGCAGGATTACTTTCAAGCTGGTCAATATCTTCCCAACTTAGTTGCTGTGGGCTAAACAGTATTTTTACGCCATTTGCACCTTGTTGTACTTCACCATTCAGTTTATAGGGTACCCAGATAGTGTCGTAAGCAGTGCCAAGTGCTTCACGTACATTGGGGTCAGATAATCCTAAGCGGCTTTGGCGGGCATGACGATGCAGCGTCAGACGTGTATCGCGGTAGGTTTGGTTGTTGCTGACTTGTAGTTCCCGCCATAGTTTATTTTTCCAAAAGACATAGACCCAGCCATCCTCTTGGAGGATATCCGATTCTGGACGGGATTTTTTCTCATTAATATAAGTCAAGGGTTTGACGGGAATAATGATCGTATCCCAAAGTGCTTTCTCTGTTTCTTTTGGTACAGGCTGAACCTGTTGAATAAGTGGCAGATAAAGAGGAGGTTCACCACGACCATGCATGGCAATACGAATACCCAGCTCTCGGGGGACATTCTGGAGGTTATTAAACTCGACGAGGCTGCGATAATGCTCTTCATCCTTAAAGTGGGTGACAGCGGCTTTTAGATCAAGCCCTTGTTCACTGTCTTTCTCGGTACCTAAATACAACCGTTGTGAGCTGTTATGTTGGATACCTGCCACTTCAATTACAATTTTGAAATTTACATCAGGCGAAGTATCAGGCTCAGGCACTGGCGGTATGATGCGATCCAAGATAGGAGGTGTTTTATCACGTATTACATAAGGTAACAGCGTTCTGCCTTCGTCGACCTGCTCTAAGCTTCTTACATCATCCCACACAGATGTGCCTAATTCAGGATCACCATAGATCGACATGGTTTCATCTGCTTCCCAATAGCGGTCTTGGGTAATATCGTAAGAACGATCCTCCTTCATTCGTTCGCGGAACGAATGTATATCAAACTTGCGACGCATTATACATATCCAACCTGTTGCTATTAGAGAATAATGCCTGAAGCTGACATCTATACCCTTCACGAATGATTTCTAGGTTTTGTTATCTTCGCTCCTCACCCCAATCACCTATTAATATAGGCTCATGGGGCTTCGTCACTCGATGGCCGCACCTAAAAACCATTCGTATTGGGTCTATATCGCTTGGTAAGCGTCTAATCAGACAATTAAAAAGATATTCGTTATTTTAAGGATTTTATGGTTAAACTGGTGTGTAAGTGTCACAAAATAACATCAAAGATATCTGTTGTGTGGGTTTAAGCGTTCTTCACAATGAGTATAAGTAAAAATGAAAAATTTCACCTGATGAATTAAGGAGGTCACTGATAATATAATTAACTAAATAATATAGTAAAAAAATAGATGGGGTTATGAATATAGAATATTACAACTTACTCACTGAAGTAGGTACGGCAAAATTAACTAATGCGACATTAATGGGGGATACGCTAAAGTTAACAACGATTAAAGTGGGCGATGGTGGGGTTGATGAAGGTAAAGAAACCTTCCCTAGCGAAACGGCAACATCTCTCGTGAGAGAACGTTGGTCTGGCAATATTACCCATTTATCAATTGATCCGGAGAATAAAAACTGGGTTGTAGCTGAAGCTGTTATTCCCGTTGATGTAGGCGGTTTTTATATTACCGAGTTCGGTCTCTATGATCATCAGGGTGATTTAATTTGTATTGGAAAATATCCTAAAACCTATAAACCAAAAGTTCAACAAAACAGTGGCAGTGCCAGTAGCCTTTATCTAAAAGTCGTTTTAGAAATATCTAGCAGTAAAAATATAGAACTTAAAATTGACCCAGCTATTGTTTTGGCATCACGTCAATATGTTAAAGATAATTATGTACCCAAAACAGGAGGTCTTTTTGAGGCCGATATTCATGTGGTTGGGGATATCTATGCTGGCGAAAAACATAATCAACGTGTCTATCATGAGGGGTATAAGCCGACTAAAGTAGATGTTGGTTTAGACCAGTTACCTAACGCGAAAACGGATGCAGTTGATGTGAATACGTCTGATAAGCTTGCAACCGCGAGGGCCGTTTATAATATAGCAGAAAGCTCAAAAAGACTATATATTCAGGGTATACGCTTAGGTGCTGTTCAGCATGGAGTTATTTGGAGGAATGTTGGTATTAGTGACAGAAGTGGTTTTGTGATTACGGGGGTTACTAATGGACCACCTGCTGATGATTTAGTTGATGTTGTCTATGCTCGGCCATTGCAAAAATTAGTAAACGGGCAATGGTTAACAGTTTCATCTATTTAGCTATAATCAAGATTATTATGGAATTAAAAAATTTAAAACTTTACAAGCCTGAAAAAGCTATTCCTAATACATTATATTTATGTGATGATTTAGATAATGACTGGTATGACTCTCAAATTAAATTTAGTCGGGATACTTTAAAAATTGTTTATGATCATAAAGGTGTTATAGTCTCTCATAGTGAGGATGTTTCCTCTTTATGGCCCGTTCATATGTCTGTTGCTGAGGTGGAAACAGCTCAGGTTCCAAAAGGTTTTTTTGATAAAAGTGAAGGTCAGTGGGTTTGGGATGGATCACTAATATCTCAAAAGATGGTTTCTTTGGAAGAAATTAAAGTAAAAGCTAGAGAAATTAGGGATAATTTAAAAGCACAAATTGATAAGATGTTTAGTCCAGGGTTTACTATTAATGATATTTTGCTTACGGACATACAAAAGGATGAGCTAATTAAATACAGTTTAAGTTTATCCAAATGGCCTAAAGAAGATAAATGGCCAAACGTGAAATTACCAAAGCCCCCTAAATGGACAAAACCGTTTTTAAAAGTATCTAAGTGGCCTGAAAAATAGCTCAAAATATAAAAAATGGACTGATTTCCAAAGAACTGTCTGTCGCATCCCTGCAGCAGACAAGCCTCCAGGGAAGGATTTACTGCGTACTCATTGGAAATCAGGTTGCGTTTGTTAGTAATGCATCTGTAACTATTTAATTATCGTAGTAGATATAATGGCAAAGCTACTTTCCGATTAGTGTCATTCGATGGTGCATACCTGCTTCATAATGCCCTGGGATATTACAGGCAAAAATCACCTCTTTTTCACCATTAAATTGCCAGACGATTTCTTTAGTTTTACCAGGATCAACAGTAATGGTATTGCCATCTTCATGCCGCATATTGGGCATTTTACGCATCATTTTTTGATGTTCCTTGTGCTCATGCTGGTTGCCTATAGAAAACTCATGAGGTATTTTCCCGTCATTTTTTACAATAAAAAGTACCGTGTCGCCAGGTGCTATATTGAGTGCCTCCTGAAAATAAAACTTCATATTATCAGTCATTGTTACATGAATGGTTTTTGTCGCCTGTGTTTGTTCTGCAGGTTGGCCAACAGCACTAGCGGTTTTTTGATGATGGTGGTGTCCCGAACCACTGGCGAGAGCCAGTGGTGAAGATAAAAGGGCGATAAAAAATAGAGCGCTGGAAAGGAATCGTGAGAGATAATTGTCCATGATTATAACTCCGTTTGAGTTGCCGGTGTGTTTCTTTATTTGAGACTGCCGATGCTTTCAGAAAAAGGAGTAGCATGCTTTTTCTGTATAGCGACGTGTAGCTGATAGCGCTGCCATAAAAAATACACGGCAGGTAAAACCAATAGCGTTAAAAACACAGCACTTAACATACCGCCCACCATGGGTGCTGCAATACGGCTCATGACTTCTGAACCAGTGCCAGAGCCATATAAAATAGGTAATAAGCCTACAATGATGGCGGCCGCAGTCATCATCACTGGACGTACCCGCATACCCGCACCTTGTATGATTGCGTTTTTAAGTTCCACAACAGAGGGGTAAGAACCTTGCTGTTGGCTGTCTTGTAATAAAGTGCTATAGGCTTGATTGAGGTAAACCAGCATAATTACGCCAATTTCAACAGCCACACCAGCTAATGCAATAAAGCCAACACCAACCGCCACAGAAAAATTATAGCCTTGCCAATACATTAACCAGATACTACCAACCATGGCAAAGGGAAGGGTGCCCATAATCATGAGCACTTCGGCCAGATTACGAAAATTCATAAATAGCAATACCACAATAATCGCGAGGGTGAGTGGTACCACATACATTAATTTAGCCTTAGCTCTCAGCATATATTCATACTGGCCTGACCAGCTGATGGAATAGCCGGCAGGTAGTGACAGTTTTTCATTGACGGTACGTTGCGCCTGTTGAACATAAGTGCCAACATCCATATTTTCGATATCTACAAATGTCCAGCCATTTAAGCGAGCATTTTCGCTTTTGATACCTGGCGGGCCATCCTCGATATCGATATTGGCGACATCACCTAACGATATACGTTGGCCCATAGGCGTCACAATCGGTAGTAATGCAAGCTGTTCTGGTGAGTTACGATAATCCTGTGGATAACGTATGTTGATAGGGTAACGTTCTAAACGCTCAACAGTCTGTGAAACATTCATCCCACCAATAGCAGTAGCAACCACTTGTTGTATATCGGCAATATTTAAGCCATAACGGGCTGCTTTTTCCCGTTGAATATCGACTTTAATATAACGACCACCTGCAACACGTTCTGAGTAAACCGACGCAGTACCTGGTACATCTTTTAAAATAGTTTCTAACTGTTGGCCAATCGTTTGGATTTTCGTAAGGTCAGGGCCAGCAATTTTAATACCGACGGGTGTTTTAATACCAGTGGCTAGCATATCAATACGGGTTTTGATGGGCATTACCCAGGCATTAGTGACGCCAGGTAGTTTTACTAATTTATCCAGCGCTTTTTTCAATTTATCAGTTGTCATACCGGGGCGCCACTGATCACGTGGTTTAAGTTGGATAAAGGTTTCGATCATGGTTAATGGTGCGGGGTCTGTAGCTGTTTCTGCTCGTCCTACTTTACCAAACACATTGTGTACTTCGGGTAAGGTTCGAATTAATTTATCGGTTTGTTGTAATAATTCCCGCGCTTTACCAATTGATATGCCTGGATAAGTGGTTGGCATATACATTAAATCACCTTCATCAAGCGGAGGAATAAATTCACTACCAATTTTATCCAGTGGCCAAATTGCAATGCCTAAGGTAATAAAAGCGAACAACAGCGTTATTTTTGGAAAGCGTAAAACCATTTTCAGGCAGGGTAAATACAGTGTTGTTAATAAACGATTGACAGGGTTTTTATGTTCGGCTATGACTTTACCCCGAATAAAATAGCCCATTAATACTGGGACTAAAGTAATTGCCAGTGCCGCCGCCGCTGCCATCGCATAGGTTTTAGTAAACGCCAGTGGTGAGAACATGCGGCCTTCCTGGGCTTCTAAGGTGAAGACGGGCACAAAACTTACAGTAATAATTAATAAGCTAAAAAAGAGTGCAGGGCCAACTTCACTGGCTGATTGAGCGACAATTTGCCAGCGATTTTGAGGCGTAAGTGGCGTGCGTTCCATATGTTTATGCATGTTTTCAATCATAACAATGGCACCATCAATCATCGCGCCAATCGCAATGGCAATACCGCCTAATGACATGATATTGGCATTAATACCCTGGGCATACATCACGATAAATGCGGTGAGAATACCTACCGGTAAACTGATAATAGCCACTAAGGATGAACGGACATGGAAAAGAAATACAATACATACCAGTGCGACAACAATAAATTCTTCCAACAGCTTATGCCAAAGATTGTCAACAGCCCGCTCAATTAACCCTGAGCGGTCATAGACCGTTATTAACTCCACACCTTTTGGTAGTCCCTGTTTCAGTTGTTGCAATTTTGCTTTAACGCCATCGATTACATGTTGTGCATTTTCACCAAAGCGCATAACAACGACACCACCTACGGTTTCTCCCTCACCGTCTAACTCGGCAATGCCACGTCGCATTTGAGGACCTAAATTAATATCCGCCACATCTTTTAAGAGAAGAGGAATACCATTTTGGTTAACGCCGAGTGGGATATTGCTTAAGTCTTGCAGGTTCTGAATATAGCCGGAGGCACGTACCATATATTCAGCCTCAGCCATTTCAACGACAGAAGCACCCACTTCCTGATTGCTTTGCTTAATGGCTTGTTGAATATGTGCAAGGGGAATTCCAAAGGCACGGAGTTTGTCAGGGTTTACCTTTACCTGATACTGCTTAACCATGCCACCAATAGTCGCTACTTCGGATACACCTGGGATGGTTTGTAATTCATATTTTAAAAACCAATCCTGAATACTGCGTAGTTGGCTAATATCATGCTGACCGGTTTTATCCACCAAAGCATAAAGGTAAACCCAGCCAACCCCAGTAGCATCAGGCCCCAATTGAGGGCGTGCCGTCGTCGGCAATGAGGGAGCCACCTGACTGAGGTACTCTAAAACACGACTACGTGCCCAGTATAAATCGGTATCTTCATCAAAAATGACGTACACATAGGAGTCACCAAAAAATGAGTAGCCGCGGACTGTGACAGCGCCAGGCACCGATAACATTGCAGTAGTAAGCGGATAAGTGACTTGATCTTCGACCACTTGAGGAGCTTGTCCAGGATAACTGGTTTTTATAATCACCTGCACATCTGACAGGTCAGGTATAGCATCAACAGGCGTATTTTTGAGTGAATAAAAACCAATACCCACTAAGATAAACGTTGCCAGCAAAACAAAAAAGCGATTATGAACTGACCAGTGAATAATGGCTTTAATCATGGTGTTTCTCCTGGTTGTCCATGCTTATGCACTTCACTATGGTCGCTGTGTTGTTGCTTGCTGGTTTTTTCTGATGTTTGTTGCGGGGTGCTGGGAATGTGTACTTGGGTTATTTGGTAATGGTTATTACTGGCTTTTTGCACTTCAATATGAACAGTTAATCCTGGAGATAACTGATTAATATTAATATTGTCTGCCAACATAAAGTCCATCGTCATGACAGGCCATTGCCACTCTGGAATAGCTTGGTGTGTGACATTTATTGTTCGGGTGTCAGGCATTATTTTATGCACTTCTGCTTCAACCCAGGCACTTGATGGTTTTTTTTCTGTTTTGGGTTCCACACTCTGCTCAGTATGGTGGTCATGTTGTGCTGTGTTTTGAGATGTTTGATCCGTTGAGCTCATCCGTTGAAAGTCAGAGTTTTTGCTGGATTCAGAATCCAGTAAAAACTGAGCCGATGTGACAATACTGTCACCTTCCTTTAAGCCGTTTATGACCTCAACATAGTGTTCATTCATTTTACCCATGGTGATCGCAATGGATTTGAACTGGCCATCACCTAAAGCCAGTACCACTCGATCTTGCCGCCCGGTACGAATGATGGCTTCACGGGGGACAAGTAGCCGCTGCTCTGTGCTATCGGCGTGAATAACCACCTGTGCAAACATATTGGGTTTAAGTACTTTATTTGGGTTAGCAAAACGCAGACGTACTTTTACGGTTCGGGTTTTGGCATCGAGTGTTGGGTAGATATAGTCCACTTTGCCTTGCCAGGTTTTTCCGGGCAGATAATCCAAGGACATCGTCACGGCCATATCCGGTTTAACTAACGCTGCCTGGCGTTCAAAAACTTCTGCTTCAACCCAGACCTCTTTGAGAGAACCTAGAGCCATCAAAGTCATGCCTGGTTTAACAAAGAAACCTTCACGAATATTCAAGTTATCTACGACGCCACTTTGGGGCGCAAAGAACGTGACAGTTTGTTGTACTTGTCGAGTTTTTCGTAATTTTTCTATGGTGGTAGTGGGTAGTTGTAGTGCTTTTAAGCGGTCAATAGCCGCATTAATAAGTTGTTGGTTATTACGTTGTAGAGCCAATAAAAATTCTTCTTGTGCATTTACGAGTGCGGGTGAATAAATTGCGTATAGTGGATCACCTTTTTGCACCGTATTGCCTTGTGCTTTTACATAAAGGGTTTCTATCCAGCCTTCTACGCGTGGGTGAATATGAATTAATCGGTCTTGGTCGTACTGAATATAACCTACGGTAGTAATACTAGCGGTTAAAGGTTGCCTGGTGACCTTTGCTGTTCTTACGCCTAAATTATTAACGACATTTGGCGCTATTTTTATAGTGCCTGGGCCTGCGTCCTGATCTGATTGATCTTCTTTATAAACGGGAATTAAATCCATACCCATGGGCGACTTCCCAGGTTTATCTCGACGGTAATTGGGGTCCATAGGAGCAACCCAGTATAACGGTTTTTTTTCGTCACTTGTTGTATTACTGTTAGCCTGTTTTGATGATGTATCAGTATTTAATACGGTAATTTTATAACCTGACAAACCGAGTAATATGCCCAGAATAATGCCCGTTATCAGCGTACCTTTATGACGCAGAAACGTTGTCATTGATGTTTCTCCTACGCAAAAAACAGTATCATTTTTACTGCTTCTTTTATGTCTTAAAATTTATTTTGTGATGAGAAAATAATTCAATTGTGCGATGGTTTTCTGTTTTGCAACATTAATGGTTAGTGCGTCAATTTCTGCATTAAGCTCTGCAATGCGTGCGCGAACGACTTCAGCAAAATCGCCTTCATCATTGGTATAAGCTGTCAAAGCGGCTTCCGCCTGTTGATGCATTTGTGGTAAAAGCTGTGACTGGTATAACGATAAGCGTTGATCTAATCGTTTGAGTTGTACTTTTGCTGTTTCAAATCGCGCCATCATATTCCTTAACAACAACCACTTTTCGGTTTTAATAGCTTCCGCTTGAGATGCTGCAGCTTGCACCTCTTTATCTTGTCGGTTTGTGGTAAACAGTGGTAAGTCGAAGGTTACGCCTACTGAAAAAAAGTCAGCACGATCATTACCGTTGGGGGCATCATCTCGGTAACTGTAGCTGGCATTAACACCCCATTCGGGTTTGTATTTTTGTTCAGCAAGTTTTATTTCAGTCTGGTTAGCTTGTATTTGCTGATCCAATGCCTTTACTGCAGGATGTTGCATAAAATACTTGGCGAGTGTTTGTGGTGTGGAATTTTTTGTAAAAACCAGTTGTCGTTTAAGAAGATGAAGGTTAGGCAGTTTTTGGCTGAGAGTTAGTCTATTGACTGAATAGCTTGAAACCATAGTAGGGGATGCGATGCGCCCCTTTATGTTGCTTGGTTTTATTTCGCTGATAAAGGCATCACTTGTCCACTCCGATAATGCCTGTAATCGCATTTCCTGTTGCTGCTTCAGGTTTGTTAAGCGATCATCCAGCCGTGTTAGTTCTAACTGAGCACGAACAATATCCTGCTGACGGGACTTACCCATGGCTGAAGCATAACTGGCCTGAGCTACACCCGATAACTGCTCAAATAAGCCCCGATTACGATTAATAAGGGCAATACTTTCCTGGGCAAGGTATGCATCCAACCATAACTGACTTACAGTCACGGCCACTTTGGCTTTACGGTCTTGTCGCAGGAAAGGATGTTGCTGACTTTGTAGTTTAAGTTGCTGCTGTTTGAGTTGTAGACTGTCGCCACGAGGAAACATTTGGGCTACACCTACTTTAAATTGCGTCATTGGCTCCTGATCAAAGTCAAAGGTGTCAGTAGGCAGGTTTGCCAAGCCCACTGACATTTTGGGGTCAGGTAAGGTGCCTGCGGCGATTTGCTTGGCCATGGTCGCCTTTTGGATATGCTGGCTTTTAGTGAGCCATGGATCATTTTGTTGTGCCAGGCGAAGCGCTTGCGACAGGGTAAGTGGCGAGCCGTAACTCATACCAGAAGCCAGGCTGAGGAAAACCCCAGCCGTTATGGTTAATAGTGCTTGGGAGGTCATTAGTATTGATCCTCCAGTGTTTGCACCTGAGCATAAGTGGTAGTTGAGCCATCTTCTTTAATTAAAAACACTTCATAGGGTAAAAATTCATTACCATATTCCATCCCAGGACTACCTACCGGCATTGCAGGGACAGCTAAACCCGTTGCATGAGTAGGAGGATTTTCTAGGAACTGTTTGATGAATTTAGCAGGGATATGACCTTCAAATGCATAAGTTTTGTTGTTTTTGGGGGACGTCAATACTGCTGTATGACATGAACGGTGAGTTGAGGGTATGTTGTATTGGGTTTTGATCGCTAATAGGTCATCAAGGTGTTCAGCCTGTGTTTTAATACCCTGCTCATTCAGGTGTGTCATCCATTTTTTGCAACATCCACAACTTGGATTTTTGTAGACGGTGAGCTGAAGGCCATTATTAGAGGCTTGAGTCTGACCCGCACTGACTTGGGGACTTTGCGGACGATTGGATTCAGTCTCAGCAACGGCAAAGCCAGAAATAAAAGGCAAGAAAAAAATACAGTAAGCAAAGAAACGAAATAGTTTAAGAGTGAGCATAATGGCAAAAACCTGTTTAACTAACTGTTATATAACAGTTACTGATATTCAGTTGTTCACAGGGCTTTTGCAGCAGAATTGAATAACGAATTCCTATACTCGTTATTGTTCACAAAGCTGATATTTATTAACAACAGCAATCGTTGCCTTTAAACCTATCTGCTTAAGCTGCTTAGCAAAATCTGTACTGTGAACCTGGAAATGGGTTTGTTCGCGAAGTCCAAAGTGACAACACTAAGGATATGCGATCGATATAGACAGGTTAGCCAATAATGGGAGGTCGGTAGGGGATACTTGAAGGGTGTGAAGGTGTAAAGGTGGTATACAGACTAAGTTCCAACGCTTTTTCGGGTAAAGGTGTTGAGGACGTGGTTGTTGGTAATACAACAGATGATAAGCAATGACCACTGGAGCATGACCCACTTTGCTGGCACTTGCTGTGGTATTGAGAAGAAGAGGACGCTTTGCAGCATGTGTGAGTGTTGCTATCCATTTGTTGGGTAGCAGCTGCTGTATCACTATGATGTTTAGTTCTGGGATGTTTAGTTTGATGCTCAGTCTTAACTTGCTGGAGCTGCATAGCATGTGTCGTATCTGTTTCCACAGCAAATACTTTACTCTGACTGGTGAGTGTCAGTAGTAAAAGCATTATGAGTGAAAACAGTTTGAGATTCATTCCAAGTATTTTCTTGAGTGTTATGTAATAGACACTTAGTGGGCCAATGTTGACTAGGATACCTTGCATTTCAAAAAGTTCAACTGCAACAGGCAATAGGTTTCAGTAGGCTCATACCTCTCTCTTACACCTTACTAGGAGGTGCATATATACCCAATACGAATGCGGCCATCGAGTGACGAAGCCCCATGAGCCCATATTAATAGGTGATTGGGGTGGCAGTTAAATGCTCCTGCATAAACTGCATTTCCACCATCCTTGGTGGTCAAGAGTGAAGATAACAAAACCTAGAAATCATTCGAGCAGGGTATATATATTTTGCTATTAGTCATAATAAGTGATCTATGGCTTGTAGAAAGGCATCACTATTTGGTTCTGTTGCGCTGGCAAAGGCTTTTACAGTAGCCCCATCAGCACTTACCAGGTATTTATAAAAATTCCACTTAGGAGGTGTAGCTTTTGTGGCTAAATATTTAAAAACAGAGTTGGCTTGATCTCCTGTGACTGATGAGGGGGACAGCATGGTAAAAGTGACACCATAGTTAACATAACAGACTTTCGCTGTTTTGGCCTCGTTCTTGGCCTCTTGACGGAAGTCATTCGAAGGAAAACCGAGAATGACAAGCCCCTTATCTTTATACTGCTTATGAAGTGATTCTAATGCTTTAAATTGTGGAGTAAAACCACAGTGACTGGCTGTATTAACGATAAGAACGGGTTTTCCTGCTGTGACTTGACATAAGTTAACACTGTCTTGTGAGTGTAATTTGCGAAGTGTTACGTTAAGATACTCTGGACATGACGCAAGTGCCGTTAAAGAATATAGCGTTAATAAAATTACCATAAAAAAGCGCATAATCATCACTCCTTTTAGATTTTATTTATAACGTTGATTTAGCTGAAAAAAAACTTCGTTTATAGGCTTGTCCTTTAATAATAACCGTATCAATTGCATTATAGGCACTAATTGTTTCAAGAGGATTTTTATCTAATATAAGCAGGTTTGCGGTTTTACCCTCGGTGATTGAACCAATACTTTGGTCGAGGCCTAAGGCTCGAGCATTGTTAATAGTGGCAGAAGCTAAAATATCTTTGAGGGTCATGCCTGCCATTGCCATAGCTCGAAGTTCCAGATAACCATTTAACCCTGGAATACTGCCGTAACTTGGGGAAGAGGGGGTGTCGGAGCCAAATACAACTTGTCCATTAAGTTGATAAAAATACTGGAAGGCACGTTGACCTTGATTGTATATATTGTGCATTATATTCAGGACTTCAGGTATGGGAGTCCCTTTTGGTAGATTGCTAAGTAACATGGTTTTAAACCAGTTAGCTTCAGGGGTTTTTAACCAGGCAATGTGTTGTTTGGGTAGCACATGGGTAAGTGCTTTGTCATGCAGGAAGGTAGAATCAAATAGATCCATATTAGAGCCAACAACTCGGAATGTTGGCATGATCGCTACTTTATTATTAACGGCATTTTCAAGTGTTGTTTTTATTTCTTGAGGAACACCAGACTGACCTTTAAATTCATCCCAATTCCACATCCCGTGTGCAATAATATTTACCCCAGAATTAATAATGGCTTTGTAGGCATTAATGGAGTTTGCATGCACAATAGAAGGTAAGTTGTGTTTTGCTGCTTCATGATTGATAGTTTGTTGTAGCTCATTTGAAGGAACAGGCCAAATTGATTTAGCAAAACCATCTTCGTGGTAACTCTTTACACAAATTCCACCTTCGTTGATTACACGTTTAATACTATTGCGGACATTATTTTGGATTGCAGAAAGTCCTGGTAAATGGGTTTTACTCTGTGGATTAAATAAAAGGTTTGGAAAAAGTGCAACTCGATTTTCTTTGGGTTGAAACAATGCAGGGTAGCCATTCTCCAGCATTAAGCTACTTCCACAGCTGTATATTTCAGGGCTGATAACGTGTTGTTTAAATGCTTCCACGCGGCCCGGATAAGCCCCTAAATCAACCAGTGTGGTGAATCCGTGGTAAAGGTAACAGCGGGGCAGCTGGGCATTAAATAATTTAACTATCTCAGGGTGCTTTTTCTCGTGTGGTAATTGCATACCAACAGTGCCACTGATATGGACATGACTGTCAATTAATCCTGGAATTAAGTATTTTTCCGAACCGTCAATTATTTTAATGTTTATATCTCTAATACTGTCGGAAGAAGTAATATGCTTGATAATACCTTTTTGAATAAAAACGGAGCGATTTTTGTCAATAGTACCTGTGTCTGGATTAACAACACTTATATTATTAATGATAAATGTAGAGGGAGAGGTAGTAGCATAGCATAAAGCATTGAATAAGATATGGTATGCGGTAAGAATATTAAATAGAAATAAAGGTCGTTTGCATAGGTTAGGCATTACAAACTCCAGAGAGGGGTAGTATTTATCTGAGTATATCTATACAGTGGTTATCCTATGATGACAGTATTACCATATTTTTTATAGTGATTGAAAACTATACAATTAATGCTGTCTATTTACTGTAAAAGGAGTCTACATCTATGAATAAACCTCGACTGCCTTATTATGAGCTTTCTGGTGAAGCCTTGGAAGGATTTAGACAAGTCAAAAAGTGCCTTGAAGATAGTCCCTTAGGGTTAGCCCTGATTGAGTTAGTCTACTTGCGCATTTCCCAAATAAATGGATGCTCCTACTGCTTAAATATGCATGCTAAGTCATTACGGGATCAAGGCGTAAGCAATGAAAAAATTGATGCGTTAGCAGGGTGGAGAGTTAGCCATTTATTTTCTGAGCGGGAAAAGGCTGCACTGGCTTGGGCAGAGTCGGTCACCCATATTGCGCACTCTCATACTGAAGATAATGACTATCTACCATTAAAAAACCACTTTTCAGATAAGGAAATATCTGATTTAACATTTGCTATTGCTTTAATGAATGGTTTGAATAGAGTTGCAGTGAGTATGCGTCAATAGTACTACTCTCATTTCAGAGGGCCGTATAACGCTCGTCGAACACACTGTGAATTTTTCATTGGAAGTTTGTTTGCCGCTACTTTGAGGCAAACAGTTCCGACGTGCGTTATTCAGCCTTCTTCGTCACTCGATGGCCGCACCTAAAAACCATTCGTATTGGGTATAAGTGGGATTATTCCGTTGTATGAGCAACGGTTGTCACATGTTTTATATTTTCATGTACAGGACAACGGTCACATACTTCATCAATAAATTGCTGCTTTTCTTGTTGAGATAAGTCTGCATCCATTGTGACGGCAATTTTGATATTATCAAATCCGGTACGATCATTTGTAGGTTTGCCAAGTAAGCCCGCTGGATTAAGGTCGCCGCTGACGTTTACTGTCATACTGCGGAGGTTGACTTTATCCTGCTTGGCTTTAATTCGAGCAATGGAGGCAACACAGCCGGCAAGCGAAACAAAAAAGTACTCCAGAGGATTTGGGCCTTGATCTGTACCACCTGCTTGTTCTGGTTGGTCAAGGATAAGTTCGTGCTTACCGACTTGGGTCTTGATTAAAAAAGACTCGCCCATTGTGGCGGTAACATTGACATGCTTTGTTGCCATGTTTGGTCCTTATCAGGTTAAACTAATGAGAATGGTGTAGTCCTTTCGACTAAACGAAATTATGCATCATTATTTGATGATATGCTGAAAACTTCAATGCTGAATGAAGTATGCATTACATAGGTTTGCGTTTGATCAATGCTCCTCATTATTCTCTTGCAGATAAGCAGGACAATCGAATGGTGACTGATAAGCCAGGATCTATTAAAATGCTCAGTTCATTGGTTGTTAAAATAAATAGTTAATGGTGTGACTAATACAGCGACTCACTCCCGTCCTTTTCGTGCTCGTGGCGCCTATATACAACGTTGTCCTCAATGTCGAGTGCCAACTGTTGCATGTATTTGTGCTTTTACGCCAGCCCTTGAGTCTAAAGCAGCTTTTTGGTTATTGATGCATCCCTATGAACGTCATAAACCAACCAATACCGGTCAGTTACTGGTTGATACTTTGCCTGATGTAACTATGTTTGACTGGTTTCGGACGACGCCAAATACTGATTTGTTAAGCCGAATGCATTCTGAACGCTATACCCCGATATTGGTTTTTCCTGATGATATGTTGATGGGCAATCCTGTTATGTCTGAGACCAGACTACAGGACATTGTTAACCCTGCCTTTGTCTTACTGGATGGTACATGGCAGCAAGCCAGAAAAATTTACCGCAAAAGTAGTTACCTACACCAACTACCAGTGGTCAGTATTCGTTCACAGCAACTATCTGGATATCAGCTTCGTAGGGCTCAGAATCAAGGTAATTTAGCCACCGCTGAAGTGGTTATTCACTTACTGGCGGCTATGGGCGAGGTACAAAGTGCACAATTGTTGGCAGACTACTTTCATGTATTTAATCAATGCTATATCGCTGGTCGCAATAATCATGCACCAAAGATCCAGACACCAGAAATGGAGCGACTATTAGCGGCTAAATCAGTCGTTTCAATTTAGCGGTTAAGTCTTTAGTGTTTTATTTTTTGATAAATTGATTACGAAAACTGTATCCTTGTCAGTTAGTAAATAAGGCATAGTTTTTGATGGCTTTTCTTGTAAGTTAGTGAACTATACAAAGGAAAAGTCTGTGTTGAAAATAAAATTAATTCGCCTGAATAAACTTAAAATACTTTATCGTTTTATCGTAGTAGCTAGTTTGTTTCCCGTTATGGTTGTAGCTGATCATAACTGGAATAATTACCACTGGGCGAGAATGGATAACACGGTATTTAGATTAGAGGTGATCAATAGTACTACTGCTGAGTGGGGAAGCTCATACGATCAAACACTGGTTAAGTGGTCTGTTGCTATTCCTTTGGATACTGTAAAAAAAGAAGACAGTAATCGTGTTCGAAAGCGTTGTAAAATGCAAGCTGGTCAAATTCGTGTATGTAACGCTGCTTATGGTTTTAATGGTTGGCTAGGGCTGGCAACCATTGGCATTGATGCAAATGGTCATATTGATCGGGGTACAGCAAAAGTAAACGATAGTTATGCAACTTATTGGACTATTCCTGGAGAAATGAATCATGTTATGTGTCAGGAAGTTGGTCACCTGCTAGGGTTAGGGCATACATCTGAGGATGGAACGAGTCAAAAAACCTGCATGGATTATTCAACCGATCCTGATAGCCAGTGGCCTAATGCCCATGACTATGAAGAATTAAGCAAACTCTATGGTCATCTGGATGCTTATAATAGTTATTTGGACAGTGGCGATGACGCAGGTGGTGAAGGTGTTTGTAATGCACCACCAGGAAAAGGTTGTAATAAAAATAACATAGGTAGTCGTGCTCCCATGGGTTTTAGAGTGCACAAATCAGCTCATCAGGAAATATGGGTGGCTCCTAGAAAAGACGGTGGCCTCTGGATTCATCATGTACGTTTGGTAAATTGATAACGGATTAGTGCATTGGTGTATTTGATGGTGAGGCATGGAATTGTTCGATTTGCTGATCGAGCAATTCATGTATCTCATCTTCAAAGAGTGCTAAATCCAAGTTAAAGAAATGTAAGTATTTTTCAACACGTGCAGGTGTTAACTTCTTATTCATGAAAAAGTATTCAAGTTCAGGATGCGTTTTGTCATGTCGAGGTCTGATCTCCCATTTAGCAAAGTCACTGTGAACGGAGGCAACGTGGCTTTGCATATAAATACAGAAAGGTTCAATATGGCTTTTTCCATCTGGCCCTAAACAGCCAGGCTCAACGCGAATCAAAATAACCATCTTTTTATCATCAGGTAATGGCAACTGTGTTGTCATTGAATAACCTCATAATTCAATAGGTTAGCAACCCACACTAATTTTTAGCTATTATTTTTCTTAAGTATAGTCCTTGGGAGAGAGATAGAGGGTGCTAGTATATACTTATAAATAAATGCCTTTTGTGTTTAGTTTACTATGAATAGGTTGAATGTTTGTGCAATTTTAGGTTTTTTACTATGGTCGCATTGTATCTATTCAGAAGAAATTATCAATACACTTGATTGGCCTCCTTATATAGATAAACATGATGTAAAAGGAGGATTCCTATTAGAAATTATCGATCACATCTTCAAAAAGGCAGATATTCAATATAATGTTCAATTTAACCCAGCGGCACGAGTGCATAAAAATCTAACAAACCCGAATTACTTTGCTACTGTTCCTTACTTTAAGACTGGGGATGCTAAAAATGTGATGCTACCTAGGCCATTTGCTGCAGTATCACTGGTGTTTTATCAGTTAAAAAATAACATACCCATATCAATCAAAAGCAGTGATGATTTGATAAGGTATCGAGTTGGTATGCTTGAAAATATACATGAGCTGCCGCTGTTTGCTAAGTATACAAAAACAACACGCGTTAAATCATATTTGTCACTATTTCATTTTTTAGAAAACTATAGGGTAGAACTTGTCTTGGCTGATAGATTTGCTGCAGAGTACTTCTTATCGAGTAGCGATAAGAACAATTACAGGGCGGTAGTTGCAGAGGTATCCCCCCCATTCAAAATTGAACCTATTTACATTGCCTTTAATAAACTGAACCCGAATGCTAAGTCTCTTTTTGATAGGTTTAATAAGGCGCTTAATGAGGCAATTGTTGCTGGTGAGTTAATAGATTTATATGATAAGTATGACTATAAAACAATGTCCTCTCAGTTGTTTTCAGAGGAAGATATTACTGGGCTGATAAATAGGGCTCAGGACTATATAGATGAAAATGGAGAAAAAAGAGCGTTTGTTGAATTTAGGAAGCCTGAAAGCAAATTCAATTATGGTGAGATTTATATCTTTGCCTTAAGTACCGATGGTGTTTTAGTTGCACATCCATTTCCAGAGCTTAATGGAAAGCTGGTTATAAATCTAAGAGATAAACTAGGATTTCCACTTATTCAAGAGTTTTTACGTATTGCTGAAGAGAAAAGTGAAGGATGGGTGAATTATTGGTGGAAAAATCCAGTTACAGAAAAGGTGCAACTTAAAACAACTTACATAAGAAAAGTCAATAAACACCTTATTCTTGGCGCTGGTATTTATCGCTAGCTAGTTTTTCGGTAAATTGATTCTTAACATGTTGAGTATAAACCTTTAGAGATCTTTCTCTAAAGTATATAGCTGTTTAAGTATAATAGTGCTTATAAGTATGGCCAAAATAATACAGGCTAAAGAGATTATAAGTTTATAAGCAATAACATTCAGGTATGATGACTCTATATGGTCAACATAAGAGCCAGTACCAACAACCCATTTCCACGGTTTGAATAGAATAACATAAGAGACTTTGGGAAAATATTTATCAGCCGGCTGTCCAGGTTTTGGCCAAGAGTAGCGAAATGTTCCTCCACCTGCCAGTGCAGTATCTGTGGCCACGATAATTGGTTTGATACCATCAGGATCTGTTAGCTGTGACATATCTTGGCCCTCTACAGTCTCTAGCAAAGGGTGCATCAAAAATCGATATTCAAGTGTGTTTACCCAAATATAATTACCTCCTTCGTAGCGCATTTGCCTTAGAATGGTTAAGGCTAATTCTTGTGCTTTTTCAGTACCAATATGCTCTTGTTGACTGTAATAGTAATTAAGAACACCTTCTGCAGTTTGCAGTATTACTTTACTTTCATTGAGGTGTTGTTCAAATAAAAGGCTTTTTTCAGTAACAATGAATACAATATCTTTAACAACAAAAATAGTAATTATGAAGGTAATTAATATTGATATCTTTATGTTAGCTTTCATACAATAATATTGTGTTCATTTGATATGTTTTGTTTAAGTGTAGGGTGGATTAATCTGGTTGTAATGGCTATTTTTTGGAGTGATCGTACATTTAAAATAGGTTATATGAAACAGTTCTTTTAGTCGCTGTAATCTCTATTTATGACAAGTTATTATGATATACAGTTGTCCTGAGCTGTAAACCCATTGAGGTATCCGTTATGGATCGTACGTATAAAAAGATTCAATAGGGTGTTTCTATGGCATAAAAGCCTTGTGGTATAGAGTTTAACATGTAGTAATGGATTGTAATTGAAACTTGTTTTGTGTTTTGTGAAAATTTTAAAAGATAAGTTATATTTCGGTTTTTTTTGTTTTATGCGAACTTATTCGTTAATGCTATATGGTCTGTTTAAAAATGTAATATCTTAATCGTAAGTTATATCTTGTGATAACATCTCAAGCTATACTTGGTTTTGAGTATTGCTAGCTTAAGAAAGGAGGTCTTATGAAAGTAATACGTAGAGCTTTGGGGCTGGATCTAATTGGAACATATCAAGGTCTATCATTAGGAGGGTATGAAATTACTAATAAGAAGGGTGACTTATCTTTTCATGCTGTTGTTTATAATCCACTTATTTTTGAAAAAGATACAATTCCACTTTTTAGAATAAATTCAGCTTGTTTTAGTGCAGATATTTTTGACGATAATCGCTGTGATTGTAACTTTCAGTTGCGCCAAACTATGGAGCTGCTCATAGAAAAACCTGGCCTTATGACATACCATTTTAATCATGAGGGAAGAGGGGTTGGTTTTGTCAATAAAATAAAAGCTTATAAGCTTATGAGAGAGAAAAATATCGATACTTTTACTGCGCATAAACTATTGGGCCTGCCTGAAGATAGTCGTAATTTTTACTATGCTATTTTAATTTTACATGATTTAAATATACATCGTGTTAAGCTTATTACAAATAACCCTCAAAAATGTTTATACTTAAAGACTCATGGAATAGATGTCTTAGAGGTCATACCTATTGTTAGTCACCGCAAGGAGCATCAAGCATGTCTTTGGTCAAAAGTTATTCGTCAAGGCCACCTACACTACAAGCCGCATCATCAACGTTTCTAACAAAAATTGTGAATAGTATTGAGAAAAATGGCAATATTGTTTTAGGTATAGATCCTGATTTAAATAGAATACCTAACTGTTTTAATCAGTCTCACCGGATAGAAGCAACATTGGAGCTATACTGTCGAGAGTTATTGACAGCGGCAGTTGAAAATGTTGCTGCAGTTAAGTTTCAAAGTGCTTGCTTTGAACAGTATGGATTATTGGGAATGGTTGCCTTAAGTAATTGCCTGTCTTATGCCCGTCAATTAAATTACATAATTATTTTAGATGCTAAAAGGGGAGACATAGCAGAAACTAATCAATGTTATGCTCAGGCTTATCTTGATGATAGTAATAAGGCAGACAGCTTTTTAGTTGATGCCATTACAGTTTCTCCCTGGTTAGGTAATGAGGCATTGCAACCTTTTATAAATTTGGCTGAACAATATGGTAAAGGGCTCTTTTTAGTGTTGAGATCATCAAATCCAGGCAGTGATTCAGTTCAAAACTTCATGGGGCATAATCTAAAGCTAAGCGAGTATATTATTAATTGTTTTCTGGAATTTTATGGTAATGAGTCGGCTTTAAGTCAGGTAATAGGCTTTGTCGTGGGCGCAACTTTACCTGATGAATCAGAACAGTTAAGGCGCTATTTACCTGAAAGTATATTTTTAGTACCTGGTATGGGAGCACAAGGCGGTCAGTGTAACAGGAAGCAGGCTTTTTGGGGAAAATTTTCCTCTCGAACGCTTTTTCCTTTGTCTCGATCATTAACGTTAATGAATAAGGATGTTTCACGAAATGAGTTTAATCGTGTAATTGCAAAACGTTTGAGTGATTACAGGGAACAGTTAGCAGAGGTCAGGCTATGAGGGCGCATACACTGTTAATACTAGGTGTAAATAGCACATTAGCGGGAGCATTTTTAGAACAACTGAAAAAGCCTACTCATTATCATGTGCTTGGTATTGATCGACAAGAAAAGGCAAGTTACTCACAGTTAACTGATTATATGATGTTGGACTTTTCGCAAACATCAATTCAGCAAATAGGACAAGAGCTGCCATTGGATTTTTCAGGTGAGCTTGTTTTTATCAGCTGTATAGGTCGCTTTGGTGATCGTAAGGATAAGCTCCAAGGTAGATCAAGGTTATCTACAACAGATGTGTTAGCGCAAATTAATGTTAATTTAATGTATGTAACATCCTTTTGTTGTGAAGTAATAAATCGCTGTCTCTATTCAGGTGGCAAATGTCGTATAGTGATTGTTGGTTCATCTGCTGCCTGGGTTGGGAGTAGAGACATTGGTTATGGTATTGCTAAAGCAGGATTAAATGGCTTGGTACTTAGCTTGTCCAAATCATTTGCAACCCAGGGCATCACGGTGTTAGGGGTCAATCCAGGTATTTTTGATTCGCTGATGGCTAATAATGTTTCACCTGAACGTCAGCAAGATGCTATACGGTCAACGCATATTAAACGGGCGGGACAAGTCGATGAAATTGCCAGTGTGTTAAACTATGCAGCATTGGAAGCACCTGATTATATGACAGGTGCTATTTTATCTGTTAATGGTGGCCAGTATACTTAGTGGTTTATGCGATAAGATTATAACATCGTCTCTATGATTGTTTGGTGGTGTAGCACTTTCTTAATCTGGACCTGTTAGTTATTCATGTAAGAACTTATTCATTTGTCTGGTGGTTTTCGACAAGTTGCTGAATAAGCACTGGTGGTTGTTCATTAAAAAATAACCGACTGTTGCTGGGTTTTTGAAATGCTTCAAGTAAACTAGGCAAGAATTCAGTCATGCCACCACTACCGGTAAGCACACCAATCGGCTTACCAATGTCATAGGCAATGGTAAATTCATTGAGTGACCCCCAGCGGCCGCTAATAAAAACTGCAGCATCGCAGCGACTGACAGCAACAACATTGCGATATTTTAAGCAAACCTGGTGCTGATGATGATGAGTAAAATCATCTGGAATAAAAATGAGCTGGTCATAATCACTTACGGAAGTGCCCATCATTGATTCATGTAGTTGTTCGTGCGTAACGGCAGTACACCCTATAGTACTCCCGTTGTATTTTTTTGCGCCTTTTACTGCTGCATAGGGTAATCCCTGACAGGCACCTGTAATAAGTGTTGCACCTGCTTCAGCAATGCATTGGCCAAGCAGCTCAGCCTGCTGCTGTAGTAGTGGAGACGAGCCTATCGCCGAGCCGAAAACACCGATAATCATTTTGCGTTCCCTCGCAGAAGTTGTTTTCACTATGAGTTTTGGGCATTAATAGTGATTGAGTGCCTAGCGACTGTTATGTTTTAGCTCCTCAAACATAGGCAGTGACCAAGGGCGTATTGCTAGCACCATGCATGTACCCCGCCTTTCCTCTAAGGATAGCCGCGTGTCATCATAATGTAGCTCATTAAACTTTCGTCCCAGTTCTCTAAGCTGTTTTTGCAGTATGCCAATAGATTCAGAACTAAGCATACCATTTACACAAAGTAACAGCTCATCTTTTGCCCGGAAGCGGCTCCGAAAAAAGGAGTTAGGTACATGCTGTTGAAAAAACTGTTGAATCGGGCCATCTTCAAGCCAGTGAAAATTACTATCCACTCGTAGCTTAATGCGGTTATTAGGGAGTAGATCAATGATTTTTAAACGGTCAAGTTGTGCAAGTAGCTGAATGAGTTCTGTTTCTGCCAAGTTGTAGTAAGCAAGTATTTCATGAAATTGCCAATGATTTAACACCAAAATAGCAATGAGCAACAATTTGTAGTCAGCAGTGAGTGTTTTTTCTTGCTGTATGGTAAGCGCAGATGGAAACTTTTCCTGCTGGCTCTGTTGTACCAGTTGAGCGATAGATATATTCATCATACCGCAGATGGAGTGTAATCGTTGCAGTGAAAACTGCTCAGTGGCAAACAGTCGTTTTACAGAGGCCTCAGAAATATCTAATTGTGTAGCAACTTGGGCATAGGTAATGCCATGTGCTCGCAACTGTTGTTTAAGCGATTTAATAAGTTGTGTAATTTCTGACATAAGAGATTAAAACTACTAAATAAAGATGTCATGTGCAGTATATCTTAGAGAGTGAAATATGAGAGCACAAACCATTTTTTGTCCGATATCATGTTATTTTAACAGGCCCTAATACGACAGAATACTGTGTTGGTTATTAAGATTCGTTATGGTGGCTTTGGGTATTGGATTTATTTAGTTCTAGCATAATTACAGTAACGTCATCCGGCAAAGGAGATGCCGCGTAGGCATAAAAGGTTTCAATGACTTTGTCCATGGCACGCTGAATGGGTAAATCCAAGGTATTTTTCAGTGTACTCTTAATATGTTTTTCAAGTTGTTTGCGTCCATGGGGAGTGTTGGCAGACTCTAACAAACCATCCGTATAGATGACGAGCCGCTCACCTGGGTAAAGCTGAATATTGACAGGTTCATAGTGCTGGTCAGGAATCAAGCCAGGTAATGGCCCTTCAACTTTAATAGGCTTGCAGCCATGTTCATGACTCACAACAAAAGGTGGGGGATGCGCGGCACTGGCACATAGCAGTGTGTCTTCGTACTCATTAAATGCAATACAGATACAGGTGACTAAGGTGGACTGAAGTACATCATTTGTTTCTGCTGCTTCTGAAAGTGCATTTAATAACTCATCAGGAGAGGGTGCAACATTATGGGTAGCGTGAATAAAACCATGAATAAACCCGGCGTAAGCATGGGAAAAGAATTTGGCTTGTTCGCCATGTCCCATGATATCACCAAGTAATAACAGCTTTTTGTCTGGGCTATTATAGATAAAATCACCACCACCAGAAGAGGCTGACTGAATATAAGTGGCAGTATTAAAACGCCAAAGTTGATTCGGCAATTGAACGCGAAGTGCTTTAGTTATTGCGTTGTCCAGCCGATCGCCAAGAGATGATTGAATTTGTTTGGCCCGATTGAGAACACGATGAATAACCGCGAGAATTTTGTCTTTTTTCACCGGTTTGACAAGAAAGTCATCAATCCCTAAATCAACGGCATCTGCTTCAGTTTGTTCATTACCTGTCAAAAAAATAAACGGCATGTTGCTGGTATTTGGGTTTGCAGCAAAACGTTTTCTTACTTCAAGCCCATTCAAACCAGGCATCATCATGTCTGAAATTACCACATCAACGGGATGACGGCTGATTTCTTTAACAGCAGCAATGGGGTCGGTATAGGTTTGGACTTGAAATTCTTGTTGTAGGTAACGCTCTAAGATAGATACGGTAGTTCGGTCATCATCTATTGCCGCGACTTTAGGTAAATTGACCTCAACAAGCTCACAGCGAATTTGAAAACAGTTACGGTTATCTTTTCGCTGCTCTCGACATTCATAGTGATGTTCTGGAAATAATGTACTTATGAGCGCAAGTCCCATGCCTGATTCATTTAAATGACTTTCATGGGATACGGCAATGGCATCTTTTTTATTGGACATGATGGTGGCAAAATCGAGAAACACGCCGCCATTGTCATAAACGGAAAAGTACCAATGATTATCTGCTTTGAGCAGCTCAATACCTATGGATGTTGCTGGAGGGTCAGCATGTCTAATGATATTTGTAGTGATTTCACTACAAACCAGCAGGATATTGTTTTGCGTTTCAGCGGGCAGTTTAGTCAACGGTAATGTTTTTGCGAGTGTATGCCGAAGCTTACGAATATTTTCTAAGTTTGCTTCTGTGGTTTCTTCTAGGAGGCAAGCACTCATAGCACACCTTTTACTAATTTCTCAGCATAAACAAAGAAACAAGGGGGGTAAGCGCTCAGGTAAGGTGCTTTTTGGTAACAAATGTGCTTAGGTTCGACGTTGAAGCTACTGGCTTTTACTTCAACAGTTAGCACTATCCGTTGCTTAACCATAAAAAAATCCTTTGAATATTTGCAAGTGTCCTTGACTTAGTATAAGCCGAGCCTGCGGGATCTGCTTGGCTGGGTTAAACCTTAGTTTGTAAACGGGGTAATTTTTATCCTAGATACGCTATGCCTGCTTGGGATCAACTCGACTTATTTAATCTTCGCGCAATAACAGATACAGCCATTCATAGCGGTAAGTTATAACATGTTAAACTTGATTAACAGGTGATGATAATGCCTGAATACAGGTATCCAGCGAATCGTAAAATGTGAGTACTTGATTAACTCCGAAGAGATGAAGGAGGTGGAGAGGTTGTTCTTTCACTCCAATCAATGATAGGGTACGGTTCGCTTTTATGAGTCTTTTATACAAATATAACAGTGCCGTGATTCCAGATGAATCTATAAAGTTAACAGCACTCATATCGACCAGTACGTTACTATCAGCCTCTTCAATAACACGCTCAATAAGAGGGTGAGCAGCTTGTACTGTCTTGATGTCAAGGTCAGATTTGAAAGCAATAACATCTTGGTCATTAAACTTGTATGTTATACAGAGAGAAGAAGGAAAATTGCCTTCAATAAACATAAGCTTGCCTCAACCAAGCATTTAATACCTTTGAAACACGTCCTTTTAAGTATTTACCTTTAACAACATAGATCAACCTGATACTTCATCGTTGTTAATTTTTTATTGCAGATCATTCATAAAGAGGAGGCCTATGGGATTTTTAGCAAAAGAAATCAATTTAGTGGCCATAGGTGGTGGTCATGGTCTGGGAAAATTAATGTCAGCACTGGCGTTTTTAGGCACAAGTTTAACAGGAATAGTAGCTACGACAGATGATGGGGGATCAACGGGACGATTACGCGAGGAAAGTGGTTGTATTGCCTGGGGAGATTTACGTAATTGTCTTAATCAATTAGCTGCGGATCAGCCTAACTTGGCCCGAACACTGTTTGAATATCGCTTTGAGTGTGATGGTACATTACAAGGACATAATCTTGGTAACCTCATTTTACTTGCATTAGACCAGTTAAGTGTGCGTCCTATGGACGTCATACACTTAATAAGGGACTTTTTACAGGTTGATGCTCAGTTAATTCCCATGTCTGAAAGGCCCACGCATCTCATTGCTGAAATAGATAGACGTTATGTGAGGGGTGAAACAAAAATTGATGCCGCAGACCACCTGCCGAGCTTTTTAGCTTTAGAGCCAAGTGTTCAGGCTACCCATGAAGCTGTTTTGGCAATAAAACAAGCCAACTATATTATTCTAGGACCAGGCAGCTTTATGACTAGTATTATGCCGCCTTTATTATTGTCAGATATCGTAATGGCTATCCTGCAGCAGGCAGTGCCAATTATTTTTGTGGCTAATATGCAACCTGAAAAGAGCAGTTGTGGAAAATTAAGTTTAACAGAACAGCTTGATTGGTTAGCCCAGTTAACGAAAATTAAAGTAGATCGGGTGATCTGGCCGGCAGAGAGAACGCCTATTCCCCGTGCTTACCCCAAGCTTCATGTTGCTCGGTTAGGAGATGCCAAGCAGCCATACTATCATGATAAAACAAGTCTACAGCAAGCGATAATGTCTGTTATACAACAGTATTAGTCATTATTAACAATGATGGATTCATGGCATGTTAGGTGGGTGCTAAACAGGCTCCAGGTGGTAAATTGAGTAATCAATAAAAATCGGTCAGATTATATTACAAAAAAAAATGATTTATCGTTAAATAAAAAACTAACCCTATGAATTAATAGCAATAAACGAAGTGCGCATATTTTTTGCCTTTATAGCTTGGGTTTTATTGAAGCTGCAGCAATGAGGGCAATATGATGGCTAACAGCCAAATTAAAAAAACGTTATTAGGTATTTCTTTTTCTTTCTTGAGCATACAAGCACTTGCTGTTCCTATTCAATGGACTGATTGGACAACGGGAGAGACAACCGCAGATGGTTTTGTGGGAATGGGGGTGATTACGACAGATACAGCCACAATTGACGTCACTTATATGAACCCTCGGGGTATTTCTTTTTACCAGCCAAGTGGTGGCGTGGATTTTTGGACACCTCGTGACCCTGCGACTTCACCTTATACAAGTGATGTCGTGGATAATATTCCAACAGGAACTGACATCATTGCATTACGATTTGCAGGCATGCAAACGCTTTCATTTTCAGAAACGATAGCTAACCCTGTTTTTTCGTACGTGAGTTTAAATGGTAATGGCTATGCATTTGATCAGGATTTCGAAATATTGAGCTTTGGCCATCCTTCTGATGGCAATGCTTGTGGTTTTTGGGGATGTGGTACGTCATTTAAAAGTGTTGTAGACCTTGGTGATGGCGTCTTTGAGTATCAGTTGCTTGGCACAGGTGAACCCCACGGCACGATTAGGTTTACAGGAGCCTTTGATACAGTAAGCTGGCGTAGTCTCAGTAATGAAAACTGGAATGGGTTTACTGTTGGGGTGGAGGGCACCGCAGATGAAATCTTTCCCGATCCTGACCCTGAGCCAGATCCCACACCTGTAGCGGAACCTGGCACTTTGTCAGTCGTTGCTTTGTCACTGCTCGCCTTAGCTGGCTTCCGGCGTCGAGTTAATCGTTAGGCTTAAGCTTGCTTAACATCAACAGCATGTACCATTCCATTTTATAGGCCTGTTAACGTTGTAGTGCAGGCCTGGATCCCCTGACTAACTCGATTACAATCCAGACAGGTTACCTAGCAGCTGTCAATACATTGGCTATGCTTAGAGTAGACAAACTGTCATGGATTGGTCACATGCGAGAAAATAAGCGACATAGCCCCCGTGTTGAGCGAATTGAGCGGGCGCTGATTCAGCTATCATCTGGTTGTGCCAGGCTGGGTGAGTCAGGTGTCACTGTATCTGCACAAATTAGAGATGTCTCAGTTACAGGTTTTAAAGCACATTTGCCTACCCTCATTCAAGAAGGGGCCATTGTGGATGTGTGCATTTCAGTTGCTGATCATATGCACCGATACTTATTGATCGCTCAAGTGATGTGGGTTAAACCTGATGAAGAAAATGCAGAACATTGTTTTGCAGGGTTTCGCTTATTGCCTTCTGAAGAGTCTGATTTAATGGCATGGATGCGTGCGTTTAGAGGAATTAGTCATCCTGGTAAGCACAGTGTTGAGCGGAAGCGCAAAACGTTGTTTGGTCATTAGATAATGCTTACGATGCTTCTAGCACCTGCCTCATAAACCCATTCAAGTTTGCAAAGCTACTGTTTGTATACCCCACTTGTCTTGCTGGAAAATTTGCTAAGATTAGTTTTGAATATTTATTAACATATATTACAGGAGGAGAATGCTTGCGAGTGAATGGGCACTAACAGATTAAAATAGTACTAATCTATCCCTTCACAAATCAACTTTAGAGGTGCCTTTAAGGAATAGTTTGAAAAGGAGAATATGGTTAATGGAGATGTTTAGCTACTTTAAATGGAGCTTGCTTTTATTTAGTCTACATATTTCTGCAGTTTCTTTTTCGCAAACTATTCATGTTGTTCAAGCTAATGGAAAACCTGTAATTAATGGTGTTGGTGATGAATGGGGAAATATTCCATCTTATAGAATACCGTTGAAACAAAGTGATCCTCAAGGTAAGACGAACGTTGCAGAGGTTATTATAAAGGCTGCAACGTTTGAAGATAGTGTTTACATATACAGCGAATGGAAGGACTCTACATTAAGCTTAAGTCACAAGCCGTTTATCTGGTCTGATCAAAAAGGACGTTACGAAACAGGTCCCCAACGAGAAGATCGTATTGCCATACAGTTTGCTATGTCTGGGAAATACAATACAAACTGGCTTTCTGGTGATGAGTTTGTGGCCGATATGTGGCACTGGAAAGCGTTTAGAAGCAATCCATTGGGACTTGCTCATGATAAAATGACAATTATCAGTAAGTCAAAAATGAGTGGTTCTCTAAAAGTAAATACAGCGGGGGGGGCTATTTATATCAAGCGTCTCTCTGATAAAGGTGATGACCTTTATACAACCACGCGATATGGTGCAAAAATCGATAACATTATGCCTAAATATAAATTTGCGGAGTCTCCTCAAGGCTCATCAACAGATATTAAGGCAAAAGGGATATGGCAGAATGGCGTTTGGCGTGTTGAAATGTCTAGGCTGTTAAATACTGGAAACCCAGATGATGTTGTCTTTAGACTTGGGGAACGTGTATTGGGTGGAATAGCTATATTTGATCAGACTAGTGATCAGGATCACGTTATTTCAGAAGTGTTGACCTTTAAGTTTTGTTTGCAAATACCATGCAGTACTTAAGGAAGTTAAAAAGAAAAATCCATACTAATAGTCGGTATGTGATTTATATTAATGTGGTTGGGCTTGGTTTATTGTTGTTATTTTTTGGTTTTATTTTTTACTATAACCTGGAAGGTGTTGGGCAGAAAATAGTTGAAAATAATAAATACTCAACGCTTCAACTAAAAAGAGTTGATCAGAAACTGGGAAACCTTTTAGTGATTGAGAATATACTGAGTAATCAGCTCCTTTTACTGAAAGATTTTACAGCTTCATTTTATCAGATGGTTAATGACCCTGATAGTGAGCGTAATACTGATCAATACTTATCTGTCAGTGAGCAGGTCTTAGCGCTACAGGGTCAACTTGAGGAGTTATGGCCACCTGAGTTGCCGAATAAAATTGTGAGAGATCTAGGAGAAGATGTTTTAATTATTAGCGGAATTATTGAAGATGCACAAGTTGCTTCGGCTGGTGAGCTGCTTTATTTGTATAAAGAAACTAACAGTATATTAAAAGAAATTAATCGTGAGTTTAAAGAAATATATGAACAAACTAGCCTGGAGGCGACTAAGGAGAGAGAGCTTTCTATACAGTCAATTAATAAAATAATAGCTGCAAGTGATGAGGCTGAAATTGTTGTAAAAGCAATAAATTATAAAATTTTAGTTTTCTTTGTGGTGCTTTTTTTATTAATAATGATTTATTATTACATTACCAGTAGCCGGTTGAATAATGCTGCTGTTAGAGCTATTGCTTTACAAGAAAAAGCCCTGAGTGCGTCTAGAATAAAAACTCAATTTATAGCAAGTATGAGCCACGAGTTACGAACTCCATTAAACGCAACGATTGGCTTTGCTGAAATACTTAATACAGAACCGTTAACGTCAAGTCAGCAGGATTATGTTGGCAGAATATTGATATCATCGAAGTCTCTACTTACGATCATAAACGACATCCTTGACTTGACGAAAATTGAATCAGGAAAGTTGGAATTGTCACCAACAGTATTTAGTATTCAGGAACTCTTGGAGGAGCAGCTAATTTTATTCAGTAAAGCCGTAGGGGAAAAGGGTGTTGAGTTATGTGTCAGTATAGGTAATGGTATTCCTGAGAAGTTAAAAGGTGATGCTGATAAGTTAAGTCAGGTGTTAACTAATATTATAGGGAATGCAGTCAAATTTACCCATCAGGGAGAAATTGAAATAGGCGTTAATATTCTTGCCCAGGATGGAGCTAAAATAATATTGAATTGTTATGTAAGAGATACAGGTATTGGTATTCCTAAAGATAAACAAAGTTTATTATTTACCGCATTCAGCCAAGTAGACTCAAGTATTACACGAAATTATGGTGGTACAGGTTTAGGGTTGGCAATTTCTCAGCGAATTGTGCAACTTATGGGTGGTGTTATTAAAGTAGTAAGTCAACCCGGTTTTGGTAGTACATTTAGCTTTTCGATTAACTTGGATATGGTTGAAAGTGATGAAAAAAATACTTTTCAAACAGTGCCATTGATAGATAAGAGGAAATCAACTTCTATAGTGCTGGGCTATAAAAACACCATAGTGCTAAAAATATTGGGTGAACAATTAGAGCGCTTGGGCTGCAAAGTAACATTAGTATCAAGTTTGCTCGCCGTTAAAGAGAGTTTATTAAACTATTCGGCTGATATTTTGTTGCTAGACACAGAGTTATTTGATGAGTGTACAGCTGATACTGTTAATGCTTTTCAATTAGAAGTAAACAAAAAAATAGTAATAGTACTTATTAGTCCTTTGTTAAGGGGAAATATTGATTTTTTAAAAAATAAGTTGGGTGTTGATTCTATTATTACTAAACCCGTAAGACCTTCTGATTTACTAAAAATAAGTGGAAGGTGTTCCATCGTGCCAGGTAATAGTTCACAAAATGATGATTTTAATACAGAGAATTCTTTAAGTAAGTATCGTGTGTTGGTAACAGATGATGTAGAAATGAACCGTATCTTAGCGGGGAAAATTCTTTCAAAGCTGGGAGCAACGGTTGACTTTGCGGAGAATGGGCTGGCTGCAATAGATGCAGCAAAAAAACAGTTTTATGATGTTATTTTTATGGATTTAAATATGCCTGTTATGGATGGGTTGACTGCAACCAAGCAAATCCGTGCAGAGTCGATGTGTAAAGGTAGCGTGATTATTGCGCTTACTGCCTGTGCTTTAGTGGAAAGTAGAGATTTCTGTATTAATAGTGGTATGAACGATATATTAATAAAGCCATTTACACTTAAAAGCTTTCATTTAATGCTAACCAAGTGGTTAGCATTAAATGAAAGCTCTTTAGTCGATAATAAATTTAAAGAAGGTGAAAGTGTGTTGGTTTCTAATGCGCGTTCAACTGAAGTAAATGGTGAGTTGTTATAAATTCGATTTCTCTTTTCTAGATCAAAGAGTATTCGTGTTATAAATCCACTTTTATAAACCCAATTTTGATATTGAATACACATTGTAGATATTCCGATGCTCGTGCTGGCAAGTTAAAGGCTAGGTGAATCATGTTGAATTGTGGTTAGTTCCGTTATATAGGTTGCTAGGCCTACGATATAAAAAAGCCATGATATAAAAATAATGGCGTTACGCATGGACGACAACTTACAATGTAATCAAGCTTAACAATACTGCTTTTTTTCTAAGTTCTGACATGCTTGAGTGGACAATCAAAGCATGGGTGCTTGTATGATATACAATAAAAAGCTACTTAAGCACAAAGTGTATAATATTGTGTGTGACACTTGTTGTGTTTTAAAAAAACGAGCTACGTCTTTCGTGGGGTATATAAAAGGGAGAAGTTTATGAAAGTTGCTTTTATTGGTCTAGGGGTAATGGGATACCCTATGGCTGGTCATTTACAAAAAGCGGGTCATCAGGTGTGTGTGTATAATCGCACGGCAGACAAGGCTATAGCGTGGTGTGATCGCTATGGTGGGAAAAGTGTAAATACACCCGCTCTTGCAGCCAGTCATGCTGAAGTGGTGTTTGTTTGCGTTGGTAATGATGATGATTTACGTAGTGTGGTTTTAGGGCAAGAAGGTATTTTAGCTGGAATGCCTGCTAATTCGGTGTTGGTTGATCATACTACAGTTTCGGCACATGTCTCTGAGGAAGTTGCTGAAATTGCTGCTAAACAACAGGTGCATTTCTTAGACGCTCCGGTCTCAGGGGGACAACAAGGTGCGGAGCGTGGTGCATTAACCGTCATGGTTGGGGGAGAAGCTGATATCTTTAACCGTATTGAGTCAGTTATTTATTGTTATGCCCGTGCAGTTCGACATATGGGGCCGGTAGGTGCTGGTCAAAAAACCAAAATGGTGAATCAAATTTGTATTGCGGGTTTAGTTCAAGGGTTGGCGGAGGGGCTACACTTTGCTAAAGCCAGTGGTTTAGATCCTGAGGCTGTCGTTGATGTAATTAGCAAAGGTGCGGCTCAATCATGGCAAATGGATAACCGGCATAAGTCGATGCTTGCGGGTGACTACAATCATGGTTTTGCTGTGGACTGGATGCGCAAGGATTTATCGATTGTATTAGATGAAGCACGGCAAAATGGTGCCCACTTACCTGTTACTGCTTTAGTTGATCAATTTTATGCGGCTGTTCAGCAAATCGGTGGAAGTCGTTGGGATACGTCTAGCTTGCTTGCGTTATTAGAAATCAGTGCTCAGGTTAAGAAAGACTAGCTGCGATTGTTTAAAAGCCTTTATCGATACAAAATTAAACAACTATCTTGGGTGAAACATTCACCCAAATCATTATATAATCCGCGCTTTTGTGCGCGAAAATGTGTTGTTCTGTGGCATCGCGTTGGCAGTCCCCGCTGATAGGTTCTTGAACAGACCCTTTTCAGGCCTTTTGGCTGACAGCCGGGGGGCAACAGAATGACACGCTGTCTGAAACGGTTTCACCAATGTTAAGTGATTCGTGAAGACTTAAACAGGTTGCAAATTAGCCCTGATGGAATGCATCTATGAAGAGTTCAGAAATACGTACAGCTTTTTTAAATTTCTTTAAGCGCCATGGTCATGAAATTGTGCCTAGCAGCTCATTAATACCTGCGGATGACCCAACACTATTGTTTACCAATGCAGGTATGAATCAGTTTAAAGATGTATTCCTGGGCAGAGAAAAAAGAACCTACACGCGAGCAACCTCATCACAGCGCTGTGTTCGAGCCGGAGGTAAACATAATGACCTGGAAAATGTGGGGTATACCGCTCGGCACCACACTTTTTTTGAAATGCTGGGTAACTTTAGCTTTGGCGATTACTTTAAGCGAGATGCTATTAAATTTGCTTGGACATTTTTGACTGAGGAGCTGAAGCTCCCTGCAGAAAAGCTATGGGTAACGGTTTATAAGGATGATAAAGAAGCAGAAGACATTTGGTTTAATGAGGTGGGAATTGATCAAACCCGTTTTTCGCGTTTAGGTGAAAAAGACAATTTCTGGTCGATGGGCGATACGGGACCCTGTGGTCCTTGCACAGAGATTTTTTATGATCATGGACCTGATGTCGCTGGAGATCCTCCAGGTGGACCGAATGATGATGGCGATCGTTATATCGAAATTTGGAATTTGGTATTCATGCAGTTTAATCGCCAAGCCAGTGGTGAGCTAGAGCCTCTGCCTAAACCTTCAGTTGATACGGGGATGGGATTAGAGCGGATTGCTGCGGTTTTGCAAAATGTTCACAACAACTATGATATTGATTTGTTTCAGCACATACTGCAGAAGGCGTCTGATATTTTGGGCGGTGTTGCACTAAATAATACTTCATTACGTGTTATTGCTGACCATATTCGATCCTGTTCGTTTATTATTGCGGATGGTGTTATTCCTTCAAATGAAGGGCGTGGATACACCTTACGCCGTATTATCCGTCGTGCGATTCGACATGGTAATAAGTTGGGTGCAACAGAGCCTTTCTTTTATAAATTAGTAGCAGCGCTTGTTGAGGTAATGGGCGAAGCTTACCCTGAATTAGTAACAGCCCAAGCAGGTATTGAGCGTACTTTATTAAGAGAAGAAGAACAGTTTGCTCGTACCTTAGATAAAGGTATGCGTGTACTGGAAGAGGCTATTGCTAACCTGTCGGGTAATGAAGTTTCTGGTCACACTATTTTTACCCTTTATGATACCTATGGTTTTCCGGTTGATTTAACCAATGATATTGCTCGTGAACGGAACCTGACATTGGATCTTACAGGTTATGAGCAGGAAATGGAAAAACAGCGGGAAATAGCAAGGAGAAGTGGTAAGTTTACCGTTGACTATAATAACGTTCTGGATATTAAAGGTGCTACTGCGTTTACTGGCTATGAGCGTGTTACTGACCAGGCTGAAATTACAGGTTTATTTATCAATGGCGAGCCTGTAGAAGAGATTAAAATCGGTGAGCAGGGTGTTATTGTCTTAGAAGAAACACCATTTTATGCAGAGTCTGGTGGTCAGGTAGGTGATACTGGGCTTTTGCAGTGGCAAAATGGCAAGTTTCAGGTTAACGATACGCAAAAACAAGGCGAAAACCACATTCATTTAGGCCAGGTTTTGGAAGGTTCATTTACAGTAGGTCAAAAAGTAAATGCCTTGGTGGACCGAGATAAGCGACTTTCAACAGCACAAAATCACTCTGCCACGCACTTATTACATGCAGCACTCCGTAAAGTGCTCGGTGAACATGTTACTCAAAAAGGCTCATTGGTGGATCATGAGCGTTTACGGTTTGATTTCTCTCATACTGAAGCGGTAACTGCAAAACAGTTAGCTGAAATACAACGTTTGGTTAATGAGCAAATCAAAGCCAACACCCCAGTTCAAACAACAGTGACCGATATCGACAGTGCTAAAAAAATGGGTGCAATGGCGTTATTTGGTGAAAAGTATGGCGAACAGGTTCGTGTACTTGCCATGGGGCAGTCGCATTTTTCCGTGGAGCTATGTGGTGGTACCCACGTTAAGCAAACAGGTGACATCGGTGCCCTTATTATTGTGCAGGAAACAGGTATTGCTGCAGGTGTTCGTCGTATTGAAGCTATTTCTGGTTTACAGGCACTAAACTGGATTGAACAGAGTGAACAGCTGATTGGGCAAGCTTCAAACCTATTGAAAGCTTCGCGCGAAACATTGTTGGATAAGCTAGGTGCAGTTTTAGAACGTAACCGGTCACTGGAAAAGCAGGTTGAACAGTTGCAACAAAAGCTAGCTTCTGCTGCGGGTAGCGATTTATTGAGTCAGGTTAAAACGGTGGCTGGTGTAAAACTGTTAGCCGCTGAAGTCCCTGGAATTGATGCTAAAGCGATGCGTGACACCATTGATCAGCTGAAAAATAAAATGGGGTCAGGCGTCGTGGTCTTGGGCACTAAGATCAGTGAAGAAAAAGTGGCTTTAGCCGCAGGTGTAACCAAGGACCTTACTAATCAGGTTAAAGCTGGGGATATTTTGCGCTATGTAGCAGGTTTGGTCGGTGGTAAAGCGGGTGGTCGTCCTGACTTTGCACAAGGTGGGGGAACTGAGCCAGCTAAGCTCGCAACTGCCGTTGCATCGGTAACTACTTGGCTTGAAGAGAATGCGTAATCCATAACTTTATGGGATTACTTAGATGAGTTAGTAAAAATACTGACTCATCAGTTTGCAAGCGCAGGCAAATAATGTTTAATTATTGCTCTTTTTTGTAACGCAGCCTCGTTAGTTCATCTTAAGCGCTAACGAACCACATAGTGATGGCCTACAAATAGATAGTCTGTAGGTTGAATGTGGAGTAGCTGTATCATGGCATCAGTGGCAGCAAGTGGAATATGGCACTAATAGTACAGAAGTTTGGTGGAACTTCAGTTGGCTCCTTGGAGCGAATCCAAGCAGTTGCTGACAAAGTTAAGAAGTTCAGGGATAAGGGCGATGATGTGGTCGTAGTGGTTTCAGCCATGAGTGGTGAAACTAACCGGCTTATTGATATGGCCAAGCAAATGCAAGTTAAACCTACCGCACGAGAGCTGGATGTATTGCTCTCAACGGGAGAGATGGTCACCATTTCGTTACTTGCTATGGCGCTTAATGAGTGTGGTTGTCCTGCTCGCTCTTATACGGGTGGGCAAGTGGCGATTAAGACGAATAATGCTCATAACAAAGCACGCATCGAGCATATAGATGTAGAGAAAGTTCAAGCAGACCTCAATGCTGGACGGGTTGTTGTGGTTGCTGGTTTTCAGGGTATTGATCCTCATGGGGCTATTACCACGCTTGGTCGAGGTGGTTCGGATACTACAGCCGTTGCGTTGGCTGCAGCACTTAAAGCAGATGAATGCCAAATTTATACTGATGTTGATGGCGTTTACACTACTGATCCCCGTGTTGTGGATAATGCTCGGCGCCTCCCCAAAATCACTTTTGAAGAAATGCTGGAAATGGCCAGCCTAGGCTCAAAGGTGCTACAGATAAGGTCTGTAGAGTTTGCTGGGAAATATAATGTTCCCCTCCGAGTACTGCACAGTTTTCAAGAAGGTCCTGGCACACTAATCACTTACGAGGAAAACGACTCAATGGAGCAACCATTAATTTCCGGCATTGCTTTTAATCGAGATGAAGCGAAATTAACAGTAAAAGGTGTTTCTGATACACCAGGTGTTGCGTATCAAATTCTGGGGCCCATTTCTGCCGCTAATATTGAAGTGGACATGATTATCCAGAATGTCTCTGATGATAAGACAACAGATTTTACCTTTACTGTTCATCGTAATGATTATCAGCAAGCATTGGATATTTTGGAAAAAACGGCTGCTGAGTTAAATGCCCGAGAAGTTGAAGGTGACAATAAAATTGCCAAAGTGTCCATTGTTGGGGTTGGAATGCGTTCTCATGCTGGGGTTGCCTCCACGATGTTTGAAGCTCTGGCAAAAGAGGGCATTAATATACAAGTGATTTCAACCTCGGAAATAAAGGTCTCAGTAGTGATTGCAGAAAAGTACCTTGAGCTAGCGGTACGAGCTTTGCATTCAACTTTTGAACTAGATCAAGTGCCTGGTGATGAGGAATGAAGGCCGTAAGTGTTTAGTGAAAATACGCATAGAATCAGCTTATCCAGTAGTTACACTATTACGATAACCAAAAGTATCTATTTTTAAGCTTTTTATGCGTTGTGGTTAGCGGTTTAACTGCAAATTTGCTTAACTTTTTGATAATGGGTTGTTAGGCGTTTTTTAGGGATCACGGACAACACTATCAGGTATGCATTGGTTTTTGATTATTAGGCATACCTTGAATTGATGGATTTGTTGCTGGATCTCTCTTTTTAAGGAGATAGTAATGCTGATTTTAACTCGCCGAGTAGGTGAAACTTTAATGGTTGGTGATGACGTTACAGTGACAGTGCTGGGCGTTAAAGGTAACCAGGTGCGGATTGGTGTAAATGCACCTAAAGAAGTTGCGGTTCACCGTGAAGAGATCTATCAACGGATTCAAAAGGAAAAAGAAGAAAAATTAAACAGCGTAAATACTTAAGTACTTTTTTTAAAAAAGTACTTGGAATTTCGCGCGAATCTGTTACTATTTCGCGCGTCTTCCGGAGAGATGGCCGAGTGGCTGAAGGCGCTCCCCTGCTAAGGGAGTATACGTTAATCGCGTATCGAGGGTTCGAATCCCTCTCTCTCCGCCAGATTCGGTTGAAGTAATTATTATAGTGCCGGGTTGTTCTATTTAAATAGACAATCTAATACCAGCCAATTAGGTGAATTTAGTTTAGGTATTTTATTTAAAGCCTAAGCAAAAATAGATTGACCTAAACGATGTAAGTCACTATATTACGCAACCCGAAAGCAGACGGGCGTCCGTAGCTCAGCTGGATAGAGTACCTGGCTACGAACCAGGCGGTCGGAGGTTCGAATCCTCCCGGACGCGCCATATATTAAAAACCTGCATATAAAAGCAGGTTTTTTTATTAATGCTTTTGATGATTGTGGGCCTTATTTTTGATTTAGCATCATTAAGTAAGTTAACTAGCTGAAAGTAAACAACTTTTAGTTGACTCAAAGGTCCAAAGTCATTATAGTTTACGAAATCAAATACGCGTCCGTAGCTCAGCTGGATAGAGTACCTGGCTACGAACCAGGCGGTCGGAGGTTCGAATCCTCCCGGACGCGCCATATCAAAAAGCCACCCACTAGGGTGGCTTTTTTTATGTGTTGTATTTTTTTACGACACACGTTCCTATTTGCTCGTTCTTTCGAGTAATACCTAAATTTTCTTCATGCTCTTTCTGATACAAAAAAGTAAACAATTAGCACTGCTCTCGTTGTCTAATGTATAAAGTGTGTAAAAACGACAGTTAGTGACCTAACTGATTGAATTAGCGAGAGTTTGTAGTCTTTAACAAAGTGCTGATTAAAAAATGCTCAATCTGTGGTAGATGCTATAACTATGTGTATCTTGGCTGGTTAATCAGGTATTATTCACAAAGTTATCCACAGTTTTTGTGGGTAACCTTATGTTGATCTTTAAGTAACAATTGTCAGTGATTTTAACAATGATAAGTGTTAACGATTGAACAAGCGTGCTTAATGGAAAAACCTTTAAAAATAGTATATTGAAGAAAAATTTTGCACAATACTAAAACAGCTACGCTAAAAAATCATTTATTTAAAATGTCAATCATTATTGTTTTTTTGTCGCAATAAATAATGACTTTCAACAGATTTATTCACAGGCTTCATATCGCTCTGTCAAGCTGTGAATAGAAAATTGATTCAAACATTTGTTTTATGGTAGGGAAAGGCAATACTTATTAGTTTTACAGGTATTGCTTAATAAAAAACTGAAGTCTGGCGCTAGCAACATGAGAGGATGCTAGCGACCGATAAGGTAGGAATAGCAGTTAAATCAACGGCGAATTAATGTATGTCCTGTTGGTACATACTTAAGAGACAGCAAGATCATTTTCGTGGGTTTTTGGGATCAATTGTATCCAGCTTTCAGGTTTAACCACTAATGCTTGCTGACGTTTAACGCCGCTATGGGCTTTTACTACATCAATACCATAATGTGCCAAGTCAACGACATAAACAGACGTTAGTAGTGGGGTGAACCCTAGCGCGCGAGCACTATCAAGTAGCTCTCGCGCATTGGCTGCATCAACACTGGCTATTTCATCAATAGTAAACAGTAAGCGTTGCTGTTGAGCCTGGAGGCTTTCACTCATCATATGGCGAATCAGGTACATCAATGTTAAGAGCTTTAAGGTGCTGCGTGTTCCTGTAGAACCTGCATCATCGATTTTGTCATAGCGTTTAATCTCACCTTGTTGATCCTCAACTTCAAATGCTACTGTAAATAAATCACCTAAACTAAGTGACGTATGAATGCGTGTAGCAATGATTTCTGCAGAATTCATTGCGCGTTCTTCATCAATTGCAACAGGGTCAAAATTAAGTAAGTGATTTTGTCCTTCTTCAATTAAGTGGCCTGTTTCAACAATATATTTAATGGCATTAAATACTTCTTCAACCGGCTGAAGTAAAATTCGAAACTGTTTTAAGTTAGATACCGTTCGTTGCGCAATTGATTTATTAAATTGGGTGATTTCCCGCTCTAACCTGAGGTAGTCACTGAGAAAGTCATTAAGCACACTGCTTAACTGTAAAATTGCACTTTTTTTGTACTGGCTTAACATGGTTTCGGTTTCGGGCAGTGCTTCCCAGGCTTCTAAAATATAGTGGCAGGATGCCATTAAATCGGAGCATTGCTCTGCTGCTCGATAGCCTTTATCTCGAATATCCCTATAGATTAGCTCCATTTGGGTGGTTGTTTCTTGTGCTTGACGCCAGTGGCGTTGGTAGGTTTTTATTTTATCAAGCAGCGGCATTGATGAATAATCAACATCAATTTGACCGTTATTTGGCCAGCTGATCGCAGGGGGCTGTAGTTGTCCGTATAACTCTTCAACCTGTTTACGCTCTGCCAGTAATTTGCTGTGAGCTTCAATTGTTTCGCGGTGGTTCGCGGCAAGGTGTTCTTGTTGTAAGCGAAATGTATTGATTTCTTCTGCTGTATTTTTTATAGCCGCTTTAATTTCAGAAAGACTGGACTGCCAGGTATCAAACTCAGGTAAACTGGCTTGATAACGATTAAATGCTTCCAGTTCCCGCTCTTTTTGTTGTACTTGACGATTTGTTTCTTTTAATTCACTGCGAATATCAGACTCATCCAGTAGTGCACTTAAACGTTGATCAAGCTCTTCTAGTTTTATCAGGGCTTCCTGTAACTCAGTTTCGAGTGCTTGTTTATCAATAGTTAACTGCTGATGAGGAGCTGCTAGTTGATTGAAGTCAATCTCAAGACCAAAAGCTTTAAGGACGCCTTGCTCGTTAATATCATGAGTCAGGTCAGTTAGTAAGACTTGAATAGCTTCATCTGAAGTAATTTGAATAGCGGAGTCATCATCATTTATTGGTAAACGAAGCAAATCATCACTAATGAGCTTAACAAGATGTAGCGCTTTTTCTGGAGGAAGTTTTGAGGTGATGTAATTATAAAAGGTTTCATTGGCTGCAAGCGTTTGTTCCAGCTTACGGACTATTTTTTCCTGAGCTTGCATCTGTCGACGTAAGCTGGCTTCAGTCCCTCCTAAAGAGGCAACACCAAGTTGGTTATTGAGCTTTATTTGGCGTGCTTTTAAATTGTCAATTTCAGCGTTTAGCTGCTCGGGGTTATAGAGCTCCAAATTATTAAACTGCTCAGCTTCTCGCTGGTGACGCCGAATATTTTCTTCTAAAATTGCTTCCTGACGTAACAGATTGTCATGCGTTTTACGTGCTTGATCCTCCTGGCCTTTAAAATGATTCGACTGCTTTTGGGCATCAGCCAGTTGCAATTCAAGACGGTTTATGTCTTCGTCAACCATGGATTTCCAACGGGTATATTCGCTGTTTATGGCACCTTCAAGGCCAAATACCACGGCTGTTGCTTTATCTCGCTGAAAGCACTTAGCGCTGAGTGCTTCAATTTGCTCTGATGAAGCTTTTAAAGCATCGTATTCTTTTTTCAGTCGATAATACTCGGCAAATACCTCTTCTTTTTTTTGTTGAAAATTAAGCGAGGTATGATTCATATCGGTCGAGGATAACTTATGGGAAAACACATCCAGAATAGATTGTTTAATCATGGATGCATTAATTTCTGATTGTGTTATCAGGCTGACAAAGAGGCTTTTAAAGACCTGATAGCGGCGACTTCCTCCAACAGGTACTAAGTCTAGTGAAAAACCACATTTGCTCTGCCCACCACTAATTAAGCTTTCAACTTCTTGGGGGTCTAAGGTAGTGACTTTTAACCCAGATTGACTAAGACGTTTTTTGATATCGCTGAAAGTCAGAGCACGTTGCTCAGAAAAAAAGACACTGGTGTCTAACTGGCCAGGATAAATAAAATGTTGATAACGATAACCACTGGCTGGGCCTTTACCGGCAATGCCTAATACATAACTGCCATGAACGGTTGTTATTTCGCTTAAAATAAAGCTGGCTTCATGAGGAAAATAAAACTTTCGGGTAGCTTCTTTGCTGTATTTTTCAAAGCGACTGCCCACCATAGAAGGTAAAAAGAAAAATTGTAGGGCATTAATGGCTGTTGATTTACCACGATTGTTTGAACCAAAAAATGAAACACTTTCATGGAGAGGAATTTCACCGAAAGCATAGGTTCCAGAGTTAATCATAACCAGCTTTTGCATACCATACTGCATAGTGAATTAATCCTCTTGGCTCTCGGTTAGTGCGTTATCAATCGGCTGTTCATTTGATTCCTCTGATGGTGCCGTGTGTTTGTCTGTTGCTTGCTGGTTAGCTATAGCTTCAGTTGCGGCAAGAAAGCGCTCAATGGGTTTACAGAATTTAACATGAGTATCATTAATAATTTGGCAAAAGCCTCGTTTGCTCATCCATTCCAGTAAATTGGTGAGGTCTTGAGGGGCTGCCATATCAGCTTGGGTATACAAATCTTTAAAACATTCCTGGGTTTTTTCAAAAAGGCTTAATTCAATTTGTTGGTCTTGAATCATTGATGATGGATCAAAATTATTATCTTGTAAGTAATCAACTAACGTGAAAATCAGTAAAGCGATTTTTCTGGAAGTTGACATGCTATTGGAGGTAACACTGTCGGGGTAGCGAAAATAAAAAAATCCTTCAGCGTTATACACTAATTCGTAACCTAATAGGTTAAATAAAACTTCGTAACTAGCTGCGTGATTTTCTAGCTCTTTATATAACGCATAATGCTCTAGTGCATCGACAGCAATATGCACACCTTCTCTTAATTTCGTGTAGATCAGTTTGGCATTGGGCAATTGCTTAGTGAGTTGATCATCAAGCACAAGTGGGGCTGGTGTAATATCATTCATGAGAACTGTGTTCCAAACTGCGGCATTGCATATGAATGTGGTGAGTATTAGTTTCGTATTGGCTTTGTTGGCCGAGCATTATACTGAACTGCTCTGACTCATTCGTTAGCCGTATAAAGTACTCTAAAGCCAAGCGTGTATCTAACTCTGGGAAGTGAGTTAACAACCACGTCATACAATCATCAATAGGGGCATCATTAATAGCTTGTGCTTGTACCTGCTTAAAGGTGATCGGGATTTGGGCCGTTGCTGTATCATCTGGCACTTCAGGAATATCAACTGCTGGTGGTTCAAAGTCGGTTAGTTGTGATAGATAGGCCAAAATACTATGGTCGCTTTCCATAATGGAAGGGCGATTTCGGCCAATGAGCGCAACCTGATTAGGTGTTGTCGCATATTTAAACTTATGTTGACGTATTTCGGCAATAGCCATGGATGCGCCTCTTGCCAGAATGGAGTTACGGCGTTGGCGGCGATAAATGGGTTCGAGTAAGCGTTGGCAGCGGGCAATACTAAATCTTAAGCCAGAACGAAGGTCCAATAAGCGATAATGAAGTTTTTGTAGTTGACGTAAATGTTGGCAGCCCATTTTCTGTTGAACGTCATCCATGTATTGTAACAGTAGTGTTTCAGTTTGTTTTAAAGCCTGTTCATAGTCGCCTTGAGTATCCAGCATTTCAGTACTGGGCTGAATATAATGCTCCCAGGCATCCAGTGCTTGAGCATAACGGCCTTTGAGTGATTGGCTATCTGTTGCGGTATTCTTGGTGGTCTCAATGATACGCATAATGGCTTGTTCATTACGTTGTAACTGTCGGTGAACGCCACGAAAACGTCGATCTAATTGACTGATATAACGCTGCACTAATTGATTATCTTGAAAGGCAAAACTTTGACCTAAATTGCGTGTTAGTCTTGTTAACTCATGTATTTCCGCTTTTAGGGTTGCAGCTAAGGCAAGCTGCTCCTGGTCAGTCAGCAGCTCTATCATGTCCAGAATATAAGGGTTGAGATCAAATAAGTACTCTGCTCTGGGGACAGGTAATAAGACTTCTCGCTGTAAGAGGTCTGTTAATAAGGGTTGCAGGTTGTCGTACTGCTCCCAGTCATCGGTAGCAACACTTCGCGCTACATCCATGAAGTCGTGGGTATTGAAACTCATTGAGCCAAAGCGCTGATGTAAGGCGATGACTAAATCAATATGTCTCAGCAAATATTTCAAAAAATTCTTGACATAAAGCACTAGAAACTAGCCCCTGCAGATGAATCACGAGGGCATAATTTAGCAAAAATAGTGCGATGACAGTATAGGTAAGAGAGTCACTTCGATGAAAAATTATACAAACGGAAGTCTTTCACTATACTTCAGTAAGAGTGATAACCTTTGGAAAAATGAAGGTTTAATCTGGTTTTTCAGATAAGCACTTCTGCTCGACAGGAAGTTGTATGACTGAATCCCTATATTCTACAGCGGATGCTACTGCTACTTCGTTAGCTCACACCAGCGATTTAAATTATGTGACGCCTTTTTTACCTTATTTATTGACAGCAACCGATGATGGGATTGTGGTCATAAATATTAAAGGTGAAATCTTTTTTGTGAACTATCGTGCGAAAACACTGCTGGGGTGGCGGGCAGACTGTCAGTTAATCCAAAGTTATTGGTCAAAGTTACCTCAAACTCAGGAAGCATTTTCTACCTTTGTCTTGCATTATGCGCATCAGTCTCCAGCCCAATATGAGTTGACGGTGGATGATAGTGAGGGTAGGGAGCTGGTAATTTCATTACAGTTTGCCCAGCAAGAGATGTTTTTTTTGGTGATGGTCAAGGACTTGACTGAGCAAAAGCAGTCTGCTGAGTTGCTTTATGACCTTTCCCAGTTTGACTGTTTAACGCGGTTAGCCAATCGCTCTACTTTTCAAGAGTGTTTACATAAAGCTGTGGTGAGAGGTCAGCACTGGCAACGTAAACTGGCTTTGTTGCTGATTGATTTAGATCGATTTAAAAATATCAATGATACCTTAGGGCACAGTATTGGTGATGAGCTTTTACAACAAGTTGCTGTTAGGTTACAACAATGCGTTCGGCGTGGAGATACAGTTGCTCGACTGGGTGGAGATGAGTTTGCTGTTATTTTAGAAAATATTTATGACCAAAATGATGCTGCGCTTGTCGCTGACAAGATTATATCAGGTTTGGGTCAACCCTTTGAGCTGCAGGGTAGACAGTTATTTGTATCCGCCAGCATCGGTATTACTGTCATGGACAGCCTGCATGCTGATACAGAAACAATGATAAAACAAGCCGATATTGCTATGTATCGTGTTAAAGATCAGGGTAAAAATCATTACCAGTTTTATGACTCAAATATGAGTGCGTTGGCGGAGTATCGCATCCACCTTGAAACAAGCTTATATCGGGCATTACATGAGCACCAGTTATTGTTGCATTATCAACCACAAGTTGATGTACAAACAGGTGATATTATTGGCTTAGAAGCTTTAATACGTTGGCAGCACCCTCAAGAGGGGATTATAGGCCCTAATACTTTTATCCCTTTACTTGAGGAAACAGGGTTAATAATGCCTGTGGGGGAGTGGGCTTTGTATAGTGCCTGTGCTCAGCGTCAGCAATGGTATCAGCAACGTAATTTACCACCTTATACCAGTATTTCCGTTAATTTATCTGTACGTCAGTTGTTAAGTGGTAATATTGTCCACACGGTAAAAAAAGTATTAAGTGTCACTGGTTTAGCACCTCAACTCCTTGATTTAGAAATAACAGAAAGCATGTTAATGGAGGACATTAAATTTGCTATTCAAGAGTTAGGGCATTTAAAAAAACTGGGGGTGTCCATTAGTATGGATGACTTCGGAACAGGTTATTCTTCGTTAAGCTATCTAAAAAAACTGCCTATTGATACTGTTAAAATCGATCGCTCTTTTATTGAAGATTTACCGAATGACGTTGATGCCGCCAGCATTGTCCGTGCAATTATTGGATTAGCGCATAGCCTGGGGCTTAATGTCATTGCCGAAGGGGTGGAAAACGAGCGTGCTTTGGCTTTTCTTAAATCTTTAGGCTGTGATTATTGTCAGGGCTATTTATTTTCGCCACCATTGGTTGCTGATGAATTATTGATAAAATTTAATAAACTTAAACACCAGGCCTTTATTGAAAGTTCTCTTTCTACCTTTCATCATTATCATCCAACGTTTTTACAACATAGTTAGAAATAAACCTGCATATTTACTAAGGCTCGTTTTATGAGTCTTGACAGTTTGCTATTGAGTTTGTATATATGGATATGCGTATGTTGTTATTTTTGAAGATAAGGAGTTACAAACTTGCTCAATGTCGTTCAATTTTTTAAATGTCTATCTGATGAAACCCGAATGAACATCACCCTGTTAGTTCATCAACAACGTGAGCTTTGTGTTTGTGAGTTAGTGGCTGCAATGGATGTCAGCCAGCCCAAAATTTCAAGACATTTGGCACAACTTCGCAATTGCAACATATTAATCGATGAACGTCGTGGTCAATGGGTGTTTTATTCTCTGCATCCTTCTTTGCCTCGTTGGGTCACACCCATACTTGAGCAGGCTTGTGAGGCACAAGTGGATGTCTTAGGTAAATATCAGCACCAATTAAAAACTATGGAAAATCGACCTACTTGTTGAGCTAAATAGTTTGCAAGATTGTTTAGGTTACTGTGAACCTAAAAATGAATAACGTTGGGTATATGAATAGGAATCTGGGAATGCAGCTGCTCTATATTTGTACACATAATCGCTGTCGCAGTATTTTATGTGAGGCAATTACAAATCACTTTGCCCAAGGCCGAATAGTAGCTTATAGCGCAGGCAGTCAACCTGTTGGACATATTCATCCATTAACCCTTAACTATCTTCAGGCTCGGGGCATGAGTACGAAAGGGTTGCAGAGTCAATCTTGGGATGATTATGAGGTGAAAAAGCCCGAGGTGATTATTACTGTGTGTGATAGTGCAGCGAATGAGGTATGTCCAACCTGGTTTGGAGATGCCGTTAAAGTGCATTGGGGTTTACCAGACCCATCCAAGCTGAAAGGTGACGAGAACGCTCAAAAAGAAGCTTTTTTTACGGTAATGGATACCATTGAACAACGGGTGCAGAAAATGCTGGCATTAGATTTGGAAATGCTTTCGCCTTCAGCATTAAAAGAAGCACTACAGAGTATTGCGAAAGAGGTTTAATGTATGAGCTTTTTCGAACGCTTTCTTACACTGTGGGTGGGGCTTTGTATTTTTACTGGTGTGTTATTAGGTAATTTATTACCTAGCGTGTTTCAGTGGTTTGCGGCACTGGAAGTTGCACACGTAAATATACCCGTTGCGTTGTTTATTTGGGTAATGATTTATCCGATGATGATTCAGGTGGATTTCTCTTCGATTAAACATATTGGCAAAAAACCAAAAGGATTATTGCTAACGTTAGTGATTAACTGGCTTATTAAACCATTTACGATGGCTGCGTTAGGGTGGCTTTTTTTCCGTTTAATTTTTGCTAATTGGGTGACTCCCGAAACGGCGACTGAATATATTGCGGGAATGATTTTATTAGGTGTGGCACCGTGTACTGCAATGGTTTTTGTTTGGAGTCAACTGACCAAAGGTGATGCAAATTACACATTAGTACAGGTATCCGTTAATGACATTATTATGATCTTTGCCTTTGCACCAATCGCTGCATTTTTATTGGGGGTGAGTGATGTGACGGTGCCCTGGGAAACATTGATTTTATCTGTGGTTCTCTATGTGGTGATGCCACTTTTTGCAGGAATATTGACACGTAGCGTACTGGATGCAAAGGGTGATCATCGTCGTTTGAATCAATTTATTCATGGGCTTAAACCGGTATCAATTGTGGGTCTCTTGGCGACGGTAGTTTTACTCTTTGGCTTTCAGGCTGAAACAATTACCGAGCAACCACTAGCTATTGTATTAATTTCGATACCTTTGTTATTGCAAACCTATGGTATTTTTGCGATTGCTTATGGTGCTGCAAAAATCATAAAGCTTCCTCATAATATTGCTGCGCCCGCTTGTATGATTGGTACGTCTAATTTCTTTGAGTTAGCAGTGGCTGTAGCAATTTCGCTATTTGGTTTGCAGTCAGGTGCAGCACTGGCAACAGTAGTGGGTGTTTTGGTTGAAGTGCCTGTCATGCTTTCTTTAGTGGCATTTGCTAACAGAACACGCCACTGGTTTAACTATAGTGAAGTGGTTTCATAACAGTGATATTCAAATAGTGTTAACAGGTCCTAAGTAAATTTATCCCAGTCATTTATTTCAATAAGTGGCTGGGATTTTGTTAATTAATTTATCCTAAATATCAATCTTTATAGATAATTTATTTTTTTCGTTTTCTTTGACGTTTAATTCCAACATTTCAGCGGTGCCAAACGCTTGATAAATGTTTTTGGTTATCGTTGCTAATTGTTCGTTATAGGCCGCAATGGGTTCTCCCATGCCCATTTTGTCAACTACTGTACGGAAAGGGCGTGAGCCTGGTGTTTTTGCAATGACATCTGCTATGGCATCTGCGACTAATTGTGGGTTTTGAGCAGGGTTTGCGGCTAATGCTTGCTCAAACCCTTCCAGTGCTGCCTGAGGTGCTGCTGCCATGTCACCATAATGCTGTAAGCGTACTGTATCTGAAGGTTTGACGAGTCGATCAATAAACTCGGTTGGGAAGCCGCCTGGTTCAACAATAGTGACATCTATACCAAACTTTGACAGCTCAGTTCGATAGTTTTCGGATAATGCTTCAACGGCCCACTTAGAGGCATTATATGGACCATAAAAAGGGATTGTCATCCGGCCTAAGATACTTGAAACATTCAGGATCAAACCTGAGTGGCGTTGATGAAAGTGAGGTAATATCGCACGAATCATTCTATTTAAGCCAAATACGTTTATCTCAAAGACTGACTTAATGTCATCAGTAGTAAATGCTTCTTGTAACCCAAGTACTCCAACACCTGCATTATTCACCAGCACATCAAGATGACCCGCTAGTTTGATGGCCTCAGTGATGCCGGTAGTGACGCTTTCTTCATTGGTGACATCAATATCAACAACCATTCCTCCTAGTTGCTTAATCTCATGAGCAGTTTGTGCATTTCGGTGGTTAGGGTCACGCATTGAGGCAACGACATGATGACCTTGTTGTAAAAGAAGTTTGGTTGTTAATAAACCAAATCCACTATTTGCACCAGTGATTAAGATGTTTTGTTGTTTGCTCATGAGACCTCTCCAATCGTTTGTTACTGTTTAAATTATGTTCAGTAGTTTAATATTTTTGTATATCAGAACAATGTGAGGTTTTTGAACTTATGATTCTCAAACTGAGAACAATGAGCTTCATGGAGTTAATCATTTTTGTTGAGGTAGTTCGGTGTGGAGGGATCACGGCGGCAAGCCAAAAGCTGGGTATTGCAAAATCGGCTGTGAGCAGTCAGTTAAGTAAGTTGGAAGACAGGCTTGGGTTAAAGCTCTTGGAAAGAAGTTCCCGAAGAATAGCTGTAACGATTGAAGGTAAGCAACTCTTGCCAAAAATAGAATCGTTGATTGCAGAGGGTGAGTTACTCTTCCAACAAGCTGAATTACAAAGTAGTGAGCCCAGTGGTCAGGTAAGTGTGGCACTTACACCAGATTTTGGGCAGCGTGTGGTGGCTAGTTTTTTTCCTTATGTTACTCAGCGATACCCTAAAATTAGCCTGATCTGTAAATTCAATTACCAGTTTGAAGATATGCAGGATACTGCTTTTGATTTAGGGGTAAGAATTGGGACGATCAATGATGAAAATCTAGTCGCACATAAACTGGGTGAGTTTCGGCGAGTGCTGGTTGCAAGTGAACAATATCTTGAGCATCACCCCATTAATGATATTGAAGATTTAAAAAAAGTAAACTGCTTGATTTTTTCAAGTCGTCATAACAGTCGTATATGGTCACTGGTTTCCGCTGAAGATGAAGAGCGGAAAATTACATTAGATGTGAGTGGCGATATTGCGGCTCAAAGTTTTAAAGCATTGGTCGATCTATGTGTAGCCCATCATGGGGTGGTCTATGTACCCGCTTTTTTGGTGAAAGATCACATCAGTAAAAGGCAATTAAGGCATATATTGCCCCAGTGGCACAGTAACTTGATGCGTGTTTATCTGGTATATAGATTTGGCGCAGATAAAGTTCATCGGGTCAAAGCGGTGATAGACTCTGCTAAGACCTATTTGCCAGGACTCCTTAAATAAGCAATGATGCAACAATAAGACTCATGTCGCCTTCGAAAAAAAATAGTATCGCTAATGAATTTCCTGGCTTAACTGGTTATGCTATCTGTGACATCTAAATCGATTATATGTACAGGTGATGATGAACCAAATAGGATACATGAAACAGAACGTATTTATTGCTTTACTGCTGCTAGCCTCTTTTATGATAACCAGTGGTTGTGCCCAACAACCCGCTAACAAAGAGCAAGGTTTTGCACAAATACAAGAGACGTATAACCAACGTGCTTTAGCGTCTTTGGGTAAGCAATACAGAGAGTTACAGCAGATTCCAGGGCATTTTCAAGGTGGAGAATGGGATCCTCGGGTTGATGAGTGGATGGGGGAAAAACATCGGATTATGCAGGCGCTGCATTATCAGTTAAAGCAAAAATACTCTACGGTGCCTGAAATAAGAAAGCTATTGGGTGAGCCAAACTGGGAAGTGACCAAAGGCCATTTGTTTTTCAATGAACTGAATACTGACTGCAAAGATGATCAAGTCACCCAGTATGATGTTTTTTTCTGGCGTGGTCAGGTCGACTTTTTATATTTTGGTGCTGATGGTTTAAATGTGCTGTGCCTTGGATGGTGGCATGCTGGTGAATAGTTATTTATCAGTAACCATGAATTCACGATCAAGTGTTTTATATGTTACAAGAGCTATAAGTGGTATGTATATACCCAATACGAATGGTTTTTAGGTTCGGCCATCAAGTGACGAAGCCCCATGAGCCTATATTAATAGGTGATTGGGGTGAGGAGTGAAGATAACAAAACCTAGAAATCATTCGTGAAGGGTATAAGTGCTTGAATGTGGATGCTATACGATAATAAATAGCCACTTGTGTTGGCTATAAATATAAATAATGGAGTGAAGATGAGTCATAAGGACATGAGTAAAGGACGTTCTTTTCTTTCGCATTTTTCGTTAAAAAATACTGTGGCGATTGCTGTATTATCTGCAACGACATGGACAGGAGGTGTGGTATTTGCACATACTGCGTCCTCACATCAGCCACTGGTGCCGTTTGATCAAAAAACACAAGTTTACAAGGCGTATTTTCCTTCTGAGCAGATTGCTCGGCAAGTCGTGAAAAGCATGAACACTTTTTCTTCTCATTATGAGCAAGGTTATTTAATAGTACCTGGTGACAGCCAGCAGTTGAATAAGCTTATTGGCTTAGGGTTTAAGTTGGAGGCAGTCACTGCAAAAGACAGTGGCTTAAATTTGGCTCCTGCTGCAGTAATGGATGAATGGGCTGATCATATTCCAGGTTATAGTTGTTACCCGACAGTAGAAGCAACCTTTAAGGAAGCAAAAGCGTTAGCTGAAGAGTATCCGAGACTGGCTGAATGGATTGATATAGGCGACTCATGGCGTAAAACTCAGCAGCGTGGCGGTTATGACATGATGGTGTTAAAACTGACTCGCAACAATAGCTTAGAAGATAAGCCGAAATTATTTATTAATAGTGCCATTCATGCGCGAGAATATGCAACAGCGCCTTTAGCATTGGCGTTTGCCAAAAACTTGCTAACGGGCTATGGCAGTGATGCAGATGCTACGTGGATACTGGATCATCATGAAGTGCACTTATTACTGCAAGCAAATCCCGATGGTCGTAAACAAGCAGAAAAAGGGGTGTTATGGCGCAAAAATGTTAATGACCTTAATAGTTGCTATAACCCACTTAAGCAAGGCATTGATTTAAATCGTAACTTTACTTTTGGCTGGGGTTCAACCACGGATGGCTCTAGCGGTGACATATGCTCACAGGTTTATCGCGGTGAGGCACCAGGTTCAGAACCTGAAGTTCAAGCGTTGCAAAACTATGTTAGAAGCCTGTATCCAGATCGCCGAGGACCCGAGCGGAATGATCCAGCGCCATTAGATACGAGTGGGATACACCTTGATATTCATAGCCATGGGCGACTGATACTTTGGCCATGGGGCACAAAAGGCGATCCAGCACCGAACCATTCACAGCTACAGACCCTTGGACGAAAATTCGCCTATTTTAATAGCTACTCACCTGAAAGGTCATTAGGTTTATATGAAACTGATGGGACCAGTGATGGTATTAGTTATGGCGAGCTCGGTGTTGCTGCATTTACCTTTGAGTTAGGTACAGAGTTTTTTGAATCATGCCATTATTTCGAACAAAAAATAGTACCCGACAATATGCAGGCATTACGCTATGCTGCAAAAGTCGTACGAGCGCCTTACCAACTGCCAGCAGGGCCTGAAGTATATAGTGTTACTATCAGTAATCAGGACTCAGTGCCTGCGGGTACCTGGTTGACGTTATCTGCCATCGCGGATGATAGTCGTTTTAGTCATCGCAATGGTGCTGAGCCGGTACAGACGATTACCGCTGCAGAATATTATCTTGATATTCCACCTTGGCAGGAAGGCGCTGAACGCCATCCAATGCAGTCGGTGTCGGGTGACTTTAATTTAGAACAGCAAGCCATAAAAGGCATTGTTGATACTCGCAACTTGTCGTCAGGTAAGCATATGGCTTATATCCGGGCGATGGATAGTGAAGGAAGGTGGGGACCAGTAACGGCTGTATTTTTCTCTATTCAGTAAAGTCGCAAGTGGTTGTTCATGATACTGATAAGGGCACTGTAAAGAGTGCCCTTACCGGTGGTGACTGAATATTGTATTAAGGGAACCTCTAAATATTCAGTTTAAAAAAGGTGGAGAGGATCAGTATTGTAGCTTACTAAAATATTTTTGACTTGCTGATAATTTTGCAGTGCCATTTTATGTGTTTCTCTACCAACCCCTGACTTCTTATATCCCCCAAATGCGGCATGAGCTGGGTACATATGGTAGCAGTTTACCCAAACTCTTCCAGCTTGTATTTTTCGAGCGACCCATTGTGCTCGATTAATATCACGGGTCCAAACGCCAGCACCTAAGCCGTAGGGTACATCGTTGGCAATATTGATGGCTTCTTCCTCAGTTTTAAAGGTGGTGACACCAATGGTTGGGCCGAATATTTCTTCTTGAAAAACACGCATTGAGTTTTCGCCCCGAAGAATTGTGGGCTGTACATAGTAGCCTGTTTTTAAGGTTTCTGGCACTTGGGCACGTTGACCACCAAAAAGAATGTGAGCACCTTCCTTACGACCTATTTCTATATAGCCCATAATTTTATTTAGCTGCTCTAATGAAACCTGTGCTCCTACCATTGTTTCAGTATCCAAGGGGTTACCTTGTTTTATGGTTTTAGCCCGATTAAGTACATGCTCCATAAAAGTGTCATAAATAGATTCATGTACTAAGGCGCGAGAAGGGCAGGTACATACTTCACCTTGGTTAAAGAACGCTAATAAAAGCCCTTCGACACACTTATCTAAATAAGAAGGTTCTTGTTGTAGAATATCTGCGAAGTAAATATTAGGTGACTTGCCCCCTAACTCAACCGTACAAGGAATAATATTCTTGGCGGCAGACTGATAGACTTCGCATCCCACTTCGGTTGAGCCAGTGAAGGCTAACTTTGCAATACGAGGACTTGAAGCCAGGGCTTTACCTGCTTCATGTCCAAAGCCATTAACCACATTGACAACACCGGGTGGGATGATGTCTTCCAAAATTTCCATTAATAGTAAAATGGAAACAGGTGTTTGTTCTGCGGGTTTTAGTACGACACAGTTGCCTGCAGCTAATGCAGGTGCCAGTTTCCAGGCAGCCATTAATAAGGGGAAGTTCCAGGGAATAATTTGACCAACCACGCCTAGAGGTTCATGAAAGTGATAGGATGTTGTGGTGGCATCTATTTCAGCCAAAGCGCTGTCATCAGCCCGAATACAACCTGCAAAATAACGGAAGTGATCAATAACAAGCGGTATATCGGCATTAATTGTTTCACGTATAGGTTTACCATTATCCCAGGTTTCTGCAATGGCGAGTTTTTCAGCAAACTGTTCTATACGGTCAGCAATTTGTAATAAAACCTGTGCTCTATAGGCTGCAGGTTTTGCTCCCCATTCAGGTGCTGCTTGATGGGCGGCATCAAGTGCTACCTCAATATCATCTGCGGTTGAGCGAGGAATTTCACAATAGGCTTCACCTGTTACAGGTGTTTTATTTTCAAAAAAATTGCCTTTTTTCGGTGTGACCCACTCACCATTAATGAAGTTAGCATAGCGAGATTTGAAAAAAAGCTTGGCCCCATCTTGGCCTGGCGGGGTGTAGATCATTTTTGACTCCCTAGTTCACACGTGTTTTTATTGTTAGTTGCTTAGCAGTTGTATTTTTATTTAAATAGTTTTATTTATCAGCTATTTCAGTAAAAGATACATTTTTATAAAAAAGCTAGACCTATTACTTCAACTCAATGACGGTATTATTATTTAATCTCTTTACTGTAGAAATATTAATGAGTGGATCACTAATTATTAATTTAAATTGATTTTTGTTATCTACTTTTTCAAGACTTAATCTTTAGCGGTAGTGGTTATGCTCACAGATCTAAGGCTATAAGATTTCAGTTTGAAAAGAGTGCTTTTCATACCACTATTGTCTAACGTTTTATCGCGAAATACAGTCTAATGCATAACGAGTCAGGTTTTCAAATTACATAGGGAAAACGAACAGATGTTGTTATGCTCATAACGGATAAGTGAATGTACGGTTGATTCATAAAGGCTTTAAAAACAATATATTAGCGTTTGCTTGTAACGTATAGTTTACGATCAACATTGAGGAGGAAACGCGTCAAGTAATTTCACCTGTGGCGATGGTTGTGTATAAGTTAACCAATAGCACTGCATTTTTAACGCTCAAATATAGCCAGATCAATGAGGCATTATAATGACAAAAACGAGCAACTATACAGCAAAATCGCCAGAACCAGATGGTTTTATTGTTTATAGTGATGATGAGCATGCCATTTGGTCTCAATTAATCAATCGTCAGTTGAACTGTATTCAAGGCAAAGCTTGTGATCAATATATAGCTGGCTTGGCTAAGTTGCAATTACCAAAGGATCGTATACCTCAATTAGCTGAAATTAATGAAGTGTTAATAAAAGAAACAGGTTGGCGTGTTGCACGTGTACCTGCGTTAATTTCATTCGATAAGTTTTTTAGCCTTCTTGCCAATAAACAGTTTCCTGTTGCCACTTTTATACGAACTTGGGATGAGTTAGATTATTTACAGGAACCAGATATATTCCATGAGGTTTTTGGTCATTGTCCACTGTTAACCAACCCTGCATTTGCTCAATTTACTCACCTTTATGGGCAGCTGGGCTATAAAGCCAGTAAGCAGGATAGGGTATTTTTGGCGCGTCTGTATTGGTTTACCGTTGAGTTTGGTTTATTACATTTGCAAAATGAGTGGCGTATTTATGGTGGCGGAATTTTATCATCTCCTGGAGAAACACAGTATGCTATTGATAGTGAGACGCCAGAACGCAAACCATTTGATATTTTGGAAGTGTTAAGAACACCCTACCGTATAGATATTATGCAACCAATTTATTTTTATTTAGAAAGTGTTGAGCAGCTTTACGATATTTGTCATTTAGATATCATGTCTTATATTAATAAAGCGAAAACAATGGGGTTGTTGCCTCCTAAGTATCCTCCAAAGGTTCCTCAGCAAGCATGTTAGGGATTTGACAAGGCCATAGGGTACACTCACTGTATAATCAAAGGTACTCACTATTAATACAGTAGATGTGACCTATATGTGCTAGTTAAGCTAAATTATAAAGTGTAACGAGTAAATTTTAATCTAATAACAAGGATTTTATCTTTATGAGTAGTTTGTCTTCATTAAAATGTGAAGCTTGCCAAGCAGGTGCACCTAAGGTAACTGAAGAAGAGTTACCAAAACTATTAGCTGAAATTCCTGAGTGGAATATAGAGGTGCGTGATGGCATCATGCAGCTTGAGCGTGTTTATTCATTTAAAAATTTCAAACAAGCATTGGCGTTTACAAACAGCGTGGGGGAGATTGCTGAGGAAGTATTTCATCATCCCAGCATACTCACTGAGTGGGGGAAAGTGACAGTGACTTGGTGGACTCATAAGATTAAAGGCCTGCATAAGAATGATTTTATAATGGCAGCAAAGACTGATGAGTTACTTGTTTAGTATTTAATGTACTTTCTTTTCTAAAAGTTTAGCTGTGAAGAGACTACAGATATAGTTTATTCACAGCTAATGTATCTATACCCTTCACGAATCATTTTTATGTGCGCTATCCATAGCGCTCACCCTAACGAGCCAGCGAAGCTGTTCTAATGTGTTCCCGACACATTAGTAGGGTTTGTTGTCAGCCCTCTTGACCTAAGGATGGTGGAAATGCAGTTTATGCATAATGACATGGATGTCATATAGTAGAGCAATGCAGGCGCTATTGCCGAGGAGCATTTAACGGCCACCTCAGTCACTTATTAATATAACTGCCCAGCAGCGCTGTTATATCAATTAAAGTGGCTACCGCAAGTTTCACAGCAGTAAACTTGCCCAGGGGCTTCATCGCTTGACGGCCGCCTTTAGAAATCATTCGTGAAGGGTATAGCATATTACTTACACAATTATTAGCTACTGCATTATCTTCTACATTAAAAATGGTCTTTATAGGGTACGTGTAATATGATGGCATGAACGATGAAAAAGCAATAATAACATTAAATGGTAAGGGAAATGCGTCTGGAAATACTGTGCCAAGATCGCTTGGGAATTGCGCAAGAAGTGTTAAATATATTGGCGCTACATCAAATCAGTTTGCGTGGTATTGAAGTCGATTTGGTTGGAATTATCTACTTAAACTTGCCTGACTTGGCTTTTACTGAGCTACAGAAGTTACTGCCTGAAATAAGACATATCAAGGGGGTAACGGATGTGCGAACTATACCATTTATGCCAAGTGAACGAGAACATTATGAGTTGTCAACACTGCTACAAACGTTACCTGACCCTGTAATTTCTGTTGATATAAAAGGTAGCATTATTATTGTGAATGAGTCGGGGTTACGAGTATTAGGGGGGGCTTTAGAAGAAGTACGCCAGACTCCAATAAGCCAGTGGCTTCAGGGGTTTAACTTTAGCCGATGGATTCAGCAGTCTGAACACTGGCCTATGAGTATTCCAGTTAAAGTACAGGGAGATGCCTATTTAGCTGATATTTTGCCCATACATGTACCTAACGACCAGCAAGACCAGACTTTAGTGGGTGTGGTAATCTGTCTAAAGTCTGCAGATCGATTAGGTAAGCAAATTCACGCTTTGCAACAGGTTGAGTCCTCACTGTTTTCTGAGATATTAGCGGTTGATACAGAGATGAGGCGTATTGTAAAACAAGCTAAGAAGTTTGCTGGGATGGATGCACCATTGCAGATCTTAGGTGAAACAGGCACGGGTAAGGAATTGCTGGCGAGGGCCTGTCACAGTTTTAGTGTAAGAGCGGAAAAGCCCTTTTTAGTGCTAAATTGTGCATCACTGCCTGATAATGTTGCTGAAACTGAACTATTCGGTTATGTAGAGCGAGTAACAGGTCAAGAAAAGCCTATTATTAAGCATGGAATGTTGGAACAAGCGGATGGAGGAACTATTTTTCTTGATGAAATAGGTGAAATGTCATCACACTTACAGATAAAATTTTTGCGGTTTTTGCAAGATGGCACATTTAGGCGAGTAGGGGATGATAAAGAAGTTAAAGTCAATATAAGAGTCATTTGCAGTACACAAAAAAATCTACCACAGTTGTGTCAGGAAGGACTATTTAGAGAAGATTTATTTTATCGGCTCAATGTATTGATTATACATCTACCCCCCTTGAGAGAGAGAAGAAAAGATATTATTCCTCTAGCTGAGATGTTTATAAGGCGATACGCCAGCCAGCAAACAAAAGTTCCCCCTAAATTGTCGAAGGCTGCTATTAATTTAATGTTGCAGTATCCATGGCCTGGTAATATAAGGCAATTGGAGCATACTATATTGCGTGCTATTACGGTTTTGGAAAAAGGTGATATTCGCCCAGAACATATGCAGCTACCTTCGTACGCAGACCGAGTGGGTTACTTAAGTACATCTTTTGAAGGAACTCTAGAAGAATCAGTCAAAAACTTTGAAAAGCAACTTTTAACACACTTGTACCCTGCATACCCAAGCTCGCGTCAGCTCGCAAAAAAACTGGGAGTCTCACATACCGCAATCGCTAGAAAACTACGTGATTATGGAATTACTAAAAATAGTCAATAATTATTAACGTTATGAAAAATACACCCAAAGTAAAGGGGGTACTGTTTTTTTCTGGTGAATTAATAAAACAGTTAAAAGTATAGACTATGAATAAAATAATTTGTGAGCAATATATACTAAAGTATCATATATCCCTGAAAAAGTTCATGCTAATATTCTCTGAAAAAGTGGAATGCGTTACCTATTAGTATTTTACTTTTGTTATAAGCAGCACGCTACCATGAACTACTATTCTATGTAGATATTCAACACATAAAAATGAATATACTCAAAACGAAGGGTTTTTAGGGGCGGCCGTCAAGCGATGAAGCCCCCGGAGCTTATATTAATAAGTGACTGGGGTGGCAGTTAAATGCTCCTGCATAAACTGCATTCCCACCATCCTTGGTGGTCAAGAGCGCTGACAACAAACCCTAAAAATGATTCGTGAAGGGTATAGTATACAAATAACAGGGAATGTTATGAATAAAACATATACAGTTGATGAAATGGCTGACATTATTGTCAGTTACTCCAATAAAGTATTGGCCGACAGTCTTTTTTTTAAAGACTTAGCTGGAGGTGTAATTTCTGTTGCAGATTTGCGCTATATTTTTATGCAGTATGAATACTGGCGTAATATATTTCATGAGTGGTTTGGTTTATGTATACTGAAGAGCGGTGATGCCTCACACCCTTATGTATCTCATACGGTTCAAGCTTTGGCACATCATGTGATGGTTGAAATGAAAGAAAACCATACTTTGATGTACCAACGATTTATTGAGCAGCTAGGGCATTCAACTGAACCTAGAGAGCCTGAGAGTCATGCTACTCGTAAATACAAATCACACTTTTTAAATGTTTTTGGTACAAGCGATACTAACTTTGTGGAATCAGTTGCAGCGTTATCTGCGAGAGAGTTATTTGCATCAATTCGAAATACTTATGTTAAAAAAGCACTGAAAGCTTATTATGGTATTGACAAGTCACCATGGTGGGATATTCACGAGCACCTTGAGTTAGAGCACTTTCAGGATACATTCAGCCCACTTAAACAAGAACTAGAAGGTAAAAAACGCTACGCAACCCTCATGCGCTTTATGACAAATGAAATTGATGCTCATGTTCAGTACTGGGATGAGTTATATCAAGAAGTGCAGATGATTAGCTGTACGAGCCAGCAACAAAAAATGGCAAGTTAATGAGCAATGAAATTACGATAGGTGCAGGTTTTTCACTATACTCTAGCCTTATGTGGGGAGCAACAGGAATATGGATTAGTTATTTAAGTAACTTATCATTAGGTACTATTTTATTTTATCGTTTTCTTATTTCGTTGCTTATTACCAGTATTATTATATATTTAACTTCGCAGACGCTTTCTTTAACAAAACGAGCTGTGTGTTGTGGTGCGGCACTTTGTTGTTACTATACATTCGCAACCACAGCTTTTTTGTTAGCGAACATGGTTGATGTAGCCCTTATTATAAGTACTACTCCTGTTTTTATAATAGGATTTGAGTTTTTTAAGGGGGTTAAGCCCTCACTAAATAAATGTGTAGGGGCTATCTCAGCACTTTTAGGTTCAACACTGGTAATTGTAGGATCTGCTACGATAGATCAATCGGCTGTTAATGATGATAGCCATGTGCTGGTCGGCTTAATATGTGCGTTGGGTGCAGCTATTACAATGGCTGTTTTTTCATTGATGAGTGCATCAAAAACAGTGAATGCCACAAGTGTAAATTTTTGGTCATATTTACTTGGTCTTGGTTTATTATTAAGTTGGAGCGTGTCAGCGTCAGAACTTCAAAGTCCTGATGTCCATCAGGCAGGTTTATTATTTGCTTTAGTACTATTTTCGACTATTTCAGCAGGTATGGCTTATAAGTATGCATGTCAGCTTGCTGGACCATCTACGGCAGCTATTGTACGCTTGAGTACGCCTATGTTTGCTGTGCTATTATCTTTTCTAATACTGGATCGAGGATTATCTTTAACCCATTTTATTGGTGCACCTTTTATTTTAATGGGTGTTTACTGGGTACTTCACTCATAGCAAAACTTTATTCTCCACTATTACTACTAACTAAGTCTTTTTGTAATGTAAAAGCAATGCATTATTTCTATAATAGCTTTGATTTTAAGTGATAGCTGAGCTGATTTAATATGAAGGATGTATTTTGTGACTAAAATTATAATTATAAAGTAAATATTCGATACTATTTATCTCGGACCCACATCTCAACTTTTCCGCTACCTCCATATTTATAGGGTGAGTGAACGTTCCAATAAAAATAACCAGGTTTGTTTGATATAAAAGAGGCTTTATCATTTGAGCCTTTAGTTTTAGTATTTAAGATTGGTTTCCAATAACAGTCGTTCGCTTGACAGGTTTTGATAAAGAGTGACATATTCATTTCAGTTAAGTCTGGTCCTCTCATAATTGCAAAGTGGTTATGACTAGCAGACGCAAAGTAGGTAGGTAAATTAACATAGTCACCTGGTCCAGTTAACGTTTATGTATAGTGGCTACAAAGACCGCATTCTTTTGCTGGGTCGCTGGGATCAGGATCAGATGGATCAGTTGAACCTGTATATTGTTCAATCCAAGGTTTAAAGTTTGCTATACGTGCGTATACACCTGGTCTGTTTGGTAATGCACAACCGGAACCAAAGCTTACGATACCAACTTGGTAAACAGTATCGTTATTCTTGACAAATAAAGGGCCTCCGGAATCACCTTGACATGAATCTTTACCACCTTCAGGTAAACCTGCACAAATATTCGAATCAATACCTCCTACATTACGGCACTTTCGCTTTGAGGTTATGGGAATATTGACTTTTTGAAGTATATTTTGGTTGCCTGTGCCTTTCGTATCACCCCAGCCAATCACAGTGGTATACATACCTTCATTTGCATACAATGATGTTATTGCTTCATTTGCTAGACTTAGCGAAGTGAATTGAGTGGGAATATCGCTTGTAAGCTCTAATAATGCTACATCATTGTATGTATAGTAGTCATCATATTGTGGATGAACGATCTGTCGTTTAACACGAATAACCGTTGTACCTTGATTACTATATTTAAAGTGTTTTCCAACAACTATAGAGTGAATAGAATAGTTTGCTACACAATGCGCTGCTGTTAATATAAATCTTCTGGAAACTACGGATCCTCCACAAAAATGAGAACCATTATATATTTGTAGTGAAGCCATGAATGGAAATTCGCCGCGGATGGCATCAACACCACCTACAATTTGATGATTTTCAGGAAGGATAGTATAAGTACTGTTTTCATTTTTATTTGTTGTGCTGGCATTTACTAACACAGTTGCTGTTAACAGTAAAAAGCTAATTAAATAAGCATGCATAATGTACCCTCTATTTGAATGTGGTTGTAGCTAATATGCTTCTCTGAGTTGTATATTGCTCTATCCATGATTTAAAATTAGCGACTCGAGCATATACTCCGGGGCGATTTGGTTGGGCACAACCGGATCCGAAGCTAACAATACCGACTTGATAGAAGCCATTATTAGTTTTTATAAATAAGGGTCCACCGGAGTCACCTTGACAGGAATCTTTACCACCTTGTGGAAGTCCGGCGCAAATATTTGAATAAATGCCTCCGGCATTCTGACATATACGTGTAGATGTAATTGGCACATCTACTTTTTGTAAAACATAGGGATTACCTGTTCCCTGAGTATCTCCCCAACCAATAACAGTAGTATACATACCTTGCCCTGCGTAGGTTGATGTAATATATTCATTGGCAAGTTGAATAGGCTTGTACTTGTAAGGAATATCATTTTCAAGTTCTAATAAGGCAACATCATTATATAAGTAGTAGGCATCATATTGAGGGTGAACTATCTGTCGTTTTACCCGAATAGTTGTAGCACCATTATTATTGTATGTTGCGTGCTTACCTACAACAATAGATTGAACTGAATAGCTTGCTACACAGTGTGCTGCAGTGAGAATATATCGGCTAGATATAACAGACCCACCACAAAAGTGGTTATTATTATAAATTTGTAGGGAAACCATGAAGGGAAATTCGCCACGAATAGCATCTTCACCACCCACGATTTTTCTATTTTCGGGTTGGGTATTAATGATAATACTGTTAGGATTAGCTGAGGAATAGGAGTTAAGGTTGAATAAACAAAGAATGGATAATAATTTTAGTGATCTTGTTAGCATAGTCTAATCCTCCTTGACTAGAGTGTGCTGAACTATTTAGTTTATCGAACTCATATACCCTTCGCTGTGGGTATATATTGCTTCGTTTTGTGGCTTTCTTTAGTAGATATAGTTTCTTATGTAGATGAATAGCTTGCTTTAATATTATGCAATAAAGATATCGCTACATTTTATAATAGATGTTTAATGTGTGTTTTGTATTGTTATTTTGGTTAATATTTGATTGTAGGTTTCTTTGTGTGTGAAAGTACTTTTTACTGCATCATTTTTTAAATGATAGTAGATACATTGATAGGGAGTATTGTGTGATATCTAAATAGTGGCTATTAAACTCTTCATGAAGTTTTGCTGGTTTTGAAAAATGATAGCCAGCGAAAAGAGATATCCAATGATAGAAGTGATAAATAAGTTGATATTTTGTTCGTTTTTTGTGAAATGGTATTGTGATTATAGATAGAAAAATGCTGAAAAAATGCTGGAAAATATCTATAATAAATTCTAATATTATAGAATTTATATGACATTTTACCAAAATTTTATGATACTGTGTGTACATGATAGATAACCCTTTCTGTAAATAAGGAAATACACGATCTCCAAAGCTATCCAAATAAAGCATAGATAAACCTTCGTTAAGTCCAGCAGCTTGATGGTTCGCAAACTCTTCAATCGTACTCGATGATAATTGAATTAATGCTTGAGGATGCTTGCCAAAACAAAGTGGCCAAATTAAGAAGCTTGGTTTAATTTGCATGACAATATATTCCCACTTCATTAGATATTCTAAAGATGACGCATTCGTATTAATACGCTTTTTATAATGGTTTGGAATGTCTGATGACTCAATTTTCTTAGTGAAATTGTCCATCCAGACTGTCAAAGCATTAACTATATTGGAAAAGTTGATAAAGACATTGTCAGGCATATTCTCTTTGGCAATATCTATTAGTTCTTTTTCTCTTGTATACCATTGATCAGATTTTCTCTTGATGGCGTTATATTGTTCCATTTTATATTCCTTTATTTTTGAACGATGCTTGTTGTAATAGATGTTTTAAGTTGATTTTGTTTTTACTTGAGGTTTCAAATTATCTTGTTTGTTAAGTAATGATGACCTGAGGGCCACCTTTTGGTGCAAAAAAAACATTTTCATAAAAAGGTGTTGTATTATGGTTGGTTAAGTTTAAATTTGTGTAAGTTAAAACTGTTGTAATAATTAGTTTGATTTCAAGCTCCGCTAAATGAATGCCAATACAACGACGAGATCCACCACCAAAAGGATTCCAATGATAAGGTAGTGGTTTTTTTCCTAGAAATCGTTCTGGTTTAAAAGAGTTTGGATTTGAATAGTATTCGGGATTTATATGAACTAAGTATGAGCAACAAGCAAGCATAGTACCTTTGGGAAGTGTGTAGCCTCCAATGAAGAAGTCATCTTGAACTAGACGGACTCCTGTAGTGGGAATGATTGTTTGAATTCTCAAAGCTTCTTTTATTACTGCTTCTAAATAAATGAGATCTGAAATGTTATAACTTGAAATACTGCCATCGTCTAAGACTGAGAGTAATTCCTCTGTAATTTTTTGGTATACTTTAGGTGTGCTAAGAATATAAAAAAGGGTCCAACTCAACATAATAGCTGTCGTACCAAACCCCGCTTCAAGAAGAGTAAGTAACTCATCACAAATAATTTCTTCATTTAACTCATTAGCGTCATTATTTTTTTGAGTAAGAAGAATGTTTAGAATGCTATTAGTTTGATTGCTAGGCTGTTTACTTTGCTCTTTGATATGTTTAAGTAATAATTTTTTAATGTTATTAAATATTTTTTCAATTTCAGTTTGTGGTGTTTGAATTTGCTCAAACTTAATAATTTCAGAGAGTTTATGTTTGAAAGCTGCATTCACTTCAAGCCCAAATAGAATATTTATGATTATATCAATCGTAATGTATTGCATTTTGTAATACAATGAAAAGGGGGCTTGTAAAGGCCACTGTGAAATGTGTTTTTTGGTGATGTTTACAATCATTGGAATATGAGTGTTTATATAGTCAGGTAAAAAAGGAGTAAGTATCTTTTTTCTTCTTGCTTTGTGAGGGCATCCATCAATACCTAATAATCCGTGGCGAGGTAGTGTATAACCAAACATTAGGGCGTTTGCTTCACCTGCTTTTAGTAGATGTGAGTTGGCTATAAACATCTGTTTAAATAAATAAGGTCTAGCCAAAAAGACCCACTTTCCTGTGGCATTAAATTGGTTATTGTTGAAAGTGCCCATATTTAAGGTAAAGATATCACCATAATCCTGTTGGCACTGGAGTAAAAAAGAGTAGGGGTTCTTATAATAAATTTTGTGTAGATGAGTTTCAGGGAGATTAGGGCCTGGTGGTAAGGACATTAGATATTAGCCTTGTTTTTAATAAGGTTAAACTTCAGTAAGTTGATCTCTATGTTCTACCTTATATTTTGTAGACATAAATTCACTTAACGCTTTACAAAGTGTTTCAACAAAATCATTATGTTCAGATTTCATAAAGCATACTCTAATCAATGTGATTTTTTCTGATGCAAGAGCAGGGTCTGAGCTGATAAGATGGCCATCAAGGGTAAGAAGTGCAACATGAATTTTTTTACTTAGCAAAAACTGTTGTAATTGGTTAGAGTAATGACTTGTTTTTATTGTAATAAATTGGCCTGGTGCAAACACAACGATATTTAGGTCAGGCTTAAAGTAGATAAACTGTTTGTTTTGACTAAAAAAATACGTTAATTTTAAGGCGGCATTACGCATTTGGCTTAAGATGAATGCAAATTCTCCATTTTTTATTAGAGGGTAGCACTGAGTTGTGGCCCACAGTGCGACAGCAGCTGCGCCAGAACGACTACACTCTAAACAAAATTTGCCTAGGGCTATTGTACTCGTATCGTAATAGGTGTAAGGGCTATCATGTGTTAAAACACTCATATCACCTGGATTTTTATACAATATGCAACTGCAACCAAGAGGTTGCATACCAAGTTTATGGGGATCAATTGTGATTGAATCTGCCTGTGTAATCGCAGAGAAATTTGACTGTGACTCTTCACTGAGGTTATCTGCTAAAATAAAATACCCACCATAGGCAGCATCAATGTGGACTTTAAAATTATACTGAAGCTTTAGCTGAATAACTTTAGATATAGGCTCTACTTTTCCGAGTCCCGTAGTGCCTGCGGTTAAGACAATAGCACCCACATCATTGAGCTTTAATCTGTCAGCTAACCAAAGCATGTCCCAATTGCCTTCAATATCACAGGGTATATACTCTATGTTTGCACCTATCATTGATCCCAAACGTGCAATATTATAGTGTGAGTGATGAGATATTAATATGCTACTTTTTTGTGTGAGTTGGATAGTGACCCATAATGCTTCAAGGTTTGACAATGACCCTCCTGAGGTTAAGTGACCATGATATTGCTGCTTCCAATTAAACATAGCGGCTATTGCGGAAATAGCACTTAATTCCATAGCAATGCTAGCCCGACCACCTTCGGCACTTTGATTATTTGGATTAAATTGCATAGCGAGTATATACGCTGCTTGTGCAATACTTGAAGGAATCGTATTCATTTGAGCAATATACTGTTTACTGTAAACAGGATCATTATTTAATAGCGCATTAGCACAAGCAACTAATATTTGTTCAAAATTATCAGGTAAAGGAGGTGAAGTGCTTTTGATATATCCAGAATGGTCCAGTATTTTGAATATTTTATCTATGAATGATAAAGCGTCTTGCTTTGACATATTTTCTTCCTTGAATTACTTTGGTGTGTAATAATTAGTTTATTACTCTTTAGTTATATCTATTTTTGAATTGTTATAATATAAGCTTCATGTACGAAGCTTTTCCTTTACTTTCTAAAACTTGATTAAATACATGATTATTACACCATTTGTAGTCCTGATATCTGTATGTGCCTACGGCTATAAAGCCGAATTTTTTGAGTATGAACTCGGTTACTGGATTTACTGCTAAGCTAGTTATAAATTTATATCCTTTAACTCTTGCTAATAATATTGAACATTTATAAAGCTCTATACATATTTGTATGATAAGTAATGGGTGACAGTTTAATGAGACTCCAATGATGAATAAAATAAGTTCGTTATTATAGTCAGTTGTTTTTGAACCATATTTTTCTTCCATAAAGCTTAGGAAATCACTGATAGGCTTGAGTGATGAAGGAATGGTGTCAAATAGCGATGCTTTATTCATTCCATCAATATTTAAAAGAGCACCTAGAAATGTATTGCTCTCATCGACTGCTATAAATGAATTGTTTTGGTAGCCACATTTAGTACATATCGGATTAATAAAAGTATAAAAGCTATCTCTGTTAATATATAATGCTGTTTCCATCACACCTTTTGATGTAAAGTTTTCTGATAAAAGTTTACTTGTTTTGTATATATAATCTTGTGTGTAAGGCGCTATTATTGGTTGGTTTGATTTTATAATGTGTTTCACTATCACTTTCCTTGGAGAAAAACTGACAGTTAATGATGGTGTTAGTAACGATCAAATTAGATTACAGCCTTCACGAGTCATTGTTATGATTACTGTTCATGGCGTTTTTACCCTCACGGGCTAGACTGGTCCTATTAAATACACTTGGTTTTGAGTATATATAGGTTGTATAGGTGTCTTTATTATATAAAGTATAGAGCTAATCTGGATTAGTACCTTAATTTGTTCCTATTCTATATTATTTCCTTAAAATGACCTTGCTTGCTGTTAAGCGGATCGAATTAGTACACTGATTTTCTCTGCTGTGAGAGAAGAGCGTTTAAATAGGAAAGTCTAACTCTTAACAGCAAACAATATTGAATATGGTTTACAGTTAATGTTATAAGCTGATCTTCAAAAGTGTTTGATACCGATTCTGTATTTAAAAAAAATATCAATTAATGTAAGTAACTTTGAACTGGTTGATGTTGACATTACTGTTACGAACACAGGAGAAAAAGAAGTTAAGGGTTACATCCTATCATCGACTATGTTTAAAAATGAACGCTTTGATCACAGTTGGAATACTATTTTGTCACCCAATGGCGGAAAATCTATACCCAATACGAATGGTTTTTAGGTGCGGCCATCGAGTGACGAAGTCCCCTGAGCCTATATTAATAGGTGATTGGGGTGAGGAGTGAAGATGACAAAACCTAGAGATCATTCGTGAAGGGTATAGCTTTGGTTTTATAGGTAAAAAAGAGGGACGATCGTGCTTCCCAACCTTCATCCTTAACGGTGTAAAGTGTGACCAGTAATTACATGCAGCAAACTCTCTTGTCTCTGGGGGATTTGCTGCATGTGTCGCTTATATCAAAATAATGATGTGGACAAACAGAGTAGTTTCCTATTATGCTCGGTAACATAGCTGCTTTATTGTAAAAAAAAGCAAAATATACCCATAGCGAAGGTTATATCTATTACTGATTAACACTTGCGCCTTAGCAAGACAACGTTATTACAATTTACTGTTGTGCATAATTAAATCACTCCTTTAATAGTTTTAATAACTCGGGATTGGTAAGTTATTAAATAATTAAGTTCATTAACGTTACAAAAAAAATGATACTCATAGCTGAGAACTAACGTCAGTTTAATTATGACCTTAACAACATACTTTAAGATCATCGATTCACATCCTTGTTATTAAAACGCTCACCCATCTTAATTTGTCGACTTGTTACTCGAATGAAAGTGCTAACTTAGGTAGCGTGTTATATACGTCATCTCTGTTATCACTCATTTTTTGTTTGATTTATGTATGATTCATTAAAATTTACATCCCTTTTAAAGATAAAGAGTTACGAGAAAATTCACCTGAGTAATTGCCCTAATAATAGATAGAGGCTTCAGAGAGATTGATATACGTAGTGTGATATACATATCTAATGAAATGTGACCAGCAAGTTTTTTATTAATATGGACTAGTTGAATTCACCTCTAGTATCAGCCAGGAAATAAAGAATTGATTAGTCTGATATAAAATGATTTTTGTGAGGAAATAAAGAATGAATTTAGTAACTAGTCAACACTGTCGAAACGGTGTTTGCAGTGTACTACACTATTTGTGCTTACTTGTTAGTTTAATGTTTATCCATATAGTAAATGCATCATCTATAGCTAGTCCAATCTCACAAAATAAAGCAGCATGGGCTTCATCTAAGGAAAGCGATCTGTATGCGCCACGTTTTGCTGTTGATGGAGACAAGATGACGCGTTGGTCTAGTGAGTTTTCAGATAATCAATGGCTAGTGGTGGATCTACAGCAATCTCAGACGGTTGCTCGTATCCAACTGTTATGGGAAGAAGCCTATGCCTCGCACTATAAGATTCAAATGTCGGATGATCACTGGCAGTGGCAAACCGTTTTCGAGCAAAAAAATGGTCAAGGCGGAAAAGAAGAAATAAATGTCAGTGGCAAAGGACGATATCTCAGGTTAATGGCTGACAAGCGTGCAACAGAATGGGGTATATCGATTAAGGAGTTTGCTGCATTTTCTGCGTCAGATCAACCTGCTACACGAATCATCCCAGGTAAAATTGAAGTTGAACAGTTTGATCAGTTCTATGATACGACGCCTGATAATATTGGAGGAGAGTTGAAGGAAAAAGGTGTTGATATTGAAAAAACGACTGATGAAGGTAACGGATATAATGTGGGATGGATTGAGTCTGGTGAGTGGCTCGAATATCCAGTAACAGTTAAAAAGAAAGGAAAATACAAAGCAAGCGTTCGAGTAGCTTCGGCTATTGGAGGAGGCCGTTTACGTTTACTTGTTGATGGTCAAGATGTGACAGGTTCGTTGTCATTTGATGCAACGGGGGATTGGCAAAAGTGGATAACCATTGAGTCCAAAGTTTTTGACTTATCAAAAGGTAACCATCAATTTAAGCTATTAATGGAAGATCGAGAATTTAATGTTAACTGGTTAGAAATAACAGAAGTAGGCTCTGATCCAAATCCAAATCCAAATCCAAATCCAAATCCAAATCCAAATCCAAATCCAAATCCAAATCCAAATCCAAATCCAAATCCAAATCCAAATCCAAATCCAAATCCAAATCCAAATCCAAATCCAAATCCAAATCCAAATCCAAATCCAAATCCAGGTAATACGCCTGTCGCTGTGCATGGCCAGCTAACAGTATCTGGAGGACAATTAAGAGACCAGCATCAACAACCCGTTCAATTAAAAGGTATGAGTTCTCACGGACTGCAGTGGTTTGGTCAATACATGAATAAGTCAACCATTAAATGGTTACGTGATGATTGGCATATTAATGTCATCCGCGCGGCCATGTATACAGATCCTGGTGGGGATGGTTACATAAAAAACCGGCAACTGAAACATAAAGTTTTAGAGGTGATAGATGCTGCTGTTGAACTGGGATTGTATGTCATTGTTGATTGGCACATTCTGCATGATCGTAATCCTCAACAATATAAAAATGAAGCCAAGGAATTTTTTAGTGAAATTGCAACCACGGTAAAGAATAAATATGGAAAAATACCCAATGTGTTGTATGAAATTGCAAACGAACCAAATGGTAATGATGTCACTTGGAACAAAGATATTAAACCTTACGCTGAAGAAGTCATTCCTGTGGTTCGTCAAGTTGATCCAGATGCTATCATCTTGGTTGGTACCGATACATGGAGCCAAGGCGTTGATAATGCCGCAAATAACCCACTAACACATAGCAACGTTATGTATAGCCTGCATTTTTACTCGGGAACGCATAAAGAAGGTTTACGGGAAAAGGCCAGACAGGCAATGTCAAAAGGTATTGCGCTTTTTGTAACTGAGTGGGGAACAAGTGCAGCAGATGGCAATGGCGGTGTCTTCTTAGAAGAAGCGCAACGGTGGATTGACTTTCTAAATCAAAACAATATTAGTTGGGTTAACTGGTCTCTATGCGATAAGCAAGAGTCTTCAGCAGCTTTAAAACCTGGCGCAAGTGGTCAAGGTGGTTGGGATATTAATCAACTTTCTGAGTCAGGTCGATTCATACGTGAAAAAATAAGGCAATAATTTATTTGTTGGGACAGGGAATTTGTCCCTATGTAATAGTGACTCTATTCAGAAGACAATATCAAAACGGAAGAATAATTATCAGTTAATTTTAATATATTAAGGGTTTTTAGATGAATAGGTTACATCAGCACGCTTTTTTGGGTGTCATGTTCATGGCGCCTAGTGTAGTGCTTGGCAGTACCAATTTTATTGGTTTGTATAAAATCATTAATAAGCACTCAGGTAAAGCGTTAGAAGTTACAGCATTAAGTGAAGCAGATGGCGCAAATATACAACAGTGGCAGTTTGTGAAAGGTGCTAATCAGTATTGGCGAATTAAACAGGTTGGTAATGACCAATACATATTAATTAATCAATTAAGCAAAAAAGTACTGGATGTGACATCAGCTAAAAAAAATGATGGGAATAATATTCAACAGTGGTCTGATAATGGAACAGGAGCACAACGTTTTTTATTAACTGAGCTTAAAGATGGAAGTTACAAAATTACCAGTAAACTGACCGGTAAAGTGCTGGATGTGCAGGACTGGGCAACCAATGATGGTGGTAATATCTCCCAATGGTCATGGCATGGCGGCGATAATCAGCGTTGGGACATTATTCCTCAGCACGCATTAACTGAGCCAATGAAAGGGACGTATAAAATTGTCTCCAAAATCAGCAATAAAGTGATTGATGTCGCTGAGCGTTCGAAACGAGGTGCCGCGAATGTACAGCAGTGGCAGTATGGAAGTAGTGATAATCAGCATTGGCAGCTGCTCTATCAAGGTAGTGGTTACTATAAAATTAAAGCACAGCACAGTGGTTTAATGTTAGATGTGGCTAATGCGGGTACTAATAACGGTGTCAATATTCAGCAGTGGCATGAAAATGGTAATGATGCCCAACTGTTTTCACTTATAAAGCATTCCTCCTCTCAGTATTTTTTAGTTCGCAATAAATTAAGTGGCAAAGTGCTTGATGTTACTGACTGGGCTACATATGACGGAGCCAATATTCAGCAGTGGCAGACTTCAGCACAAGATAATCAATTGTGGAAATTTGAATTAGTCAGTAATGATGATAAACCCACACCACCTGATCAATGTAAAAAACTAGTTTGGCACGATGAATTTAATTATCAAGGTAAACCTGACCCGAGCAAATGGGGGTATGATACCGGTGGTAGTGGTTGGGGAAATAATGAGTTACAACACTATACGGATCGTTTAGAGAATGCCCGAGTCAATGGCAGTCGTTTAATTATTGAAGCTAAAAAAGAAAATTTCCATGGTAATAAATATACTTCTGCACGATTAGTGACTCGCGGTAAAGGTGATTGGACATACGGTCGGATTGAAGTTAAAGCTAAATTACCTGCAGGTAGAGGTACATGGCCTGCTATTTGGATGCTCCCAACAGACTGGAAACATGGGGGATGGCCAAACAGTGGTGAAATAGACATTATGGAATATGTAGGGTATGAGCCTAATGTCGTACATGGTGCGATACATACTGAGTTACGTAATCATATGCGTGGCAACAATTTTATGGTTCATGCCAAACATGATCAGGTAGAAGAGGCTGAACAGGTATATGCCATAGAGTGGAATAAAAATAAAATTGACTTCTTTATTAATAATCATAAATACGGCACATATCAAAATAATGGAAAAGGAGTAGGTTACTGGCCATTCAATGAGCGTTTCCACCTTATTTTAAACATTGCATTTGGTGGTAACTGGGGCGGGGCTAAAGGTATTGATGACAGTATTTTTAATCGGCCGGTTACGATGGAAGTCGATTATGTTCGGGTTTACCAATTAAAGGGTAACTGTCAATAGTTTCTTCCGAGCTTATAGTAAACGATTTTGTTATGGAATAAGCATTATGAAGTATAAAACGTTAGTGTGGAGTGCTGGATTATTGGCAGCCATAGGGCCCGTTAGTGTCGCTGCCAGTAACTTTAATTATGCAGAAGTACTACAAAAGTCGATTTATTTTTACGAAGCGCAGCGATCAGGAAAATTACCAGAAAATAACCGCGTCAGCTGGCGCGGTGATTCCGCTTTAGATGATGGTAAAGATGTCGGGCATGATTTAACCGGTGGTTGGTATGATGCTGGTGACCATGTCAAATTTGGCTTTCCTATGGCGGCTACAACAACCATGTTGGCATGGGGTGTTATTGAAAACCGTGAAGCCTATGAAAAGTCGGGTCAGCTCAAAGCTATGCTGGAGTCTATTAAATGGGCGACAGACTATTTTATTAAAGCGCACACCGCGCCTAATGAATTATGGGGGCAAGTAGGTGGTGGTCATATAGATCATGCCTGGTGGGGATCGGCTGAAGTCATGCAGATGGAGCGTCCTGCTTATAAAATCGATGCGCAATGTCCAGGCGCTGATTTAGCAGGGGAAACTGCCGCTGCATTGGCGGCTGCATCGATGGTGTTTAAAGATACTGATAGTGAATATGCGAATACGTTATTAACGCATGCTAAACAATTATACGCGTTTGCGGATAAGTATCCTGGAAAATACAGCGATTGTATTACTGATGCCAAAACATTTTACAACTCTTGGAGTGGTTATAAAGATGAGCTTGTCTGGTCAGCCGCGTGGTTGTATCGAGCTACAAATGAAGCAGGCTATTTAGCTGCAGCAAAAAAAGCGTATAAAAATTTAGCAACTCAATCGGGATCAGATCAGCGTTCATACAAGTGGACTCATGCCTGGGATGATAAATCCTACGGTAGTTATGTCTTGATGTCTCAGTTAACAAATGAAGACGAATATAAGAAAGATGCAGAACGCTGGCTGGATTATTGGACAAAAGGCATCAATGGTGAAAAGGTGACTTATACACCAGGCGGTTTAGCTTATTTAGATCAGTGGGGCGCGAACCGGTATGCTGCGAATACGTCTTTTATCGCATTAATTTATTCCGATTTCTTAAAAAAACAGGCTGATTTTAATAAAGGTGAAAATGGAGATAAAGCCAAGCGTTATTATGATTTTGCTGTAAGCCAAATTGAGTATATGTTGGGTAAAAACCCGATCAATCGTAGTTTTGTTGTTGGCTTTGGTGAAAGTCCACCAATCGCCCCTCACCATCGCACATCACACGGTAGCTGGGCAAACAGTATTAATACACCAGAAAAAAGTCGTCATATACTGTATGGTGCTTTGGTGGGTGGCCCGGATCAGAGTGATCAGTTTAAAGATGACCGCTCGGATTATCGACTTAATGAAGTTGCGACAGATTATAATGCGGGATTTACTGGTGCTGTTGCTAGGCTTTACCAAGATTTTGGTGGTACAGCCTTAAAAGACTTTCCGCCAAAAGTTGAACCCGATAATGAGTTTTTTATTACTGCAAAAATAAATGCAAAAGGAAACAATTTTATTGAAATTAGTGCCGTTTTGCATAATCAAAGTGCATTTCCTGCCCGGATGGGCAAAGCGCTTAGTTTCCGTTATTTTGTCGATTTATCTGAAGTTTTAGCGGCTGGACTCAGTGCAAACGATGTAAAAGTAACTACAGCCTATAACCAAAGTTCCGGTGTATCGGTATTACAACCAGTACAAGGTTCTAAAAATTTATTTTATGTCGATGTTGATTTTAAGGGAGTGGATATTTATCCTGGCGGTCAATCGGAGCATCGTAAAGAAGTACAGTTTAGGCTATCGTTAAATAATACGAATAATAAAACTATTTGGAACAGCGATAATGACCCGTCTTTTAAAGGGTTATCTGGAGAGCATAAGATAACACCTTGGATACCTGTTTATGATGAAGCAAAAGTCATTTCAGGTAAGCCGCCTATCAGTGATTGTGGTGATGGTAAAAACTGTGTACCCCAAGCAGAGAATGTTGCTGTAAAAGGAAACAAAAATAAAGCGCTAGCTATTCATTTAAAAGGGTATGACCAGGATGGAAAAATTACTGCTTACAAGGTAGCTGAACAACCCAAACATGGATCTCTTTCTGGGGATGCGGATAAATTAACATACCAGCCCAAAAAGGATTTCACTGGCCAAGATGAATTTACCTATACTGTTGTGGATGACAGAGGGGCAATCTCAAAACCTGCAAAAGTAGCTATAACTATAAATGCTGCTGATAAACCAAACCCACCAAAACCTCCTGTGCCTCCAAAGCCACCGGTACCACCTAAACCAGGTGATGGCGATTTAACCTGCCAATTACAAACGAATACATGGCCTGGCGGCTATGTCTTACAAGCAGAGATTAAGAATAAATCAGCCAAATCGAGTGATCAGTGGCAAGCTGTGATTACTCTAAATCAGCCTGCAGAGATAGTGAATAGTTGGAATGCAGAATTAAAGGTCAATGGTAATCACGTTATTGCTACCCCTAAACAATATAATACCGCTATACATACAGGATCTGCTGTACAGTTTGGCTGGCAAGGAAAATTAAAAGGCGAATTGGATAAGCCAACGTGTAAAATAAAGGGCGCGCCAGGTGGCGATGATAACCCAAAACCCCCTGAGCCTCCAACACCTGATGATGATTTGCCACCACCTCCGCCACCACCGGGACCCAATGATGGTGACGATTTACCGCCGCCTCCACCACCACCGGGCGATGGTGATAACCCAAAACCACCAGGTGACGGTGATAAACCTAATCCACCTACACCACCCACGCCACCGGGAGATGGTGATAAGCCTGATCCTTCTGGTCCTACTGAGCCCAATGATGATTGGTTGCATGTAGAAGGTAATCAAATTGTTGACCAATATGGTAAACCGGTTTGGCTGACAGGGACGAATTGGTTTGGATTTAATACTGGTACGAATGCGTTTGACGGTTTGTGGAGTGCCAATTTAGAGGGCGCGATTAAAGCAATGGCCGAGCGTGGCATTAATATTTTGCGTATTCCAATCTCAACGGAGCTGGTTCATCAATGGCAACAGGGTACTTTTCCTAAACCCAATATTAATGAGCATGAAAATCCAGAGCTCGTCGGTAAAAATAGCTTAGAGATTTTTGATCATACTTTGACGCTGTGCAAAAAATACGGCATGAAAATCATGATTGATATTCACAGTGCTAAAACAGATGCAATGGGTCATTTAAAACCATTGTGGTATGACGGAAATATCACTGAAGAAATATTTTACGATACCTGGGTTTGGTTAGCCGATCGTTATAAGAATGATGATACGATTTTAGCGTTTGATCTTGAAAATGAGCCTCATGGAAAAGCGTATCAAGAAGCTGACTCGGCCATATGGGATGATAGCAACCATAAAAACAACTGGCGACGGGTTGCGGAAGAGTCTGCAAAACGTATTTTAGCCGTACACCCAAATATTTTAGTGTTGGTGGAAGGGATTGAGTCTTTTCCTAAAGAAGGCAAAGATTATCAGTCAAAAAATGCTAAAGACTACCATATGAATTGGTGGGGAGGTAATTTACGTGGCGTTAAAAACCTCCCGATAAAACTGGGAGAGCATCAGGATCAATTGGTGTACTCACCGCATGATTATGGTCCAGCAGTACATAAACAACCTTGGTTTTATGATGGGTTTAATAAAGACACCTTATATAAAGACGTTTGGCGTGATAACTGGATGTATATTATGGAAGATAATATTGCACCGCTATTAATTGGAGAATGGGGCGGCTTTATGGATGGAGCTGATAATGAAAAATGGTTAACTGCGATCCGTAACTTTATTGTAGAACATAAAATACATCATACCTTTTGGTGCTTTAATGCAAACTCCGGTGATACAGGTGGCTTAGTTTTGCATGACTTTAAAACCTGGGATGAAAAAAAGTATAAATTGCTAAAACCTGCGCTATGGCAAAACAAACAAGGTAAGTTTATTGGTCTTGATCATAAACGTCCTCTGGGTTCAGCTAAAACAGGCGAGAGTGTAAGTACTTTTTATAAACAGTATTAACTTGAGAAACTATTAAAAACGTTTTTGGGGCTTTTACTGTATAAAAAAACGAGCCCCAAAGCGTTTCCAGTTAGTTTTCAATATATTTTTGTGTCTTTGATTAAAAAATAAAACTATCTTTGGTACTTGTCTGACAGGCATGCTTTATACCCAGTACAAAGGGTATATAAGTGAAATAAACTTAGGCTTATAACCAGGTGTTAAAGGTTTTGTTAGATTATTGATCATGACGAGGATGTAAGAAACGATGAAACCTCTAAGGGAAGCAACCCCGAAACGAATACTTTCTTTATTCATCAGCTGTAGTGTACTGGTGCTAGGTAGTGCTTCAGCAAAACCGGTACTTGAGCCGGCTACAGGTAAGTGGAAGGTAACAAATAGCTATTCAGGTGCAACTAAGCCTAAAGGCCAGCGTTATATTGCGGAGACATTAAAAAAGCCTGTTCCTAGTAATCGTTGGTGGTCTTCTATGATGTGGGACTTTCAGCAGAAGCAACCTTTCTCTGAACGTATGTACCCACATCCTTTAGCCATTGCTGCAGAGAGTGATGGGTTAGGGGTCAGCTACCCTACACAATCTACCGTCGCTAATAAAGGAAAACACTATGAGTATTTGTATTACAAAGGAGAGGGCTGGGACAAGCGTGATCTATTAATCAGTGTTTCAGGTTTACAAGCGCAGGAAACAAAAATCAATGACTTTTCTGATTGGTCGGTTTCTGGGGTGTGGCAGCAAGGAAGTAAACAGTTAATTACTACCACGGGTCATGGTATGCCGTATATTTATGCGCAAGCAAAAGGAGGTGACGGGCGGATTGTACTGAATGATTATGATAAAAACTTAAAAGTTTGGTACCAGCAAGGCGATAAAATTGGTTTAACGATCAATGGTCACCACTATGGACTTTTTGCACCAAATGGCAGTCAGTGGCAGCTGCAAGGTAAAGAGGCGATGGTGTCTCTGGCAGGTACTCATGGCTATTTTTCGGTAGCGGTTTTGCCAGAAGGTAATGAAGCGACACTGAATCAGTATGCTCAATATGCTTTTAATGTGGTGAAAGATACTCAGGTTAGCTGGAAATACGACGAGAAAAACGGAAAACTACAGGCAACTTATCGATTTATCACTGAAGCCATAGAAAATCGAAGTGCTGAAAATCATACGATTATGGCGTTATATCCTCATCAGTGGAAAGTTAGTAATAATGAGTTTTTGTCTGGTACTTATATTTCTCCTCGTGGGGCTATGAAGACCCTGGTGGGCAGTGAGTTTACGACTACGGCACCGTTTCATGGTGTTCTACCGGGTTTACCCTTAGCAAAAGACATTGATAAACAACGGTTGTCAAATTATGTGCAGACAGCGGTAGATAAAATTAAGCAATCTGGTTTTCGTCCTGACACGTATTTTGGCGGTAAAGATATGGGTAAGTTAGCCCATTTATTACCCATCACTGAGCAGCTAAATAATACTTCACTACGGAAAGAAATTATTGCAATGCTCAAAACGCAGTTACAGCATTGGTTTGATGCAAAGGATAATAAGCCACCGCTTTTCCACTACCATCAGGATTGGCATACACTTGTTGGATACCCTGCCAGTTTTGGTTCAGATAAAGAATTAAACGATCACCATTTCCACTGGGGTTACTTTATCCAAACCGCAGCAGCGGTTGCGCGTTATGATCAAAACTGGGCAAAAGATCAGGAGTGGGGTGGCTTAATCAAAATGTTAATTCGCGATGCGGCTAACCCTGATAGGACTGATCCTCTTTATCCCTTTATGCGTAATTTTGATCCCTATGCTGGACATAGCTGGGCCTCAGGTCATGGAAATTTTGCTCATGGTAATAACCAAGAGTCTTCTTCTGAAGACATGAACTTTGCAACGGGTCTTATTTTATGGGGAGAGCAAACGCATAATAAAGTCATTCGAGATTTAGGCATTTATATTTACACAACAGAAAGAGAAGCTATTCACCAATACTGGTTTGATGTTGATAAGAAAAACTTTCCTGATAAATATGAGCCAGATATAGCTGCGATTGTTTGGGGGGCAGGAAGTGTTTATGCTACCTGGTGGACTGCAGAGCCTGAGTCTATTCATGGTATCAATTTCTTACCTTTTCATGGTGGCTCATTGTACTTAGGGCATTATCCTGAGGCATTGGAACGAAACTATCAGACACTGTTACGTTTTAATGGTGGAGAAGAGGGTAATGGCGGTGGCCCTAATGATTGGGAGGATATTATTTGGTTAGCTCAAGCTTTTCGTGATGCAGAAGGGTTTTTAGCGAAATTTAATGCTAAAGCAGACAGCTATAAGGTCGAAAGTGGAGAGACGAAAGCCCATACTTATCACTGGCTATCCAGCTTAAGAAGCTTAGGTCAGGTTGATACAAATGTTGTCAGTAACTGGTCAACAACTGCTGTATTTCAGCAGGCCGGAAATCGTAGTTATGTGGCTTATAATGCCTCATGTAAAGAAAAACAAGTTGCTTTTAGTGATGGAACCGCTTTTTCAGTAAAGCCCAAACATATGGCGACGTTTTATAATAATGAAATACAACAGCAAACAGTAATGGGCATCTGTGGTAGTCAAGATGATCCTGGTGATACACCAGATACACCAGATACACCAGATACACCAGATACACCAGATACACCAGATACACCAGATACACCAGATACACCAGATACACCAGATACACCAGATACACCAGATACACCAGATGATCCGTCTATCCCTCCGACTAATAAGCCCTATGGTATTCACTTAGTGAGTCAATCTGAAGCACGTTTTTATGTAAAAGAAGCTAAATGGGTCGATGTTCATTATCAAATTAATCAACAGCCACAACAAAATGTACGAATGAAGCAAGATCCGCAAGGACAATGGGCTTTATCAATTAATAATTTAAAAGTGGGTGATGTGGTTCGCTACTTTTTTACGATTGCTAACCCTCTTGCAAAAGACACTTCTTGGGAACACATAACGATTAGTCGACATAATTCTGATAATAATGACGGTATTATCGTCATCGATTAATTTTTTTCTCAGCTTGGTTATACTCATTTGGTAATGAAGTAATCAGGCTGAGGGTTTTCTCTGTCAAGCAGTCTGAGATTAAAGTGCTATGAAGCTAACAGTGAAGTTGAGTTTATTTATTTCGATGGTACATACCGCTAATCTAGTCGCTAATCCGCAAAATCAACAGGTTCCACCGGTTATTTATGATGGTTGCTCGGCTTATGATATTGCCCAGTCAGCACCAAAATTAAAACAACCTTCTATCAAACCATTTCGTCATCAATACAGCCAAATTTTGAGTCATTGGTTTAAACCTTTTCATATGGTTCATGATGTTGTTGCCAATCAGAATAAACCGGCAACAATAACTGCCAAGTTTGACTATGATCGGGTATGGCATAAGGATTTAGAAGATGAGCATATTCATGCTTACTTATTTGGCACAGGTATGCAGCAATGGACGTATTTAGGCCAGTACACCACAGATACTGATGGCAAAATTGACGTAAAGGTACCAGGTCAGAAGGCAGGAGATTATATCGTCCGCATGGTTGTAGAGGGCGATGGTACCACCGTTGATGGTTTCCTCAATGTACGTCAACCCAAACATGAAGCAATTGTATTTGACTTAGATGGGACACTAACCATTTCTGATGCCGAGCAAGTAGGCGACTACATTGGTATTAAAACCGCTACACCATTTTATTATGCTAAAGAGACACTGCAAGTATACCGCGAAAAAGGCTATCAGCTAATTTTTTTAACGGCACGCCCATATTGGTTGGCTAAAGATAGTAGAGACTGGTTGAGGAATATCATGGCTCAGTCTGACTGGCATTTACATACCAACGAAAATGGTGAGTTAAGTAATGCTGGAAAGGGCCATAGAGAATTTAAAGCCAATTATCTTAAGTCGTTGCAGGATGAAAAAGGCATAAAAATTGTGCGTGCTTATGGTAATGCTCAAACCGATATCCAAGCGTACGCAGATGCAGGCATTTCAAAACAACAGACCTATATTTTAGGTAAATATGCGGGTGATGATAATACACAAACTGTAGGTGATGATTATACGCATCACTTTACAACTGTGGTGACAGCAACCCAAGAGGCTAAGTGCAAGCAAAAGTAACCAAAGCTAATTATGGTACTCCTGGGGAAAAGAAATATTGTAGTTGCGAATGGTTATCATTTGGTTTAATCTGCTGTGGCGTAAGGAAGACTATTCCCTTAGCTAACAGGTTGAATACAACACATTGCTCAAGAGGTCGTACATTGGGAAATGTAAAGATAAGCCAAAAAGCCATTGACAAGCCATCAGCGGTTAAACCAAAGCGCATACCACCCTGCTTGTTGTCAGTAGTTAACTCAACACGGCTGTCGCCGTTTATGCAGCGCATTACACTTACAGGTGAAGCACTAAAAGACTTTCCTGAAGGTTGTCATGGCGCCCATATAAAGCTATTTTTTCCACAGTCCCATCAGCAACAGCCGATACTTCCTACTATTGGACCTACAGGTGTTGTATGGCCTGCAAAAGAAAACAAGCCAGTAACTCGTACCTATAGTGTTCGCAACTATGACTCCCAGCTCCAGCAGTTAACAGTTGATTTTGTTTTACATGATGAAAGCAGTCCTGCTTCAGGTTGGGCATTAAATGCTAGGAAAGGTGATAAAATTGGGTTAGCGGGCCCAGGGGGACCAAATCCGTTATTAGCCCCTGCCGACTGGCATATTATAAGTGGTGACATGACCGCACTGCCTGCTATTTCAGCAATACTTGAAATGCTGCCTGAGCAAGCTCAAGGAGATGTATTTATTGAAGTTAATAATCCTAGTGAACGGCAGGAGCTAACGACAGCAGCTAAGGATATTAAGATTCACTGGTTGTATAGTGAAAGTCAGCCTGCAGGTACAACATCACTTCAGTTAGAAGCTATTCAAAAAATAAGCAAGCCAGCTAGTGTAGAATCCATATCAGCTTGGGTTGCTGGTGAAAATACGGCAGTAATTAATATTCGTAATTACTTAAAAGAAAAATATGGTTTGCATAAGAAAAACCTTTATGCTGTACCTTATTGGCGCTATGGCTTTAATGAAGAGGGGTATCATGCTGAGCGGCACAAAGTTATGGATGAGGTATATTAAAAAAACTATACGACAAACGGAGTAAAGCGCTACTTTATTGCTTTAACCACTTAGCCTCAGGTTGCTTAAGTATATTTCTAATCCGAGCTTTTACTGAGGCAGGTTCATCCCGTAAAGCCATTTCAAAAAACGCCTTAACCTCTTGCTGAAAAGTAGGGTGCTGCGTAGCCAGTTCGTAAAAACCATGGTAAGCCCATGCCCTAACAAATTTGTTTCTTTCAGATAAACACTGTCGTAGAAATATTTCCACAGCTTTTACACTGACGTGTTTTATAGGCATATAGGGGATGCATTGTAATATGTGTAACTTTGCTTCCCAAGAGATCAAACTGCAGGTATTTTGATAGATTTCTACAATGTGATTATCACTTAGTTTTAGTGCATTTTCACAGTATTTTTTCAATAACCAGGTTGCCCCTTTTTGCAATTGAGTACTCTTTGTAAGTGTTACTAGCGTTGGTATAAACACTTTGCTGTTTACATACTGATTGTAAATACTAGAGATAGTGTCGGTTGACTTTCCATCCCAGTTATTTAATTTCTGTTCTATGGAGGAAGGCATTAAGCGAAATAACCCTATGATTGATACATTTAGTTTGAATGTTTTTCTAGGGCCTGTTAACAGGCCCTAATAGATAGTTGCTTAAATAATAACTTTTAGAGAAATATAGGGCACAATATTGAAAACTATAATCGCTAGCTTATAGTATGCTAGATATTTAAAGTAAGCTAATAGCAGATTAGTTTCTTTCACACCAAATAGCTTGTTATGAAGTACAGTGATTTGTTCTTTCATCAAACAAATTGAAATAGTAGATAGTATTAATAAACTCACATTGAAAATAGTGCACCAACCAAAAAAGCTTGTCACTAATGCCACTTGTGTTGTATCCATTTGTATTCCATACCGTGTTTTTTATGTAAACCACCCTCAAAAAATATACTTTTTATTTTACACGATATGTTTCTGTCAGACACAGTAAGCAGTCTATGGCTGACAGAACGATAACGCTTATGACTGTATGATTTCTGGCCAACGTTGAATGCTCTTTTTGCGTAACGATGAAGCCAAATCGCGTAATGGCTGTTCGATAGGACCAGGTATATTATGTGGCGTATGGAAAGTAGACATTACGTGTTCATGGACCGTTTGTTCTTGTATATCATGGCACGATTTTTCTAAATCACTTCGCCTGGGCCATTCATTAAACTCCATATTGGGTGATTTTTTCAGGCAATAACGTAATGCTAATTTACACTCATCAAGTGTGCCAACACACTCCCATGGTTTAATGGTTGCTGTGGTTAGCTCGATCATGTACTTGCGAATAGTAGGGATTTTAAATAAATCCTGGCCAAATATGTTAATTAATGTTTGTTGTTCAAAAAAAGGATATAAGGCCATATAAGTGAAGGCACATTTGTGGCAATTATTGCACCATTTATTTTTACCCATACCCATATTGCAGCTGAAAAATGCATCAAAATATTGCGGGAAATGGCTAAACATTTCTCCCAATCGAAAATCAGTAAAGGGTCTAGCAATGCTGAATAATTTTGCTTCTTGTAATACAGAATTTTGTATAAACGTATTAAAAAAATTTTCAAATGTTGATGTTTTACCACTTTGGTGATTGACCTCAACCCCTTTATAAATCAAGTTAGAGTCATCTGCAGAATGTTCTGCTCCTGTGACAAGATACTTGAATCCTGTTAAGTAACTAATTATCAGACTTGCCGCAGTGATAACTTGTAAGTAGGGTTCTGCGCCCCAAGGGTATACCGCATCTGTCTTTGCCTGTTCACTTAAACTAAAGTCAAAGGCATATTTTTCTGGATTGCCTGAACGGTCAATGACTCTTAAGCGGATTGGGTTAGGGTGTGCACTCAGCCAGGCAAAGGGAAGACCAATTCCCTTCAATAATTCAGCAGATACACAGGAATCTTTGCCACCACCATTAAGCATTAATGCTTTCTCTTCAGCGTGAGCAAAGGGGATAGGGTGTAATGCTCGTTTTCCTGAAGACAAAACAGCAACAGGTCGAGATGGGTCAAGGCCTTGCAGGTATCTGAACTCCGCCAGCGCTGCCATCATGCGTTGTTCAAGTAGTGCGCATTCTTGATCATTCAGCTTGGCGCAATCGCAACGAATGGTTGCGAAATCACTCAAGATAAAGTGGCCTGCCGCAAAGGCTAAGCCAAGGTTAACAAATAGGGGATGATGATTTTCTCGATTTAAGTTTGATAATTGATGTATAGGTAAATCAAAGCGAACCCAGCTATTGTAGCGCTGGTTACCCACCCGGTAAGTGAAAATAATGTCAGGAAACTTTAACTCATAGTCTTCAAATATTAACTCTTTATCCCGAGGTAATGGGTCTTTGAAGAAATTACGAACTTTTTTTAAAGGCCTTTTTAAGGCAGATAACCGGGTGGTGGACATCTGCATAAATCCGTTCCTTTTTAAGCAGTGTAATATACCCTTCGTTTTGGGTATAGCAATAGGGTATTGAAAAACCTAACGTTAAACAAGGGGGGCTTTTCGTAAAAATAACCTTTGTAAATCAGTTGTAGGGTATAGCTAAGTGTAGTGTATAAATTAGAGAAATGGCTGGTCACTAAACTTATTTGGTGCTAAGTCACAGCCCTCCTTGGCGGCAACTTATTCAGTAGTGTTAACACGGTGTTGTACATTTTTTCGATGTACGTCCTTCGCTGCTCCAGATCTATCAAGATTTTGTTAGCAAAGGAATGCATACGTCAAATATCCACTTGCCTTCTGGGTGTTCCGATGCATTGTTATAATAACGTTCGTAGCAAGGTTGATCCCCACACTCATAGCCATTTTCGACAAGCCAAGCAAAGGCTTCATCCCATGCTTGCTCAAAGTTGTTACCACTCATTTCAAAGTGACAGACGGCAAAGGTACCCCCTTGAATGGTTTGTGTCGCAACAGGTTCCTCAAGTTTCATTTCAGCGGGAAGGGTAATACATGCATCAACACGACACTTCTCTGGCGGTGTGACTTCAGGATTATCCCAGTAGACACCTAATACTATACCTGTACTAAGAAGCCCTTTAGGAGCAGCCCACTGCATCAGTTCATTAAAAGCAGCTTCACAGGTAGTTTGACCGTAAGGTCCAATTTTTCGAACATAAGCAACACGATATTCAGGCAACGTCTTTATTTCAGCTTTCACTTCGCTTCTCCTGTTTGTAGTCGGTAAATCACTTGGTGAAGGTGGAATAGCATACGTTGCTTTAAGAGATAGTACGTTTTCTGGATTGCTTGGTGTGTTTCCAATCTTGCGCTTATACTTTCGGTACTCAGAAGGGGATACTTTGAAATGTTGTCGAAACGCTTTTGAAAAATTCTGGGAACTGGAGAAGGCATATTGTAATGCGATAGTTGTGATACTGTCATTTGGCTTAGAACGTAGGTGATTAGCGGCTACTTCTAATCGAACTCGGCGAGTGAATTCGGCGATTGTTTCACCAACCACGGCCTTAAAGATTCGGTGAAAGTGAAACATTGAAAACGAAGCTTGTTGAGCAATTTCTTCTAAGGAAAGCTCTCTGTCCAAATTCTGACTGATATAGTTCATGGCAAGACAAACTCGCCTTTTATACTCAAGGGCGGTATGTTGAGTTATCGTTTTGTGTTCCATAGTAATGAGCACTGACTAATTAAGCATTTAGAAGGGTATAAACTATACCCTTATCGAAAGGTATAGTTTATATATGTAGTTCAATGGAGACAAAAAACGAGATGTTTACCTAATAAATGAGTATTTTACGCTGGTTTTTTACAAAGTCTCTGCAAGTTCATTCTTTTTGCGATAGCTTCGATAGTTGGATAGGGTTATTCCGCTGGCATATACTTCGCAAAGACTTCGGCTTCAGTCATGTTTTCAGTTTCATTCGCAAAAGAGTAGTAGTCGGGTTTTTTATCAATAAATATTTGGTGATCAAATGTAAAGCTGGTGGGTTTATCAAAAAATCCAGCAGGAATAATATAGTCTTCAGTATCTTTCAAGTGATAAAAAATGTGAGTACCACAGTGTTTACAAAATCCTCTTTCAGCCCATGCTGAAGAACTAAAAGCAGTTATGTTTTCTTTTCCCTCAAATGTTAGCTGTGAGCCGCATTCTACAGCCAGTAGTGGTCCACCTGACCACTTTCTGCACATACCACAATGGCAGGCACCTACATGTGGTTTTACATTAGTCGCATGAATTTTAACGGCACCACATAAACACGCTCCCTCACAACTATCGGGTGTTGACATCACTTTCTCCTTATACACTTAGTACTATGAAACTGGTATTTATAATGATGAATATATCGAATAATTGTTTAGAAAATATTATATCCAATGATTAATAATTTCAGCAAGTTTTTCTGGTTGTTCAAGAGGGAGCATATGACCTGCTTTTTTAACTTCAAAAAATTGTCGATTCGTGTTTTTTGAGGTAATTGCTCTTAATGTAGAGCGATTCACTAAGTTATCTTCTTCACCTATACAAAATAGAATAGGTACATCAATTATACCCAATTGTTCTGACAAATCGTCACGTAATGTTGTATTACTAAGTTGGTTGATAAGCGTTGTTTTACCAAGGGATAAGTCCATTGCTGTTATTGTTTTAATGATATTTTGGTTATCTTGGTTTTCAGTGTGTAAATAAGTTTTTATTGTTGAAAGAGGAATACCTTGGTAGTCATGTTTATTTAACCAGTTCAGACTCTTTTTTCTGACCTCTATTTCACTTTCAGGAAGTGAGCCAGGTGAGTTGGCTATGATCATGAGCCTTCTCATTCTTTCAGAGTAGTTAGCCGCTAAAGCAGAGGCAATGTACCCCCCTAGGGAAAAGCCAACAAGGTTTACGTTTTCCTTGGGTAGCTTTTCAATGATTGTTTTTAACATATTATTCATATTCTTAGCTTCAGGAATAGGAATATGTATTGGTTGGTAATCATCGTTAAGTAGAGGCCAAACCCGAGACCATAATCGTTGATCGCACATTGTACCTGGTAGAAAAAAAATGGTTTTACTCATGCTCTATTTGTATTCCCTTTATACATCAATTTTAGGGTTAGTCTTAAAATGGTTTGTGGTGGGCATAGATTACTGCGAAGCATTATTCTGTAACAAGTATTTTTATATATTCCTGAACCTTGATAGGCGCATGTTTAAAACCGCTTGTTACAAATGACTCAAATTTAAGGGGTAATGATGTTGAGAATCCGACAGGTAAAAGTACATGTAGTAATATAAATAATTTTGAAAAACGGTATACCCTTCACGAATGATTTCTAGGTTTTGTTATCTTCACTCCTCACCCCAATCACCTATTAATATAGGCTCATGGGGCTTCGTCACTCGATGCCGCACCTAAAAAACATTCGTATTGGGTATAGTGTTACTTACTTTGATGAATTTTAATAATAGCTTGATGATTGTTGATAGGTAGAAAAGTTTGAGTAATGATAAAATTCAAGACGAAAAATATATGCTGTTATGTAGTTTTGTATAAGTATCATGTAAGACAATATCCCTGCTTTTATCGGCCTTTCTTGAGCAATTAGCGTATAGGGTTTACGGACATTTATAAATGTTCTATGGCGTCTAAAAGGCTTACTGTCAGGAAAGGATGTGACTATAAAGTCATATAGTTGGGTGTAGCCCAGTCATTCCAGATTTGTAGTGATAAGTTTCCAGTTAGACAGAGGTTTTTTCAGCTTCTACTCAAATAAATTGACTTGTATCAATATGTTTACAGCTTTGTTAGACAAGGTGTGTATGGTTAATTACCTCAAAGAACTGCAACTTTCGCTAAAAAACTCTTATCTTAGTGGGAAAGCCTCTCGTAGGTATTGTTACTGTTTTGTAATAAATATGAGAGTCGTTAATAGCTTGATGTTATATAGCAGTCAGAGGTGTTAGAAAGCAAGTTAATGTCCTGAATTTGAAATGAACTGTTATTTAAGCAAATAGATGATAAGTAAAAAAATGAGTCGTCATAAAATACCTCTTTTGAGGTAGAAAAAGAAAATATTGAAACATACTTAAAAACTTTAAATAAATAATAGCAATGAAAGTGGCTAAGGAGGGGGTGATGAATATGTCTGAAGAGAATAGTGTGATAAATCCTTTGGGTACTGATGGCTTTGAGTTTGTTGAGTATACCGCACCGGATCTTGCAGGTATTAATGCATTAAAAGATTTATTTAAACAGCTCGGTTTTGCCGAAATTGCTAAGCATAAATCAAAGCAGGTTTGGTTATATCGTCAAGGCGATATTAATTTTATTGTTAATGCTGAGCCTAATTCTCAAGCGGAGCAGTTTAGTCATTGCCATGGTCCTAGTGTGTGTGGAATGGCTTTTCGTGTTAAGGATGCAGCCCATGCGATAAACCATGCTGTTGCCAATGGTGCCAAGTTGTTTGCGGGCAGAGTAGGGCCTATGGAACTCAATATACCAGCTGTTTATGGTATTGGTGAAAGCACGCTTTATTTTGTGGATCGTTATGGTGAGCAGTCAATTTATGATGTTGATTTTGTTTTCTATGAGAACTGGGAAAGTACATTAAAAGATTGTGATATGGGGTTAACGGATATTGATCATCTAACTCATAATGTTAAGCGTGGCAATATGAAAGTATGGGCGGATTTTTACGAAAAAATTGGGAATTTTAAAGAAATTCGTTACTTTGATATTGAAGGTAAACTGACAGGGTTAGTCAGTAAAGCGATGACAGCGCCATGTGGAAAAATAAGAATTCCTATTAATGAATCTTCTGACGAAAAGTCTCAAATTGAGGAGTTTATTCGAGAGTATAAAGGGGAAGGTATACAGCATATTGCACTTTATACTCAGGATATTTATACCACAGTGAGAAAACTACGTGATCACGGTGTTGAGTTTATGTTTACACCTGACACATATTACGAAAAAGTGAATGATCGTGTTAAAGGGCATGAAGAAAACATTGAAGATTTACGAGACCTGCGGATTTTAATTGACGGTGCTCCAGAAAAAGACGGAATTTTATTGCAAATATTTACCAATACCGTTATTGGCCCAGTGTTTTTTGAAATAATCCAACGTAAAGGTAATGAAGGTTTTGGTGAAGGTAATTTCAAAGCATTATTTGAGTCTATAGAAGAAGACCAAATTCGTAGAGGAGTGCTGGCCGATGCGTAAGTGGATTAGTTATCCTCGCCAACAAGGTCAGATTTCTCGTCAGGCACATGCAGACTTTCCTGAAGAGGGGATTTATGAGCGAGAGTTAGGACGAAGTGGTTTTTTTGGTCCAGCCTCACATATGCATCATCGCCATGCACCTACTGGTTGGAGCAACTGGGAGGGGCCCTTGCGCCCCCGAGCCTTTGACTGTAATAAATTGACGCAGTTACCAGTGTCTCCCTGGGAAACACCTGTCTTATTGCATAACGCTTATTGCCAATACCGTGTTTGGAAATGTGCACGACCCATGGAGCATTTAGTACGTAATGCCGATGGAGATGAATTATTATTTGTGCATGAAGGCAAAGGGCAGCTTTTTTGTGATTATGGACGACTTGAAGTGCAAGAAGGGGATTATGTGGTCATCCCTCGTGGGACGATGTGGCGTATAGAGCCTACACAACCACTGTTTTTACTCATGATAGAAGCGACTAATGATGCCTATACGTTGCCTGATAAAGGGCTTGTGGGTAATCACGCAATTTTTGATCCTGCCGTATTGGAAACACCAGCCATTGATGATCTTTTTCGACAACAGCAAACTGAAGACCCTTGGCAAGTTCACATCAAGCGTCGTGATCAGGTTTCTGTGGTGAGCTTTCCTTATAATCCTCTGGATGCGTTAGGTTGGCATGGAGATTTATCGGTTGTGAAACTAAATTGGCGGGATATACGCCCGTTAATGAGTCATCGTTATCACCTACCTCCTTCTGCACATACTACATTTGTTGCACAGCGATTTGTTATTTGCACTTTTGTACCTCGCCCTATTGAAAGTGATCCTGGTGCTCTAAAAGTGCCTTTTTATCATAATAATGATGATTACGATGAGGTATTGTTTTATCACGCAGGGGAGTTTTTTAGCCGTGATGATATTGATAGTGGCATGGTTACTTTTCACCCCGCAGGGTTCACACATGGTCCTCACCCCAAAGCCTATCAAGCAGGCCGAGAGTACAGTAAAAAGTTTACTAATGAGGTAGCGGTTATGCTGGATACTCGAGATGCTTTAGACATGGGGTCGGTGGTTTCTGATATTGAAAACCCAGAGTATGTGAATAGCTGGCAGCCCAAAAAATAATTAAAAAGGATGTTGGATTGTATGAAATTAGCTTCTCTTAATAATGGCCAGCGTGATGGTCAACTTATTGTCGTAAGCCGTGATTTGCAATACTTTGTGGCTGTCCCTGAAATAGCTCCCACCTTGCAAGCTGCTTTGGATAATTGGGCAGCGATTTACCCAGCTTTAACTGAGGTGTATCAATCGCTTAATGCGTGCCAACTGCATAATCAACAGGCTTTTAACAGCAAAGAAGTGCTTTCTCCATTGCCGCGTGCTTACCAATGGGCAGATGGTAGTGCCTACGTAAATCATGTTGAGTTGGTAAGAAAAGCCCGAGGTGCTGAAATGCCTGAAAGTTTTTGGCATGACCCTTTGATGTATCAAGGTGGCTCAGATGCATTTTTACCACCAACAGCTGACATACCCGTTGCTGATGAAGCTTATGGCATTGACTTTGAAGCAGAGATTGCGGTGATAACTGATGATGTTGCTATGGGAGTAGCGCCAGAGCAAGCACAGCAGCATATTAAACTGCTTATGTTAGTGAATGATGTCTCGCTACGAAATTTAATTCCTGGAGAATTAGCCAAAGGATTTGGCTTTTTTCAAAGTAAACCATCAAGCAGTTTTTCTCCTGTTGCAGTGACACCTGACGAACTTGGCGATGCGTGGGATGGTTATAAACTGCATCTTAAATTGCATACCCACTTAAATAACAAGCTGTTTGGACAGCCTAATGCAGGGGTGGATATGACGTTTGACTTTCCTACCCTGGTAGCTCATGCCGCAAAAACAAGACCATTGATGGCAGGTTCCATCATAGGTTCTGGTACGGTATCGAATTATGATCGTTCTGCAGGGTCAAGCTGTATTGCTGAGCAGCGTATGTTGGAAATAATTCAACAGGAAACGGCAAAAACGTCTTTTATGAAGTTTGGCGATCGTGTTCAGATTGAAATGTTTTTAGAGGATGGGCAATCCATTTTTGGAGCCATTGATCAGCAGGTTGTTCAATATAATGTGAATTAATTAGCTGGGAGAAAGCATGAAACTATACAGTTATTGGCGTTCTTCTACGGCCTATCGACTAAGAATAGCTCTAAACATAAAACAAGTTACTTATGACATTATACCTGTACATTTGGTAAAGGATGGGGGAGAGCAATTCTCCCCCTGGTATACAGAGCTGAATCCTCAGCAGCGGGTGCCTGTGTTAGATACAGGGAAAAGCTGCTTAATACAATCTATGGCGATTTTGGAGTGGCTTGATGAAACATATTCTGAACCGCCTTTACTGCCTGTAGATCACCTGTCGCGAGCACAGGTAAGAGCAATGATGCAGTTGATTGGTTGTGACATCCACCCATTGAATAATATACGGGTATTGAAGTACTTAAGTGAGCAGCTTCAGGTTGATGATTCGGCTAAGCAAACCTGGTATCAACATTGGGTAATTGATGGGTTTAGAGCCTTTGAAACCTTATTAAAGCGGCACAGTGGGCAATACTGCTGGCATGATCAATTGACTTTGGCAGATGTAACGTTAATTCCTCAAGTGTACAACGCCAGGCGTTTTCAAGTGGAGCTTACTGAATTTCCAAATGTTACTAAAATATACAACCACTGTATGCAGCATGCCGCGTTTAAAAATGCCTCACCTGATGCTCAGCCCGATGCTATTTAGTGGTCCATGCGGAAAATAAGGTAACAACTTCTTCTCCATTTATCCTCTGCCGGTGTTGCTTTTATTTGACGTAGGCCCACTATGCCTGAAAAAAAGCGCCTTGACAGAGAAAAAATGGATTTGAAGAGTGTTACCCAATTTTACGCCTGCACCACTAGGCCGACATTTGTCGGCCCTGCTAACTGCAAAGTCAGATAATACCTGATTTATCCTTGTTAGATTGTCTTGCATAGTCACAGAAATACATTGTGACTTCTTTGGCCCTTTGTTAGCTTGAACTTTCGTGCTTGTTGTGTGCACGTGTTTTGCATTCTCTGAGAAGAGTGTTGAAAAAATACGTACATGGAGATAAGACAATGGCAGTTAATCGACAGCGAAGTTTTTTAATTAGCGGGCTGGTTTCATTTACAATTGTCATCATTGCTTATGTTGTTGTGATGTTTTTTCCAGTGACCTCAGAAACGCGTAATCAACCGCTAACATCAAAAACACATCAATATGAAAAGACTTTTCTAGCAAGTAGTGAGCCTGAACTTATACAAGATGATGCTGAAGCTAAAGTACATCAGGTGAAGGCTGAATTACCTGAATACTTGCTAGATACCTCAGTTGATGGAGGTTTACCCGTTGATAGCCAAGGACAACTTGTCGTCAGTCGTGAAATACGGGATTTATTTGACTACTTCCTTTCTGTGCAGGGAATTGAGCCATTCGATCAGAGTGTCAATCGATTAAAACAATACATTCGTTTGCAGCTAAACTCACCTGCTGTAGAACAAGCTTTAGCCCTGCTTGAACAGTACTTAGCTTATAAGAAAGCGTTAGTTGATCTTGAAAGTACGATTTCAGATCAGGGTGATTATCTTGGCGTAAAAGCACAGTCAACGTATGATGTTTCGAACTTGAATAATCGATTGACAGTACTCAATGAGTTACGGCATGAGCACTTTTCTGTAAGTGATACAGAAGCTTTTTTTGGTAGAGAAATTCGCTACGATCGTTATATGTTAGCGCGTATTATGATCATACAAAATGAGGAATTGTCCAAAGAACAACAGAAAGCAGCACTAAGAGCCTTGAATGCCAGTCTTACTGAAGATGATAGAGCGTTATTTTTAGTGGCAGATCCCGTATCAAAAAAGGCAGAAATTCATGCAATTGCTGCGTCAGAAGCTAGTACAAATCAAGCCTTAAGTGCGGAGTTTGGTAATGCAGCAGTTGAACGGCTCAGCCAGTTGGAGCAAATGAGACTGAACTGGCAACAGCGTGTAAGCCATTATCAGCAATCATTAAACCGTATTATGGGTAGTTCAATGGCCTTGGAAGATAAAGGCCAAGCAATTGAAACACTTCTTCAGCAGTCTTTTTCTGAAAATGAGCAACTGCGTGTAAAAGCACTGGTTACCCACCCGTAGTGATGCTTTCTTGATGAGATAGCTTAATCACGTATTATTATTTTTGTTTCTGCTCTAAGCTTCTGGCAGAGTTGCTTTTGTTTAACCTAGGTCTGTATCCGTACAAAAACACCTTGCCAGAAAACAAATGGTTATGAAGGCTGTTATCCTGCTTCGCACATAGGTGGCTTGCAGGATAGGCTCCACAGATTATTTTTGGATACAAGTCGCTTGTAAGTCGACAGGCATTGTAGATTCTGCAATCATTTGACGCTCTTCAACGGTTAATGCTTCATGATTACAGTAACGCTCCCATAACTCACGCATAGGGTCTTGTGCTGGCTCAACCGTTTCTGTAGCTACTGGTGTTGCTTCTACAGGGGTTGTCGGAGGTGGTAACTCTTCGGTTTGGCCTGCGGTGGTAGACTGGTTACTATTACAGGCAACGAGCATAAGCATACTTACTGCAGCAACTAAATATTTCATACTAAGCTCCTAAAGACTAATGATTTAAAACTAAATCTATAATGATTGCTTACGCCTTCCTACAGTCGCATAACGAATACAGGTTATACCCTTCTTTGTGTATATGTTAAGTGGATTAAGGCATAGCGTTAAAGCACTGGAAAAAACCGTATAATGCCTTAACCTTTCTTCATTCGGCAATCGTCTTGTAATATTTTGTAGACACTCTCGCAATTATTTATGTGGACTGTGTTGGGTTAAATTGATAATTAGTGCCGCAGGAATTTATGGGAATGGAAGCTTGAAGTGAATGAGTATACCCAATACGAATGGTTTTTAGGTGCGGCCATCGAGTGACGAAGCCACATGAGACTATATTAATAGGTGATTGGGGTGAGGAGTGAAGATAACAAAACCTAGAAATCATTCGTGAAGGGTATAAGTAACTTGGTAGGACTTTCATGCAAATTAGTTTTATTTTAGTTGAACCCCAGCGTGCTGTGAATGTAGGAGCGTGTGCCCGAGCTTTAAAAACTATGGGGTTTAATGATCTGCGTATCGTTAACAGTCAACAGTATTTGGCGGATGAAGCGCAGTGGGTAGCACATGGGGCAACGGACATCCTGCAAAGTGCCCAACATTTTGTATCCCTTGAGTCAGCGCTTAAGGATATTGACTTAGCCATTGGAACATCAACTAAACAAAGGGCGGGTAAACGTTACGCTTATTCACCGAAGGCTCTATATGAGTCGTTATCAGAAAAAAGTCAGCTATTGTCTCGGGTTGCTATTGTTTTTGGTCGTGAAGATCATGGATTAGCGAATGAAATGCTTAACCAGTGTGATGTGCTATCAACTGTCCCGCTAGCGGTAAGCTATCCCTCCTTAAATTTGGGGCAAGCTGTCATGTTATATGCCTATGAACTTGGCCCACTAAGTCAGCCTGATCAGGCAAACAGTTGCTCTGATGACGTCGCAGAAGGTCAGTGGCGTGCTCTCCATGAAAAAGTAATATTTTTACTAGATCAGCTAAATATTCCTTGCTCGGCGAAAGAGTATCAGTGGGTACGTGAGCGACTGCCTGTTTGCTCTCGAAAGGATATTAACTTTCTACATACCCTGGTGACAGATGTGATTCGGAAGATAAGTCAGTAGGTTATCAGTTAATGCAAGCGAAACAGAGCATCGCATTGCAGTGTTACACTATTACTGTGTATTAAGTGTGCTCTCTGATCCCTCATGCGAACCAAGCTGATAATTTTGTAAATGGATACAAGAGTGTTGACACGGGTTAAAAAATGAATGTTGTGTTGTAGTTATATTACTACCTTACTAAGCGACTAATTGTTCGAATTTTGGCAGAAAGCTATGAACGGTTTAACCCAGAAAAAGTTTGTTTATAACACTTCGCAGCAAGCTCAAGAAGCAGAGGTTGACATTAATTACGAGATTCACCCTGAAGAGCCAGATAAGGCGGTGGTTATTAATGTAAATATCAACTCAAAAAGTGGTCATGTGCAAGAGACTGAAGTGCTGAGACGGGATGAGTTTTACAATTTTGCTCAAAGGGTAAAAAGTATTCTTCGCCGTCATGGTCTGTTTGGTGAGGGGTTAACAATTTCTGGCTGGAATAAAGCATTTTTAACTGGTCATGAATATCACGATATTTACAACAAAATAAAAGGTCAATTGAATTATACGACTCACTCAATTGATTTAAATCGTTTTTTTCGGGCAAAAAAGCAGTAATTTTTCTTATCACTTTTCCCTTTAAAAATTATTCGTACTGATAAAATCGCTATGATCTTTTGGCCATAGCGATTTTAACTTCATTTATTTGGCCATTAATTGCTTTATATCGCTGATTAATTGATCAATCCGGGCTTTATCACTGTTCCAAGAGCATACAAAGCGAGCACCACCAGCACCAATGAATGTATAAATTCGCCATCCTTGCTCACGTAACTTAACGATGACTTGTTCAGGAAGGACGACAAAAACAGCATTGGCTTCACAGGGCCTTAATAGACTTACTCCTGGTATTTCACAGAGTCGTTCAGCAAGATAGGTAGCGCACTGGTTGGCATGTTTTGCATTCTTCTCCCAGGCACCTGTCTTGAGCATTCCAAGCCAGGGGGCGGAAAGAAAACGCATTTTTGAGGCAAGTTGCCCAGCTTGTTTAATTCGGTAAGAAAAATCCTCCGCTAGCTGTTTGTCAAAAAAAACAATGGCTTCGCCAATAGCCATACCATTTTTAGTGCCTGAGAAACATAAGACATCAACGCCTTGTTTCCAGCTGAGTTCTGCAGGGGACTTTCCAAGAGAGACACAGGCATTAGCAAAACGAGCACCATCCATATGAATTTTAAGTTGGTAACGATCTGCGACGTCCTTGATTGCCCGTAGTTCGTCAATGGTATACACAGTGCCTTGTTCTGTGGCCTGGGTAATACTGATCACTTTGGGTTTGGGGTAGTGAATATCTGTTCGTTTACAGGCAAGTTCAGCAATAGATTCAGGACTTAGCTTACCTTCTGCGCCATCTCCTAACAAAAGTTTGGAGCCGTTAGAGAAAAATTCTGGGGCACCACACTCATCTGTTTCAACATGAGATGTTTGATGCGCAATGACGCTGTGATATGACTGGCAAAGAGAAGCAAGCGCAAGAGAGTTGGCTGCAGTACCATTAAATGCAAAGAACACATCACAGTCTGTTTCAAAAAGTCTGCGAAACTCATCACAAGCCTTGCGGGTCCACTCGTCTTCACCATAAGCTTCTGCATCCCCTTCATTCGCCAAAAGCATATACTCAAGGGCTTCCGGGCATATACCAGAATAGTTATCACTGGCAAATTGGCCGGGTCTGGTCATTGAATTGACACCTCATAATCTGGAACCCACACACTACCTTGATACTTTACTAATCAGCAGTAACTCTGTTCTAACGGTAACTATATGGGTTGGTATTCATGTGTAGTGTCAAAAATAGGGCAGGTTAATAGCTGAAGGCAAGGTTTTTTTATTAAACAGTCGTTTAAACTTTTATGACGAAATAGTTTTGGTAGTGACGGTTTTTAGTGAGATTGCTTTGTAAGGGCTGGTATACCCTTCACGAATGATTTCTAGGTTTTGTTATCTTCTCTCCTCACCCCAATCACCTAGTAATATAGGCTCATGAGGCTTCGTCACTCGATGGCCGCACCTAAAAACCATTCGTATTGGGTATATAGTTTATCAAAACCCATGCTTTGACATAATTTCTTCCATGGTACCATCTTCTTTAATTTGCTTAAGCCCAGAGTTAAATAAGGCTAGCTTTTTTTGATAGTCCTCGGCTTTTTTTGAAAAAACAATATACAGCTCTTTTATTTCAAGGGCAGGATTCATAAACTCCAGTTCGAGCGAGTACCAAGGGTAGCGCGTAGCAATAATATATTGCGCGACATACTTATCAATAAATATAAGTTGCACTCGGTCTTTATAGAGACGTTTGAGATTAACATTATCGCTAATAGACTCTTCTTTTTTTAGGTAATCTGCATCATCAAATTCTTTTGTATTGATATACCCTCTTACTACACCGAATTTGTACTCCTTGAGATCTTGAAGGGCTTTACTGAGGTTTTTTTGTGGATCAGAGGAAAATTTAATATCTCGATCACGGCGTTTATAGAATCCTACAGGTCCCCCTGGGAATGGATCAGAAAAGATAAACTCTGTTTTCCTCTCTTTGTCATAGTACTCAGGAAATAGGCCATCAACATGACCATGTCGAGCAACATGCAAGGCACGAGCCCATGGAAAAAACAAAACATCCACATTAGCACCAGAACGTGCAAAGGCTTCTTTTACTACCTCATAAACATAGCCTTTATCTGGCATATCCTGGCCAATATAGGGGGCCCAGTTTAAGGAGGATAAAACTATCGTTGGGCGCTCACTGGCAGAAGAATAGCTTACCCATAAAGAAATTAAGATTGCCAATAATTGTTTTATCATAATGTTAGGATAGCTATTATGCTGTTTTCATGTGATGAAGCCACAGGAGCTTATAGAAACATGTAGGTGTGGTGGCAGCTAAATGCTTCTTAGTAATTGCTCTTGCATTGTTCTTCTGCATGATATCCATATCATTGTGTATAAACATTCCCTTGGGTCTTGCTAGTCAAGAATGCTGATTAGGGTAAGCGCTATGAATAGCCAGCATATAACTGACTCGCTTTGAGTGTAATAGACACGATTCGTTGTTATCTGAGTATAATGTATGGGTTAAAATCCGTGTTTTAGCAAGATTTCTGCAACCATCCCATTACGTGTAATATGTTCAAGCCCCTTATTGAAGGCTTCTATGAATGTTTGGTGATGTTTTGCTTTTCTGGAAAACGCAATATGTAGCTTTTTGATTTCAAGTGCAGGATTTATAAACTCAAGTTCTAATGAGTACCAAGGGTATTTTTTAGTGATAATATATTGAGCAACATATTTATCGATAAAAATAATGTCTACTTGTTTTTTAAATAAGCGTTTGATGTTGAGGTCATCACTGGTTGTATATCGTTTTTTTAAGTAGGCAGCCTCATCAAAAGGTGCATAGTTTACATATCCCTCTACCACACCAAATGTTAGTTTTTTTAACGGTTCGATTGCTTGCGCAAAGTTTTCTCGGGGGTCGCTTGCAAAACGGAAGTTATTGTCTGTACGGCTATAGAAGCCTACAGGGCCTCCAGGGATAGGGCTGGAGAAAATGAAATCTTTCTCACGCTTTTTTGAGTAGTACGCTGGAAACATACCATCTGTGTGCCCTTTTCTTGCCAGTTCTATAGCTCTTTCCCAAGATAAAAAGATGATTTCAAGTGAGTAGTGGTTAACTTTTAAAGCTTCGTTAATCAGCTCATAGCTATAACCCATATTAGGTAAAGAGCGGCCAATATAGGGTTCCCAGTTAAGTGAAGTGAGGACAATTCGATCTTTTCCATGAGCATTAAATGACAAGGATATGCTCAGAGCATACCATATCCCTATAAATACCTTGCATAAGGATTGCATATTTCTTTAGTGCACATATGGTGGATATTTTAGTACAAAGTCTAGACGATTTATGGGGACTCAAGATAATACGCTAGGAGGGAATATGAGTTATGCTGCGAGAATGTCGCTTTTTGTGTTACTAGCCTTAAGTGTCACAGGTGGGGCTGGTATAGGGTTTTATCATTATTGGCTTGATCAATCTAAGTCAGCTGAAGCTGAGCCACTGAAAGATGTAATGGTTGAAGTTGAAAATGAAGATGTAAAAGTCATAAGTGACGATGAGGTTAACACTGTAGTACCTGTTGTTGCTGGTGGTCAAAGTAATGACGGTGAAGAAGGTGTCACCTCAATTAACAGCCAAACCGAAAAAAAGCAACAGGTAAGAACTACCTACAAAAATGAAGAAACTGAGTCAGACCCACTGGTACCTAATAGCGATTCGCCACCAACGACTTCAGTAAGTTATGGCGATGACTCAACACGTATCATTGTTGAGGAGGGGGTGGAACTGGAAGGGCTTGACGTGAAAGCAGAATTACATAATAAAGTGATAAAAGATGATGAAGTTATTCACATGAAGCCTTAGGTTAGAGAATTGTATGTCACTTTTGCTGAGCACGTTTGAACTTAATGCCTGTTTAAATGATACCAATACCCGGGTTGTCGATTGCCGTTTTGCGCTGGATGACCCTGACTATGGTTTGGCTGCATATCAACAGAGCCACATTCCAGGTGCTGTTTTTCTTGACCTCAACAAAGACTTATCTGCTCCTGTGGTTCCAGGAGTAACAGGCCGACACCCTTTGCCTCATCCTAATCAGCTTGCGGCAAAGCTTGAAAGGCTTGGTATTAGTAGTCAGCACAAAATTGTTATTTATGATGATGCTGATAGTGCTAAAGCCGCAAGACTATGGTGGCTGCTGCTGTGGTTAGGTAAGTCTAAAGATGTTTACCTTTTGGATGGGGGATACCAAGCCTGGATGAATGATGGGTTTGAATGTACATCTGTTCAGCCGGAATACCCAGCTGCTCAGTTTGACTTTGAGTGTAACAATGCCTTTAAAGTCGAGGTTGATGAGGTTCTTAGCAATATATCCTCTGAACAGATTATAGTGCTTGATGCAAGATCGTATAGCCGTTTTACTGGAGAAGAAGAGCCTATTGATCCTGTGGCGGGTCATATCCCTGGAGCAGTGTGTTGCCCTTATACAGAAAACCTTGATCAGAATGCAAAATTTAAATCTTCAGGTGAATTGTTAGAGCGTTTTCAGTATCTAGGAGTGAAGGAGGTCTCAAATTGTATTTGTTATTGTGGCTCTGGCGTCACAGCATGCCATAATATTTTTTCTATGCAGCTTGCTGGGTTACCGATGCCAAAGCTTTACGCTGGGTCATGGAGTGAGTGGATAACGAATCCTCAACGCCCTGTTAGTAAACAGGATGCAATGATCTCTGGTTAAAATTGGGTATTGGTTTGGAAAATATAGCCTCTGCAATATGTTATTATCTTTTACAAGTTAAATAGTTGTTGTTAGTAGTACCCAAGTAAATGGTTCTACTTTTAGCCTAAACTACTGTTAATTGTAGGTTTTCGGGGTTTTGGTCTGATACTTGCGTAAATTAAAGTAGTAGAATGAGTTTCAGGTAACTAACGGACACTAAGCAAGAAACGGATTATGAAAACACACAACAGTAATGACTCTAAACATCATAGCTCACAAGCTTCTAGTGGTGAATGGCAACAACTTGCAAGCCGTCGTCGCTTGTTAAAAGCTTCAGCGGCAGCAGCGCCCTTACTACTTACTTTACGAAGTGGAGCTGCTTTAGCTGCCAGTAGTGCGACATGCCAGGCAAAGTTAGCAAACACTGCAAACCAAGCTGAAACTGTTGTACGCCCTGGATATGATATTGAGGATGTAAAATGGCTTCGCGCTGAAGCGGTCAAAATAACTGTTATGCACAATCCTGGTAAAGATGATAAGTCACTTAATTCTGGCCAGCAGGTCTACTATGTAGTGAAAAGTGAATATTACCAGGAACAGGCTGGTGGCTTGGTTAAAGTAGCTGATCAGCTTAAAGTACAAAAGCAGCTTGATAAGTGGCAAGAAAATGCTGCAAAAGGGAATGTAACTATACTACGTGAAAATGTCAGAGTGTTGGTGTTTTATGATGATCAGTCAAAAGAACTGATGGTTGAGCGTAATCCAGGATCGTCACCTGTTACAGAGTCTTGCTGGGTTTCTTTATACAATAATCCAGTAGAAAATATTGGCTAATGCGCTGTGAGTGAGACTAACGTGCTGGCTTGTGTGTGAAGTGTTCTAATACCAGCCAAGGATGCTGGCAAACAGTTTCTTCAGAATATCTCCATTGGGCACGGTGGGAATCAGAAACAGTGGTTTTTAATGAACTTACTGCTGAAACCCATCTACTCAATGATCTAACCCTTGCTATATTATTAATTCTATCTGAATCCCCTCTTAGTTGTTCAATGCTCTTATCACAGCTGTATCTAGAGTATCAGCTAGATCAAGACACTTTAACTGACTTGCAGCTTTCACACCTTTTAAATGAACTTGATGAGCTTGGCCTTATAGAGTCTGTCAGCGTATGAGATTTTCTGACTTATCCTTATCTACAATTCACCATTGCCTACGAACAAAGGGCGTTGTTTATCAGTGTGGTCCTTTTACTATACAATTAAAAGCCAATATTCCCTCTTTAGCCGCTCAAATACATAACTTATTCGCTCATTACCCATTTATTAACAATGATGTGCTGATAAATTTTCAAGTCAACTTGGTTCGCCCTCATACTCATCGTTATTGGTGGCGCCCACAGGTGCAATTTAAAACAGCAGAGGGAGACCCGGGGATGGCTCCCTTTCCTTTGGATCATGCATTACCAATGTTGGAATGGGGAACAAACTGGTGTATTGCTTCCCAAAGTCATTTCTATTTGATGTTGCACTCTGCAGTTGTGGAGTATTTGGGAAAAGGTGTTCTTTTACCCGCTTGGCCCGGTTCTGGAAAAAGTACACTATGTGCTGCCTTTGCTATGCGGGGGTGGCGAATGTTATCTGATGAGTTTGGTTTAATTGATTTAGAAACAGGTTTAATTCAACCACTTCCCAAGCTCATACCTCTGAAAAATCAATCTATAGAAGTTATTCGTAATTTTGCCCCTGATGCAGTGATTGGTCCACTATTTACCAAAACACGCAAAGGGGATGTTGCACATTTTCGTCCGCCATTAGCCAGCGTTGCTCAAAGTGACATACAAGCAAAACCGAGACTTGTTATTTTTCCGAAATATCAGCCTGATACTCGTTTTAAGCTAATAGAAGTGACTAAAGCACAAGCATTACTTCGTTTAGCCAACAACGCTTTTAATTATCAAGTTGTGGGTAAAAAAGGCTTTCAGGCGGTTAAATCGTTAATTGATCAGTCTAGTTGCTATGAGTTGTATTTTAATGATCTGGACACAGTGATTGAAAACCTTCAACAGCTCATTAAGTCACTCCCGTCTGAAGAATAAATATTATGTATACTTCTCAGTCATCTGCACTTTCAAGTTTGATTCTCTCACTAAGTGACATTAGCTATGTATTGAGCTTAAAAAACGTTGAATTAGATGATTGGCTTCATTTAGCAAAACAGTCAGGGTTATTAGCAACTCTTGGCTATCGTCTAAAAGAAGCAGGATTGCTATCAGCAGTGCCAGAAAAAGCAAGAAGAACAATTCTTGGAGTTATGCATTTTTCTGACTATTTGAGTCAGATGGCTCAATGGGAAGTTAACCGGCTGCAGCGTACACTCAAAGATGTTAATGATATTGTGCTACTGAAAGGTGCTGCGTATATTGCCCAGAAAATTCCGGGCCTACAAGGACGATACCTATCAGATGTTGATATATTGGTACCTGAGGAACAAGTAAATCAAGTAGAGCACCATTTATTGCAAGCAGGCTGGGAAAGTCACAAGCCTGCTTCAGGATATGATGACTACTACTATCGTCAATGGATGCATGAAATACCGCCTCTTCGGCATCGCTTCCGAAGTGTTGATGTCGACTTACACCATCGGATTTTACCTCGAACCAGTCGTTTAAATCCTGATCCTGATCTATTATTGTCTGCCGCCCAACCATGTCTTAAAGCTGGAATAAAAGTATTGTCCGCTGAAGACCAGTTTTTACATAGTTGTATTCACCTGTTTTATGACTCTGAGTTAAAAAATAGATTACGTGATTTAGTTGATTTGGATGTTTTGTTCCGATTTTTTTCAAAGAAAGATGAAAATTTTAATCAAAAGCTACTCGAAAGAGCTCACCAGCTTGGGGTGCAAAGACCTCTTTATTATGGTCTTACTTTTACTAAAACTATTTTAAAAACCCCTATTCCTGACGAAGTTTTTCTATCTGTTCAACAATATAAACCGAATATCTTCATAAACTTTATAATGAGTAAATGGTTACCTTTGGCACTACTGCCTATTGAATGTAACTCTTACTTAAGTAGCATTAACCGTCAAATATCTATTTGGGGATTCTATATGCGATCCCATTGGTTACGGATGCCCCCTTTTTTACTAACGAAACATTTAATCACTAAAACATGGATGCGTTTAGGAGGGAATGTATACAAATAGTTTAGACGAACAACGATGCAAATATTGGGGTTTTCTTAAGTTGACATTAATCATTCCGCTTAGTACAGCATTAATTTTTTTATGGAAGAATAATTCCTTGAGATGTTAGTTAAAACGAGTTTGTCATAATAAGTGACTTGTACAATTTGTGAAATATAACAATACGCTCAAGTCAGGACGCCCTGTCAGGATCATCTCAGCTTAGCGTTAGGTTGTTCGGGTGAAGCTTATGCAAGAAAAAATGATGCCAAGTGATGGGAGCGCAATATGGGCTGGCATGGGCAATTTTATACTGAATTCACCTGATAAATCAGTTCGCGCTGAACTTTTCTATGTTGGTGAGCCTCCTCATGGAGACTCTTATCATTCTGTGATAATAAATAGTAAACAATTTCTAGGGTGGGCTTGGGGTTGCCTATTTGCATTCTCTCAAGATTCAAGATACTTAGTTTTTAGTTGAATGGCTAAAACATTTGAAAGAAAAACTGTTGTAGTTGATTGCAAAAAAGAAAGATATTTTATGCTTCCAAATTATATTTATGACTTTCAAATTGATTGGCCAAATATCTTACCTAAAAAGGAAAATGCAGAGGGCTACCTTTTTATAGGTGATGAAAAGTGGATAGAATATTAATCTAACAAAATTATCAACCTAACGCCTGGCGGTTCTGGTCATTAAGGCTATATAGATATTAGGGTATCAGATGCTAAAATTACCATCGATTTTTATAGGGATAGGATTATTAGGATTGGCTGTTTTTTATAAAAATTGGTGGCTAGCGATAGCTTCAATCCCTTTTTTTGGATTAGGTTTGCTCTTTTTTGGCTGGGACTTTGGTGGTAAAGAATCTGATGATTGTGTACAGGCTAAAGATAAATCCAGCGAAGATGATTAGTAGAATGTCTTTGGCAGTGAATATATATTTGTGCTGACTAGAATATTTATTGAATAAGACATAAAAGCAAGCTCCGCAAAGCTTCAACTAAGTGGGGCGTTATGTGTTATAACGTGAGTTTCAGCTAGTGGATAAATTTTTTAATACCATTGCCATAATAATCTTCTGCGTCATTGGATTAGTTGTTCGTCCTTTTATAGCTCCAACCTTGGTTGCTTCTTTAAGCGTCATATTTTGGCAGTATGTACCATGGATGTTGTTATCTGCAGCCTTGTTTGATTATACTGCCTACAAATTACCGAAATTTGCATCCTTCATATTGTGTTGTATTCCTGAGTGTAATATATACTAATGCAGTGCAAAACAAAACGCTGCATTGGGTCGTCGTACGCGGTGCTGTCTATAAAGGCATCCGTGCTATAGAGAAATTAATGGGGTAGTGTAAAATTGGAACAGTTTAGAAAAGCGAGCGGTACGTTTCTTATAGTACTTGGAATAATAGTCCTGTTGGATCTTGTAATGAATCTAGATGATTATCTACAAAATTTCCCAAGTAATCCAATACACGAATATATCGTGGGAAAGGAGAAATCGAATATCATATTAAAAATTGGTGAAGAAGAGATTATTGCTTCAGACCATATTTTTCACTTCGCAGCACTAATTATAGGCTTGTTTTTCTTACGAATATGGGTTGATGTTGGGGCAATTTTAGTAAAAACAGGTAAGGTTTTAATTACAAATGACTCTGAGAAAATCGAGCAACTTGTCGAAAAGTTGGTAGACAAAGACAAATAATCCTTAATTGAGTAAGAAGTAGTATCTAACCTGTCTGACTGCTTAAAATAATGCTAGTTTATTTCAAAGTGACGTGCATTAATAGTTATGAGCTTAGATACTCTTTTATACTTGCTTATATTCATGTAGACACCAGGTGGTTAAGGCATCAAGGTATTCCTCTCCAGCATCTTCAGATGAAAAGTGGGATGCATTTTCGAAAATAATGAGTTTATTGGATGGAATTTGCTTGGATAAATATTCTGCGTTGCTAACAAATACGAAAGGATCCAGCTTGCCCCAGGTAATAAGTGTTGGAATGCAAATTGGTACGGCCTGACTTTTCTAGACAGTTTCTAGGTTTTGAAAATACGCTGCTTCAGCGTTTGCTGGTGAGCACCTGTCATTGTGTGTGTGACGCCGTATTGGATTATAAAACATTTCAATATAATGGAATATTATCT